>JBGVFB010000089.1:0-7091 GCA_045120675.1 Faecousia sp. | reverse complement strand
GGGATGCCCCGGCCGGCAATGCGTGACTGGTAATCCGGCAATCACCAAACATGACTGCCCGATTCGAAGCGTTATTTATCGTATCGGGAGATAAGTTTGGATTTTGTACAACGTTTAGACACGAATTGGCCGGCGGCCCCTACCGCCCGACAAGCTGGAATTTGTGTTGCAGTAACGAATCGGGTGGGCCCAATGGTGTATCGATTTCTGCCGGCCAGACAGGCACGCGTTGGTCGTCGGCCCTCGCCGACAAACTGAAATTTGCATCATTGCTCTGCATGCAATGACGTGGTATACTGAAAAGAAAACGGGAGGAGGTTTGCAGGATGTACACATCACTGAACACCCATTATCAGCGCAAATTTGGCTGTAAAGTATACAAGCTGTCCATCGATGCAGGCCTTACCTGCCCGAACCGGGATGGCAGCATCGATACCCGCGGCTGCATCTTTTGCTCCGCCTACGGCGGCGGAGAATTTGCCGAAGTTACCTGCGGCAGTGTGGCACATCAACTGGAACAGGCAAAGCGAAGGGTCAGCGCCAAGAACAAAGGTGGCAAATATATCGCCTATTTTCAGTCTTTTTCCAATACCTACGCGCCGGTGTCCCGTCTGCGGCAGCTCTATTACGACGCAATTGCGCCGGAGGAGATCGTGGGTCTTGCCATTGGCACGCGGCCCGATTGTCTGGAGCCTGAAATCGTGGAATTATTGCGGGAGATCAACAAAATCAAGCCGGTTTCCGTGGAACTGGGGCTGCAGACCATCCATGAAGCGTCCGCCCGTTACATCCGTCGGGGCTATGAAAACGACGTTTATTTCGACGCGGTGCGCCGCCTGAAAGAAGCAGGTGTGGAAGTGGTGACCCACATCATACTGGGACTTCCTGGGGAAACCGCAGAAATGGCGGCGCAGACCACTGCCGCGGTGGTAGCGGCGGGTACGGACGGTGTAAAATTCCATCTGCTCCACGTGTTGCGTGGGACGGATCTGGAAAAAGATTATCTGGCGGGAAAATTTCAATGTCTGGAACTGGAGGAATATGCCCTCTGGCTGAAAACTTGTCTGGAACAGGTACCGCCATCGGTTGTGGTTCACCGGATCACCGGTGACGGCGCCAAGCGGGATCTGGTGGCACCACTCTGGTCGGCGGATAAAAAACGGGTGCTGAACTACCTCAAGCACGAATTAGAGTAAAACAAAAAGCACACTCTGGAAACTCTTTTTTGATGATTTGGGCGAGAGATTTTGTTCTAAATCAAGTTATGAAAATTTCGGAATACTTTGTGTATTGTGGGATTTTCATAATGCAGAGTTGGGACAAAAGATCCATCCAAATTGCGAAGGAAGAGTTTTTAGAGCGTGCGAAAAAGAAAAACCGCCCCGGGTATTCCCAGGACGGTGCTCGTAGAGCCATATTCAAGAGAATTTATATGATATCTGCCGTTTAGCAGATACCATATAAATCAGCCGGAAACCGGCCTTACCAAAGCTGTGCGGTCTTTTCCGTGGAAGTGGAGATCGCTCCGCTTCGGCACATTCTTGCACCGACCTTCCATGTGATGTGTGCGGACCCGAAACGGGGACACGAAAAATCCGAACATCTGAATGAACGGAATCCTGCAAAGGTACACCGTGCACGAAACGCTCCCTCTGTACAAATCGTGTCTTTTTGTGTATAATGGGGGCGGTCAATTCCGGTGACTTACTTCGGTATGGAAGGTATTATACCAATTTCTGCAATTTTTTCAATTGACGGGATTGACGATTCTTACAAAATATGATTTCTTTAATTGGTGAAAATAACTATGAAATTTGCATTTTACACCCTCGGCTGCAAGACAAACCAGTACGAAACGCAAGCAATGGAGCGGATTCTGCTGGAAATGGGACACGAAATCGGTGCTTTTGACGAAACCTGCAACGGTTACGTCATCAATACCTGCTCCGTCACAGCCGTTGCGGACAAGAAAAACCGCGCCATCATCCGCCGCTGCCAGAAGAACCATCCGGAGGCGGTGCTGGCGGTCTGTGGCTGCTACCCCCAGCATGCATCTGAAAAGCTGCGGGAAATGGGCATTGATGTGATTGGCGGCAGCGGCGGCCGTGAGGAGTTCCTGCGATTGCTGCTGGAAGCGGTGCGCAGCCGCACCCATGGCGAGTGCGTGGACAATGCGCTGCGCCGTCGGGAATTTGAAGTACTGCCCGCAGGCGGTCTGGAAGAGCGTACCCGTGCCATGGTAAAGGTGCAGGACGGCTGCGTCAATTTCTGCTCCTACTGTATCATTCCCTATACCCGCGGCCCCATCCGCTCCGCGCCGCTGGATCTGGCGGTGGAGCAGACGAAAGATCTGGCTGCGCGGGGCTACAAGGAAATCGTGGTCACCGGCATCGAAATTGCCAGCTGGGGTGTGGATCTGCCCGGAAAGCCTCCCGTGACCGATCTGATCGAAGCCCTCTGCGCCGCAGTTCCCGAGGTTCGGGTGCGTCTTGGCAGTCTGGAACCGCGGATTGTGACGGAGGATTTCTGCCTGCGGCTGAAAAAGTATGAGAATCTCTGCCCCCAGTTCCACCTGTCCATGCAGTCCGGCTGCGATACGGTTCTGGCGCGAATGAAGCGCAAGTACGATACCGCACGGTATCTGGAAAGTGTGGAGCGTCTGAAAGCCCATTTCCCCGGCTGCGCCGTGACTACGGATATGATCGTGGCCTTCCCCGGCGAAACCGAGGAGGAATTTGCGGAAAGTCTGGCATTTATCCGCAAGTGTGGCTTTGCGGACATGCACATTTTCCCCTACTCCCGCCGGCCGGGAACCCCTGCGGACAAAATGCCGGGGCAGCATAACAATGAAACCAAGGAAGCCCGCAGCCGCGCCGCCATTGCCGTTGCGGAGCAGATGAGCCGTGAATACCGGCAGAATCTGATCGGAACCTGCCACGCGGTACTGTTTGAAGAAAAGGACGGCGCATTTTTCACCGGACATGCACCCAATTATGTGAAGGTGTATGCCGAAGGCGAGAATCTGCACAATGAGATCCGCAACGTGGAAATCACGGAAGTCTATCAAGACGGTGTCAAGGCCGTGATTCGATAATTTGTATAGCCCTTTCGGAAGAAAGGGCTATATTTTGTCTAAATCCATACCTTGAAATGGAAAAATACCCATGATATAATACCCTACAAGGTTTATTAAAATGGAGGGAATATGAAAACTTTACTCCACATCTGCTGTGCGCCCTGTGCCAATCAGCCCATTGAGGTGCTGCGCGGCGATAAAATCGAAGTTACCGGCTTCTGGTACAATCCCAATATCCATCCCTTCACCGAGTACCGTGCCCGCCGCAACTGCGTGCGCGACTATGCGGGTGTAATCGCGCTGCCCCTGATTGAACGGGACGATTACGGCCTGCGGCCCTTTGTGCGGGAAGTGGCTGAGGATATCGCCGGACGATGCATCAAGTGCTACGAAATGCGCCTTTTTGAAACGGCCCGACAGGCAGCCGAAGGCGGCTTTGACAGCTTTACCAGCTCCCTGTTCATCAGTCCTTATCAGAACCACGAGCTGATGAGAGAGGTGGCGGAGCGGGCCGCCCATGAATACGGTGTGCAGTTCCTGTACCGGGATTTCCGTCCCTATTTCCGGGATGGTCAAACCTTTGCCCGGGAGCATGATTTTTACGTTCAGAAATACTGCGGCTGCGTCTTTTCCGAGCAGGAGCGGTATTTGAAGCCCAAGAAGATTATCCCTTAATGGAGGATTTATGAAGAATATGCAATTGATCGTGCCGACGCTGTTCGGCCTGGAAGGTCTTGCCGGTGACGAACTGCGCCGGATGGGCCTTGAAAATGTCCGTGTGGAAGACCGCCGCGTCTTCTTTACCGGCGATGAAATCGCGCTGGCCAAGGCAAATATCTGCCTGCGCACCGGCGAGCGCGTCATGGTGGTGCTGGCGCAGTTTACCGCAAAGACCTTTGAAGAACTTTTTCAGGGTGTTTACCATGCCAATCTGGAAGATTATATCCCCAAGGACGGCCAGTTCCCTGTGAAGGGCCACTGCCTGAATTCTCAGCTGATGAGCGTTTCTGACTGTCAGGCCATCATCAAGAAGGCTGCGTCCCGCCGTCTGGGTGAAAAGTACGGTGTGCAGTGGCTCCCGGAAACCGGCATCAAGTTCCAGCTGCACTTCACCATCCTGAACGATCAGGTGACCCTGTCTCTGGACACTTCCGGTCAGGGCCTGCACAAGCGCGGTTACCGCGCCGTCGGCAACGATGCACCTCTGCACGAGACGCTGGCTGCCGGTATGATCCAGCTGACCCGCTACCGTGGCCGTGAATTCTTCTGGGATCCCTTCTGCGGCAGCGGTACCATTCCCATCGAAGCCGCTCTGATTGCCAAGAACCGTGCGCCCGGCCTGAACCGGCATTTTGCGGCTGAGGAATTCCCCTGGATGCCGAAAGAGGTCTGGGATCAGGTGAAAACCGAAGCAAAGGATAAGGAATTCAAGGGCAATTATCAGATTCTGGGCTCTGACTCCGACCCTGCCTGTGTATCTCTTGCCATGTCCAATGCCCGCAAGGCAGGCGTTGCCGATTGCATCAAGTTCCGCGACGGCGATGCTACCAAGATGGATCTGCCCGCACCCGCCGGTATCATGGTCTGCAATCCTCCCTACGGCGAGCGTATGATGGAGCAGCAGAGCGCACAGCGGCTGTACAGCGCCCTCGGCCGTCACTTCAAGTTTGCCAACGAGTGGAAAAAGTACGTCATCACCTCCGAGCCGGAGTTTGAGCATTATTTCGGCAAGCGGGCCGACAAGAAGCGTAAATTCTACAACGGCAAGATCAAGTGCGACTACTATATGTTTACGGATAACCAGAGAAAGAAGCGTTGAACGTGAAGCATCTTTTTATCATCAACCCTGCGGCGGGAAGCCGCGACCGGACGAAGGAGTATAGTGTTACCATCCACGATATCTGCAGCGCCAGAGGACTGGATTACCGCATTGAGGTATCCTCAGCACCTGGTGAGTGCACCCGTATCGCACGGGAAGCTGCCCGGACCGGCGAAGCGGTGCGCATCTATGCCTGCGGCGGCGATGGCACATTGAATGAGGTGGCAGCAGGCGCGGCAGGTTACCCCAATGCGGCGGTGACGGTTTTCTCCGGCGGCAGCGGCAACGACTTCGTGAAGCTGTTCAATGAGCCGAAGGCCTTTTTTGATCTGGAACGGCTGCTGGACGCGGAAGTGGCGGAGTTTGACATGATCCGCTGCAACGGCGATCTGGCGCTGAATATCTGCTCCGTGGGTCTGGATGCCCGTATCGGTACCGATGTTGCTTCCTACAAACGGATTCCGCTGCTGCAGGGCTTCCGTGCCTACGCAGCTTCCACTGTGGTCAACGTGGTAAAAGGCATCGCAGAGCATTACATCGTGGAAGTGAACGGCGAGACCATCGATGATGAACATACCTTTGTCTGCGTTTGCAACGGTCGTTACTACGGCGGCGGTTTCAATCCGGTGCCGGAGGCAGACCCTGCCGACGGGTGGCTCGATGTGTTGCTGGTCAAGAAGGTGTCCAGAGTGCAGGTCCCCGTGGTCATCGGCAAATATAAGGATGGCCGCTATGCGAAATTGCCCCAGCTGGTGCGCCATCTGCGGACAAAAGAACTGAAAATCCGCTGCGACAAGGCAAGTCCCATCAATCTGGATGGCGAACTGCGTATGGCGCAGGTGGTGGAGTTTAAGCTGGCGGATGAAAAACTGCGGTTTTTCTATCCGAAGGGTTTGGTCTGGCGGATGAAAGAAAAAGTTTACAGCAAATGAGCTTGCGCGGTGCGGTATGCACCGCGCGTTTTTTCTGCTGGAGAAAACTGACTCTTGGCGAATGGTGAAATTTGTGGTATACTGAACCAAATGCCCGAAAGGAGCCGCACCATGGAAACGAAGAACAACAAAAATTCTCCGCTGACAAAAGCGCTGGTTGCCACAGCGCTGGTTCTGGCTGCGGCTTTGATTGCGGTGACGCTGCTGGGCTTGCCCAGTCTGTTGGAGGGCACGCCTGCGCCCACCCAGCCGCCGACGGAAGCACCGACGGAACCACCCACGGAGCCGGAACCCACGCTGCCGCCTCCGGAGGAAAACCCCTTTGGCTCTCTGGATTTTCAGTACGAGGGCCGCTACCTGAAGCTGCGTGACGGCAACAGCGTTACCGGCATTGACGTGTCCCACTGGCAGAAGCTGATCGACTGGGAACAGGTGAAGGAATCCGGTGTGGATTTTGCAATGATCCGTCTGGGTTACCGCGGCTATGAACAGGGTGGACTCAACGTTGATACGTATGCGACTGCCAATCTGGACGGCGCCATTGCGGCAGGACTGGATGTGGGTGTGTACTTCTTTTCTCAGGCCATTACACCGGAGGAAGCGGAAGAGGAAGCCTACTTTGTGCTGGAACAGCTGGAGCCCTACAGGGAGCACATCACCATGCCCGTGGTTTTTGACTGGGAGCATGTGAGCAGTGCCAATGCCCGCACGGCGGATATGCGTGATCCGGACATTCTGACCGACTGCACGCTGGCCTTTTTGCAGACGATTGAAGCTTCGGGCTACCGTACCATGGTTTATTTCAACCGTACCCAGTCCTGGAAGTATCTGAATCTGGAGGAACTGAAGGATTACGAATTCTGGCTGGCGGCCTATACCCAGCGGATGAATTTTCCCTACAAGATCCAGATGTGGCAGTATACCAACAAGGGTGAGGTGCCCGGTGTGACCGGTGAATGCGATATCAACATTTATTTCCCCGATGGGCCAATTACCCCCGATACCTGATAAACGAGGAGCCTTCCGTACAAACGGAAGGCTCTTTTGATATAAATTGATGTTTATCGCACTGTTGGTTCTTCGCTGACAGCTGCCGACTACCACTGTCATTGCGAGGAGCATGGCGGAAACTAGCCATGCGACGTGGCAATCTCCTGCTTCGCGATCTGATACGGAAATAACCGATTAACATTGTAAATCTTGAATATTCGATGTTAATTGGTTTCTATTTCTTCGTGCTGCGGTGCTGGAGATTCCCACGTCG
>JBGVFB010000088.1:0-26192 GCA_045120675.1 Faecousia sp. | reverse complement strand
GGGCTCAATGGTGTGTCGACACCTGCCGGCCAGTCAGGCACGAATTGCCTGCGGGGTGGTGCTCCGCGCAGCGAATCAAAATAGGTCGATTGCCAGTGGCAATCGCACAATAAAAATATCCCCACAAACTGAAATTTGAATCGTAAAAGGACGATATAGGACTCGAATAAATTAAGGCAGCCACCAGTTTTTGAACTGGTGGCTGCAGATGTCCACCGGACATCTGCATTTAGATCGGTTCGAGTCCATCGGACACGAAAAAAGAACTCCATCCGAATGGATGGAGTTCTTTTTTGGTGGACGATATAGGACTCGAACCTATGACCTTCCGCACGTCAAGCGGATGCTCTAGCCAGCTGAGCTAATCGTCCATCGTATAAAATTAAGGTGGTGGACGATATAGGACTCGAACCTATGACCTTCCGCACGTCAAGCGGATGCTCTAGCCAGCTGAGCTAATCGTCCATATTTACCTTCTGCCGAAGCACTTAGTTAGTATACATACTCGGTCGCTATTTGTCAAGAACTTTTTTGAAAAATTATCCCACAAATCCATCAATTTCACTTTCGCCGATGAAAGAGATCACCAATTTATGGGGCAGACATACGATTTGCTCACCGCTGTTGCAGAAACCTTGCCGAACGCAATACTGGTCGGGGCAGTTGGTTTCGGTGACGGCAATTTTTCCGTCTTTGACTGTAACCGCGTTGTAGCTGCCGTCGGCAGATTCAAACACCATTTCCTGATCGACATGAAGATCGACGGTGGTGGTCTTGCTGCCGTATTTGATTTGTGCCAATTCTGATGGTGTGTCCTGCGGGGGCAGCAGAACCAGCACAACGCACAGCGCCAGAACCGCGCCGATAATCAAAATCCAGTACTTGTTTTTCAATGAAATCACCTCGCGAAAATCTGTGTTTTATTCTGCCCGTTTCTGTGTAAAAGAGTATAGCAAAATTACGAAAAAAACGCAAGAAAAAGCTTGAAATAATGCTTGACATTTTATAGTCACGATGGTAAAATGGACGAGCCGCATTGAAGGGGCTGAAGTTGGTGTGTCCAAAATGCACCCGCCCCAAGAGCGAGTCTACAAAAATGAAGTAGGTGAAACAAGAAAATGAAAGCAGTTATCGTAACTGGTGGCAAGCAGTACACCGTTGCTGAGGGTGATGTCCTGTTCATCGAGAAGCTGAACGCTGAGGCTGAGGCTACCGTCAAGTTCGACACCGTTCTGGCAGTGCTGGACGGCGAGAACACCAAGATCGGCGCTCCCGTTGTTGAGGGTGCAGCTGTCGAGGCTAAGGTCGTCAAGAACGGCAAGGGCAAGAAGATCGACATCATCAAGTACAAGGCTAAGAAGGGCGAGAAGAAGCACATCGGCCATCGTCAGCCCTACACCAAGGTGGAAATCACCAAGATCGCACTGTAATTAATATGATTAAATGCGAGTTTTTTACCGAGGACGAGCGAATCACAGGATTCACTGTTTCCGGTCACAGCGGCTATGAAGAGCGTGGCAAGGACATTGTCTGTGCCTACGTCAGTGCCGTTGTTACAATGGCCGAAGCCACCATCAATGATGTGTGCGGCGCGAAGGCCAAGGTTCGGGTAGGGGAGGATGAAGCCCGAATCACCTTGAAGCTCCCCAAGTCCTGCGATGAGGAAGAGACCGTTCAGGCAGTGCTTGCCGGTATGATGGTCACTCTGATCAACCTGCAGGAAGATTATTCTGATTTTATCGAAGTTTTGGAGGTGTAACACCATGCTGAAGATTGGTATTCAGTACTTCGCTCACCACAAGGGCGGAGGTTCCACCAAGAACGGCCGTGACTCCGAGGCAAAGCGCCTGGGCGTCAAGCGTGCAGACGGTCAGTTCGTTCTGGCTGGCAACATTCTGGTTCGCCAGAGAGGCACCCACATCCATCCCGGTGTCAACGTTGGTATCGGCAAGGATGACACCCTGTTCGCTCTGGTTGACGGTACCGTCAAGTTCGAGCGCAAGGGCAAGGATCGCCGTCAGTGCTCCGTTTACGCTGAGCAGTAATTGGTTTAAGAAAACTGCCGCAATATTTTGCGGCAGTTTTTTTAATGCTAAATGCAAAATGCTGAATGCAGAATTATGGTATGCCCGTTGGGCATAATTTGAATTGTCACCGAAGGTGACACCACAATTTTGCATTTTGCATTCAACATTCTGCATTTGGTATTAAGATAGGTTCCCCTTTCAAAGGAGGTAGTTTGATGTTTGTAGATAAAGTACGAATTACAGTCTGCGGCGGTCGCGGCGGCGACGGTGCCGTGGCTTTCCACCGCGAAAAATACGTGGCATCCGGCGGCCC
The DNA here is from genome assembly GCA_045120675.1 of Faecousia sp. Classification (GTDB taxonomy): domain Bacteria; phylum Bacillota; class Clostridia; order Oscillospirales; family Oscillospiraceae; genus Faecousia. The sequence continues at coordinate 23,852 of JBGVFB010000088.1, read as the reverse complement.
CGACGGCGGCGACGGCGGCCACGGCGGTAGTGTTGTCCTGCGGGTCAACGACAATATGACCACATTGCTGGACTTCCGCTATAAGAGAAAGTATTCCGCTCAGGCCGGTGTCAACGGCATGGGTCGCAAGATGGCCGGCAAGCGCGGCGAAAACCTGATCATTCAGGTGCCCCGCGGCACGGTTGTCCGCGATGCAGAAACCGGTGCCATCATTGTGGATATGTCCACCGGCGAGGATTATATCATTGCCAAGGGCGGCCGCGGCGGCTGGGGCAATGCCCATTATGCCACCCCCACCCGTCAGGTGCCCCGCTTTGCAAAGGCAGGCCTGAAGGGTCAGGAGCGGGATGTGATTCTGGAGCTGAAGCTGCTGGCAGACGTTGGTCTGGTGGGCTTCCCTAACGTTGGCAAGTCTACGCTGCTGAGCGTTACTTCCAATGCCCGTCCCAAGATCGCCAATTACCATTTCACCACGCTGTTCCCCAATCTGGGTGTTATCTATGTTGATGAGGGTGTTTCCTTCGTCATGGCCGATATCCCCGGTATAATTGAGGGTGCTGCGGACGGTGCAGGTCTGGGTCATGATTTCCTGCGCCACATTGACCGCTGCCGTCTGCTGGTACACGTGATCGACGTTTCCGGCAGCGAGGGCAGAGATCCTGTGGAGGACTTCGACGCTATTTGCGCCGAGCTGGAAAACTACTCTGTGGATCTGAGCAACCGTCCCATGATCGTTGCTGCCAACAAGACCGATCTGCTGGACCCCGATTCCGACAATCTGGAGCGCCTGCGCCAGAGAGTGGAGGAAGCCGGCTGTGAGCTGTACGAGATCAGCGCCGGTACCACCCAGGGTACCCGCAATCTGATGCGTGTGGTGGCTGAAAAGCTGCGCACCCTGCCTCCCGTGACCATTTATGAGCCTGAGTATGTGGAAGTCATTGAGATGCCCGCCGATCCCAGTGCGCTGGACATCGAGCATTACGGCAGCACCTGGCTGGTCACCGGCACCTGGCTGGAAAGACTCGTGCAGAACATCAACTTCGATGACTATGAATCCCGCAACTACTTTGATATGCAGCTGCGCAAGGTGGGCCTGTTCAAGCGTCTGGAGGAGATGGGCATCAACGACGGCGATACCGTGGATATTTACGACTTTGAGTTTGAATATCAGCGATAAAGCATTTGCCATTTGATTGAATATTGTATATAATAATGGGGCTACCGTATGGTAGCCCCGATTCTTTTTCAGGAAGGATGCGTATTATGGCCAGACAAACCAGAAAGCCGATCCCAAGCCCCCTGCGGGCAGAGGCGCTTTATGCATCCTTCAGCCGGGAAGAGGAACGGGCCTTTTTGTTTCCCGGCGGTGCGAATCCCATGGCAGAACTGCTGTATGTGGAGCAGGGAAGTCTGCACAGTGTGGCTGACGGCCGGAAACAGGTGCTGGAGTCCGGCGATTTTGTGATTTACAGCCCGAACCAGTGGCATATGCAGTACGCGGATACGGATGTGGCGCCCCGCTGCCTGCGTATCTTTTTTGAAATGTCCGGCAGCTTAAAGAGTCTGCAGGACCGTAAATTCACGGTCACGGGAGCTATGGAACCGCTGTTTGCGCAGCTGCTGCAGGAGCAGGAGCGGAAGGGTGTTTTTGCCGATGAAATGATTCTGGCGCTGCTGAATCAGCTGATTGTGCTGCTGATGCGGCAGGTGGAAGCACTTCCGCCGGTGGACCACCGGATGAAGGGCGAGTACCGCATCATCCGCCAGATGCAGGTGTATGTCAGCACCCACATCTGGGAGGATCTTTCGGTTCCATTTGTGGCGCGGCAGGTGAATATGAGTCCCAGTTATCTGACAGCACTGTTCCACAAGCATTTGGACATTGCCCCTGCGGAATACATCCGACGGGTCAAATTGCAGGAAAGCAAGCAGATGATTCGGGAAAACAAACTGAATTTTACGGAAATCGCGGCAGAACTGCAGTATTCCACAGTGCATCATTTCTCCCGTCAGTTTAAGGAGAAATTCGGCATGACACCGACGGAATACGCAAAACTGGTACGCTGAATGGAGTTAATCTATGGATTTTAAAGTATTGTGCGTGGGCGATGTGGTGGGAAATCCCGGTGTGGAGCGGATTCGCCGCAGCCTGCGGTATCTGAAGCGGAAACATAACGCGGATTTTGTCATCGTCAACGGTGAAAATGCCGCGGTGGTGGGTATGACCCCCCAGCAGGGCGAGGATATTCTGGATGCGGGCGCAGACTGCATTACCATGGGTAACCACACCTGGGGTAAGCGGGAAATTGTCAGCTATATGGACGATTGCCCCCAGATCATCCGGCCTGCCAATTACGCGCCGCAGGTTCCCGGACGCGGCTGGGCGGAATTCGATACCAAAGCCGGAACTGTGGCTGTGATCGACCTGATCGGCCGCTGCAATATGGATTACGGTCCCGAAAATCCGTTTCTTCTGGTGGATAAAATTCTGAAAGAAACCACTGCGAAGATCATCCTTGTGGAGATCCATGCAGAGGCCACTTCGGAGAAACTGGCCATGGGCTGGATGCTGGACGGGCGGGTCAGCGCGGTCTGGGGTACCCATACCCATGTTCCCACTGCCGATGTGCAGATTCTGCCCAAGGGGACGGGCTATGTGACCGACCTTGGCATGACCGGCCCGCAGTATTCCATTCTGGGCATCCGTCCGGAGCTTTCCATCCAGAAGTTCCGGGGCGATCTGACGGACCGCTACAAATGGGCGGACGGCCCCACCAAGATGGAAGCGGTTCTGTTTACCATCGATGCCGCTACGGGAAAATGCAAGGCGGCAGAGCGTGTGGATCTGTACGAATAAAAAATGAACCGGACTGCTCAGTGCAGTCCGGTTTTTGAAATTATGCTGCTTTTTTCACGGCATCGGGATTGCCGCAGGTGCTTCCATCGCCGGTCAGGGCGTCCAGATATTCTTCCAGACACAGACCGGAATCTTTCAGCTCCGCAGCAAGTTCCACACCCACATAGCGGAAGTGCCAGGGCTCGCCCATAATGCCGGTAATGTTGGTCTTGCTCTCGGGATAACGGACGATAAAGCCGTATTTATAGCAATTCTCAGACAGCCATTCCACGGCATTATCAGCGCCGGTATATCTCTGGGGATAGCGCTTATCGGTAATGTCGAAGGCAAGACCCAGATGGTGTTCGCTGGTGCCGGGCTTGGCACAGCGCTTGAGGGTTCTGGACCAGGCATCGCCGTAGCCCTTGTCCTTATACTCCTGATAAATACTGTTGAACAAGGACTGCTGCGCACCAACGGTACGGTGGGCACCGATGATATCGGGATGACAGCCTGCTGCGGTGCAGTCTTCGATCATCTGCATCAGGGGGTCATAGCATTCCGCAGAGGACAGCTTGCCGTTGGGAAGCTTCACCAGCTCCGGTTCATAGCCCTCCGGCACTTCAAACCAGCTGTTGACCATGATGAGGTTGGCACCGGTGGAGGTGAAGAAATAGGTCTTCTCGTCAATGACCAGCATGCCCTTGGCAACGGAGCCATCTTCTTTCAAATAATACTTGCTGCCGTCCAGCTCCAGCCAGCCGGTGTAACGGGTACCGTCACCACACAGGTAGTATTTGTTGCTGTCCAGTTCCAGCCAGCCGGTCTGCATGATGCCGGTTTCGTCCATATAGTAGACATTTTCGTCAATGGTCTGCCAGCCGGTCTGAGGGATACCTTCTTCGCTCAGATAGTATTTGCCCTCTTCCTGCTCCAGCCAGCCCGTATGCAGACGGCCGTCAACATCCAGGAAGTAACGATTTTCATCCAGCTCCAGCCAGCCGTACTGACGGATGCTGTTTTCGTCCAGATAGTAGGTGCCGTCCTCCAGCTCCAGCCAGCCGGTATGGGGATTGCCGTGGCTATTGAGGTACATCATGCCCGCGTCCTGCTCCAGCCAGCCGGTGACCATGGCACCGCTTTCACCCAGATAGTAACGCTTATCGTTGATAGTCTGCCAGCCGGTACGGCGAACACCGTCGTCACCCAGATAGTAGCGGCCATCCTCCAGTGTAACCCAGCGGATCTGCATGGCGAAGGAATCGGGATCAAAATAATAGATATTTCCGTCCAGTTCCTGCCAGCCGGTGATGGGATCACCGTCTTCGTCCAGATAGCACTGTCCGCCGTTATCCAGCACATCCCAGCCGCTTTGGTCAATGGGGAGCCAGTCGATGATCGGGTCCCAGTAGATGCCGACCAGCGCGCCGCCCACAACCAGAAGAAGCAGCATGACAAGCAGGACGATTTTCTTCTTCATAAAAAATCCTCGCATTTCAGTCGAATTACAGTCATTGTATAACAAACACAAAAAAAGGGCAAGTATTTTGTTGAAAAAGAATTATTAAGAATCCTAAAAAATGCGCTCCCACAGAGGGGAGCGCATCCATAAAAAGCGGTATTACAATGCGGAGAAACCGAAGCTGTTGACCAGTGCATCGATTTTCTGACCCTGCTTGCAGTAGGGGCAGTCATGGTAGTCGTGGCTTTCGTAATCGGGGATATCGTCGATGGAGTAGACAGAGCGGACAGGGTAGCCTGCAATCTGATCCACAGCGCGATAGATAGCGGCAACGCCTGCCACATGGCCGCCGTAGTAATGAATGGCTTCGATGGAGCGCTTGGCGGTGTAGCCTGTGGTAACGGATGCCATCAGAACCAGAACGGTCTTACCCTGAATCATGGGCTTGATGTTATCACGGAAAATGATCTGGGAATTGGCATTGTATTCAGGCTCTACCACGTAGATGGTCTGGTGGGCATTGATGGTACGGAAGCCGGATTTGGTCAGTTCTTCGGCAACACAGGTACCCAGAACAGCAGTGCCGTCCAGACACAGAATGGTATCCACGGGTGTATCATTGATAAAATGAGAGACAAGATCAAATGCGCTATCCTTAGCTTCACTCAGCCGGGTTTTCTGATAAGTAATATCAATATAGTAATTGATGTGAGAGTGATTGGTGGCGAAATGGCCACGGGCAACACGCAGGGGAACTTTGCCACGCTGTACGGACAGGTTCTTGATTTCGATCATTGGTTTTTCCTCCATGCTGATAATTAAAAAAGAAAAAACGTTTTCAATCTCCGGCAATGCGTTTTTGCCGGAGAACATGAAAAACGCTTTTTTTCATTATAACCCGTTGGTATATAAAATTTCAAGAAAAAACCAATTGCTAAGTTATCCAAAAATGCCTGATTAATCTTGTGCAGATTGACGCGCCAGAAGATCCTGCTCCTGCCGACGGAACTGACGGCCAATGACGCGGCAGATCTCACCACTGCGCACCATCTGCCGAACCTGATGCATACTGGCCCACTGTGCATCGTCTGTTTCGCCTGGCAGAAGAACGATTTCCTCCAGCGGAGTCTGCCGCTTCAGGCAGTAGAAATCAAAGTGGGTATTGCGGTCACGGCTGGAACCCAGCAGTTCAAACTCTTCTTCACCGGCGCGGATGCCGGTCTCTTCAAACAACTCCCGTGCGATGGCCTGACGGCTGTGTTCACCTGCTTTGGCGGCACCGCCGGAGTTTTCCCATGTTCCCGCGAAGCTCTTTCCCGGCGCACGGCGGGTCAGAAGCAGATTGCCCTTGCCGTCGTAGACCCAGACACAGACGACCAGACCGTATTCTCCTGCTTTCCAGCGGGTTCCACGGCAGTGAACCCGACCGGTCAGGTTCCGGTTTTTATCGTAGATATCATTAAATTCCAAGGGGTTCACCTCCTGCGTCAGTCGTATTTCCTGATTTTACCACAAGAATCCGGAAATGGCAATAGCGTATCAAATTTCCGTCTATCGTTCTGTTATTAAAAGACTGTCATCGCGAACCAGTCCTCAGACTGGTGTGGCGATCCCCATCAAATTTGCGGTGTGTTGCCTGAAATCGATGGGGATTGCCACGCCAGTGTGCGCACTGGCTCGCAATGACATGGTAGTATGATGGTGCGGTGCAACAGAACGATAAACATCAATTTATAGTTCAATATTTTTAGAATCCTCTTGTAAACTGTGGGAAAATGTGATAAAATAACTTAGTTTGAAGAAAATATCCCCCTATATGGAGGCTTTTATGTATATGCACAGTCCAACGTAGTTTCCTGCATGGATCTGTTTTTTTGAAATCACACTTTTTATGGAGGAAATGAAATGTCCAATTTAGTAGAAGAAATCAGCCGCCGCCGGACCTTTGCCATCATCTCCCACCCCGACGCCGGTAAAACCACCCTGACCGAAAAATTCCTGCTCTACGGCGGTGCCATCGCACAGGCCGGTGTCGTTAAGGGCAAGAAGAATTCCCGCGCCGCGACCTCCGACTGGATGGAAATCGAAAAGCAGCGTGGTATCTCTGTTACCTCTTCCGTTATGCAGTTCCAGTACGGCGGTTTCTGCATCAACATTCTGGATACCCCTGGCCACCAGGACTTCTCCGAGGATACCTACCGTACCCTGATGGCAGCTGACTCTGCCGTCATGGTCATCGACGGTGCCAAGGGTGTCGAGCCCCAGACCCGTAAGCTCTTCAAGGTCTGTGCCATGCGCCACATTCCCATCTTCACCTTCATCAACAAGATGGACCGCGAAACAAAGGATCCCTTCGACCTGCTGGACGAAGTGGAGCGGGAACTGGGCATCGAAACCTATGCGATGAACTGGCCCATCGGTTCCGGCAAGGATTTTCAGGGTGTTTACGACCGTGAAAAGAGCCAGCTTCTGTTTTTCTCCGGCCTGAACGGCAAGGCGAAGGCTGCCAAGCAGGAGATTGACCTGTATGATCCCGTCGTTGCGCAGCTTCTGGACAGCGAAACCAAGCACCAGCAGCTGATCGATGACGTAGAACTGCTGAGCGCCGGCCGTGAGATGGATATGGAAGCAGTTCGCTGCGGCCAGCTTTCTCCCGTGTTCTTCGGTTCTGCGCTGACCAACTTCGGCATTGAGCCTTTCCTGGAGAACTTCCTGAAGCTGACCCCGCCCCCGCTGGCAAGAACTTCTGACGAGGGCACAGTGGATACCTTCAATCCTGACTTCTCCGCTTTTGTCTTTAAAATTCAGGCAAACATGAATAAGGCCCACCGTGACCGTCTGGCATTCATGCGCATCTGTTCCGGCAAGTTCAGCCGTGACACTGAATACTATCATGTACAGGGCAAGAAGAAAATGCGCCTCAGTCAGCCTCAGCAGCTGATGGCAGCGGAACGTGAAATCGTGGAAGAGGCCTACGCGGGCGACGTCATCGGTGTCTTCGACCCCGGCATCTTTGCAATCGGCGATACCATTACCGTTCCCGGTAAGAAGTTCACCTATTCCGGTATTCCCACCTTTGCGCCTGAGCATTTCTGCCGCGTGTCCGCCAAGGACTCCATGAAGCGCAAGCAGTTCGTCAAGGGTACCGAGCAGATCGCACAGGAAGGTGCCATCCAGATCTTCAAGGTTCCCAATTCCGGTATGGAAGAAGTCATCGTGGGTGTTGTTGGTGTGCTGCAGTTTGAAGTGTTCCAGTACCGTATGAAAAATGAGTACGGTGTGGATCTGCGCATGGAGCATCTGCCCTATGAAGAAATCCGCCTGATTGATGAGTATCCCGGTGATCTGTCCGACCTGAATCTGGGCAGCGACGCAGAGCTTCTGGAAGACTACCGCGGCCGCAGCCTGCTGGTCTTCAGCAGCTACTGGGCCATCGACTTTATCTGCCGCCGCAATCCCGGCCTGAAGGTTTCCGAGATCGTTGTTGCAGAAGGATAATGATGAAAAAGAGAGTCGGCTGTACCGGCTCTCTTTTTTCATAAACATCGGTTTGACATTCCTCAAAAACAGGCATATAATATGGAAAACAGAAAGGGGGAATCCTGTGAAGCCGTGGCAGCATTTTAAGACCATTACGAAGCACAAGCTGTTGGTTATGGATGGTTGTTTTCAGGTTGGATTGTACCGTCAGGGACTGACACATGATCTTTCCAAGTATTCTCCCACCGAATTCTGGGTAGGCGCCCGCTATTATCAGGGGGACAAAAGCCCCAATGCAGCCGAACGTGCCGAAAAGGGCTACAGCGAGGCATGGATGCACCACAAGGGTCGCAACCGCCATCATTATGAATACTGGACCGATATGAGCAAGGAGACGGGCCGGTATGAGTCCATCCCCATGCCCCGCAGGTTTCTGGTGGAGATGGTCATGGACCGCCGTGCGGCCTGCAAGGTATACGAGGGCGAAAACTATACGCCTGCATCCGCGCTGAACTATCTGGAGCGCAGCCGTGAAAGACTGCTGATGCATCCGCAGACTCTGCGGGAATTGACCTATATTCTGACCATGCTCCGTGATGAAGGTGAAAAGGCAACTTTTGAATACCTGCGCAGCAGTGTTCTGACGGGAAAACCCTTCCCGTGGGAGGAATAAACAGAACAAAAATAGAAAAACGCGTAAAAACTGCTTGACATTTCTCTCCTTTTGCGTATAATAATCACGTTAAGTTTAGAGGATTTGTGTAACGGTAGCACACCGGACTCTGACTCCGTTTGCGGGGGTTCGAATCCCTCATCCTCTGCCAAAAAATACCCAACCACTTCCGTGGTTGGGTATTTTTTATTACAGAGGTGAGGGATTCGAACCTATTTAATGCAACAGTCCGGTGGACTGTTGCTTGCCGCCGGCTGGACGGCGGCAACACCATAATTTAATCGAATCCCTCATCCGTAATTGCTTCCGAATCCAGGGGTTTCTTTTTATTCTCTCCGCTTTTCGGCTTGGTTTTGTACCAAATCCGAAAGGCGGCTTTTTTGTTTCCCTTACGTTTTCCCTTATCAGCTTACAGACTTGATAAAGGCCTGCATCCGGTCTGCGCTGTCTTTCTTCATTTTTTCGGTCACATGACCGTTGAATAAAAGTAACCTTTTATTCAGTGGATAGTACCAGTGAGATGTAAAATGTATGTAAAGTCCTTCTGAAAACTTGCATTCTGCTGCTGAAACGGATAAAATTGTAAAAATGCAAGGAGGTGTCCGAATGATATGGTGTGTAGAGGATGATTCCAGCATCCGCGATATTGAAGTATATGCCCTCACTTCCACCGGATTTGAAGCCAAAGGCTTTGAAGATGGTGACAGCTTTTGGAATGCGCTGCAGTCTGAAAAGCCGGAACTCATCGTGCTGGATGTGATGCTCCCCGGCAAGGACGGTGTTACGCTGCTGAAGCTGCTGAAAGAAAACGAAGAATTTGCAGACATTCCCGTGATCATGGCCACCGCCAAGGGGAGCGAATACGATAAGATTCAAAGCCTGGACTTGGGTGCTGATGATTACTTGGTAAAACCTTTCGGCATCATGGAAATGGTCAGCAGGGTGAAGGCGGTGCTGCGCCGGTGCAAGCGGCCGGCATCCTCAAAATCGCTGAAGCTGGATGGCCTTGTGCTGAATCCCGACGAGCACACCGTTACCATCGACGGGGAACGGGTAATTCTGACCTATAAAGAGTACGAACTTCTGCATTTATTCCTTTCTCAGCCGGGTATTGCCTTTACAAGAGAGCAGTTACTCTCCGCCGTGTGGAACATCGAGTATGCGGGAGAAACCCGGACGGTGGATATGCACATCCGCACCCTGCGGCAGAAGCTGGGTAACTACGGCAATATCATCGAAACCGTCAGGAATGTAGGCTACCGTTTGGAGGCCGGACATGACAAGTAAGATTTTTCGTTCAACTGTTTTTGTTGCGGTTGTGGTTTTGCTGTGTTCTCTTGGCATTGTGATCGGTGTGCTGTACAACCATTTCACCGGTGTGCAGGTGCAGCAGCTGAAGGACGAATTGAGCCTTGCGGTCACCGGCACAGAGCAATACGGAAACGCATTTCTGGAGAATGTGGAGGCAGACCGTTTTCGTGTTACCTGGATCGACACCGATGGCACGGTTCTCTTTGATACCCAAGTGGATCAGACCACCATGGAAAACCATGCTGACCGTGAGGAAATCCGGGAAGCCTTTGCAGCCGGTTCCGGCAGTGCGGTGCGAAACTCTTCCACCCTCACAGAGCAGACCTATTATGAAGCACAGCGTTTAACTGACGGAACAGTGCTGCGCATTTCCGCCAATCAGGCCTCTGCCTGGGCGCTGATGATGGATCTGCTGTGGCCGATCATGCTCATCGCCGTTCTGGCCATTGGTCTGTCTTTGCTCCTTGCTCGCAGAATGGCAAAGAATATTGTGGAGCCAATGAACAAGCTGGATTTGGAACATCCCCTGTCCAACAATACTTACGAAGAACTTTCTCCCTTGCTGCGGCGGATCAATCAGCAGCATTTGCAGATTGATGCCCAGGTGCGCAAGCTGCAGCGCAAAACTGACGAGTTTATTCAGATCACCTCCCACATGCAGGAGGGACTGGTGGTGCTGGATAAGGAGACCCGTATCCGCTCTATCAATTCCGCTGCCATGAAAGTGTTTGGTGCAGAGGAATCCTGCGTCGGCGGCAGTTTCTTTCAGGTAAATCGCAGCAACTCACTGCGTCAGGCGCTGAACGATGCTTTGGACAAAGGGCATGGGAGCGTCATGCAGGAACTGGAAGGAAGAATCTACCGCTTTGATATGAGCAGCATCCAGTCCGACGGCAAATTGCTGGGCGCGGTGATTCTGGCGGTGGATGTAACGGAATCCCAGAACGCGGAGCAGATGCGCCGGGAGTTCTCCGCCAATGTGTCCCATGAGCTGAAAACACCGCTGCAGGGCATTATCGGCAGTGCAGAACTACTGGAAAGCGGCATGGTGAAGGAAGCGGACACCCCCCGTTTTGTGGGACATATCCGCAAGGAAGCATCCCGGCTGGTGAATCTGATCGAAGATATTATCCGCCTGTCCCAGCTGGATGAAGGTGTGGAACTTCCTGCCGAGCAGGTGGATATGCTTACTTTGGCAGAAGATGTAAAGGAAATTCTGGCACCCAGCGCTGCCGAGAAGCGGGTTTCGATTTCCGTTTCCGGTGCAGGCTTTACTGTCATGGGTGTCCGCAGAATGCTCCACGAAGTCATCTACAATCTCTGCGACAATGCCATCAAGTACAATATCCCCGGCGGTAGTGTGACGATCCAGGCCGAAAACAACCGCTTGGTTGTCAGCGATACCGGCATTGGCATTCCGGCGGAACATAAAGACCGGATCTTTGAGCGGTTCTACCGGGTAGATAAAAGCCACTCCAAAGCCTCCGGCGGTACCGGTCTGGGACTGTCCATTGTCAAGCACGCCGTCGCTTACCACAAAGCAGAAATCAGCCTGGAAAGCACTCCTGGTAAGGGTACAACAATCACAATACATTTTTAATTCCGCTCCGGGGAACAATCCCCGGAGTTTTTCTTATGTAACGAATCGAGCGTGGTGCTCCGCGCAGCGAATCAAGAATCTGATGATTGCCAGTGGCAATCATACCATAACGCATACCCAAGAGGAGTAACGAATATTGTCAAGGTTGGTCACGAATTGTCAGCGGGCACTACCCGCCACTTTACATAGATTTTACTTAAGTTTTGCATACCCTCTATGGTTTTTACAAATGGCAAAAATTATAATGTAGTCTGTCGAAATGAGCATACTATCTCAAAGGAGAATTTTCATGACTGCATATATTTTCAAAATCATCACCCTGCTGGGCGGACTTTCTCTGTTCCTGTTTGGCATGGATATTATGGGCAAGGCGCTGGAACGGCAGGCCGGCGGTAAACTGCAGACTATCCTGGCAAAAATGAGCAGCAATGTGTTCAAAGGTTTCCTGCTGGGTCTGGGTGTTACCGCCGTGATCCAGTCTTCCTCCGCAACCACGGTCATGGTGGTCGGCTTCGTTAACTCCGGTATTATGACCCTGAAGCAAGCTGTTGGTGTCATCATGGGTTCCAATATCGGTACCACGGTCACCGCATGGATTCTGTCCTTGTCCGGACTGGAGGGTGACAGCTTCCTGATCAAGTTCTTCAAGCCTTCCACCCTGGCACCGCTGATCGGCATTATTGGTATCCTGATGTACATGGGTAAGCATGAGAAGCGCAGGGGCATCGGTACCATCTGTTTGGGCTTCATGGCGCTGATGACCGGTATGGATCTCATGAGCAGCTCCATGTCCTTCCTGAAAAGTGAAGCATGGTTTGCGGACCTGATGATCTCTTTCACCAATCCCATTCTGGGCATTTTGTTCGGTGCGGTACTGACAGCCGTCATTCAGTCGTCCTCTGCATCCGTCGGTATTCTGCAGGGCCTGTGTGTAACCGGTGCGGTTACCTATGGTGCAGCCATTCCCATCATTCTGGGCCAGAACATCGGCACCTGTATCACCGCCATCATGGGTGCCATCGGTGCCAACCGCAATGCCCGCAGAACCGCTATGGTGCACCTGCTGTTTAATGTGGTGGGTGCTGTGATGTTTGCGGTTGTTTTCTATGGTATCGGTATGTTCGTGGAGTGGCAGTTTCTGGAGACTTCCGTTCAGGCTTGGGATATTTCTCTGATCCACACGGCATTTAACCTGGTGGCCACTGCTGTGCTGATGCCTATGAACGGACTGCTGGTGAAACTGGCATATCTGATCATCCCCCACGAGTACACCCCCCAGAAAGAAGAACTGCTGGACGATCGTCTGCTGGCAACTCCCGCCGTTGCGGTGCAGCGCGCCCACGAGATTGCCAGCGAGATGGCTGCTGATGCAGCGAAAGCGATGCATCTGGCCATGGGACTGACCAAGGAATTCGAAGCAGGCATCATGGAACAGGTTGTAGAACTGGAAGATAAGACCGACCGCTATGAGGATGCCCTGAATACCTATCTGGTAAAGCTGTCCGCCATGAATCTGTCTGTTTCCGATAACCGGATTCTGAACACCTTGCTGTACTCCATTTCGGACATCGAGCGGATGGCTGACCATGCCATGGCTGTTGCCAAGGCCGCGCTGGAAATGGAAGAAAAGAAAATCGAATTCTCCAAACAGGCCAAGGGTGAGCTGGCTGTTCTGGAACGGGCTGTGCTGGATATCGTGGACCGTACAGTTGCTGCTTACGGCAGCTTTGACCGGGAACAGGCAATCAAAATCGAGCCTCAGGAGCAGGTTGTTGACGCTCTGGTACGTGAAGTCAAGTCCCGTCATGTGCGCCGCTTAAGAGATGGCCTGTGTACTGTGGAGTATGGCTTTGTGCTGGAAGATCTGCTGACCGCCTGCGAACGCACCGCAGACCACTGCTCCAATGTGGCGGTGGAAATGCTGCAGGTTGCAGAAGGCAAGCTGGAAGCTCACGAATACCTCAATGCCCTGAAGGCCGGTGAGCTGCATGAGTCTGCCGCCTTCTCCGAGCGGTTCGCACGGTATAAGGCACAGTACGCCTTCCCTGAGGAGCAATAACAAAATGCGTTTCTGAACCGGAAAAGCCTTTGTCAGACAAACACGAACAACCCACCCGCACCGCATAGCGGTACGGGTGGGTTTCGGCTTGTTGGAAGGCTTCCAAACTCCGGCAACACCAAATACCTATGGCTGCGCGATGAAATGATTCAACCCCTTGCGTAAAACCTTTGAAGATACGAAAGACCTAACCATATTCGCCGGTTGCGAATATGGTTGTTTTTCGTAGAAAGACTACCACCCGCTATGCGGGTGAGCCAGCAGGAAAGAGCAAATAACTAGCCGCCCCTTTTAGGGGCGGCTAGGAGAATGAATTGCGGCTGGCAAACCTTTCGTGGGGCTTAAGACCCGGGCCAGTAACATTATGATTGTATATCGGGATTACTTTTTGCTGTCCTTGACCGCGAAAATGGCGATCAGGGATGTGACCAGCAGCAGGTAGGGATAGAACAGATACTGCATAATCTGGAAAGCGGAGATGCTGTAACCCATACTTGCGGCGGCGGAGATTGCCACCAGCATCTGAGCGCCGTAAGGAATGACTCCCTGGAAAATACAGGAGAAGGTGTCCAGCAGGCAGGCGGCACGCTTGGGGGTGATGCCGTATTCTGTGCTCATTTCTCTGGCAATGGGGTTTGCGATGACGATGGCCACGGTGTTGTTGGCGGTGGCGATGTCCATGACACCGACCAGAAGACCCATGCCCAGCTGACCGCCCTGTTTGCCCTTGAAGAGCTTGCGGATTCCGTACAGCAGGGCATCAAAGCCGCCGTGGACTCTGATCAGCTGACACAGGGCGGCGACCAGAACCGCAACCATGCTGGTTTCGAACATGCCGGAGGCACCGCTGCCCATGTTGGCAAGAATATCGGTCGCGGCAACCTGACCGGTGAGCAGCATGATGGCGCTGCCGGTCACAATGCCTGCAATCAGCACCACAAACACATTGATGCCGATGATGCCGCCGATCATGACCACCAGATAGGGGAGAATCTGCAGCAGGCTATAGTTATTGGAGAAGATGACACCCTCGTTCAGCGTCGGGGTATTCAGAAGAATCAGCACAACGGAAATCAACGCAGCAGGAAGGGCAATGGCAAAGTTACCGCGGAACTTGTCCTTCATGGCGCAGCCCTGACCGTTGCAGGCGGCAATGGTAGTGTCGGAAATAAAGGAGAGATTGTCACCGAACATGGCACCGCCGACCACGGAGCCAATGCACAGGGCATTGGAGAAACCGGCAGTCTGTGCCACTTCTACAGCGATGGGGGTCAGCAGGGTGATGGTACCGACGGAAGTGCCCATGGCGGTGGAAACAAAGCAGGCAACGACGAAGATGACAGCCACAGCATAGCGGGCGGGGATCAGGTCCAGCATGAAGTAGGCAACACTCTGCGCGGAGCTGCGGCCGACCACACCGACAAAAGCACCGGCCACCATGAAGATCAGCAGCATGGTGATGATGTTCTTGTCACCCACACCCTGACCCATAACTTCCAGCTTCTTTTCAAAGGAAAGGCTGCGGTTCTGCAGACAGGCTGTCAGAATGGCAATCAGAAACGCAATGACGATGGGGATGTTGTAAAAACCCATGGGGATGTGCAGTCCGTATTCAAATGTAAGACCCAGGCCCAGATAGATGACGAGAAACACGCCGATGGGCAGCAGCGCGACAGGATTTCCTTTTTTCACGATTCTTCCTCCAAAACGAACAATTTTAAGCAAATACCAGCTAAATGTACCACAGGACAGGTGTAAAGTCAAGAAATCCCGATGCAGGAAAAGAGAATATATACTATATATATTGTAGGTATCTTACGCCTGGTGCAGGAACCGGAAGAAAAGGGGAGAAAGGTCATGGGGGCAGCCTTGAAAAGGACATAAAAAAAGAGGGCGAAAGGCCCCCTAAAAAGCAAAAAATCCATTGACAAACAGCCAACGGATGTGATACAATGTTGTTCCATACTGTGGTAGTATGCCCTTTTAGGGTCATCCTTCCCAACATGGTCATTTTACCACAGATGGGAGCGGTTGTCAAGAAGAAAGTTAGTTAAAAATGACAACTGCGCCAAGCGTATCAAAAACACATCATTCGAAAGAAAGGCTGTGATGATCCATATGGCAATGGTCAAGGACGTAATGTTCGGCAAGACCATGCGTAAGTCTTACGCAAAGTATGAAGAGATTCTCCAGATCCCCAACATGCTGAAGATCCAGAAGGATTCCTATCAGTGGTTTTTGGAAGAAGGTCTGCGTGAAGTCTTCAAGGACGTAGGTACCATTACCGACTTCTCCGGTAAGCTGGAACTGTCCTTCCTGGATTACACCATGGAAGACAAGCCCAAGTACACCATCGAGGAGTGCAAGGAGCGCGATGCTACCTATGCCAAGCCCATCAAGGTTCGTGTGCGTCTGCGCAACACTGAAACCGATGAAATCAAAGAGCAGGAAATCTTCATGGGCGATTTCCCTGTGATGACCAACGGCGGCACCTTTGTGATCAACGGTGCAGAGCGTGTCATCATTTCCCAGATCGTTCGTTCCCCCGGTATGTACTACGGTCACGAGGTGGACAAGGCTGACCAGCACACCTATACTGCTACCGTCATTCCTTACCGCGGCGCATGGCTGGAGTACGAAACCGACAACTCCAATGTGTTCTGGGTTCGTATCGACAAGAACCGTAAGCTGCCCATCACCTGCCTGATCCGCGCTCTGGGTGTCAATACCGACGAGCAGATCAGGGCAATGTTCGGTGAGGACGAGCGTATTCTTGCCACCATCGAAAAGGATCCCTGCAAGACCCGCGAGGAGTCCCTGCTGGAGATCTACCGCCGCCTGCGTCCCGGTGAACCTCCTACGGTTGAGACTGCAACGTCCCATCTGGAAGGCCTGCTGTTTGATGCACATCGCTACGATGTTTCCAAGGTTGGCCGTTACAAGTTCAATAAGAAGATGGACATCTGGAGCCGTCTGTCCGGTCAGGAAGCTGCAGAGCCCATTGCTGACCCCATGACCGGTGAGATCCTGGTCATGCCCGGCGAGTTCATCTCCCGTGCCAAGGCTCATGAGCTGAGCGACAAGGGCGTCAACGAAGTTGTGCTGAAGGTCGGCGACAGCCGCGTCAAGGTCTTCTCCAACGACATGGTCCGTATGGACAAGTTTGTGGACTTTGATCCCGCACAGTTCGGTATCCGTGAGAAGGTCCGCTTCTCCGTCCTGAAGGAAATGATGGCTGAGCTGAAGGATGCTTCTCTGGAAAGCTGGGAAGATGCCATCATTGAGCGCATGGATGACCTGATTCCCAAGCACATCATTGTGGACGACATTCTGGCATCCATCAACTACCTGAACTGCGTTGCTATGGGTGTCGGCATCCATGACGATATTGACCATCTGGGCAACCGCCGCCTGCGCTGCGTGGGCGAGCTGCTGCAGAACCAGTTCCGCATCGGCTTCTCCCGTCTGGACCGCGTCATCCGCGAGCGTATGACCGTTCAGGATCTGGATGCTGTCACCCCCCAGAGCCTGATCAACATCCGCCCCGTGACTGCTGTCATCAAGGAGTTCTTCGGTTCTAGCCCCCTTAGCCAGTTCATGGATCAGAACAACCCTCTGGCTGAGCTGACCCACAAGCGCCGTCTGTCCGCACTGGGCCCCGGCGGTCTGAGCCGTGACAGAGCATCTTTCGATGTCCGAGACATTCACTACACCCACTATGGCCGTATGTGCCCCATCGAGACTCCCGAAGGTCCCAACATCGGTCTGATCAACTATCTGGCTACCTTTGCCAAGATCAATGAGTATGGCTTCGTGGAAGCTCCCTACCGTAAGATCGAAAAGGCCACCGGCCGCGTGACTCAGGAAGTGGAGTACATGACTGCCGACGTGGAAGACGATTTCTATGTCGCACAGGCCAACGAGCCTCTGGACGAGAACGGCTGCCTGGCACGTGCCCGTGTTACCTGCCGTCATCGTAACGAGATCATCGAAGTGGATCGCGAACTGATCGACTATATCGACGTTTCTCCCAGAATGATGATCTCCATCGCAACCTCTTTCATTCCCTTCCTGCAGAACGACGACGCAAACCGCGCACTGATGGGCGCGAACATGCAGCGTCAGGCTGTGCCTCTGCTGACCACCGAGCCTCCCGTTGTCGCAACCGGCATCGAGCACAAGGCTGCTGTGGACTCCGAGGTTTGTATCAAGGCAGAGAAGGCCGGTACTGTTACCGCAGTTTCCGCAAACAACATCACCGTCAAGTATGACGATGGTGAGACCAAGCACTACCAGCTGACCAAGTTCGCCCGCTCCAATGCAGGTACCTGCATCAACCAGCGTCCCATCGTGACCGTTGGTGAGCGCGTGGACTTCGAGCAGATCATTGCAGACGGCCCCTCCTGCTCCGGCGGCGAAATCGCACTGGGCAAGAACGTCCTGATCGGCTTCGTCAACTGGGAAGGCTACAACTACGAGGACGCCATTCTGCTGAACGAGCGTCTGGTCCGCGAGGACGTCTTCACCTCCATCCACATCGAGGAGCATGAGACTGAAGCCCGCGACACCAAGCTGGGACCGGAAGAAATTACCCGTGATATCCCCAATGTCGGCGAGGACACCCTGAAGGATCTGGACGAGAACGGTATCATCCGTATCGGTGCAGAGGTCCACTCCGGCGATTATCTGGTCGGTAAGGTCACCCCCAAGGGCGAGACCGAGCTGACTCCCGAGGAGCGGTTGCTCCGCGCCATCTTCGGCGAAAAGGCAAGAGAAGTCCGCGATACCTCTCTGAAGGTTCCTCACGGTGAAAGCGGCATCGTTGTGGATGTCAAGGTCTTCACCAAGGAAAACTCCGACGAGCTGGCTCCCGGTGTTACCAAGTCTGTCCGCGTTTACATCGCCCAGAAGCGTAAGATCTCTGTCGGCGATAAGATGGCAGGCCGTCACGGTAACAAGGGTGTCGTTTCCCGCGTTCTGCCTGAGGAAGATATGCCCTTCCTGCCCGACGGCACCCCCCTGGACGTGGTGCTGAACCCCCTGGGCGTTCCTTCCCGTATGAACATCGGTCAGGTGCTGGAAGTCCATCTGGGCTATGCTGCAAAGGCTCTGGGCTGGCATGTTGCTACCCCCGTCTTCGACGGCGCCAACGAGAAGGACATCCGCGAGACCCTGAAGCTGGCAGGCCTGCGTGAGGATGGCAAGACCATTCTGTATGACGGCCGTACCGGCGAACCCTTCGATAACCTGGTTACCGTTGGTTATCCCTACTACCTGAAGCTGCACCATCTGGTCGACGATAAGATCCATGCTCGTTCCACCGGTCCTTACGCACTGGTTACCCAGCAGCCTCTGGGCGGCAAGGCTCAGTTCGGCGGTCAGCGTTTCGGCGAAATGGAAGTCTGGGCGCTGGAAGCTTACGGTGCCGCTTACACCCTGCAGGAGATCCTGACTGTCAAGTCCGACGATGTCACCGGCCGTGTCAAGACCTACGAAGCCATCGTCAAGGGCGCAAACATTCCCAAGCCCGGTGTTCCCGAATCCTTCAAGGTTCTGGTTAAGGAACTGCAGGCTCTGTGTCTGGATGTGCGCGTTCTGGATGAAGCAGGCAACGAAATCGAACTGAAGGACGAGGATGAAGATGATGAGATCATCTACACCGAGCACGAGTCCGAGTTCGTGGTCGGCAGCGCTGAGGAAGTGCTGGATGCTGGCTTCACCTACGACGAAGACAGCCCCGAGGGTATTTTTGATGATGTATTCGGCAGCGAGTCTGCTGATCTGGACGAAGAGTAAGGAGGCGAAAGATCAATATGGCAAACGCTACTTTTGATGCCATTAAAATCGGCATCGCTTCCCCGGATATGATCCGGAGCTGGTCTTTCGGCGAGGTTAAGAAGCCTGAGACCATCAACTACCGCACCCTGAAGCCCGAGCGCGACGGTCTGTACTGCGAGCGCATCTTTGGACCCACCAAGGACTGGGAGTGCCACTGCGGTAAGTATAAGAAAATCAAGTACAAGGGCAAGGTCTGCGACCGCTGCGGCGTCGAAGTGACCAAGGCCAAGGTTCGCCGTGAGCGCATGGGCCACATTGAGCTGGCCGCTCCCTGCAGCCACATCTGGTACTTCAAGGGTATCCCCTCCCGCATGGGCCTGATCCTGGATATCAGCCCCAAGGTGCTGGAGAAGGTTCTGTACTTTGCTGCTTATATCGTCACCGATCCCGGTGATGCACCTCTGGCAAGAAATCAGGTGCTGACCGAGAAGGAATACCGCGATATGCGCGAAAAGTACGAGGACGATTTCAAGGCCGGCATGGGTGCCGAGGCTGTGAAGGAACTGCTGGAGCAGATCGATCTGGATCAGCTGTCCGAGCAGCTGCGCGCTGAGCTGAAGACCGCATCTTCCCAGAAGAAGCTGCGCCTGGTGAAGCGTCTGGAAGTTGTCGAGGCTTTCCGTGAGTCCGGCAACAAGCCCAGCTGGATGATCATGGACGTTCTGCCCGTGATTCCTCCGGATATCCGTCCTATGATTCAGCTGGACGGCGGCCGTTTCGCTACCTCCGACCTGAATGACCTGTACCGCCGTGTCATCAACCGTAACAACCGTCTGAAGAGACTGATTCAGCTGCACGCACCTGACATCATCATCCGCAATGAAAAGCGTATGCTGCAGGAAGCAGTTGATGCCCTGATCGACAACGGCCGCCGCGGCCGTGCCGTTACCGGCGCCAACAACCGTGCACTGAAGTCCCTGTCCGATATGCTCAAGGGCAAGCAGGGCCGCTTCCGTCAGAACCTGCTGGGTAAGCGTGTTGACTACTCCGGCCGTTCCGTTATCGTTGTCGGCCCCGAACTGAAGCTGTATCAGTGCGGCGTGCCCAAGGAAATGGCCATCGAGCTGTTCCGCCCCTTCGTTATGAAGAAGCTGGTTGCAGACGGCCATGCCAATAACATCAAGTCCGCTAAGAAGATGATCGACAAGGGCAAGACCGAGGTTTGGGATGCTCTGGACGAGATTATCAAGGACCGTCCCGTTATGCTGAACCGTGCGCCTACCCTGCACCGTCTGGGTATTCAGGCATTCGAGCCCGTTCTGGTCGAAGGCCGTGCACTGAAGCTGCACCCCCTGTGCTGTACCGCATTTAACGCTGACTTCGACGGTGACCAGATGGCTATTCACGTGCCTCTGTCTCCCGAGGCTCAGGCTGAAGCTCGTATGCTGATGCTGTCTGCCAACAACCTGCTGCGTCCTCAGGACGGTAAGCCTGTTACCGTTCCCACTCAGGATATGATTCTGGGTGCTTACTACCTGACCTACACCCGTCTGGGTAAGGCAGAAAAGGGCGCTGAGGAAGTCTTTGTTACCGATGCAGGTGAGACTACGCTGCCTTGCGGCGAAGTGGTGGATGCAGACGAGTTCCTGGCTGCCAACAAGGCTGCCAAGAAGGACGGCAAGGCTCAGGCCAAGTTCCGCCCCATCCACAACTATTCCTCTGTCGAAGAAGCCATCGCTGCTTACGCAGACGGTGCCATCGGCCTGCATGCTCCCATCCGTGTTCGTATGAGCAAGGAGCTGGACGGTGTGATGCAGTACCGCATCATCGACGCTACTGTCGGCCGTCTGATCTACAACGAGCCCATTCCTCAGGATCTGGGCTTCGTGGACCGCACCGATTCTGCCAAGGCTTTCGATTTGGAAGTCGACTTCCTGGTTGGCAAGAAGCAGCTGGGCAAGATCATTGACAAGTGTATCCGCAAGCACGGCTTCACCGTTGCTACCGAGATGCTGGACAAGATCAAGGCTCTGGGCTACAAGTACGCAACCAAGGGCGCTATCTCCATCTCCATTGCGGACATGGTGGTTCCTGCCATCAAGTACGAAATGATCAAGGAAGCTGAAGGTAAGGTCGTCGACATCGAAAATTTCTACCGTCAGGGCTTCATTACCAACGAAGAGCGTTACCGTCTGGTCGTTCAGCAGTGGGAAAAGACAACCGCTGATGTCACCGGCGCTCTGCAGGGCAGCATGGACGAGTTCAACCCCATCTACATGATGGCTGACTCCGGCGCCCGTGGTTCTATGGCTCAGATTCGTCAGCTGGCCGGTATGCGTGGTCTGATGGCCGATACCGCCGGTCGTACCATCGAGATTCCCGTTAAGGCAAACTTCCGTGAAGGTCTGTCTGTTCTGGAGTACTTCATTTCCTCCAGAGGCGCTCGTAAGGGCATGACCGATACCGCTCTGCGTACCGCTGACTCCGGTTACCTGACCCGTCGAATGGTCGACGTTTCTCAGGATGTTATCATCCGTGAGTACAACTGCGGCACTGAAAACGGTATCTGGGTTGGCGCTGTCTACGACAAGAACGGTGACGTCATCGATACCTTCGGCAACCGTATCCGTGGCCGTTATCCCGTTTCCGATGTGCTGCATCCCGTTACCGGCGAGCTGCTGCACTCCAAGGATGTCATGATGATGCCCGAGGACGCCGAGAAGTTCGAGAAGGCCGGCATCGAGAAGATCTATATCCGCACCATTCTGGCTTGCCGCGCCCGCGTTGGTGTCTGTGCAAAGTGCTACGGCATGAACCTGGCTACTTCCAAGGAAGTGGATCTGGGCGAAGCAGTCGGCGTCATCGCTGCACAGTCCATCGGCGAACCCGGTACCCAGCTGACCATGCGTACCTTCCACTCCGGCGGCGTTGCAGGTGACGATATCACCCAGGGTCTGCCCAGAGTTGAAGAACTGTTCGAAGCCCGCCGTCCCAAGAAGATGGCAACCATCGCCGAAGTTACCGGTGTGGTCAACATCGACGATACCCGCCGCACCGCCCTGCGTAACATCACCGTTACTGCAGATGACGGCGAGGTCAAGGTTTACCAGGTGCCTTACTCTGTCGGCCTGAAGGTCCAGCACGGCAAGGTTGTCCAGAAGGGTACTCCCATCACCGATGGCGCACTGTATCCCCAGGATGTTCTGCGTATTTCCGGTGTGGAAGCTGTTCAGGATTATCTGGTCCAGTCTGTTCAGGCTGTGTACCGCCAGCAGGGTGTTGAAATCAACGATAAGCACATTGAAGTTATCATCCGTCAGATGATGCGCAAGGTTCGCGTTGAAGATCCCGGCGATACCGCACTGCTGACCGGCAGCACCGTGGACAACTTCGAGTTCGAAGATGCCAATGCAGCTGTTCAGGCCCGCATCGATGCAGGCGAGACCGAGCTGAGACTCGCAACCGCCTCCGCAATGCTGCTGGGTATTACCAAGGCTGCTCTGGCTACCGACTCCTTCCTGTCCGCCGCATCCTTCCAGGAAACCACCAAGGTCCTGACCGATGCCGCAATCAAGGGCAAGGTTGACCATCTGGTCGGCCTGAAGGAGAACGTCCTGATCGGTAAGCTGATTCCCGCAGGCTCCGGCCTGATGGCATACCGTGACTATCAGCCCGGTATCACCCCCGAATCCCGCCTGACCGAGACCGAAGAGGCAGAGCTGAACTAAACTGATTTGAAAAGTCCGTCACCGTCAGGTGGCGGACTTTTTTGTTCCATAGGAGATGAATTGATGTTTATCAAAGGCTCCCCTGGAGGGGAGTCTTTGGCGCGGTGCAACAGCACGACAAACTGAAATTTGAGGGCAAAAAAGGTGGAAAGGGAATTGACTTGACACTGCACAAAATGATATAATAACTAATTGTGGGGCCTGACATAAGCAAAGGCTCAGCTCCCTGATATTTTGTTGAAATTTTTCATAGGTTTTTGTTGACTTTTTTGAAAAACTGCGTATAATATGTTTTTGTATGGACACTAAAAATGATTGTAAAATCCCGAATTGCGGGTCTTTGCGCAAGATGACGAATTTGAAGATGGTTGTCGGCTCCAAGCAGCTGCGAAAAGCACTGGATAACGGCCGTGCCAAGTTCGTATATCTGGCCCAGAACGCAGATCCGGCGATCACCGAGCCGATTCAGGCCAGGTGTGAATTGAATCATGTATCCTATACCTGGGTCCGCACCATGCAGGAACTGGGTAGCGCCTGCGGAATCGAAGTTGGCGCAGCGGCGGCAGCAGCCGTCGAGTGAATTTGATTCTTTCGGAAAATTCCGAGGAATATATACCCGCTCAAAAGCGAGAATCAAAGAAAGGAGAAATTAGATGCCTACTTTTAATCAGCTGGTTCGTCAGGGCCGTCAGCAGCCCACCTACAAGTCCACCTCCCCCGCACTGCAGAGAGGTCTGAACACTCTGGAGAACAAGGCTACCGCCCTGCCTTCCCCTCAGAAGCGTGGCGTTTGCACTGCTGTTCGTACCACCACCCCCAAGAAGCCCAACTCCGCACTGCGTAAGATCGCCCGTGTGCGTCTGACCAATGGTATGGAAGTTTCCGCTTACATTCCCGGTGTTGGCCACAACCTGCAGGAGCACTC
>JBGVFB010000087.1:0-16840 GCA_045120675.1 Faecousia sp. | reverse complement strand
TCCACGAAATATTTGTTTAGGTCGATATGGGCCATTACCTCACTGAAAGAATATACCGGATCATTTATTTTGATAATTCTTTCCATATCCACTGGTAATTTCAGTTGGATTGGTGTATAATTCATATCTGTAGTTTTCATGGTTGTGGTGACTTTATGATACTACAAAACGGCTGGTTCTTCTACTGGAACCAGCCGTTTCTCTATAAATATTTTTGCAGGCTGTACCTTTCGGCACAGCCTGCTTTTTTAGGGACTTTTTTTACAGCCTCTTTTATGTCAAAAATTCTTTCCAGTCCAGTGTGAAGCTTCCGTCGCCCCGCACAATGCACGGAATACCAATCTTTCCGGAAGCACGAATCTCATCAAAGCACGTACTACTGTCACGAAGCTTCAGAAACTCTTTCAGATGCACAAGGTTCTGCGCAAAATCACAGAATTCAAATTCTACTTTTGCCTCTGTGAGCTCTGCGCAGCAGGCAACACAGTCGGGACACAGCATTGAGCCATAGATTTTCAGCATACAGATTCCCTCTTACAGCACAGTTACATAGCGTGTCAGATTCTTTCTCATTCGCTCTGCCGCAGAAACAGCCTGCTCCAGATAATCGGCACCGTCAGACTCTGCCAGCTTCCAGGCAGCAGTAATCGTCGGGCCTGCGCAAACAACCGCACCATGTCCAAATTTATCAAAAGCATTGGAGCAGATTTTTGCGTTACAACCGGAATAGTCCACGTCATCGATCAGCAGGAAGAGTTTGGGATATTTCGTGCGCAGATTCTGCAGGCTCTGTGCAGAATTGCCGCCTGCAACCGCACCCACACGGGCATAGCCGGTTTTGCCAATATTATCCGCGCCGAAACGATTCACAAGATCCGCAGCTGCTCCGTGAACCAGTCGACCACCGGTCAGCAGATCCTGAATCTCAGGTGCCGTCTTGTTGGAGGTACGAACAACGGGAAACAGATCCTTTTTCTTGTCTTTCACATAAGACAGGAACGGTTTCAGCACATCACTGCCGGGATAGGCGCTGATAATCAGGCCATCGCAAGGATACAGCGCCTGATCGCCCCAAACTGCTTCGGCCGTAGCATCCGCCATCATGGGCGAAAGAATGTACGGTGCTTCCAGCAGCACATAATATCCCTGAGAAGCGGCCACTTTCAAAACGTTCTGCAGTTGCGCAAGTCCCTCGGGACCCAGCACTGCAAAAGCCGTAAATCCAACTCTGACTGCGGGAACAATTCCTTTCAGCGCGCCAAGCACCTCCCGGCAGAATCTGCCGTAGGCAGCGGCGCGGCTCTCGTCTTCAACCGGAAAGGACGGCGGTAAATCGGATACTTTTAATGCCAAATCCACCATAGACGGATTTTTCACCTTTCTGATCTTCTCCTGCAGGACATCCACAGACATAAGCTCCACTCCTATCCCATTTTTTGCTATTATATCACACATTTTTCATCGTGAAAAGGCAAAAATCTTTCCACATGTGAATTATTTTAAACAGGGCATACTAATGTCGAAAGGGGTGAAAGTATATGAACGTAAAAGGATGGGCAATCACAGCCGGTATCAGTGCCGCAGCCGGTGCAGTGGCAATTCTCATGATGCCATACAGCAATCCTACCCGAAAGCTGGCCGCAAAAGCAGCCAATAAAATGGAAGATGTTGCTTGGAAGCTGGAAGATAAAATGAACAACATGTAAAAAAAGCCCAACATTCCGCAGAATGTTGGGCATTCTCATTTTAATTACTTGCGTCCTTCCAGCAGAGTCTTGATCTTGACGATGGGATCGCAGATGGAAGAAACGGACATATCGTGGTTGATTGCTGCAATGAAGTAAGCAGTATACTTGGAGCAGTCCACGTCGAAATACCAGTCACGCTCCAGCAGCTCGGGCTGACGATAAGTCAGATTGGTGCCCAGAACCGCAGTCAGGATACCATCTTCCACAGCCTTATCAAACTTCTTCAGGCCACTGGTAAACAGGGGGAAGGTTGCGTTGCAGATAATATTCTTGGCACCGCGCTGCTTCAGCTCAGCAGCGACCTCCAGCATAGACTCGCCGGATGCAATGATATCATCGACAATGAACACAGTCTTGCCTTCCACGCTCTCACCCAGATACTCATGGGCAACGATGGGGTTACGGCCATTGACAACACGGGTGTAGTCACGACGCTTATAGAACATACCCAGATTACAACCCAGCACGCTGGAGAAGTACATATTGCGGTTAATAGCGCCTTCATCAGGGCTGATAACCATAAAGTCGTCCTTGTGGAAGCTCAGCTCGGGCATATGGGCCAACAGCGTCTTCAGCACCTGATAAGTGGGCATGACATTGTCGAAGCTCATAAGGGGCACAGCGTTCATCAGTCTGGGGTCATGTGCATCGAAAGTAATGATGTTCTTGACACCCATTGCCTGCAGTTCCTGCAGAGCCACTGCGCAGTCCAGACTCTCACGAACCATGCGGCGATGCTGACGGCCACCGTACAGGCTGGGCATGATAACGGACACGCGGTGTGCACGACCTGCCACTGCCTGAATCAGACGCTTCAGGTTTGAGAAATGGTCATCGGGAGACATATGGTTCTCATGACCAAACAGATTATAAGTCAAGGCATAGTTGCCGGGATCAACCACCAAAAAGACATCATAACCACGGACAGATTCCTTCACCAGACCCTTTGCATCGCCACTCTGGAAACGAGGGCAATCACAGCCGACCAGGAAGGTATCCTTCTGCATACCGACTTCCTTACCCCAATTGACCAGATGATGATCAATCAGATTTGCCAGTTCCTCAGCGCCGGGACATGCAATCAATGCAAGGGGTGCTTCCTGTCTTGCAGGGTGAAAGAATTCTGCAGATGTAACGACGTTCTTAGACATGATTCTATTTCTCCTCCATCACAATAATAGCCGTAATACAAAATAAAACGAACTGTTTGCCTAAGGATTATTTGCAGATATATTCTATCACATTCCCGCAAAAGTTCCAAAACAATTTTTCTTTTTTTTTACTTTTCTCGACTTTTGTCTATGCGACTTGAAATTTCGTCATTATTCTGGTTATTTTGACCAAAAAACAATTCCTTTCAGGCAAAAAGCACCGGGAAGCCCATGCTCCCCGGTGCCGTGAATTAATTGGTTTTGAGTACGACCATGTCGTCCTCCACACAAATATGGATGGAGCTGATGGGTGACTCAAAGGATTCGATAATCTTCTCGGAAATCGGATCTTCCAGATCCCGCTGGATGGTACGGCGCAGATTGCGGGCACCGTAGACCATGGAGTAAGCTTTCTTAACCAGATAATCCCGGACGCTTTCATCCCAGCTCAGTGCCAAACCGCGGCCTGCAAGGCTGTCACTCAGCTCTGCAAGCATAATATCGGCAATGCCGAGGAAATTTTCCTCCGTCAGGTGGTTGAAGGTAATGATCTCATCCACACGGTTAATGAATTCAGGACGCAGGAAGCCCTGCAGGGCCTTCATGGTGCGCTCCTTGACCATATCACCGGAGGTTCTTCCGAAACCCATACCGCCCACCTGGCCCTCAGAGCCGGCATTGGAAGTCATGACGATGATGGTATTTTCGAAGTTGACTACCCTGCCCTGCGCATCACTGATACGGCCGTCGTCCAATACCTGCAGCAGCACATTCAGCACATCGGGATGGGCCTTTTCGATTTCATCAAAGAGGACCACGGAATAGGGCCGACGGCGAATCTTCTCCGTCA
Source organism: Faecousia sp. (assembly GCA_045120675.1). Lineage (GTDB taxonomy): Bacteria > Bacillota > Clostridia > Oscillospirales > Oscillospiraceae > Faecousia. The sequence continues at coordinate 13,091 of JBGVFB010000087.1, read as the reverse complement.
GCTGCCCTGCTTCGTCATAGCCAACATAGCCGGGAGGAGAACCGATCAGCTTGGAAACCGCGTGCTTTTCCATATATTCGGACATATCCACTCTGATCAGGCTGTCCACACTGTCAAAGAGGTCATCAGCCAGACGCTTGACCAGTTCCGTCTTACCCACACCAGTGGGACCGACGAAAATGAAAGAAACAGGCCGTTTCTTGGGGCTGATGCCCACGCGGTTACGGCGGATTGCACGGGCTACGGCATCCACAGCTTCATCCTGACCAACAATGTGAGCCTTCAGACGGTCACGCAGACCCTGCAGCTGCTGATACTCCTGTGCCTTGATCTTAGACGCAGGGATCTTGGTCCACAGTTCAATGATGCGAGCCAGATTCTCGATGGTTACGGTAGGCTTCGGGAGCTTTTCCAGTTCTTCGATCCGGGGTGCAATCTGCATCAATTTGCTGCGCAGAATAGCCAGACGCTCGTAGTTCTGATTCTCCGTATCTTCATTGAGCATACGAAGCTCCAGTTCGTAGTCATCCCGTTCCTTTTTCAGTTCTGCCAGCTCGGAAATCTCCTTGCAGCGCAGATTTACGTCGGAGCAGGCCTCATCCAGCAGGTCGATGGCCTTATCAGGCAGGAACCGGTCGGTAATATAGCGCTCGGACAGCACCACGCACTGGCGGGCAATTTCCGGAGAAATGGTCACACCATGGAATTCCGCATAAGCCTTGGAGATGCCCTGCATGATCTGGCAGGCTTCCTCAATAGTAGGTTCTGCCACGGAAACAGGCTGGAAACGGCGCTCCAGCGCTGCATCCTTTTCAATATATTTACGGTACTCCGCAAAGGTTGTCGCACCGATTACCTGAATCTCGCCACGGGACAGGGCAGGTTTCAGGATATTTGCTGCATTCATACTGCCTTCCGCATCACCGGCACCCACCAGATTGTGGACTTCATCGATAACGAGGATGATATTGCCGCACTCCTTGATTTCGCCGATCAGGCTCTTCATACGGCTTTCAAACTGGCCTCTAAACTGGGTGCCTGCCACAAGTGCGGTCAAATCCAGCAGAAACACTTCCTTATCCCGCAGCTTATAAGGCACATCACCCGCTGCGATCCGCTGGGCAAGGCCCTCCGCAATAGCAGTCTTACCAACACCGGGTTCACCGATCAGGCAGGGATTGTTCTTCTGGCGGCGGTTCAGAATCTGAATCACACGCTCAGTCTCCGTATCACGGCCGATGACCTTATCCAGCTTGCCCTTTCTGGCACGGCCGGTCAGGTCCATGCAGTAACTGTCGAGGAATTTGTGCTTATTGGCCTTTTTCTTGGGATGCTCTCCCTCACCCTTCTTCTCTTCCTTCTTGGGTGCGGGATGCTCAGGCAGATTACTGTTGCCGCCGCCCATGCCACCGAACAACTGGTTCAGCAGCGGGAAGGTCGCAGTCTGGGAATCCACCTCGTCATCATCGTGTTTCTCGGTATCATCCATCTGACCGAAGAAATTACCCATTTCGTCAGACAGCATATCCAGATCTTCCTCCGAAATACCCATCTGCTTGACGGCCTGGTCGATCTGGGGGATGTCCAAGCTTCGGGCGCACTTCAGGCAGTAGCCTTCATTCAGGGAAGCACCGTTTTCAATTTTCGTAATAAAAATAACTGCAACATTCTTTTTACATTTTGTGCAGAGTTTCGGCTGCATAGTTCGCCACTCCTTTCACAAGGAAATATCCTTTTGGGCACAGTATAGCACAACCGATACCCAAAAGGAAAAACAAATTATGAATATTCCCTGTTCAGTCCTGCCAGGGGGTACACTCGAATTTTTCGATACCATCATCGTACCAAAGATGGCTCATATACAGGCCTCCGGGCGGAACCGTGGGGCCTGCCGCGGTGCGGTTTCCGGAATCCAGGATTGCACCGATTTCGGAAGGCTTGATTTTTCCTTCCGCCGCATAGACAACCGTGCCTGCCATGGCACGGGCCATGTTGTAAAGGAAGCCATTGGCGCAGACCTTCAGTTCAATGATGTCACCATGGCGCTCCACATTGTAATAGTATACGGTGCGCACCGTGGATTTAACATCGGTACCCACACTTCTGACCGCAGCAAAATCATGGGTACCCACAAACTGGCTTGCTGCCTCCTGCATGATCTTCTCATCCAGATGCTTGGGATAAAACCATGCACGGTTGACATAGAAGGGGTTCTTGATGCGGGAATTGTAGATCCGGTAGGTATATTCCTTACGGGCACAGGAACCGATGGCATTGAAATTTTCATGGACCTCAAAAGCCTTGGTCACCACAATGTCACAGGGCAAATGGGTATTCAATGCATAAGGCAGTCGATCCATCGGAATGGTGGAAGTGGTACGGAAATTGGCCACATAGCACTTGGCATGGACTCCGGCATCGGTTCTGCCGCAGCCGGTCACATGAACATCGTGACCGACAATCATTTCGATGGCCTTTTCCAGCGTTTCCTGAACGGTGGATAGATTTTTCTGCATCTGCCATCCGTGGTAATCGGTACCGAGATAGCTCAAAAACAGGGCGATATTACGCATTTCTTCCCTCACAGTCCGAAGGTGCGAAGCACGCAAACAGCCGCCAGCACCACAGCCGCTACACCAAAGGCTTCAAAGTCCCACAGCGTATAGCGAAGCAGTTTCATCTTGGTTCTGCCTTCACCGCCCTGGTAGCAACGGCATTCCATAGCGGTTGCCAGCTCGTCGGCGCGGCGGAAGGCACTGATAAACAGAGGCACCAGAATCGGAATCAAAGCCTTTGCTTTCTCCATCAGGGTGCCGGATTCAAAATCAGCACCTCTTGCCTTCTGGGCGGACATGATTTTATCCGTCTCCTCGATCAGGGTGGGGATAAAGCGAAGTGCAATGCACATCATCATGGACAGTTCATGAACCGGCACTTTGATCTTCTTCAGGGGATTCATCAGTGCTTCCAGACCATCCGTCAGGCTGATGGGAGAAGTGGTATAAGTCAGCAGGAAGGTACCGCAGATCAGCAGCAGAATACGGATTACCATAAATACCGCCCGCTGCAGACCGCCGGAAGTAATGGTGATAAACCAGAAATCCACCAGAACCTCACCATCTGTGGTGAAGAACAGGTTCAGCACACCGGTGAACACCAGAATCATCATCAGCGGCTTCATGCCACGGATAAAGGACTTGGCAGGAATGGTGGAAATACGGATACAAGCCAGCAGAAAAACCACCATCAGGGCATAGGATACCCAGCTAACCGCCAGAAACAGCGCGACAATGTATGCCACCAGCACGATCAGCTTCGCTCTGGGGTCCAAACGGTGAATTACAGAATTTCCCGGGAAATACTGACCCAGTGTAATGTCTTTCAGCATCAGGCATTACCTCCTCTGAGGGCAGTCAGGGTGTCAACCGCCTGCTGCAGGGTGTAGACAGGTTCCACATCCAGCCCCATCTTCCGCAGCTCCAGAAATACTCTGGTCACCTGCGGGATATTCAGGCCCATTTCCACCAATTCCTCTGCACGGGCAAAGACTTCGGCAGGTGTTCCGTCCATCGCAAGGTGAGAACCATTGAGTACCAGCAGCCGGTCTGTCAGTCGGGCTACATCGTCCATGGAGTGGGAAACCATCATGATGGTAGCATTATGCGTACGGCGGTAATCTTCGATATTCTTCAAAATACCGGCACGGCCAGCAGGGTCGAGACCTGCAGTAGGTTCGTCCAGAATCAGCACATCCGGTTCCATCGCAAGGACACCTGCAATGGCAACACGGCGCTTCTGGCCGCCGGAAAGGTCAAAAGGAGATACCTGCAGCTGTGCTTCCGTCAGTCCGACGGTAGCGGCTGCTTCCCGCACACGGCGATCGATCTCATCTTCTTTCAGGCCCATATTCTTGGGACCGAACGCAATATCCTTGTAAACGGTCTCCTCAAAAAGCTGATACTCCGGATACTGGAACACCAGTCCCACACGGAAGCGGGCCTGCCGGGTCAGCTTTTTATCGGACCAGATGTCCTTGCCATCCAGCAGAATCGTACCGGATGTGGGCTTCAGCAAACCATTTAACTGTTGCATCAGCGTGGACTTACCGGAACCGGTGTGACCGATGATGCCAATAAATTCTCCGCGCGCAACGGAAAACGACACATTTTCCAGTGCCTGATGCTGGAAGGGTGTGCCGGCACTATAAATAAAGTTCAGATTCTGAACCTGCAAAATAGGTTCCAAATTACATTCCTCCAGTGGGTCAGGCCATTACTGCATTGTAAAGTGCCTGCGCACATTCTTTCTCATCCAAACAATTCAGGGGAAGCTCAAAGCCAAGGCTGTTCAGCTCATGGCACAGCTCCACAGTCTCAGGGGCCGCAAGACCCAGTTCGTGGAGCAGCTGAACCTGCTGAAAAACATCCTTTGGCGCACCATCGGTGGCAACATTACCCTTGTGCATCACAACCACGCGGCCGCACTGGGCTGCTTCATCCATATGGTGGGTAATCAGCACCACCGTAATCCCCTTCTCGCGGTTCAGACGGATGATGGTATCCATTACCTCACGGCGGCCCCGGGGATCCAGCATTGCAGTGGGCTCGTCCAGCACGATACACTTGGGCTCCATGGCAATGACACCGGCAATGGCAATGCGCTGCTTCTGGCCACCGGAAAGCAGATGGGGTGCATGGAGCGCATACTTGCTCATGCGAACCTGCTCCAGAGCCTTGTTCACACGATGGCGGATTTCAGGACTTGCAACGCCCAAATTCTCAGGGCCGAATGCCACATCCTCCTCCACCACATTGGCGACAATCTGATTATCGGGATTTTGGAATACCATGCCAACATTACGGCGAATGGCAATCAGCTTATTCTCGTCCTTCGTATCCATGCCGCAGACCCAGACTTTGCCGCCGCAGGGTAACAGGATGGAATTGAAGTGTTTGGCAAGGGTGGACTTGCCGCAGCCGTTGCTGCCTAAGATTGCAACAAGACTTCCCGCTTCAATGGTCAGGTTCATATCCTCAAAAACCACTGCACCGGGTGCATCGTCCATGCCCGGATAAGTAAAGCCAAGATGTTCGGCTTTGATGATCTCGCTCATGTTCCTACCTCCGCTCAGGGTGTCCAGCGGCCGGTAGAACCACAGGGCAGCATCAGGCCGGAGTCACGAACCGGCAGACCCAGTTCACCAACGGTGGTATGGCCGCCATGGCGCGCACCAAACACAACATCAGATGCATAACCCACTGCAGAAGGTGCCAGACCGGTGGTATAGGAGTTAATGATCACAAACAGCGGATCATCGGACAGAATCTTCGCCACTTCCAGCAGGAAGGGATAGAAGCTGGTTTCCATTTTCCAGATCTCGCCACTGGGGCCACGGCCATAGCTGGGCGGATCCATGATGATGCCGTCATAACGGCGGCCGCGGCGAATCTCGCGCTGGATAAACTTGGCGCAATCATCCACGATCCAGTGAATGGGCTTGTCGGCCAAGCCGCTGGCCTGTGCATTCTCCTTGGCCCATGCAACCATGTTCTTAGCCGCATCCACGTGCCAGACTTCGGCGCCACCGGCAGCGGCTGCCAGTGTTGCACCGCCGGAATAAGCAAACATATTCAGCACCTTCACAGGGCGTCCGGCATTTGCACACTTTTCCCGGATGAAATCCCAGTTCGCAGCCTGCTCCGGAAACACACCGGTGTGCTTGAAATTCATGGGCTTGACATTAAAAGTCAGATAATCCCTGTAACGGATCTGCCAGCGGTCCGGCAGATTGTGATCCGTCCAGCGACCGCCGCCGGTATTGGAGCGCAGATAGCGTGCATCGTAACGCTTCCACTCCGGTGCGGTATGGGGGGTATTCCAAATGACCTGAGGATCGGGGCGGACGAGGATATACTTTCCCCACCGCTCCAGACGCTCGCCATCAGAGGTATCCAGAACCTCGTAATCTTTCCATTGATCAGAAATCCAAATCATTGGCTTTCTCCTTTATCTAAATATCCGTGAGTTTTTCAGGGCGATCTTCATCGGGAATCAACCCCAGATCGCTTCGTCATCCTCATATTCCCAGTCGGGCTCTTCTGTATCTGCCCAGCCATACTGGTACTCTTCCCAGGACGACTCCGTGTGAATGGGGCAAATCACATAAGGCGCATTGACACCCAGATTGGAAGTGCCGTTAAAGCCATGCCAATTCAGATTGCCGCCATCTTCGGAGATATAGTATACATAACGGTCATCACCGAATGCGCCTTTCAAGCCGTTGTTCAGGGCATCGCGAACCACCTGAACCTCGCTGGGTGTCATTTTCAACAGAGCGCGGGAGTCAATTTCTGCCTCCCCTTCTGCCGCAAATTTGTAGCAGTAACTGTTTGCAACACCGCCGCCGGTAGAACAGTACTCAACCAGTACATGGCGATTACAGGTCTCCGTAGGAGCATCCTCTTTATACGCATAGGCAGAAGCCGTGCGGCCCAGATCGTGCAGATACGAACGCAGGTCTTTGCTGCAGGCAGAGCTCGCAGCATCGCCGGTATCAAGGCACATGCTGTAGCTGCGGAAGTTTCCGGTGGAATACAGCTCCTGCTTGGGAAGTCCCTCGTGCAGGGGCTTGAGCACCTTTCTGAACAGCACTGCAGCAGGATTGTTCTCGCCGCTGGTGATTCGGATCACTTCAGGATTGTGGTAGCCGCACCAGACTGCAGCAGCATAGTACTTGGAATAACCACAGAACCAGCGGTCACGGTTACTGGAAGTAGTACCGGTCTTACCTGCGATATTCTGGCCACTGATTCTGGCTTCGCCGCCGGTACCGTTGTTAACCGCATTCTGCAGACAGTAATTCAGGTAATTAATACTCTTGTCGCTGAGTACCTTTTCGGAATCCTGCGTATTATCCAGCACCAGATTACCTTCAGAGTCATAGACTTTGGTGTAGGTTCTGGCCTCGCGCCAGACACCGTCGTTGGCAAAGGTAGCATAAGCTGCTGCCATATCACGCACCGTTGCACCCACTGTCAAGGCACCCATACCCAGAGGAGAGTCACCCAGGTCGGATTTCACCGAACCATTGGACATGACGTAATGATCCGTCAGTCCCTTGATGCGGAGCTTATTCTTTGCGAACTGATAACTGTAATCATAACCGATCGTGCGCAGTGTACGAACGGAAACCGCATTGATGGAATTGGTGATACCGCTGAGGACCGTTCTGGAGAAAGAGTAGCTGCGGTTGTCATTTTTGGGGAAGGGACCGCCGGAATAGCTGACAGGCAAATCCTTTATAACCGAAGCAGGGCTGATGGCACCGGATTCAAAGCCGGGTGCGTAGACTGCCACAGGCTTCATAGCAGAACCGGTCTGCAGCTTGGAGTCTGTTGCAATATTCCAGCCATTATGCGTGGTTTTTTCGCCCACACCGCCGGCCATTGCAACAATGTCACCGGTAGAGATATCCACGATAACCATAGCAGACTGAAGCTGCTGCTTGCTGCGGGTTTTTGCCACGTTGGCAGGATCGGAATAGATGGCATCCACCTGATCCTGCACGGATTTATCCAGCGTAGAATAGATATGATAGCCGCCACGCTGAATCTGCAGCATATAGTTGTCCTTGGCAGCCTTGTCCAGCGTATCCCAGTCGATGCCGATGGTGGCTGCAAGATCCGCCGCCACATCTTCCAGAACCGTGTCCACAAAGTAGGAATAAACTTCCTGTGAAGAGTCCGTTGTTACGGCATTCAATGTTCCGCAGCGGGGGCAGTAATAATTGTTTCCGGAAAGCTCGTAGCTTCCAACCGTACCTTCATAGGTACACTGGGCATTGTCACATTCGGACCATCTGTTTTCAGGTTCGATACCGGACTTGAAGACCATTTCCTGATTGATTGCATCCTCGTACTCCTCTTCCGTGATCCAGCCCTGATCCTTCATTTCGTACAAAACGCTCATCTGGCGGGCGCGGTTACGGGAAGCGCCATTGCGCTCTGCGCCTTCCCACATATAAACGCTCTGAGAGTAGGGATTGAAAATAGACGGGTTGTTGGTGATACTGATCAGGCTTGCGCATTCGGCCACAGTCAAGGTACGCAGTTCCTTGCCGAAGTACTCGGCAGCAGCGGACTTGACACCATAGCAGCCGCGGCCCAGATAAATGGTGTTGAGATACCACTCCATGATAAAATCTTTATCATAGATTTTTTCATAACACTGAGCTGTCAGGATTTCCTGCACTTTTCGCTGGACAGTCACACTGTCCTCGCCGGTCAGGTTTTTCAGCAGCTGCTGTGTGATTGTGGAACCACCGAACTTATCGTCGCCGCCGAAGAACAGGTTTGCACAGGCTTTCACCGTCGTAATCCAGTCAACACCCTGATGCTCGTAGAAACGCTTATCCTCAATCGCAACAGCCGCCTCCACCATAGCCTCGGGAATCTCGTCCAGAGAGGCCCACTGGCGGTCAGCAGAGGTATGAATCTGCTGCAGCAGCTGAATATTGCCGTCATCGTCCACATAGTATACAAAGGAAGTCTGATCGAGGTTGGCATTCTCCATATTATAGTAAGCCTGCGGCAGAATATCTTCCTGCAGGTAGTTACCAAGAATTCCCACGAATACAAATCCGCAGACGACGCAAATCAGCAGCACCGTCGCGGCTGCACCCACTGCGATCTTCAGAAGGGCAAGTACTGTGGACCAGATTCCGTAAAGGATCTTCAGCGACCAGTGGGGATTCCATTCCTGCCGCTGCTTCCCCTTCTTGCGATTGTTTGAATTGTCCATATAAAACCTCCATCTACATCGGCGAAGATGCCGTATGGTAAACAGTCAAATCAATAATTTAAAAAAGGGCATAACACCACTTCATAGTATTATAGCATACCCCAAAGGAAAACGAAAGCCCCAAATTATTAATAATAATTAAATTCACGGAAATACTACCGCTATGGAGGCGGTGGATTTGAAAAGCATCCGGTACTTGTATTTTACCCTTATTTTTGGTTTTCTTCTGGGAATCAGTGATGGCTATGTGGCATTGTGGAAAACCGGGAATCCAAAACCTGTGGAAATCTTCCCCTATCAGGCGAAATTTCTGCCTGTGGCCGATCAGCAGGCTCTGGAAAAAGGCATCTTCATTGACAGCACAGACGAGCTGAACCGGCTTCTGGAAGATTACCTTTCTTAGGCATGTGCAATATTCCCTCTTGATTTTGCCTTCCAAAGACTGTAAAATGAGATTAGAAAGCAAATCCTTCAGGAGGAAGAAGCAATGGAAGATCAATACGGTTCTGATTTTATGACCATCGTCGATGAGGACGGCACCGAATTCGAGCTGGAAGTACTGAGCCAGTTGGAATACAACGGCTGCACTTATCTGGCAGTTATTCCCGCAGGCACCGAGGATGACGAGGATCTGGAAGTCAGCATTCTCAAGAGTGTGGAAGAAGATGGCGAGCCCATCCTGTGCGCGATTGAAGATGAAGAAGAGCTGCAGGCCGTTTACGACCTGATCATGGATGAGCTCTACGAAGAGGACGAAGAAGAATAAATTTCGCAGAATTTCCTGCTTGGTGCGTGGTGTGTCCTTTTGGACCCACATTTTATATTAGGGAAGTTAGACTTCCTGTTCTGTTTGCAGACCTCCCGTCCACGCTTTGACGATGGATGGATGTTGGGAGCAGTAATGATCAGGAGCGGCAACCCACCTGCCATTCGTGCAGGTCATAATTGGATGCGTCACGGCTAAAGCGGGGTTTTGGCATGGGGAGTTTCGGCTCCCCATGTTTTTTCGTCTAAATGGGGTATATCCTTACAATACTTGTAAATTTTTTGCTATATCTTACTTTTTCGCGCAAAAGCCACTTGAAACCTGCGGCAATATGGGTTATAATACCGTGGTCTATCCGCAATTTTCCGTTGCGTGATGAATCCACAAGGACAAATGAGAGGAAATGATAAACCATGAGTGCATCCAGCAAGAAGAAGCTCCGCAATGCCGAGCAGGCTGAAAAGCTGACCGAAAAGCAGCTGGCCGAGCAGAAGGAAGCTAAGAAACTGAAGCTTTACACCACCCTGGCCGTGGTGATTCTGGCCGCATTGGTCCTGTTCGCTGCCTATGTCGGCATCAGCAGAACCATCTCCAACAGCGGCATCCGTGAGCGCAATACCGTTGCGCTGACCATCGGTGAGCACAAGATCAGCAATGCAGAGCTGAACTACTACTTCATCGATTCCGTCAACCAGTTCTACAGCCAGTATGGCAGCTATGCCTCCATGCTGGGTCTTGATGTGACCAAGCCCCTGAACGAGCAGGTTCTGAACGGCGAGGACCGTATGACCTGGGCTGACGATTTCCTGGAATCCGCCATCGAAAAGGCCAAGGCTACCTACGCTCTGGTCGATGATGCCAAGGCTAACGGCTACACCCTTCCCGAAGAAGCAATTGCCAATATCGATGCCGCCATCGATAGCATGGAGCTGTACGCAACCGCTTACGGCTATCCCAATGTCAAGGCTTACATGAAGGGCATGTACGGCAACGGCACCACCGAGGAAAGCCTGCGTAATTACTACGAGATGACCGAGCTGGCCCGTTACTATCAGAATGAATATCAGGAATCCCTGACCTACAGCGACGCCGATCTGCGCGCTGCAGAAGCTGAGAACTACGGCAAGTACTCCTCTTTCAACTACAATTACTACTACCTGAATGCTTTTAATTTCGTTGAGAGCGAAAGCGAAAATGCCGCTGAGTACACTGCTGAGCAGAAGGCAGAAGGTGCAAGACTGGCTGAAGAGGCCGCCAAGACTCTGACCACCGGCATCACCACCGTTGAGGAATTCGACGCAGCTATCGCCGCTCTGCCCATCAATGCAGAGAACACCTCCGCTGCTTCCTACGTTTCCACCGATGTTCCTTACAACAGCATCTTTGCAGGTTATGCCGAGTGGGTGGCCGATGAATCCCGTAAGGCCGGCGACATGACCTACGCTGCAAATACCACCACCGATGAGGAAGGCAACGAAACCATCAACGGCTATTACGTTGTCATGTTCGGTTCCCGCAACGACAACACCTTCGCACTGGCCAACGTCCGTCACATCCTGGTCAGCTTTGAGGGTGGTACCTACAATTCCACCACCGGTGCTTACGACTACACCGATGTGGAAAAGGCTGCTGCCTGGTCCGAGGCTGAGGCCATCCTGAACGAGTGGAAGTCCGGCGACGCTACCGAAGAGAGCTTCGCTGCTCTGGCTAACGAGAAGTCCGATGACGGCGACGGCACCACCGGCGGTCTGTACGAGGATATCCATCCCGGCCAGATGGTGGCTGCATTCGAAGACTGGTGCTTCGATGCACATGAAGTTGGCGATACCGGTATCGTGGAGACCGAGTACGGCTGCCACATCATGTTCTACTCCGGCGACAGCGAGACCACTTACCGTGATCACCTGATTACCGAAGAGCTGGCAGGCAACGATTACAACGCATGGTACACCGCCCTGACCGAGGCTGTTACCGCTACCGAAGGTAGCTTCAAGTATGTCAGCACAGATCTGACTCTGTCCGCTGCATAAAAACTGCATAAAACTGCCTCCTGTGGAAAAACTTCCACAGGAGGCTTCTTTTTATGAAAAAACGAAAAATAACAGGCATTATAATAGCAGGTCTGGGCGCAGGTGCCGTGAACGGACTCTTCGGTGCCGGCGGCGGAATGGTTCTTGTTCCATTGTTAAGCTTGCTGACACCGCTGGAAGAGGATCAGATTTTCGGTGCTTCCATCGCGGTCATCCTGCCGATCTGCATCGTTTCTCTGTCAGCCACAGCCATGACGGGCAGCATAGCATGGCGACAGGCACTCCCCTATCTCATCGGCAGCACCGCAGGAGGACTGGCCGCAGGTATCTGGGGTAAAAAAATCCCGGCCAAATGGCTGCACAAGGGTCTGGGTATTCTGATCATCTGGGGAGGGATTCGATACCTATGCTAGAATCACTCCCTGTCGTACTGATCATCGGTACGGTTCTGGGCTTTCTGTCAGGTCTTGGTATCGGCGGCGGAAGCCTGCTGATTCTCTGGCTGACCATGGTATTGCATGCCGACCCGCTGGTTTCCCGCAGCATCAATCTGCTGTTCTTCATCCCATCAGCATTGGTCACCTGCGCATTGCGCATCCGGCAGGGTAATCTTAAAATAAAGCCGCTGCTTCCGGCCATGATCGCGGGCTGTGCAGCAGCGGCAGTATTCTCATGGATTTCCACAATTCTAAATGTGGAAATTCTCAAAAAAGGCTTTGGCATTGTTCTGATTGCCGCCGGATTGCGGGAACTGTTTTACCGGGAACGGAAAGCCAGATAACCTTCCAGAATCAAGGATGCAGCCACGGCATCGACCGTATTCTTGCGCTTCTGACCGTGATAGTTATGTGCGGACAGGATGTTGTGGGCTTCCACAGTGGTGCGGCGCTCATCCCACATATTCACAGGAAGATTCGTCGCTTCCCGCAGCTTCTGTGCAAATTCCTTGCACACCTCGGCACGGATACCCTCCGTGCCGTCCATATTTTTCGGCAGGCCCACCACGATTTCCGTCACCCCGTTCTGGGCAATCAGTTTCTGGATTTCCGCAATGGTTTTTTCATCGCGTCTGCTGTGGATTACTGTGGTTGTGCCAACGATGCTGCACAGCAAATCGGACATAGCAATACCGGTTCTGGCATCACCGTAATCGACTCCCATAATTCTCATATTTCACTTCCGCCTTTCTGATTTCTATGGCCCCATTATATCGCAAAATATCCCAAAAATAAAGTAAATAGTTATTGACATTACACCTCCCCCATGTTAGAATGTTTTTACCTGTGAAAAAGGGCTATTTTTTTGCGGTCTTTTTTCAGCTCCGGGCGGCAATTGTAGTGGCCGCTTCCTAAATTTTTCCTGGGCGGAGTGATACAGGGAGGCAATTTTTAAGGAGGTGCCGTTATGCGCGTTAAAGTCACTTTGAGATGCTCTGAGTGCAAGCAGAGAAACTACAACACCATGAAGAACAAGAAGAATGACCCCGACCGTCTCGA
>JBGVFB010000086.1:0-48671 GCA_045120675.1 Faecousia sp. | reverse complement strand
AATTTTCTTGGGGGTGTGGTGAGTGTACGTATTTTACACAAAAAAGCCTTTCAAAAAAGGCAGCTGCATGAAAAAAAGCCAACGGAGGATCCCATTTCGGGAATCCTCCGTTTTTTCAGGCTGTTATTTTACAGCCCCATTGATACCTGTTAAGGCTGCAGATTCTCCAGCGCGGACTGCGCGGCCATCTGCTCGGCACGCTTCTTGCTGCTGCCGGTACCTGTGCCGATCACGCGTCCGTTCAAGCTGACTTCCACCTCGAAACGCTTGTCGTGATCCGGTCCGGACTCGCCCACCAGCGCATAGCTGAGGGTCTGATTCTTCTTCTGCTGAATCAGCTCCTGCAGCGCCGTCTTATAGTCGGCATTGTGCATCTTTCTGACGGGTACTTCCACCAGAATGAACTTCTCGATAAAGCTTCTTGCTGCCGCCATGCCGCCGTCTAAGAAGCTTGCTGCAATGACAGACTCCACCGCATCCGCCAGAATGGAATCCCGGCTGCGGCCGCCGCCCTGCTCTTCGCCGTTGCCCAGCATCAGATGATGGCCCAGATTGATCCGTGCCGCGACGGATGCCAGTGTCTTCTCACAGACCATATCCGCACGCATACGGGTCAGCTCACCTTCGGGACGGTCGGGGAAATTCTTGTACAGGTACTCCGCCACGACCATGCCCAGAATGGAGTCACCCAGAAACTCCAGTCGCTCATTGCTCTTCAGGCTGTTATGCCAGCGCTCGTTCGCATAAGAGGAGTGGGTCAGGGCATTCTGCAGCAAAGTAATGTTTTGAAAGCGGTAGCCAATGGCTGCCTCCAGATCCTTAATCATTGGCACTCTCCTTGATCATGGCCAGTGCCTGTTCCAGTTCTGCGCAGAAATCGGCCTTGGTGGCCTCCTCTGCCTGACGGAGGGCATTGCGGAATGCCAGTGCATCGGAAGAGCCGTGGGCCTTGATGACAGGCTTCTTGATGCCCAGGAACTGGGTGCCGCCGATGGTGCGGTAGTCCAGCAGACTCATAACCTCATCTACACCGGCCTTACACAGCAGGTAGCCGATTTTAGAGAAGAAGCTGCGCTTGAAAATCTTATGTTTCATCAGGCTTCCCATGTACATCGCGGTGCCTTCAATGGACTTCAGCAGCACATTGCCGGAGAAACCGTCGCACACCACCACGTCCACTGCACCCAGAGGAACATCGCGGGCTTCCACATTGCCCACAAAGTTCAGCAGGCCCTGCTCATGAGCCTTCGAGAGCTTTGCGTAGGCTTCCTTCTGCAGCGGAGTTCCCTTGGAGTCCTCGGTGCCGATGTTCAGAAGGCCGACCTTGGGGTTCTGAACCCCCAGATTCTTCTGTGCAAACAGGCTGCCCACCAGACCGAACTGCAGCAAAAACTCAGGTGTACACTCCGCATTGGCACCACAGTCACAAATGACGGTCTTTCCGCCTGCCTTGTTGGGGAAAGCGGGACCCATGGCTGCGCGGCGGATACCCTTGACGCGCTTAACGATCAGAGTGGCTCCGGTCAGCAGTGCGCCGGTGGAACCGGCAGAAACAAAAGCATCGCCCTGACCATCCGCCAGCATCTTCAGGCCGATGACCATGGAGGAATTCTTGCGCTTGTGGATGACGGAGCCGGGATCATCGTGCATGTCCACCACATCGTCGGCATTGGCAATTTCCATGCCCTCGGGCAGATTATCAATTCCGTGCTTGCGCATCACGTCGAGGATTGCTTCGCCGCGGCCAACCAGTGTGATCTGGGTACCGAAGGTCTTTGCTGCATCAATTGCGCCCAATACGGGTGCTTCCGGCGCGTGATCGCCGCCCATTGCATCGAGAATGATCTTCACTTGCCACACCTCTTTCTCTTAAATACCCTTGGCAACCAGCGCATCGATCACTTCCAGAGACCGGTTTGCGATTGCCAGATTCTTTTCTGCTTTCTTCTTGATTCGCTTTTCCAGCGGTGCGATGATGCTGAAATTCACATTCATCGGCTGGAAATTCACAACGGATTCATCGCTGATGTACATGCCCAGCGCGCCGATGGCGGTTGTCTTGGGAAAATCGGGCAATTCCCTACCCTGTACCTTTGCCGCCATAGCCACAGCAGCCAGATAACCGGATGCGGTGGATTCCACATAGCCTTCCACGCCGGTCATCTGTCCGGCAAAAGCAACCATGGGATTGCGGCGGTCTGCATAGTACTTGTCCAGCAGCTTGGGACTCTGCAGGAAGGTATTGCGGTGCATCACACCGTAACGGACAAATTCCGCATTAGCAAGGGCGGGAATCATGGAGAACACGCGCTTCTGTTCACCGAATTTCAGGTGGGTCTGGAAACCCACCAGATTGAATACGGTCTTTTCCGCATTGTCCTGCCGCAGCTGCACAACCGCATAAGGCTCTTTGCCCGTTGCGGGGTCCGTCAGACCCACAGGCTTCAGAGGTCCGAAGCGCAACGTGTCAAAGCCGCGGCGACCCATGACTTCCACGGGCATGCAGCCTTCAAAGACATTCTTGTCCTCAAAGCCGTGAACCTCTGCTTCTTCCGCAGAAATCAGTTCCTTCAGGAAGGCCTCGTACTCTTCCCGGTTCATAGCGCAGTTGATATAGTCCGCATTGCCGCGGTCATAGCGGGACTGCCACCAGGCCTTTTCCATATCGATGGATTCAGCAGTCACCAGCGGTGCTGCCGCATCGAAAAAGTGCAGATAGTCCGTCTGACCAAAATATTTGCCGATTGCCTCACTGAGGGCATCGGAGGTCAGCGGGCCGGATGCAATGATCACAGGACCTTCCGGAACTTCCGTCACTTCATCCTCAATAACCGTAATATTGGGATGGTTCTTAACCTTTTCCGTGACCATGGCGGCAAAGCCCACACGGTCCACGGCCAGACAGCCGCCTGCTTCCACACGGGTGGCTTCGGCGCATTCCATGATGATACTGCCGCAGCGGCGCAGTTCTTCCTTCAGAAGACCGACTGCGTTTTCCAGCCGGTCACCACGCAGAGAATTGGAACATACCAGCTCCGCGAAGTATTCCGTATGATGTGCAGGGCTTTTCTTATGGGGGCGCATTTCATAGAGTTCTACTTCAATACCCCGCTGGGCCAGCTGCCATGCAGCTTCACTGCCGGCAAGACCGGCGCCAATGACTTTTACTTTCATTTCTGCGCCTCCTTGCTCTTTTTGGCAGCGCTCTTTTTTGCCGCAGGCTTCTTGGCTGTACTCTTTTTCGCAGTACTCTTCTTGGTTGCGGTTTTCTTAGTAGTCTTCTTCGCGGGTTTCTTCTCCGCTGCGGGTTCGCCGGCAGGTTCTCCCTCGGTTCCCTCGGTAGCGGTCTTCTTTTTGTAGTAGCCGCGCTTCTCTTCCGGCAGGAATGCTTCGCACTCCTCATTGATGCAGAAGGGCTTCATACGGCCGCGGCCGGACTTCTTGAACAGCGTTTTGCCGCACTTGGGGCAATCTTCTGCCGTGGGAACCTCCCAACTCATAAAGCCGCATTCGGCACCCTGTTCACAGGCATAGTAGGCATAGCCGCGCTTGGACTTCTTTTTCAGCATACCGCTGCCGCACTTGGGGCAACGGCCGGGCATATGCTCCACCAAAGGCTTCGCGTTTTTACATTCGGGGAAACCGGGACATGCCAGGAATTTACCGAATCTGCCCACTTTGACCACCATTTTTCGGCCGCAAAGTTCACAAATTTCGTCAGTTTCTTCATCCGGCACCTTCAGGCGGACACCTTCCATGGCGGTTTCCGCGTCTTCCAGTTCTTTCTTAAAGCTGCCGTAGAAGTCGGACAGCAGTTCGATCCAGTTCTGCTTGCCCTCTTCCACCGCGTCCAGCTTGTTTTCCATATTGGCAGTGAATTCCACGTCAATGATGTCGTTAAAACGCTCCATCATCAATCCGGTGACGATTTCACCCAGTGCTGTGGGCATCAGGCGCTTGTCCTGCTTGATAACATACTCGCGATCCTGAATGATGGAAATGGTCGCAGCGTAAGTGGAAGGACGGCCGACACCCTTTTCCTCCATGGCCTTAACCAGCGTTGCTTCCGTGTAACGGGCGGGGGGCTGGGTGAAATGCTGCTCCTTGTCGATTTTCTCGCAGCCAGCCTTATCGCCTGCGATCAAATCGGGCAGCGGAGAACCGACGGCTTCGCCTTCATCATCGCGGCCTTCCTCGTAGACAGCGATAAAACCTGCAAAGCGCATGCTCTGGTGGGAGCTGCGGAAGGTATGGCCTGCGCACTCCGTGTCGATGGATACGGTATCAAAAATGGCATTTGCCATCTGAGATGCCAGAAAGCGGCTCCAGATCAGCTTATACAAACGGTACTGATCGGGTGTCAGGGAACCACGGATACGCTCAGGATCCAGCTCCACATGGGTGGGGCGAATGGCTTCGTGGGCATCCTGTGCGCCGGACTTGGTCTTGAACACATGGAACTTGCCGTAATAGTAGTCATTGCCGTAGCGCCACTTGATGAAGTCTGCAGCCGCAGCCATAGCTTCGTCGGAAAGGCGCAGGGAGTCGGTACGCATATAGGTGATCAGACCCAGCGTGCCTTCACCGGACACATCCACACCTTCATACAGCTGCTGGGCGACCATCATGGTCTTCTTGGGTGTAAAGCCCAGTTTGCGGGATGCTTCCTGCTGCAAGGTAGAGGTGGTAAAAGGAGGCGCTGCGGAACGCTTCTTCTCCGCCTTCTTGACGTTCGTGACGGCAAAGGTTTTGCCGGTAATATCATCGATCACAGCCTGGGTCTGCTGCTCATTTTCCAGTTCCCGCTTCTTATCCTCGCCCCAGTAGCGGGCAACAAAGGAACCGGGCTTCTCCAGCAGATTCAGCTTGACATCCAGCGACCAGTACTCCTTGGGTTCAAAGGCGCGGATCTCATTTTCGCGGTCCACCACCAGTCTGGTAGCAACGGACTGCACACGGCCTGCGGACAGGCCACGGCGGACTTTCTTCCACAGCAGCGGAGAGAGCTGGTAACCCACAATGCGGTCCAGAATTCTTCTTGCCTGCTGGGCATCCACCAGATCATAGTCGATCTGACGGGGATTTTCGATGGACTGTTTGACCACCTTCTGGGTGATCTCGTTGAAGGTAACGCGCCGTGCCTTCTCATCCGGCAGGTTCAGCAGTTCCTTCAGATGCCAGGAAATGGCTTCGCCCTCGCGGTCAGGGTCCGTTGCAAGATAGACCGTCTTTGCAGCGCTGGCAGCAGACTTCAGTTCCTTGATCAGATCTTCCTTTCCTTTGACGGGGATATAGCGGGGGGTAAAATTACCCTCCAGATCCACACCCATGGTGGACTTAGGGAGGTCACGCAGGTGACCCATACTGGCCTTGACCGTATAGTCAGGGCCCAGATATTTACCAATGGTCTTCGCCTTGGAGGGCGACTCCACAATTACCAGATTGGCGGGTTTGCTCATGCCAATGTCTCCGTTTCTCATGATTTGCCTGATTATTTCAGGCTGATGCGCTTGCCCGGGTGCTGTTTCACGATTCCCTTGACCTGCAGCAGTGTCAACGTAGCCAGCATTCTTGCTGTGGGAAGTCCCGTTTCCGCAATCACATCGTCAACCGGACGCGGCTCCTTCGTTAAAGCAGACACGATTTTCTGCTCATCAGGCAGCAGCGGCGGCAGCTTATCTTCCACGTCACTATACGGCGAAGGTGCGCCGTTGTCAATGACTTTTTTGTCTTCATTCTGTTTTGAAACCTTATTTTTACCTAAAACTTTGGGTTTCTGTGCCACTTTGGGTTGCATTTTCTCAGTTTGTGCAGAAATTTCAGACAAATCCTCCTGCGCGTTCTGACGCATGGGTCCGTCGAACTGACGCACCTTTTCCGGAAACTGCTGCGCATATTCGCTCATGATATCCCAGCCGGAGCTGATGGCAATGGCTCCGTCCCGCAGCAGCCGGTTGCTGCCCACAAAAGTATCCACATCGATATTTCCGGGCACCACGAACACGTCGCGGCCCTGATCCAGCGCCAGCTGTGCTGTGATCAGCGCGCCGCTTTTCTCCGGCGCTTCCACCACAAGAACACCGCAGCTTAAACCGCTGATGATGCGGTTGCGCTTCGGGAAATTACGGCCAATGGGCGGTGTGCCGGGTACAAATTCCGACAGCAGGCAGCCATACTGCTCCATATCCTCGAAAAGACCCCGGTTGGAAGGCGGGTACACCACATCCGCACCGCAGCCCAAAATGCCGATTGCCGGAGTACCGGCGGTCAATGCGCCGCGGGTAGCCATGCCATCAATGCCATATGCCATACCGGATACCACGATGCCGCCGCAGCGGGCAATCTGGTAACCCAGCTTCTTGGCAGCAGTCATGCCGTAGACCGATGCTTTTCGGGTTCCGACCACACCGATCAGGGGCGAGCCGTCAAAATCAGGCAGCCTTCCTTTATAATAAAATACCAGCGGCGGGTCGGATATATTCTTGAGTCTGGCAGGATACGCGGCATCCTGATAGGTCAGGATACCTAGGTTTTCCCGCTGGCAGTCACGCAGAATCTTTTCTGCCTCCGTCAGCTTCTTGTCCGCCAGCGCGGCCAAGCCTTCCGCAGATAAACCTTCCACCTGTGAAAAGCTGTCTGCATCCGCAAAGTAAATCGTTTCGGGATCCTGAAAACGGCGCACCAGTTCCACTTTCAAGCGATCGCTGATATGGGGGCGTGTTGAAAGCCATATCCAGTGTACCAGCATCTTCAGTTCCCTTCTTTCTGTCTTATTTCTTCATCTGCCACATGCAGATGGTTGCGGCGATGGCCGCATTCAGAGATTCGCAGCGGGGGTTCATGGGAATGATCAGCTCCGCATCGGCACTGCCCAGAATTTCCTGCCGCACACCGCGGCCTTCACTGCCGATAACCACGGCCATCTGCGACAAATCCGCGCTGCGGATATCCTTTGCCCGATCAGAAAGGGCCGTGACCGCAACGGGAATTCCCGCAGCTTTGCAAGCGGCCTGAACCTCGGCCCATGTACTTTGCACCACCTTGGTACGGAACACCGCGCCCATGGAGGAGCGCACCACCTTGTGGCTGTAAGGATCCGCACAACCTTCCAGCAGCACCACCGGAACCTCCAGCGCATCAGCAGTTCTTAAAATCGTGCCAATGTTACCGGGATCCTGAATACCGTCCAGCAGCAGCATACCGCGCTGCGCTGCAAAGGCTGTTTTCTCCGGCAGGCGGCACAGGAATAGCGCACCCTGGGGCGCTTCCATCGGGGAAATGGATGCCATGACATCCTCCGGTACGCGCACCACGCGCACACCATCGGGAACAGCCACATCGACTCCATCGGATAGAATCACCGTATGCAGGCCGGACTCAAACTTGACCGCTTCTTCCAGCAGCTTGGTACCGTCCGACACAAACAAGCCCGCCTGTTCCCGCTCTTTACGGGAGGACAGAAGCTTGCGCACCTGCTGCAGCAGCGGATTTTTTCTGGATGAGATTCTTTCTTCCATCATAATTTCTGCACCGTTTCCAAAGCCTTGTTGTCACCCAGTACGACCATGACATCGCCTGCTGTGATTTTGTAATTTGCAGAGGGAGACACATTGGTGGTCTGGTCATTTTTCACCGCAATGATGTTCACACCCAGCTTGGCGCGGACATTCAGTTCCAGAATGGTCTTGCCGATCCACGTTTTGGGTGCGGGTACTTCCAGAATGCCGTACTCCTCAGAAAGTTCAATATAGTCCAGCACATTGTGGGCAGACAAACTTCTTGCCAGCTTGCCGCCAAATTCGCATTCGGGAATCACGACCCGATCCACGCCCAGCTTTTCCAGCACACGGCGGTGGGTCTCGTCGTGGGCCTTGCAGACCACATAGGGAATGCCCAGCTCCTTCAGATTCATGGTGGTCAGCACCGATGCGGCCAGATCATCGCCGATGGCAATAATCGCACAATCAAAGTTTCCTGCCCCCAGGGCACGGAGGACATCCTTATCCTTTCCGTCTCCAACAACAGCATGGGTCACATCAGGGGCCACCTGATTGACCAGATCGCTGCGAATATCCAGTGCCAGAACTTCACAGCCCAGTGCGCACAGCTTGCGGGCAACCTCCGCACCGAACAGGCCCAATCCGATTACAATATAGGATTTCATCGTTTTTCCTCCTCAGCCGATCAGCAGATTTGTCTGCGCGTACCGGAACCGTTCCTCCGCCTTATCCCCCATCAGGAAACCAAGGCTGATGGTCAGCACGCCCACACGACCAAAATACATATAGAGAATGATCAAAAACTGTGCCGGAATACTCAAGCTTGTGGTCACGCCGGCAGTGATACCCACTGTTGCCAGTGCGGATACCGATTCAAATGCAGCATCCACAAAGCTGATGGGAGACGTTGCCGTAATGAAGATAGCACCAAAAACCGCAAGCCCCACAACAATGGAACAAATCGTCATGGCATCCAGAACCTGAGAATCGGGGATCGTCCGCTTGAATGCACAAACTGTGCTTCTTCCGCGGGCCCGTGTTGCAAGGAACAACACCAGCACCACGATGGTCACAGTTTTCACACCGCCGGCCGTAGAGCCGGAGGAGCCACCGATCAGCATCAGCACCATGGAGAGGCCCTTGGATGCATCGGTCAATGCGCCCTGATCAATGGCTGCGAAGCCTGCAGTTCGAACAGTAACAGACTGGAACAGACCGTTAAGCAGTTTATCTCCTGTATCCATAACACCGAGTGTACCGGGATTATTCCACTCCAGCAGACAGAAAGCTGCCCAGCCCAGCAGCAGAAGTGCCGCCGACATGGTCAGCACCAGCTTGGTATAAACACTGAATTTCTTCCAGCGGCGCTCCGTAATCATTTCCTGCCAGACAAGAAAACCCAGACCGCCTACAACCACCAGTACACTTAAAGTCAAAATCACAACCGGATCGGAATTGAATTCCATCAGACTGGCACCGGGAGTAATGCATCCGAAAATATCAAAGCCCGCATTGCAGAAAGCAGAGATGGCGTGAAAGGCACCCCACTTCAGGGCCGTTGCGAAGCCATACTCCGGCCAAAAACGCAATGCCAGAATCAGTGCGCCGATACCCTGAACACTCAGGCTGCCCAGCAGCACCAATTTTTGCAGCCGTACCACACCTTCCATATCCGTCAGGCTCAATGCCTGTGCCATGACCATGCGCTGCCGAAGGCCCACTTTTCTGCGGAACAGAAACACAACCACGGAGGCAGCGGACATGAATCCCAAACCACCGATTTCGATCAGGCTGATGATGACGGTCTGTCCGAAACCGCTCCACTGAGTCCAGGTATCATACAGCACCAGTCCCGTGACGCAGGTAGCAGAAGTCGCCGTAAACAATGCAGGACGAAGACCGCAGCTGATGCCGCTGCGGGATGAAACCGGCAGTGCCAGCAGCAGGGTTCCCATCAAAATAATCCCCGCGAACACCATTGCAATTGTTTTGGTTGGATTTGTGGCTTTTGATTTTTGGCGGATATTGGTCCTTTTCGCATTTTTTCCAAAAAGCACCCCTGCACACCTCCTGTCAGCATACTTGCAGAGCAAACACTCTTCCATGATATATGTACATATTATAGCAAGTTTGTCCTCTTTTGCAAGAGTGTTTTCCTGTGGGATTTCTTCCCACTGAGCGGAAAATGCGTTTTACTTTTGCCGAAAGCTATGCTATGATGGTCAAAAAACAGGAGGATGCGCTATGAGTTACACAGAAACCTGGTCCGGCAAGATCAACCGGAAACTGATCAAAAAGCTGCACATCATCGATGTGGCCGCAGGCCGCGAAAAAGCGGATCTTGTATTAAAGAATGCCACCTTTGTCAATGTTTTTTCCGGCGAACTGGAAACTTGTGACATTGCCGTTGCGGAGGGTCTGATCGTGGGTCTGGGCAGCTACGAAGGTCACATTGAAACCGATATGACCGGCAAAGTGGTCTGCCCCGGTTTTATTGATGCGCACATCCACCTGGAGTCCAGTCTGGTATCCCCCAGCGAGTTTGTTCGCGCCGTCATTCCCCACGGCACAACCACCGTCATCACCGATCCTCACGAGATCACCAATGTCATGGGCACCGACGGCATCGACTATATGCTGGCCGCCACGGAAAATCTTCCCATGGACACGATGTTCATGATTCCCTCCTGTGTTCCCGCCTCTCCGCTGGACGAAGCAGGTGCAGATCTTGATTATCGGGACATCGACAGCTTTTTCAATCACGGCCGCGTGCTGGGCCTTGCGGAAATGATGAATTTTCCCGGCATTATCCATGCCGACAGCAAGACCGTCGCCAAGATCATCGCGTCTCAGGCACATCACAAGAAAATTGACGGTCATGCACCGGGTCTGCAGGATAAGGATCTGAATGCCTACATTGCCGCCGGTGTCTACTCCGACCATGAATGTGCCGATGAAGAAGATGCCATGCGCAAGCTGCGCCTGGGCCAGTTCATCATGGTCCGCGAAGGTACTGCTGCCCGGAATCTGGAAGCACTGCTGCCGCTGGTCAAATCGCCCAAGTATTATGACCGCTGCATGTTCTGCACCGATGACAAGCATCCTAACGATTTGCTGGAGAAAGGTCACATTGACTATATCTGCCGCGAGGCTGTCCGCATGGGCGCTGATCCCATTCAGACGGTTCAGGTGGCCTGTCTGCACGCAGCCCGCTACTTCCTGCTCAATAACCGCGGTGCCATCGCCCCCGGCTATCTGGCCGACTTCGCTATTGTGGAAGATTTGAAGGACTTTCATGTGGTCACCGTCTACAAGCGGGGCAAGCTGGTCTATGATCAGGGCATCGTCACTGACTTTGAAAAGCCTGATATTCCCGCCCATCTGGACGCACAGGCGCACGATACCTTCCATCTGCCAAAGCTCAGCGCCAAGGATTTTGCCAACAATCGCCGCAAGGTCATCATCGGCATGGTGGACGGTCAGATTATCACGGAAGATAAGGGCTATGCTGATTCTGTCGATGTGGAAAAGGATATCCTGAAAATGGCCGTTGTGGAACGTCACCGCAATACCGGCCACATCGGTCTGGGCTATCTGCAGGGCTACGGCCTAAAGGAGGGTGCCGTCGCCACTTCCGTATCTCATGACAGCCACAACATCATCTGTGTCGGCTGCAACGATGAGGACATGGCTTTTGCCGTCAACCGCATTGCGGAAAACAAGGGCGGTATCGTTGTTGTCAAGGACGGCTCCGTCATCGCGGAACTGCCGCTGGAAATTGCCGGACTCATGAGCAGCAAACCTCTGGTGGAAGTCAACGACCTTCTGGAAACCGCTAAGGCAGCCGCCCATTCCCTCGGTGTAGGCACAGGCATCGATCCGTTCATGACACTGTCGTTCATGGCACTGCCCGTTATTCCCACGGTCCGTCTGACCACCCGTGGTGTGGTGGATGTCATCACACAGCAGTATATCTGAGTCAATACGTAAAAGGCGGCATGTACCAAATCCGGTACATGCCGCTTCATTTTGTTCTTACTTAGTCGCCGTGTTCGTCTTCGATCTGTGCAGAGGTCTGCCATGCCTCGACACCTTCCGTGTTCTCTTTCTGGAACAGGGTTTTCACGGTCAGAAGCATCAGCTTGATATCCAGCCAGAAGGAATACTTTTCGATGTAGGTCAGATCCAGCATCAGCTTGTCGTAGGGGGTGGTATTATACTTGCCGTAGACCTGCGCATAACCGGTCAGGCCAGCCTTCACTTTCAGTCGGAAGAGGAATTCCGGCAGATGCTGGCTGTACAGGTCGGTCGTAGCCGTCCATTCAGGACGGGGACCTACAAAGGACATATCGCCCTTGATGATATTGAACACCTGCGGCAGTTCATCCAGATGCAGCTTACGGATAACATGACCCACCGGAGTGATCCGGTCGTCATTCTTTTTGGTAATGCTCTTTTTCTCATCCGCGCCCTGCACACGCATACTGCGGAACTTGTAGATCCGGAACACTTCCCCATTTCGGGTCAGGCGGTCCTGGATAAAGAATACGGGGCCACCGTCATAGACCTTGATGGCAATACCGATCACCAGCATCACGGGGGATGCAATGATCACAGCGATTACACCGACAACGATATCAAAAATACGCTTGATGCAGCGCTGGCCGGCGGAAAGGCCCTGATTGCGGAACAGCAGCAAAGCAGTATCGGAGATCTGGATTTTCTCCGCACTCATGATCATAATGTCCGAGATCTTGGGAACCGCATAGCAGCGGATGTGATTGTTGAAGCAATACTTCAGAATCTTATTGCGGATATCGGAAGAAATGTCTGCCATCAAAACAGCGCCGTACTGGTCAATCTTGGCGGTCAGGATATCCCAGTCCACATTGCAGGAAACACTTTCGCGCACATCGTACTTATCTTCGCGAATCTTCATTTTGCGCAGCAGATTTACCGCTTCCCGTTCTCCGTAAATCATCAGAATGGCCCGGGGCGGATACAGTTTTGCAAAAACCCAGGTGACAAAAATTGCCCAGAGAATCACAAGCACAATATCTGCAGCAGTCATGTACAGAATAGGGGCCAGGTTCTCGGTAAGACGCCAGACACCGATCAGGCACAGCTGCAGATGGGTAACAGCATTGACGCACAGGGTAGACAGAATCTGCGTAAAGATTATTTCGCCCGTCTTTATCTTGCCGATCTGGAAGCATCCAAAGGCCTTCATGAAGAAAAAGCTGATCAGCGCATACAAACCGATGACAACATAGTTGCCACGGAAAAAGTAGTCCAGACCGGCATCGGCATACCAGTTGAACCATGCATAGGTGTAAATTCCCGTCTGAAGCATCATCAGGATCGCCGATGCCCAGAAGCGAAGTATTCCTTTGTATTGATCTCTGTTATTCATTGGAAGTTCCCTTCTATCCAACGATTAAAATCGTATGAATGCATACCCTTTCTATTTTATCCGATATATTCTAGCACAGTTTGGTTCCATTTTCAATATGATATTTCTCATATTCCCATTTATTTCCCGATGATATTTATATTTTCATGCATCAAAACGTAGACACAGCCGCTCTTTCGTGATAGAATCATCTAAAATCGATTGGGAGGGCTTCCGTATGACAGAAAAGAACACATCCATACAAATCACGGAAGGTGTAATCTGGAAGCAGCTTCTGTTTTTCTTCTTTCCCATTTTGCTGGGCACCTTCTTCCAGCAGATGTACAACACAGTCGATACCATCATCGTCGGCCGGTTTGTGGGTACACAGGCATTGGCTGCTGTGGGCTCCACTTCTTCTCTTGTCAACTTGATCAACGGCTTTTTTATTGGTTTGAGCACAGGCTCCTCCGTGGTGATATCCCAGCACTTTGGCGCGAATGACCGGGAAGGTGTTCGCCGTTCCATGGGTACCGGTGTCGTTCTGTCCATCGTTCTGGGCATTCTGGCTGTATCGGTCGGTATCGGCGGCAGCCCTGATCTGCTCCGGTTGATCAAAACACCGGAAAGCTGTCTGGAGGATGCCATCACCTATGCAACCATTTATTTCTGCGGAGCCGCTGCTACCGTGATCTACAATATGGGTTCCGGCATCCTGCGGGCCATGGGCGATTCGAAACTTCCTCTGTATTTTCTGATTATCACCTGTTTTTCCAACATTGCACTGGATCTTGTTTTTGTGGTCCTGTTAAAGCTGGGAATTGCCGGTGCTGCCCTCGCAACCGTACTTGCGCAGGTCATCAGCGCTGTGCTGGTGGTACGTGCGCTTTGCCGCCTGCCGGAAGACATCCGTCTGAATTTTTCTCATATCCAAATCGACACCATGCTGCTGAAGCGGATCCTGATCATTGGTCTTCCGGCCGGACTGCAGTTTATTACCTTCGATCTTTCCAATCTGCTGGTGCAATCCGGCATCAATTCCTTTGGCGAAGTAACCACCGCTGCGTGGGCCGCTTTTGCCAAGGCTGACGGCCTGACATGGATGGTCTCCGGTGCCTTTGGTGTTTCCATTACCACCTTCGTCGGTCAGAATTTCGGTGCGCAGAAATACGACCGCATCCGCAAAAGTGTATGGACCTGCCTTGGTATGAGCCTTGCAACCCAGCTGCTGATCAGCAGCTTCACCCTTGTTTTCCGTGTATTCATCCTTGGCATTTTTACAACCGATGCCGAAGTCATTCGTGTCGGTGCCTATGCGATGCTCTGGATCGTCCCCTTCAATGCCCTCTTCATGTTTGTGGAAGTATTCGCCGGAACCATGCGCGGTGTCGGATGCTCTGCGCTGCCCACCGCCATTACCAGCATTTGCATCTGCTGCTTCCGTGTTCTGTGGATGATCCTGATCGTCAGCCGCTGGCACACCATCGAAATGCTCTGCATCGTGTATCCCCTCAGCTGGATACTGGCAGCGGTGGTATTCGTTACGGTTTATCTGCGGGGTACATGGCTGAAAAAACGCATTGAAGCCTGCGGTATGAAGCCGGAAATCCGATAATTACATAAAAAAACCCGGGTTTTCACCCGGGTTTTACATTTTTTACTTGCCGCAGAATTCCTTTGCGGTCTTGACAATGTTCTCCGCACTCAGGCCATAGTACTTCAGCACCTCAGCCGCAGGGCCGGAACGGCCGAACACATCGTTCACACCGATACGCTTCATGGGAGTGGGCAGCTTTTCGGACAGAACCGCAGCAACTGCTTCGCCCAAACCACCGATGACGGAATGCTCTTCCGCTGTGATGATCTTGCCGCACTTCTTTGCTGCTGCCAGAACCAATTCCTCATCCAGGGGCTTGATGGTTGCCATATTGATGACCATGGCATCAATACCGGCTTCCTTCAGTGTCTCAGCAGCGGTCATGGCTTCATAAACCATCAGGCCGTTGGCAATGATGGCAACATCGCTGCCGTCCTTGACGATTTCACCCTTGCCGATTTCGAACTTGTAGCCGTCGTCATGGAAAACAGGCACACCGGAACGGCCGAAGCGCATGTAAACAGGGCCCTCATGCAGATAAGCTGCCTTGACCATGGCACGTGCTTCCACATCATCAGCAGGGCTCATGACGATCATGCCGGGGATCGAGCGCATCAGGGCATAATCTTCACAGCACTGATGGGATGCACCGTCCTCGCCGACGGAAATACCGCCGTGGGTAGCGCCGATCTTGACATTCAGGTGGGGATAGCCGATGGAGTTGCGGACCTGCTCAAAGGCACGGCCTGCCGCAAACATCGCGAAAGAACTTGCAAAAGGAACCAGACCGGCAGCAGCCATACCGGCAGCCACGCTCATCATATTGCCTTCTGCGATGCCGCAGTCAAAATGACGTGCGGGGAATGCCTTCTGGAAAACGGCAGTCTTGGTAGCACCTGCCAGGTCAGCATCCAGAACCACCAGATTTTCATACTGTGCGCCCAGCTCGGCCAATGCCTTGCCGTAGCTGTCACGGGTAGCGATCTTTTTTACGTCTGCCATATCAGTTACCCTCCAGTTCTGCAAGAATTGCATTCAGCTCATTCATAGCCTGCTCGTACTCGGCATCATTGGGTGCCTTGCCATGCCAGCCGGCATTATTTTCCATGTAGGAAACATCCTTACCCTTTGTGGTCTTCATCACAATGGCAGTGGGCTGGCCCTTGACAGTCTTTGCCTTTTCCATTGCTGCCTCGATCTGCTCAAAGTCGTGGCCGTCGATGGCTTCTACATGGAAGCCGAAAGCTTCCAGCTTGTCCACGATGGGGTAGGGACTCATAACTTTATCGATGGCACCATCGATCTGCAGGCCGTTGTTGTCCACGATTACCACGAAGTTATCCAGCTTGTAGTGTGCGGCGAACATACATGCCTCCCAGACCTGGCCTTCCTGAATTTCGCCGTCACCCAGCAGGGTGTAGACGCGGGCGGACTTGCCCTGATACTTCAGGCCCAGAGCCATACCGGCAGCGCAGGAGATACCCTGACCCAAACTACCGGTGGACATATCCACACCGGGAACATAGGTCATATTGGGATGGCCCTGCAGATAGCTGTCAGTCTTACGCAGGGTCTTCAGGTCATCCACAGGAATGAAGCCGCGCTGTGCCAGCGCAGAATACAGACCGGGTGCAGTGTGACCCTTGCTCAGAACGAAGCGGTCGCGGTCTTCCCACTTGGGGTTGGCAGGATCTACGTTCAGTTCCTTGAAATACAGGTAAGTGAACATATCTGCAGCGGACAAGCTGCCGCCGGGATGACCACACTTTGCGCTGTGGGTGGATTCAATGATTCCCATACGCACCTTGCAGGCAGTAATGGAAAGCTGTTTCTTTTCATTGGGTGTCATAATCTTCCTCCTTGTGATGGATATCATGGGATTATGTGTTCTGATGTTAGTATACACGGGGGGTCGAAGCTTTGTCAACCGCTCGTGACGATTTTCAAAACAAATGGTAAATCTTGGTTGTCTTTTCCTGCTTCTTCTGTGCAAAACGGCACAGAGTTTCCTCTGTGCCGCAGATAAATATTATTTTGCTTTCTTCCATTCAGTGGAAACCGCAAGGGCGCGCTCGATCAGTGCAATCAGTACCATCGCAGCAAGGCAAAGGCCCATGTTGCGGTAGGCAAAGGCAGCCTGATCACCATGACGCTGGACATAGTATTCCATATAGCCCGCGCCGCCCATGACACCCAGCTGCAGTACCCACAGCGGGACAAAGTACCATTTGAAGCCACGGGCTTTCACCATACGAACAGAGAACGTCACAATGGCAACCACCACAGCTACGGTACTCAGGATCTGAACAATGCTGACAAAACCGTTGGAGCGCATGAACAGGGAGTCGTAGCGGGTGCTGTCCAGAATGATCTGGCAGGCACCGTACAGCAGCAGGAACAACAACGTCACATCACCGTCACGCAGCTTCTTTCTGCGCAGCAGGCAAAAAGCCACATACAGCGCGATCAGTACCACAATTGCAGCAGTGGAAACAGACTGAAGCGCAAAGGTAGCCAGACGGTTTTCCGCAGCGCCGGAGACAGCATTGGTCACGGGATAAGCATAGGGCAGCCCCCAGCTCTCCGCCACGATCTGGCCGCGGTCGGATGCATTGAACAGGGATGCCAGACGGCCCACCGCAATGCCCACACCGCCGGCAATGGACATGCAGTCCAGCATCTCCGGCAGATTCCTGCTGATATGCAGCAAACGCATGATGCAGGCCGTCAGCAGGCAGCCGACGAAGGCACCCATCAGCGCATAGCCGCCCCAAGTGTAGTCGGACATAGCCGCATGCAGGCTTTCATAGCGGTCGGTCAGGCAGTACCAGTGGACCCAGCGGCTGATGACCATGGAAAGAAGCAGTGCAACCGGAACCGTCAGGCTCAAAGCCATGCCATTCTTGCTTTTCCATAGGTACAAGCCCGCAAACAGCGCCACTGCCGCAATCACAGCAAAGGTCAGTACGATGGAACTCCAGTAAATGAAGGTGCCACCATTGATAAATGCAACTTTTTCCATGGTTTAACCTCCATCCGGCAGAGCCGTCGCAAAATAGATGATATCGCTGATGCGGCGCTGGGTCTGATAGTCCGGCAGCGTAATCAGCTCATCGTCCATGACGATGGCGGTCGTCTGGCCGCCGTCCAGTGCATAGGCTGTCTTACAGCCCAGGCCCTGAATGAACTTGGCAAAAACCTTGACCGGATAACGGTGCCAGTAACCGGCCTCCTGACTGGTGTTGACCACCAGATAGTGGAGCTTGTCCCACTGGCAGATGGCAGCACGGGAGAAGGTACCGTTAATTTCGCCCAAATCATAAGTCTGGGGCACTTTGATCTCACCTTCATCCAGCAGCACCGGTCCGAAAGCCAAAGAGAATCGCACGTTGTTTTCTTCGATGAATTTCTTTGCGTCTTCTTCCGTTTTCAGTTCGCCGCGGTAGGTAAAGAGCAGATCGCCATCTTCTGTGATGTAGCAGGTATCCACCATTTCACCCTCGAAACGGCGCAGCTCATTCTGATAAACCACCGCACCATACTTGCGGTAACCGTAGAAGTCACCGGAGGAAGCCAGAACCGCGTTGACACTGGCAGCCATTTCGGTGGTCACATACTGCTTGTCGGAGCCAAACTCACCGCCGGCAAGGAAACGACGGAACTGAGAAGGATGTGCAACCTTCACTTCCGCTACGGTATAAACGCACTCGTCAACCACTTCTTTCCAGGTGATGACCAGAATCGTTTCGTCGTAATAATAATGAATGGAGTCGCCTTCCCAGATGGGTCGGTCCGGCGTGATTGCCAGAGGCTGACCATCGATCAGTTCCTCCGCCATTTTCAAAACAGGCAGCAGTTCTTCATAAGAACTGACTTCGCCGTAGCCGGCGGGATTGGGTTCGGGGGCCACCAGGTCATTGTCACTGAGCCAGTACACTTTCTCAATGGACAGAACACCGTCCAGTGCATCGGCAATGGCATTGGTCACAAACATGTCATACTTGTCCATAATGGTAACATCCGCAGCCTTTTCCTGAGAAACGGTCTCCTTGGTGCCGGAGCTGAGGATGAAATTATAGCAGAATACGGCCAGCAATACGACGCAGAAGAACACACCCGCTGCCGTCGTGATGGCGCGCAGCACTTGCAGATTGGAGCCGGGATCCCGGTCGGGATTGCGCTCCTGAATCATGTTATCGGTCAATTCTTCCACTCCTCTCAGTATAGGATACCACCGGAAATCGCATCCAGCAGTTCCCGGTCTGCCGCGATCCACCACTGCTCATTCTGGTAGGACAAATTCAGCGTCAGTTCCGTGGTAATCATCTTTGCATCCTCTTTCAGTGCCATTTCAGCCGCATCATACAGCACGTCCATCACGAAGTCCTCGCGGTACTGCAATTTCTCGTCATAAACATCTTCCAGATTTTCGGCTTCTTCCACACGCTGCTCCAGCAATGCCTGAGAACGGTCCTTCAGCACCGCCGTAACAGATGTCACATCCATGCAGGTCAGCTTTACATTCTGGGACAGACCTGCTTCTGTGGCATAACACTCGCCAACCAGTTCATAGCTCATGCTGTCGCAGAAGGCCTCCCAGATCAGGATACCCACTTCGTCGGTTGCCTCCCGGTCCACACCCAGATTGGGCTGACCCTGTAAATACGTGCTGGCTGCGGTGAAGTCACCACTGCAAACAGCATCCATCAGGCCGGTCACCTGATGGGTCGCTGCCTCGGGAGGTGCCAGCAGTACCGGATCGGCATCCTTGTTGGACATGCCCATATTTACAGCGGTAACTGCTGCGGCAATGCCGATGACGATAAAAATAACACTTAGGATTTTCTTAATCATGTTGCTTCTCCTTATTCTACCTGATAACGGGCATATAATTTAGGCACAGTTTTTAGAGTTTTATTATAGCATAGAATCGAATAATGTCAATTTCCCGCATCAAAATTTACGGCTCTGCCCGGTTACAGGCAGAGCCGTACAATATGAGCAGCATCATTCCGCATCTTCGGAAGCTAATGCCTGTTCTTCTTCATGGTAATCCTCGTTATACTGCTTCAGAACATCAACGCAGCCGTTTTTTATCAGGCCCCTGCGTACCAGACGCTTCAGCAGGTCATAGAGCACCGCAAACAGCGGCACGGCCACGATCATGCCCACCAGTCCCCACAGTCCGCCGAAGAGCAAAATGGAGAACAGCACCCAGAAGCTGGACACACCCGTATGATTGCCCAGAATCTTCGGGCCGATGATATTGCCGTCCAGCTGCTGCAGACCCAGCACAAACAGGGAGAACCAGACTGCCTTGATGGGGCTTTCAATCAGGATCAGCAGAATTGACGGAACCGCACCGATGAAAGGACCAAAAAACGGAATGACGTTGGTGACACCCACAATGGCAGAAACAAGCAGCGCATTGGGGAATTTAAACACACTGCAGCCGATATAGCACAGAACGCCGATGATGGCGGAATCCACCAGCTTGCCGTCGATAAAACCACCAAACATCCGGTCAATGTAGGCAATCTCCTCCAGAACCAGATCTGCCCAGCGGGGCTTCATCATACTCCGGATCAGCAGAACACCCTGCCTGCTGAACTTTTTCCGGCTTGCAAGCAAATATACCGCCACAATCAGACCGATCAGCACATTTTTCAAAAACAGCAAAACTTTCCAGACACCCAGACCCACACCGCTGACGATATTGCTCACCTGCGGCACCAGAGTTTCACTGGCCCACTGATCCAGCGCCGTATAGATTGCCTGATAACCGGCATTGAAATAATTCAGAATGATTTCATTCTCGCCAAACGTATCCGTGGCCCATGCCACAAGCTGCTCCACTTTTTCAGGGATGGTATTCCACAGGGAAGCCGCGCTGAAATACAGCTGCGGCGCGATCATGATGATCAGCAGATACACAACCAGCAATCCTGTCAGCATACTGCAGGTAATTGCCATAGCTTCTGCCAGTTTGTCGTGCTTTTCCTTCAGCATACTGCGAAATCCTGCGGAATACCAGTTGCACATAGGCCGCAGCAGATAGGCAATGACACCGCCGTAAACAAATGGCATCAGAATGTCTACCACCTTCTGAAGTGTTTCCTCCACGCTCTGCAGCCGATACAGCAGGAAGAAGAAAATCACACTCAAACTGATGCCGCCAAAGCCCACCAGCATCCAGTAAACGTATTTTTTCCGTTCCGGATTCTTCATACGCAAGCACTTCCTTTCATCGGGAATACCTTTTTCTACAGTATAACACAGATTCCGCCTTTTTGTATCCTAATTTTTCGTAAAGGTTTATATTTTTATCTGTCTGAATTTTCCATGGTTCGCATTTGTTTTCTCTTGCGTAAGATTACCCCGTATGCTAAAATAGAACCGATAAATTTGACCTTTTACAGGCAATCGGAGGTTTTTCCGTGAAAAATATTAAGCTAAAACGATTATTTTTGCTGCTTCTGGCCGGATGCCTTCTCGTCATGGTTCTCATCTCCCAGCGGCCGCCGGAGGACGGCTGGTCCACCATGGACGGTCAGACCATCTACTATCTGGATGGTCAGCCGGTAACCGGCTGGCAGGATTTTGACGGTAACCGGTACTATTTCGGCGACGATGGTTTCCTTCGCACCGGATGGCAGGAAATTGACGGCGACCGCTATTATTTTGACGAAAGCGGCAAAATGGTCACCGGCTGGTTTGCGGATGCCCACTACCTGCATCCGGATGGTACCTTAGCTACGGACTGGCTGGAACTGGATGGAAAACTCTACTATCTGGGGCAGGATGGCAGACTCAAGAAGGGCGTTGTGGAAATGGAAGACGGCAGCCGGTATCTACTGAATGAACAAGGCTTTGTCAGTTTCGGATGGACAACGGTGTTTGACCGGCTCTATTACGCAGACACGGAAGGCCATCCTGTTTATGGCTGGCAGGAAATCAACGGGAAGCTGCATTTCTTTGAAGAATCCGGTACTGCCGCGTCCGGCTGGTTGAAAATGGACGGCTTTATGCACTATTTCTACAATGATGGTGCTCCCGCACAGGGAAAGCTGCTCATCGACGGACAAACCCACTACTTCGCTTCCAACGGACAGCATTTGCTGCTGGTAAATCCATGGCATTTTGTACCGGAGGACTATACCGTCGATCTTGTTCCGATTGCCGACACACACCAGATTGCATCCATCGCCTATGAGGATTTTATCGACATGATGGCGGACTGCACTGCAGCGGGTCATGTCCCCGCAGTCTGCTCTTCCTACCGCACACATGAATATCAGGAAATGCTCTACCAGAACCGCATTAACCGTTACGTAAAGGCGGGCTACTCTGAGGACAGAGCCATAGAACTGGCCGGTCAATCCGTGGCCGTTCCCGGCACCAGTGAGCATCAGCTGGGCCTTGCCCTCGATATCGTGGATGACAACAACTGGCATCTGGATTCCACTCAGGCAAAAATGCCCACCCAGCAGTGGCTGATGGCCAACAGCTGGCGCTATGGCTGGATCCTGCGCTATCCCAGCGAAAAGAGCGAGTTCACCGGCATCATTTATGAGCCGTGGCATTACCGCTATGTGGGTCGTACCATTGCGAAGGAAATCCATGAAATGGGTGTATGTCTGGAAGAATACCTCGACATATTGACAGATTCTGTCGGTTAAAATATCAAACCCCGGATTTATTTCCGGGGTTTTTGCTTTGATTTTTGAAATTCTTCCGGAAATGCTGGACAATTCCCCTCAAACCGCTATAATGGAAACATTACCCTACATATCCAACGGAGGAATATCCATGAAGCTCAATTACAAACGCACAATTCTGGTCGGTTTCGCATTTTTCCTGATCAGTGCCTTCTGGCAGGCTTATGATGCCACGATTCCTGTGATCCTGACCAATAAATTCGGCATGTCCCAGACATGGTCCGGTGTGATCATGGCACTGGATAATATTCTGGCTGTATTTATGCTGCCCCTGTTCGGCGCCCTGTCCGACAGATGCACCACCCGGTTCGGCAAGCGCACTCCGTTTATCACCATCGGCACCATCGTGGCCGCCGTGGCAATCCTGTGCCTCTCCTTTGTTGATAATGCGCAGCTTCAGAGCATTTCCGCCGTTTCCGCAATCGATGACCCCGCCGCATTGGAAACCATCTATGATACGCAAGCTGATGCCAAACTGCTGACACCCGAGGGTGACACCGTAGTGCTGCGCGATACTTTCAGTAAGGAAGAATTTACCGCCATCCGCTGCAAAATCACCGACCCTGCCTCCGGCAAGACCATCACCAATCCTGACTACACCAATTATGTAGCCCCTGCCCGTCAGGCCTACGCAGCCGCAAGAACCGCAGAAAAAGCCTTGCCCCTGATTCTGTTTATCTGCCTGCTGCTGGTGGTACTGGTGGCTATGGCTACCTTCCGCTCCCCTGCCGTGGCTCTGATGCCCGACGTGACCATGAAGCCCCTGCGCAGCAAAGCAAATGCCGTCATCAACCTGATGGGTACCGGCGGCGGCATTCTGGTTCTGGTGCTGGGCATGGTCTTCTCCACCTCCGCCGTGCAGAATGCCATGATGAGCTACACCGTTTATTACACCGTCATCGCCGCCATTATGCTGGGCGCTCTGACCATTTTCCTGTGCACCGTCCGTGAACCCAGATGGGCCGCTGAAATGGCTGCTGATTCCGTCAAATATGGCATTGAGGAAAACTCTGCCGTTTCTTCCGAACACCGCAGTCTGTCCGCTGCAGAGAAGAAATCCCTGATCTGCATTCTGTTGTCCATCGCCCTGTGGTATTTTGGCTACAATGCCGTTACTTCTAAATATGCCGTCTACGCAGGCAATATTCTCGATAAGGACTACAATACCACCATGCTGTTGGCACAGGGTGCCGCCATCGTGGCTTACATTCCTGCCGGTAACATCGCTTCCAGAATCGGCCGCAGAAAGACCATCCTCGCCGGTGTTGTGATGCTGACCACTGCCTTCGGCTGTGCCGCGTTCATGCGTTCTTCCAGCCCCACGCTGGTGATGAACATTCTGTTCGCGCTGGCCGGTGTGGCATGGGCCACCATCAACGTCAACTCCTTCCCCATGGTTGTGGAAATGTGTTCCGGTGCTGATATCGGCAAGTACACCGGTTTCTACTACACCGCTTCCATGACCGCCCAGATCGCGACCCCCATGCTGTCCGGTTTCCTGATGGACCACATGGGCATGACCGTTCTGTTCCCCTACGCAGCCATTTTCGTAGCGCTGGCCTTTGTGACCATGTTTATGGTCAAGCACGGCGATACTAAAATTACCGCAAAGAAGGCTCAGAAAACTTTCGCAGGCGAGGAGTAAAGCACATGAATAAAATTATCAAGGGCGCATTTGCCGGTGCTGTAGCACTGGGCGGACTCTATGTGCTGTCCACACAGGGCCGTACCGGTCATCCGGAGCTTGCCCGGCTGCAGGGCTGGAAATATGCCCACCGGGGTTTGCATGATGCTGAAAAGTGTGAGAACAGCATGTCCGCTTTCCGTGCCGCATTGGAAAACGGCTACGGCATCGAGTTCGACATTCATCTGATCAAAGACGGTAACCTGGCCGTCATGCATGACCGCTCCCTGCTGCGCACTGCCGGTGTCGATGTGAATATCACTGACCTGACCACAGAGGAGCTTTCCAATTACCATCTGGGCGGCACGGAAGATACCATTCCTACCTTCCGCCAGGTTTTGGAACTGTTTGCCGGCAAGGCACCCCTGATCATCGAGCTGAAGTCCGATGACAATGCCGAAGCACTGGTGGATGCGGCGGTCAAAGCCGTGGAAGGCTACGACGGTCCCTACTGTATGGAGTCTTTCGATCCCCGCTGCGTCCATATTCTCAGAAAAAAATATCCCCACATCGTCCGTGGCCAGCTGACGGAGGATTATTTCAACAGTGAAAGCAGTCTGCCTGCACCCCTGAAGTGGGTTCTAAAGAATCAAGTTCTGAATTTTTTGACCCTGCCCGATTTTGTGGCATACAGGTATCGCGACATCGATACCTTCAGTAATATACTGGTGCGCAGATTCTGGGGCACCGCCGGTGTCACCTGGACACTCAAAACACAGGAAGAATTTGATGATGCGGTATCCAAAAACTGGATTCCGATTTTCGAAAACTTCAAACCCTGAAAGACAGCAAGAACCGCAGCTTTTCGCTGCGGTTCTTTTCTTTATATACTGCGGCTGCTGTGGCAGGTCAGATACAGGATCTGCCGCTTTGCTGCCAGATTGCGCAGGAGCTTACAGCCCTGTGCCATATGCGCATCGTCCAGATTCACGAAGGGGTCGTCCAGAATGACAAACATATTTTCCTCACGAAACAGCGCGTCCACCAGTGCCAGACGCATGCACAGCATCACAAGATCCGTCTGTCCCGCGCTGAAATAGGCAAGCTCCCGCATCTGTCCCATCCGCTCCGGATATACCTGAAAATCCGTATCGATCAGATACTTTTCTCCGCAGGATGCTTCCAGCTGCGTCATATACCATCCGAAACGACTGCGGATCGTATCCATATAATTGGTAGACAACCGTTCCCGTGCCTGCTGCAGAAGGAGCATGGTTTCATCCAGAATGCGCGCCTTTTCACGGTCCTCCGCCATTTGGCTCTGCAAACGTGCCAGTTCATCTTGAATGGACGGAATCTGTTCGGTCTGCGCCTGCAGATGCTGCAGCTCCTGTTTCTGCTGCAGAAGTGTTTCCGTCATACTGGAACAAGTCTCGCGCAAACGCTTCTCCTGCTGTCGCAGGGGCTGTACATCCTCCACCGCTGTGGCAGGCTGCATCAGAATTTCCGGATGCTCCCGCGCCAGCTGCTCCAAGTGTCCGGTCACTTCATGCTTTCGCGCCAACAGTGCCTGCATTTCCCGCCGGTCATCACGCATCTGCCGCAGTCTGACCCGGAAATCACCGTCAAATACCAGCCCGCAGCGGGTAAAGAAATCGGTAAGTTCCTTACGATAGGTTGCCAATTCCGCTTCCCGATGTTTCACTTGTCCGGAGTACTGCAGTTGGTGTTCCAGCCGTGCCAGTCCCGCAGGAAACTGCCGGGGCGGGATTTCCATGCCGAAGCCGGAGAAAAACTGTGCAATCTCCGCACAATACTGCTCGCTTCTGCGGTGCAGCGCCGCAATCCGTTGCTGCGCCGCTGCCACATGCCGGTCCGATTCCTGTTTTCTCTGTGCCGCTCTTGCGCGCCGGTTCTTTTTTCTGCGCTGCATCAACAGGCACGCAGTAAGCATCGCCAGTACACCGATGCCCAGCCCGATGCACCCGAACAGCACCTGTTTTACAAACACCAGTGCCATACCGGCCACAGTTCCCAATACGCACAGCATCCACGCTGTCACCACTGCTGTGTTTCCTGACTGTTCCGGCAGTGCATCGAGGAACTCACGTTCCTTCTGCATTTGCACCGCAAGTGTTTCCTCCGCTGCGCGAAGCTCCTGCTGCAGCGTCTCCAATTCCGCGCATTTTCTGTGGCAATCGTCCAGTTCTTCCTGCGTCGGAAGCTGTGCCGCTGCATCCCAAGGCGTGATTTGATTTTCCAGTACTGCCAGTTTGTCGGCTGCTGCTTCCATGGCAGAAAGTTCTGGAATTTCCGGAAAGCCCCCGGGATAGCCAGCTTGCAGCACAGAAATTTGCGTTTCAATTCGTCCGCATTCCTGTTTCAGCCGATGATACCGGTCCCGATGCACCAGCTGTGCCGCGGCTTCGGCTGCCTCAGCCAGTTTCTGCTGAAGCTGCACCAGCTCCCGCTTTGATTCTTCCAGTTTCTGAGCCGTATCTGACACGGCACTGCGTAGCAGAATCAGCCGCTCATACTGCAGCTGCGCCTGATCCAGCTGCTGCTGCAGCCGGGTCATCTGCGCCGCAGCTTCCGCCACCGTGCCGCCGTTGCCGCGGTAGGGAATCAGCGCGCTGCGCTTTGCCCGAAGTAAGGCCATGGCCTTATCGTAATTTCCCACATCGCTGCTGTCTTCCACCAGATTGGTCAGCTTTGCCTGAATGGAAGCCGTGGTCAGGGTTTCATCCTCCTGCAGCTGGGGCAGATAGACACTGCGCTCAAAGGAATCGGAGTCCAGTCCGAACAACTCGATGCCGATCTCGGCGGAAAAACGTTGGGATTTCCGGTTGGTCACAAGGTCGATCAGGGTAAATGTATCCGCTTTGGGGGTTGCACCGAAGGTGCGCTCAATGCGATAACGCTGCCCTTCATACTCAAAAACCAGGTTGCCGCCGCATTTTCCGCCACTCCACGGAGTGTATTTCTGCCGTTTGCTTTTCTCAAGGGTTTTCGTCTTACGGGGAAAACCGTAAAACATGGCGCGGATAAACTCCGCCAGTGTGGTCTTGCCGAAGCCGTTGGGACGGTTTAAGGTGGTAAGCCCCGCTTCAAAATTCATTTCAAAGCCACTGAGACCACCAAAATTCTCAATATAGAGGCTGCATAGCTTCACAGCGCCACCTCCTCGCCACTCAGCGCATGGATGCCGCAGGCAATCAGGCGCGCCTGCTCCGTTTCATCACGGCCGGAGGAAAGCACCAGCCGGACAAACTCTCCTTTCAAGGATGCATCATGGACATAGTCTTCCGGATCGATTTTCAGGCGACTTTCGTCTTTGATTTTCACAAACCAAAACCGGTGCGCCAGCGCTTTGCACCAGAATACAGGGTCTTTCTGTGTCTGCAATGTGTATGCGCCCTGCAGCACAAATTTCACCAGATCCGCCTGCGGGATTTCTTCCGCCGCTTCTTCCATGCGCTGCAAAATCTGTGTCACCGTTTCCGCACCCGAAATATCCACTGTTATCTCATGCAGCTGCCGCGCTGCAAAAGGAACAAAGCGGCTTCTGATCCTGCCGCCACCGGTTTCCAGCAGCACGAATCCCTTCTGTCCGCACTCGTCGAAGCCACGGCCCTCCAGACAGCCGCTGTAGCAGTATGTGCCGCTCAGGTCAAGGGCTGCTTGCTGATACCCATGAAGGTGTCCCAGCGCCAAATAATGAATATGCTTATCCCGCAGTAGCGGCAGTGCAATCTGCTCTGTCCCCGGCTGTGTGGAAATCTGACCGTGGAGCATCACAATATTCAAATCCTGCGGATTCAGTTTTAAATCTCCGTAAAGAGTCAGCCATCCGCTTCCCTCCGGTTGCATCGCCGTGATCACCACATCGCTGCAGCGGTAGCTTGCCCATTGGGGGCCAAAGGTGACCAGATTCCCCGGCAGCTTCCGGTCTGCAAAGGCAGGATGATATTCATCGTGATTACCCCGTATGCAGAAAAATGTCACATGAGGGGCGCTGCAGATCTGTTCCAGCACGAAGTCGCTGGTTCTGGCGGACACATGGGCAGAGTCGAACAGATCTCCGGCAATCAGCACAGCATCCACACCTTCGCGCACCGCATAGCGCACCATGCGGCCAAAGGACGTGCAAAGTTCTGCGCCTCGCTCTGCTGCCTTTTCCGGTGACAGATTGGAACGCAGTGCAGAATCCAGATGCAGGTCACTGCAATGGATGATCTTCATAAGATATCCTCCTCTCCCCTTTCTTTCCTTCAGGATATCATATTATTGTTCTTTTTGCAAGAACATATGTGCGAATTAAAAACGTCCGGAGGCGATTCTCCGGACGTTCTTCACTGTATTTGTGCCGCAAATTCCCGGGGACTGATGCCATACTCCCCCTTGAACGCACGGTAGAAGTTTGCATAATCACCAAACCCGCAGCTTTGGTAAACTTCTCCCGGTGCCTGACCGGCAGAAATCAACTCTCTCGCTTGCAGCAGGCGGCGGAAAATCACATAACGGTAAATACTGGTACCCACCCGATGGCTGAACTCATGGGACAGGTGGTACTTACTGACGAAAAATTCTGCCGCCAGAGATTCCAGTGTGATATTTTCATGGTAATGGTTACCGATATAGGACAGAACCTGACTGACGAGGTCCGGTTCCTCCCGTCTTTGGGCATAACGCGAGGACTGCGCCAGACGGTTGAGTTCCACCATAAACTGCGTCAGCAGACCCTGTGCATAGGCGAAGCTGCCCAGCTCATCATTATAATACTCCCGCACCAGCCGGTCCAGCAGCTGACTAATGGCCGCACGGCGCAGCTTGCTGGGACGCAGCAGGTTGGTATGGGCAGGATCATCATTATTAAAACATGCAGTCAGATCCGCACCTGCCGCGCTGCAAAGATTGCTAAGGTAGCTCCTGTCGATCCACAGCACGATCCGCTCATAGAGCGTGTCCGGCCCGATATCCGGCTGATGCAGCTCCTGCGGGTTAATCAGCAGTAGATCGCCCGGCTCCAGGTGATAGGATTTGCCCTCCACCTTGAAGCTGACTCTGCCGCCGAGAAAAAAGTAGACCTCAAAGAAATCGTGGTGGTGGATGCCCACATGATCCATTTTTTTGTCGCGGTAATGAAACACTTCAAACCGTTTGTCTTTCATGCTTTGACGGCTGTCAAAGCGTTGTGCACGAATCGGCACGGCATCCACCTCCCTTTAAATTACAGATTACAGCAAGATTCGCAAGAAGTCAAACAATATTTGCAATTTTGATTGCGAATCATTTTTGTTATACTGTTACTATCAACAAAATAAAGGAGCGGATTGCATGAAACCCTTTCTGAGCAAAGATTTCCTTCTGAGCAACCCCACTGCAGTGGAGCTGTATCACGAGCATGCGGCAAAAATGCCCATCATCGACTACCACTGCCATCTGGATCCCCAGCAGATTTATGAAGATGTTCGTTTTGAAAACATCACGCAGGTATGGCTGGGCGGTGACCACTACAAGTGGCGCATTATGCGTTCCAACGGTGTGGACGAGTATTACATCACCGGCTCCGCACCCGACCGCGAAAAGTTCCAGAAGTTCGCAGAAGCCCTGCCCCGCGCCATCGGCAACCCCATGTACCACTGGTGCCATCTGGAGCTGAAGAACTTCTTCGGCTACGAAGGCACCCTGAACGGCAAGACCGCCGAGGAAGTCTGGAACCTGTGCAACGCCAAGCTGGCTGAACCCGCATTCAGCGCCCGCGGCCTGATCAAGAGCAGCAATGTTGCCATGATCGGCACCACCGACGATCCCTGCAGTGACCTGAAGTGGCATCAGCTGATTGCAGCAGACGAAAGCTTTGATACCAAGGTCTGCCCCTCCTTCCGTCCTGACCCTGCCCTGAACTGCCACAAGGCCGGCTTCGCAGCTTACATCGAAAAGCTCTCCGCCGCTTCCGGCATTAAGATTGAGCATGCAACTGACGTTGCCAAGGCTCTGAGCCAGCGCATTGATCACTTCAATGCCTGCGGCTGCAAGGCTTCCGACCACGGTCTGGATTACGTCATGTACCGCATCGCTTCCGCTGAAGAAATCGAAGCAACCTTCCAGAAGGCTATGGCAGGTGTTGTTCCCTCTGTTGCTGAAACCGAAGCTTATCAGACCTACCTGCTGCTGCACTGCGGCCGTGAATATGCCCGCTGCGGCTGGGCTATGCAGCTGCACTTCAGCTGCTTCCGCAATCCCAACTCCAAGATGTTTGCCAAGCTGGGCGCTGACTGCGGCTTCGACTGCATCGCCGTCACCGATTCCTCCGCTGCCCTGCACAGCCTGATGGATGCATGGGAAAAGACAAACGAACTGCCCAAGACCATCGTTTACTCCCTGAACCCCGCCGACAACCAGTGGCTGGACACCCTGCTGGGTGCCTATCAGGGCACCGAAGTTCCCGGCAAGATCCAGCACGGCTCCGCATGGTGGTTCAATGACAATAAAGTCGGCATGCAGGATCAGATGATCTCTCTGGGCCAGCTGGGTATCCTGGGTAACTTCATCGGTATGCTGACTGACTCCCGCTCCTTCCTGAGCTATGCCCGCCACGAGTACTTCCGCCGGATACTGTGTAACCTGATCGGCACCTGGGTTGAAAACGGCGAATATCCCGCTGATATGGAATTCCTGGGCCAGCTGGTTGAGGATATCAGCTCCAACAACGCAGTCCGTTATTTCAACATTTGAGCGAAAAATGTTGAATTTATGAGCTATTCTGGTTCACTTACATAAATTCCAGCATAGTTTTTTGTCAATGTTTTTCTGACGCGCTCCGTTGTCAGAAAGCGCTGTTTTATGCTACAATCAATTGGTGAGAATATTCGTCCGGCTCCGCCGGACGAAACACGAAATATAATAATTGGAGGAATTTACTATGCCTATGCAGATGGGTTTCCGTTGGTATGGCGAGGGTAACGATCAGATCTCTCTGGACTATATCAAGCAGATTCCTGGTGTCAGCACCATCGTTTGGGCCCTGCACCACAAGATGCCCGGTGAAATCTGGGAAGAATCCGAGATCGCTGAGGTTATGGATCAGATACACAAGTACGGCTTCAACGGTGACGTTGTGGAGTCCGTCAACATCCATGACGATATCAAGATCGGTCTGC
Organism: Faecousia sp.; assembly: GCA_045120675.1. GTDB lineage: Bacteria > Bacillota > Clostridia > Oscillospirales > Oscillospiraceae > Faecousia. Next base: position 17,678 of record JBGVFB010000086.1, on the reverse strand, counting down.
CCACCCGTGACCAGTACATCGAAAACTACAAGCAGACCATGCGCAACCTGAGCAAGTTCGGCGTCAAGGTTATCTGCTACAACTTCATGCCCATCTTCGACTGGACCCGCTCCAACCTGTTCCGTCCCGTGGGCGACGGTTCCACTGCTCTATTCTATGAAAAGGGCATGATTCAGGACGATTACAATGCCATGGCAAAGTACATTCTGGACTTCACCGAGGAATACAACATGTCCTTCCCCGGCTGGGAACCCGAGCGTATGGCAAAGCTGGACGAGCTGTTCAAGGCTTATGCCGGCGTTGACCACGAGAAGCTGTGGGCCAACCTGAAGTACTTCCTGGAAGCTCTGATGCCCACCTGTGAGGAGACCGGCATCAAGATGGCTATCCACATGGACGATCCCCCATGGGATATCTTCGGTCTGCCCCGTCTGCTGACCAGCGAAGCAAACATCGACCGCTTCCTGAGCATGGTCGACCATCCCTGCAACTGCCTGACCCTGTGCTCCGGCTCTCTGAGCGCAGACCCCAACAACAATGTTGCCAACGTTGTCCGCAAGCACTGCGACCGCATCGCTTTCGCACACATCCGTAACGTCAAGCACTTCGAAAACGGTGACTTCTCCGAAGCTTCCCACCGTGACTGCGACGGCAATACCGGCATTCTGGAAATCCTGAAGGCTTACCACGACTGCGGTTACGAAGGCTACATCCGTCCCGACCACGGCCGTCACCTGTGGGGTGAGGGTCCCGGCACTGTCCGTCCCGGCTACGGCCTGTACGACCGCGCTCTGGGCATCATGTACATGCTGGGTGTCTGGGATATGCTGGACAAGCTGGAAGGCAAGAAGACCACGCTGTAATTACCTGATCTGAAACTGATAAAGGAGTAAATATCCAAATGAAACTGACTGATATCCTGAATGGCTCCTACAATCCTCAGGAGTGGGAAGCCAAGGGTTACGAACTGCCCAAGTATGACATCAAGGCAGTCGCCGCCAAGACCTACGAGGAGCCCACCTGGGTTCACTTCGGTGCCGGTAACATTTTCCGTGCATTCACCGCTGCTGTTCTGAATGAGGTTCTGAACTCCGGCAAGTATGACCGCGGTATCGTCGTTGCCGAAACCTTCGACTACGAAATCATTGACAAGGCTTACGCTCCCTACGGCAACCTGTCCCTGCTGGTTAGCCTGAAGTCCACCGGCGACATCGAGAAGAAGGTCATCGGCTCTGTGGTGGAAAGCCTGAAGGCTGACTACCAGTTCGAAGACTGGGCACGTCTGGTTGAGATTTTCCGCAAGCCCTCCCTGCAGATGATTTCCTTCACCATCACCGAGAAGGGTTACGGTGTTGCTCCTCACGATCTGGAGCGCGGCCTGACTCCCGTTCTGGCAATGGGCAAGGTTGCAGCTCTGCTGTTCGAGCGTTTCAAGGCAGGTGCTCTGCCTCTGACCATCCAGAGTATGGATAACTGCTCTCACAACGGCGACAAGGTCAAGGCCGGTGTCATGACCTACGTCAACAAGTGGGTTGCTGACGGTCTGGTTCCCGCTGAGTTCGCAGCTTATGTTCAGGATGAGACCAAGGTCACCTTCCCCTGGGCTATGATCGACAAGATCACTCCCCGTCCCCACAGCCTGGTTCAGGAAATGCTGGCAGCTGACGGCTTCGAGGATAACTACACCATCGAAACCGACCGCCACAGCTTCACCGCTCCCTTCGTCAATGCTGAGGAAACCCAGTATCTGGTCATCGAAGACAACTACACCAACGGCCGTCCTCCCCTGGATCTGGGCGGTGTGCTGTACACCACTCGCGAGACCGTTGACAAGGTCGAGACCATGAAGGTCACCACCTGTCTGAATCCCCTGCATACCGCTATGTCCATCTACGGCTGCATGCTGGGCTACGATCTGATCTCCGCTGAGATGAAGGATGAGGATATCCGCAGCTTCATCCAGAAGATCGGCTACATCGAGGCTATGCCCGTTGTCACCGATCCCGGTGTTCTGAACCCCTACGAGTTCATCGGTGCTGTTCTGAACCGCCGTCTGCCCAACCCCTTCATGCCCGACGCTCCCCAGCGTATTGCTATGGACACCTCCCAGAAGCTGGCCATCCGCTTCGGCGAGACCCTGAAGAAGTACGACGAGCGCGGTCTGGACAAGGACAATCTGGTTCTGATTCCTCTGGTTCTGGCTGGTTATGCCCGTTACCTGAAGGGTATCGATGATGCAGGCAATGCATTCGCTCCCTCTCCCGATCCTCTGCTGGCCGAGCTGCAGCAGACCGTTGCAGGTCTGGAAGTCAAGGAAGGCGAGCAGGACTTTAGCTGCCTGAAGGCTCTGTACTCCCGTACCGATGTCTTCGGTGTTGATCTGTATGCAATCGGCCTGGGCGAGAAGATCGAAGGCATGGTCGCTGAGCTGTACGCAGGTCCCGGTGCTGTCCGCAAGACCCTGCACAAGTACGTTTCCGCTCGTTAATCAGACGTAAACAGGAGGAAAATACAATGACTGTTATGGAAAGACTGGCTGCTTCCGTCGTTGTCCCCGTTGTTGTGCTGGACAAGGTTGAGGACGCAGTGCCCACCGCAAAGGCCATGGCTGCCGGCGGTGTTGATACCATGGAGATCACCTTCCGCACTGCCTGCGCTCCCGAGTGCATCAAAGCTGTTGCTGAGAACTGCCCCGACGTTCTGGTCGGCGCCGGCACCATCGTCAATGTGGAGCAGGCCAAGCTGGCTGTGGAAATGGGTGCTAAGTTCATCGTTTCCCCCGGCTTCTCCGATGAAGTCGTTGGCTGGTGTGTGGAAAACGGCATCGCCGTTGCTCCCGGCTGTGTCACTCCCACCGAGATCATGGGCGCACTGAAGCACGGCCTGAAGATGGTCAAGTTCTTCCCCGCCAACGTTTACGGCGGTCTGAATGCCATGAAGAACCTGTCCGCTCCCTTCGTTGGCCTGAAGTTCCTGCCCACCGGCGGTGTCAACGCAGCCAACATCAAGGAGTACATCGATGCTCCCTTCATCCATGCTGTCGGCGGTTCCTGGGTCTGCCCCAAGGCTGACATCGCAGCCGGCAACTGGGAGAAGATCACCCAGCTGTGCATCGAGGCACGCAAGGCTGCAAAGGGCGAATAATACCCAATATACATCAAACGGCCACCGGAAATCCGGTGGCCGTTTATTTTGCAGCAGTCCTGTACCCGCTTGTATCTTTCCCTTTTCTGTGCTAATATGAAACTAACAATTCGCAAAACTTTTTTCCGGAGGGTAATCATGCGTATCGTACACATCGCAATGTTTGTCAATGACTTGGATGCAGCCAGAGATTTCTTCGTCAGATATTTCCATGCAAAATCCAACGAGGGGTACCATAATCAAACAACGGATTTCCGCTCCTACTTTTTAAGCTTTGATGACGGTGCCCTTCTGGAAATCATGAACAAGCCCGTAATGGAGGATCGTGAAAAGACATTGGCACGCACAGGCTATGCCCATATTGCTTTCAGCCTTGGCAGCAAGGCAGCTGTTGATGCGCTCACAGAAATATTGAAGCATGATGGTTATGATGTTGTTAGCGGACCCCGAACAACCGGCGACGGATATTATGAGAGTTGCATCATTGGTATTGAGGGGAATCAAATCGAAATAACGGTATAACAAAAACGATAAAAGCCAAGCTGCAGCTTGGCTTTCACTTTTTCAATTATCCCAGAACCAGCTTATCGTCCACTTCATCGGAGCCGCTGGCCTGACTGAACAGGTTCAGCAGCTGCTCCACGGTCAGATTCTTCTTCTCCTCACCGGAAATATCAACCACAATATGACCGTCATACATCATGATCAGGCGGTTGCCATACTGGATGGCATCGCGCATATTGTGGGTGATCATCATGGTAGTCAGGTTATCCTTGCTGACGATCTTTTCGGTGGCTTCCAGAACCTTGGATGCGGTCTTGGGGTCAAGGGCAGCGGTATGCTCGTCCAGAAGCAGCAGCTTCGGCTTCTGCAGCGTTGCCATCAGCAATGTCAGCGCCTGACGCTGGCCGCCAGATAGCAGACCAACCTTTGCAGTCATGCGATCCTCCAGACCCAGATCCAGAATCTTCAGCTGTTCCTTGTAATACTCGCGTTCCTTATTGGTGATGCCGCTGCGCAGGGTACGGGGTTTGCCGCGTCGGGCAGCCAGCGCCAGATTCTCTTCAATCTGCATGGTGGCTGCGGTACCCATCATGGGATCCTGAAACACACGGCCGATGAATTTTGCCCGCTTATACTCGGGCAGGTGGGTCACATCGGTGCCGTCAATCAGAATCTTGCCGGATTCCACACCGAATACACCGGCAACACTGTTCAGCATGGTGGACTTGCCCGCGCCGTTGCCGCCGATCACAGTAACGAACTCACCGGGCTTCAGATGCAGGTTCAATCCCTTCAGGGCTTTCTTTTCATTGACCGTTCCGGTATTGAAGGTTTTACAAACATTTTCAATCTTAAGCATGGTGCTTCTCCTTTCCGGTACCTGCATGGAAATACTGCTTCTTCCAGTAAGGAATTGCCAGGAACACAGCCACGATGGCTGCGGACAGCAGCTTCAGATAATTGGAATCGATCTTTAGAACACTGATAACGAACTGAATGACGATGTAATAAATAATGGCACCAAAGCTGACAGACAGGAGCTTCAGGGCAAAATTCCGGAAGATATTGCTGAAAATGGATTCGCCGATGATGATGGCAGCAAGGCCAATGACAATGGCACCGCGACCCATGTTGATTTCCGCATAGGAGTTATACTGACTCAGCAATGCGCCGGACAGGGCCACCAGACCGTTGGCAACCACCAGGCCAAGAACCACATTCCGGCTGGTGTTGATGCCCTGCGCGCGGGCCATATTCTGGTTTGCACCGGTGGCGCGGATGGATGCGCCCAATTCCGTGCCGAAGAACCAGTACAGAATCGCAATGACACCGATGGTAACCATACCAACCACGAAAATCGGATGATCCCAGAAGGGACGGGTGCCCTTGTTGACCTCCTGCAGATAGCGCAGGGAAACCAGCAGGTCGTAGTTGTTGACATTGAGGCCCTGGTTCGCCTTCATGCCAAGAATCGCCAGATTTACCGACCACAGACCCAACTGCGTCAGAATACCGGCGAGAATTGCGGGAATACCGCACTTAGTGTGGAAAAAGCCGGTAACAAAACCCGTCAGCATGCCGGCAAGGAAGGCTCCCAGCATGGCCACCCAAACATTACAGCCGGCAATCATCAGCATCACGCAGGCACAGCCGCCGGTGCAAAAAGAACCGTCCACCGTCAGGTCAGATACTTCCAGCACTCTGTAAGTAATATAAAGACCGATGGCCATGATGCCCCAGATGAGGCCCTGTGAAACAGCACCGGGCAATGCGTTAATAAAGCTTGTCATAAAAAGTTCCTCCGCGATCATACGAAATAGTATCAAGTGCAGTACAGCGGCCTGCCTGTTCCTTCAGTCTTGAAGCACCCGACACGCCGCCACCTTACACAGTACGACCGGGGGTGCCGATTTTTTGGCACCCCCGGCATTGCATTTTCAGGGGAATCAGCCGATGGCAGCGTAGCCCTCGGGAGCAGTCAGACCCAGATCAGTGCAGATTTCTGCATTGTATTTGGGAGTTGCAGGTGCATAGGCGATTTCCATGGTGGCGATGTCAGCCTCGCCCTTCAGGATCTGCACAGCCATCTCACCGGTCTTGTAGCCCAGATCATAATAGCTGATGGACAATGTTGCGACACCACAACCGGCGCAGATGCCCTCTTCACCGGCAATGATGGGGACACCGGCAGGACGGCAGATGCCGTCGATGATATCGGTGCTGGATGCAACTGCATTATCGGTAGGTACGTAAATCACATCGGAGAATTCGCAGGCTGCATTGGTAACAGCGGGCATATCGTTGGAATCAGCAAATGCAAACATCTGGCAGGTGTAGCCCTTGCCTTCCAGCAGTGCCTTGATGGTGTCCACCTGATACTTGGAGTTGGCTTCTGCGGAGCAGTACAGCAGGCCAACATTCTTGGCATCGGGGAACCACTCCTGCAGCATGGCAGCCTGCTCATCCAGAGGAGCCAGATCGGAAGTACCGGAAACATTACCGCCGACAGTACCTGTAAAGTCCTTAATATCCAGAGCCACACCGTACTCGGTAACGGAGGTGCCGAGGATCGGAATATCAGCCGTTGCTGCCTGTGCATTCTGCAGGGCAGGTGTTGCGTTGGCCATGATCAGATCTACTTCCGCAGCCACAAATGCATTTGCAATAGAAGCGCAGGTATTGGAGTCGCCTGCTGCATTCTGCAGGTCGAAGGTCACGTTCTCTTCACCGAGACCTGCGATGACAGCATCCTGGAAGCCCTTGGTCGCAGCATCCAGTGCATCATGGGTCACCAGCTGGCAGATGCCGATGGTATACTTTCCATCATCAGCAGGTGCAGCGCCGCCGCAAGCGGTCAGGCCAAGCAGCAGCATCAGTGCCAAAGTCATGGCGATCATTCTCTTCATATCTTTTCTCTCCTTTGTTTTCAACCCACAGAACTTTGTGCGCGCACGGTGGATTTCTTGATTGTCTAACTATATCACTCGGTATTCAGAATGTCAATGCATAAATTCACAACTGCATTTTTTCGCCGCGGAGAAGTTTTTTCAATACAGCTTCTCTTTTTTCGGCATTTTCGCCCAAAACTGTCGCATTTTTCTCTTTTCAATTACATGCTATTGACAAAAAACGTATCCCTTTGGTATAATATTGTTGTATAGTAGGGCTTCTTATCCAATCATGAGATCTCTATAATTTTTTTATTTTTTTGAGAGGATCGTGTATCATGGCAAGAATTGTTACCTTTGGCGAACTGATGCTGCGCCTGCAGCCCTTCAACTATGAGCGTATCGTTCAGGCTCAGAGTGTTGAATTCACTTTCGGCGGCGGTCTGATCTACTCCCTGCTGAGCGGCAAGTCCACGCAGGAAGCTGTTGAGTTCGCAGTTGCTGCTTCCGCACTGAAGCACTCCATCGGCGGCGACTACAACATGGTCACTGTCGCTGAAGTTGAGAAGCTGGCAGGCGGCGACGGCTCCGGCCGTATCCAGCGCTGATTCTCTTATGATATCCGAAAAGCACCGTCCCTTTCTGGCGGTGCTTTTCTTCTGCAAGACTTTTTACGCCCCTTTTCAAAAGTTTACAAACTGTTTATGTGCCATGGTAAAAAATGCATTAAAATAGAATGTAATATTGGAAAGGAGTGTCCATCATGGCGGATCATATCCGAAAGAATACAGAAGAAAAATTACTGCAGCAAAGCAAGCGAAGCTTGTTTCATATCGTCTTCAGCCGCACCATTATCATGCTGCTGATGCTTTTACTGAATTTCTTCCTGCTTTTCTCGCTGCTGTTCGAACTGTTCGAAGGCATTACACTGGTTTTCGGCGGTATCGTTGCTGTCACTGCGGTGATGATGGTGATCATACTCAATACCGATGATGATCCCGCTTTTAAGCTGTCGTGGTGCATGATTGTGGCTGTACTGCCGCTGCTGGGAATCGTATTGTACACCTTTTTCCGTCTGGATCTGGGCAGCCGCATCCATCGACGTATGGTGCAAAGCAGCATTGATGCCAGTCTGGCCTATATGACGGATTCTCCTGACGCAATTCAGGAACTGACCCGGGAAGATCCTTCCACTGCCGCACTGGCGCAGTACTTGCAGCAACATGCCAACGCACCGTCTTACATCCATACAGATGTCCGGTATTTTCCGCTGGGTGAAGATAAATTCGCAGAAATGCTCCGCCGGATGGAACAGGCAGAAAAATTTATCTTTCTGGAATATTTTATTGTGTATCCCGGACACATGTGGGGCAGCATTCTGGAGGTCCTCAGCCGCAAGGCCAAAGAGGGTGTGGAAATCCGTGTTCTCTACGACGGTATGAACGCTTTCACCAACCTGCCCTACGACTATCCCCGACAGCTGGAGCAGTTGGGTATCCAATGCAAAATGTTCTCCCCCGTCAGACCCTTCGTCTCCACCCACTATAACAACCGCGACCACCGCAAAATTGCCGTCATTGACGGACACACCGCATTTACCGGCGGCATCAATCTACAGGACCGCTACATCAATCAGGAAGAAGTATTCGGCCACTGGAAGGATACCGCTGTCATGGTTCACGGCGAAGCCGCCAAGGGCTTTACACTGATGTTTCTGCAGATGTGGAATGCCACAGAACGGGAGCGAATCTACGCGCCGTATCTGCAAACAGCATCTGCGGTTTACGCTCCCGGCGTTGTAATTCCTTATGGCGAAAACCCGGCAAGTAAGGAACGTGTGGCCAAGCAGGTCTATCTGCACATTCTGAATCAGGCCAAACGGTATGTCTATATCATGACACCCTATCTGATTCTGGACAGCGAAATGTCCAATGCGCTGCAGTTCGCTGCCAAGCGGGGTGTGGATGTGCGCATTGTGCTGCCGCACATTCCTGATAAGAAAACCGCTTTCGCTCTGGCCAAAAGTCACTACCGAGAGCTGACAAATGCCGGTGTGAAAATTTATGAATACACCCCCGGTTTTGTCCATGCCAAGGTTTTCCTCAGTGATGATATCTGCGGCACCGTGGGCAGCATCAATCTGGATTACCGCAGTTTGTACCTGCACTATGAGTGCGCCGCATATCTTTACAAAATCCCGGCATTGGTCGATATCAAAGACGATTTCGAGGATACTTTCTTGAAATCTCAACTTGTAACACCTGACGATGTCAAAAAGCAATCTCTTCCCTGCCGTCTGCTGGGCGCCATTTTAAAAGTGGTGGCCCCGCTGATGTAAAATACATAAGTTTTCCCCCAATTCAACAATATGGAGGTCTATCAATCGTGAGAAATATCGTAAGCATCAATAACAACTGGTTCTTCTCCAAGGAAGCAACCGCAGTCCCTGCTGAGCTGTGCACCGACTGGGAAGCTGTCAATGTCCCCCACTGCTGGAATGCTGTGGACGGTCAGGACGGCGGCAACGACTACTGGCGCGGCACTGCTTACTACGCAAAGTCCATCGCCAAGGCAGATCTGCCCGAGGCACAGCGCTACTATCTGGAAATTCAGGGCGCCAACTCCTCTGCTGACGTTTATCTGAACGGCCAGCATTTGGCTCACCACGACGGCGGTTACTCCACCTGGCGCGTAGACCTGACCGAAACGATGGCCGACGAGAACCTGCTGGTGATCGCTGTTGATAACGCTGCCAATGACCGTGTCTATCCTCAGATGGCAGACTTCACCTTCTACGGTGGTCTGTATCGTAACGTCAACATCATTGCCGTTCCCGAGTCTCACTTTGATCTGGACTACTTTGGCACTCCCGGCATCAAGGTCACTCCCGTCATGGAAGAGAAGGATGCCAAGACCGAAGTGGAAGTGTTCCTCACCAATGCCAAGGAAGGCCAGCTCATCCGCTACACCCTGATGAACAAGGAAGGCAAGGTTCTGGGCACCAAGGATACTGCTGACAAGAAGGTTATCTTCCGCATCAAGAATGCCCATCTGTGGCACGGCCGCAAGGATCCCTACCTGTACTCCGTCAAGGCAGAGCTGGTTGAGGGTGAAGAGATTCTGGATACCGTTTCCACCCGCTTCGGCTGCCGCAGCTACAAGATTGATCCCGAAAACGGCTTCATCCTGAACGGCGAAGAGTATCCCCTGCGCGGTGTTTCCCGCCATCAGGACCGTTGGGGTCTGGGCAATGCTCTGCTTCCTGAGCATCACGAAGAGGACATCGACCTGATCTGTGAAGTGGGCTGCACCACCATCCGCCTTGCCCATTACCAACACGACCAGTACTTCTATGACCTGTGTGACGAGAAGGGTCTGGTTATCTGGGCCGAGATTCCCTACATCTCCAACCATATGCCCACCGGCCGCGAGAACACCATCTCCCAGATGACCGAGCTGATCGTTCAGAACTACAACCACCCCTCCATCGTCGTCTGGGGTCTGTCCAACGAGATCTCCATCGCCGGTGCAACTCCCGACCTGCTGGAAAATCACAATATCCTGAACGATATGTGCCACGAGATGGACAAGACCCGTCTGACCACCATGGCTGTCGTTTCCATGTGTTCCATGGACGATGCTTACGTCCGCATCCCCGATACCGTTTCCTACAACCACTACTTCGGCTGGTACGGCGGCGATACCACCATGAACGGTCCCTGGTTCGACGAGTTCCACAAGAAGTATCCCAACCAGCCCATCGGCTGTTCCGAGTACGGCTGCGAAGCCCTGAACTGGCACACCTCCAATCCCACCCAGGGCGACTACACCGAGGAATATCAGGCATTCTACCACGAAGAGCTGATCAAGCAGCTGTTCACCCGTAAGTTCATGTGGGCAACCCATGTGTGGAATATGTTCGACTTCGGTGCTGATGCCCGTGCCGAGGGCGGCGAGAACGGCCAGAACCACAAGGGTCTGATGACCTTCGACCGCAAGTATAAGAAGGATGCCTTCTATGCTTACAAGGCATGGCTGAATCCCGAACCCATGGTTCACATCTGCGGCAAGCGTTACATCGACCGTGTGGAAGATGTGACCAAGGTTACCGTCTACTCCAACCAGCCCGCTGTGGAGCTGTTCGCCAACGGCGAATCCCTTGGTGTGAAGGAAGCTCCCGACCACTTCTTCTACTTCGATGTTCCGAACAGCGGTGAAACCACTCTGGTTGCCAAGGCAGGCGAGCTGACCGACGAAAGCTTCATCCGCAAGGTCGATACCTTCAACGAAGAATACCGCATGAAGGAAGTCGGAGCCATCCTGAACTGGTTCGATATCACCGAGAAGGAAGGCTACTTCAACCTGAACGACAAGATGAGCGACATCATGGCAACCCTCGGCGGTAAGATCTGGCTGGGTACCATGATGCTGACCATGAAGAAGAAGATGGATGCCAACAAGAAGCCCGACGAGAACGGCGAGAAGAAGGGCGGCTTCAACGTCGACCTGAAGTCCATCAAGGGTATGGGCCAGATGCTGGGCGGCTTCACCGTGCTGCGCCTGACTTCTCTGATGAGTATGGCAAATGTCAACTTCACCAAGGAAGAACTGCTGAAGATCAACGATCAGCTGAACAAGATCCGCAAGCCCAAGGCTAAGAAGTAAGATACAACACAAAAACCCTGACGCAATGCGTCAGGGTTTTTTCAGTCTGTCAAAGAACCCCTGTTTTCATTAAGCGAAAACAGGGGTGTTGTCATATTTAGTGTAAATATAAGCAAGATTTGAGTAACAATGGAGTTGTTCCAACTCCAATTTGCCAGTTTTTTCAGGTTCATGGCAGCGTATTTAAGCCTGACCCATCTCGTGACTGCGGCCAAGCCTCTGTGCTGTGTATATCTCATGGCGTGCTTCTCTTTCGCATCCGCAAAGACACGCTCAATCGTCTCTTTGCGCTGTGCATAGATTTTCTTTGCACGCTCCGTCTTTCGGATCTGCTCTACCAGATCCAGGTACTCCTGCCAAATGTGGGTTGTGAATACTTTCTGCCCCTTTTCATTGGCTCCGCATCTTGCTCTGCTGGGGCAGTTCCTGCATTTCTCCGGAGTGCTTCTGTACGTCCGCTTGCCGTCCCGGTCTGTGGTAGTGTGCCTCAACACTTCGTGATGTGGACAAATAAAACTGTCTGTCACTGGGTCATAAGTATAATCCCAGGGTTTATAGCCTTCCTTGTTTCCTTTATATCTTGTATAGGGCAGAATCGGGATTTTCCCGTCATCCAGAGCTTTCTTTGCAATCCACGGAGTCTTATATCCGGCATCCATTGTTACGAACTGTACATTATGTTTGCGAGTTACATCGTCATATACCTTGTCCCATGCTACACTGTCATGAACATTTCCGGCAGTTACTTCTACACCCAGTACAAATCCTCTGCTGTCGCAGGCTGTATGAGCTTCATAGGCAAACTGCCGCTCGTGTTCTCCTTTTACAAACATTCCACTGTCCGGATCTGTGGTAGAAACTGTCTTTTCTGTGGTTCCGCCGCCGGTGGGAGGTTTAGGATCATCGTCATCACGGTCTTCTTCAATGGGCTTCTTTCCCAGCTTCTCCCGTTCTGCGTTCACTTCACGGCGCAGCTGACCGGAGTATACCTTTGCGGCCTTCTTAACCTGTTCCTTCTGGTACTTCTTCTTGTTGGCACTGGCCTTGATGTGTGTGCCGTCAATGAAAATGGTACTGGGGTCAACCATCCGGTTATTCAATGCCTTGTTAAGAATATGCTCAAAAATTTCTGTTGTCAGTTCATCCGGAAAACGCTTGCAGAAGGCATAGCTCACCGTGGCAAAATGAGGGATGTCATCCAATAACCCATATCCTAGAAACCAACGATATGCAAGATTCACCTGAATCTCCCGGTGTGTCTGCCGCAGAGAGGGAATGCCAAACAGGTGCTGAATAAGCACCATCTTGATTAGCACAACCGGATCTGTACCTGGTCTGCCGTTGTTATGGCAGTAGTACGGATCTAACTGCTCATACAGCCACTCATAATCCATAACTTTTTCAATCTTCCGCAGCAGATGGTCTGCCGGAACCAACGAATCGATATCGATGATGATTGGTTCTTTCCGTGCATCTTTTCTCCACTGTTCCATGAAAACACCCCCGTTTCCTTTATTATACAGAAAACGGGGGCATATGGGAAGTTTTTTGACAAGCTGCAAAAACCCTGACGCAATGCGTCAGGGTTTTTTATTACTGTTTCTGATAAATTTCCAGTCTGCCCGGGTATTCTGCAATCTTCACGTAGCCTTCTTCCAGCACCAAATCACGGAAATTCTCATAGCCCTGCTCGCCGTTTACGGCATAGGGCTTGTAGCTGTTTTTATCCGTCACACTCAGTGCCATATACTCACAGCTGAAAATATGCTCCTCGGATGCATAGCGCACATCATAGAGCGTATCGCGCCGGGAAAGATAGGTAGTGTAGAAGGTTGTTGCCGCAACAGAAGCTCCTTCCGGTACGGTGTCCAGCACATCGCGCAGCTTATCATAATAAGACTGATAGGTTTTGCACTGTTTTGGATACTGCAAGGCCTTCGGCATAATCTTCGCCCCGAAGCAGCTGACACTGATGCACAGCGCCAGACCCAATGCCGCAACACGCACGCCCTGCTTTTTCATATCAGCCAGATTCACCGCCACCAGATAGAACAGGCAGGCGGTGGAACCGTAGGTATACTGGAAGAAAATATCGTGCTGATACCGATAGTCGCTCATGAGGTTGACAAGGATATAGGGAATCAGCAGCACCAGCCGCTCATACCGTCGGGTCAGCAGCGGGAGTCCTGTCAGCGGCAGCAGCGTCAGGCCGATGAATTCCAGTTTTTCCTTATCTACGCATTCAAAAACTGCCTTCATAGGGCTGAGCAGCACTGCTTTCACGACAGTCAGCAGGGATGACGAGCCATCATAGATGAAGTTATTATAGCGGTAGGTCATAACACCGTCACCGCTGTTTGACAGATATGCCGTCACTGCAAAAAAGTACACAAGCGCAGAAACCAGCAATGCAATACCGGCAGCCAGTTCCCATTTTCTTCCTTTACTCAAAATTCCCTTCAGCAGCTGCCACAGGGCTATGACCGCAACATAAACCGCCGCATCTTCCTTCACCATCACCGTCAAAGCAGCAAAAACAGCCGTTAGCGGGATGCTCCTGCGGTCAAGGCCGTAGAACAGCCAGAGAATCAACGGTGTCAGGAAGGCATTCTCGTGGATGTCGTAGCTGGTACCGCCGGCATAGGCAGGATACAGCAGCAGCAAGGCGCACAGCGCCGTCCGCATCAATGACGGCAGGCCGTGATGCTTGCCAATCAGATACAACGGAATCACTGCCGATGCCAATACCGCCGCCTGCAAAACCTGCAGCGTTGCAGGCTGGGGAGCGATCATGTAAAAGGGCAGCAGCAAATAATAGATCGGCGATACATGAACCGCAAAATGGGACAGCGCGCCGTCCCGCTCCACCGTGGTAATGGGCAGGCCCGTGGTCTTCATAGAGTGGAACATCTGGGCAAAAATGCCGAAGTCATAGGTGGGCGTAGAGAAGCTGTAAACACGGCCCACCGTCCACGCGCTGACCAGCAGAAAGAAACCGACTGCCAGCATCGCTGTCAAACCGGCTGCGATCGGTGATTTCTGCGCATCGGCCTTCGGCAGCGGGCTGTTATTCCAGCCCTCGCAGGCAAAAATAACCAGCATCGCAAAAACCAGTCCGCAGGCAAGCAACAGTGGCCACGTGAAAGAGTGGGCTACGGTAGTTGCGGCCAAAACCGCAAACAGCCCCGCCATCATCCAGCGTTCCGCACTGCGCGGCAGCAGACGGGAAATCGCCTCCAGCATCACCAGCACAATGCCTGTTACGATCAAAAGTCTGGGCAGCGACATCGCACTCAGGCCTTTGAGTCCGGTCATGGTTTTCAGTTCCACCGGAAGCAGCAGCCATTCTGTCGTGGCCGCCGCCAGCCATGCAATCAAAAGATGCCGGATGCACGATGCTGCAATCCTATGTACTTTCGAATGATTTTGAGATTGGACTTTCATAACACACCTCTTTTTCAGGTGTAGTGTATCATTTTCGCAGCAGAAAATCAATCATCTGCCGCATTCTCCAAGAGTTTCTTAATAAATTATGCAACTCCCTCTTGTATTTTCCGGCGAATGCGGTTATAATAAGTTGAATTTGTGCATAGGAGGTCATATTATCATGGCTGTCAAAATTGAAAAGAATACCATCATCGGCGATGTTCTGGATATTGCTCCTCAGGCTGCCCCCCTGTTCTTCGCCATCGGCATGCATTGCCTGGGCTGCCCCTCTTCCCGCGGTGAGACTGTCGAGGAAGCCTGCATGGTCCACGGCATTGAGTGCGACTCTTTCCTGGCTCAGCTGAACCACTTCCTGGAAGCTTACGAAGCATCCGAAGCTGAAAAGTAAAAAACCGGCTATGCCATCCCGGATTACGCCGGGATGGCATTCCTTTTATTCTGGAGAGATTACTATGAAACTTCCCATTTCTGACAGGCTGCTGGCCTGTGCCGCTTTTGTAAAGAAAGGTGACCGTGTTGCCGATGTCGGCTGTGACCACGGTTATCTTTCCATCCACCTGCTGACCGGCGGCATTGCAAACTCCTGCATCGCCTCCGATGTCAACGAAGGTCCTCTGCAAAGCGCGCAGCGCAACGCGAGAAAATACGGTGTTGCCAATAAAATTGAGTTTTTCCTGACCGATGGTGTACAGAACATCCCCCGGGATTTTGACTGCATGGTCTGTGCCGGCATGGGCGCGGACACCATGATGTCCATCATCCATAACAGCAGCGAATGGCTGAAGGACCCGAAGTACCGTCTGATTCTTCAGTGTCAGAGCAAGCGGCCCGAACTGCGCCAGTGGCTCTATGACGAAGGCTTCCGCATCAACCGAGAGACATTGGCCAAGGATGGCAAGTTCGTATACACCATTATGGAGGTGGTCTACGACCCCGGTCACGGCATCACCCCCACAGAAACCTACATTACCCCGCAGCTTCTGGAGGACAACCATCCCCTGCTGCCGGAATACTATGAGCGGGTGAAGCACGGCATTGAGCTGACCATTTTCGGCATGAAACGTTCCGGAGACGACCAACTGCCCATTTACGAAACCATTCTTTCCGATCTCATCAATATGGAGGAACGCATCTATGGCAACCGTCGCTGATATTTTGAAATTTGTAGAAACTGTCGCGCCGCCTTATATGAAAGAGGACTGGGACAATGTTGGCCTCAACTGCGGCCATATGGATCGTCCGGTCACAAAAATCCTTGTGGCCCTGGACCCCTTCCCACACGTCTGCCGGGAAGCCAAGGAAATCGGCGCTGACCTGCTGGTGACCCACCATGCGCTGATCTGGAAGCCGGGCTTCATCACCGACGCAAATGCGCAGGGACGCAGCACCCTGTTTCTGATTGAAAACGGCATCGCCCACATCAATGCCCACACCAATCTGGATCAAGCCCCCGGTGGTGTCAACGATGTGCTGGCGGCCAAACTGGGTCTTGAAAATGTGGAAATTGTCAATCCCCAAAATGGCATTGGCCTCATGCGCTGCGGCGATGTGGCTGCGCAGCCGCTGGAAAACTTCCTAGCCACGGTCAAGGAGCAGCTGGACTGTGATGGCCTGCGCTATGTTGATGGCGGCAAACCGGTCCGCAAGGTGGCCGTGGGTGGCGGCAGCTGTGCCAGCGGCATACTGGAAGTAAAGGCTGCCGGCTGCGATACCTTCGTCACCGCCGATATCAAGTACAACCAGTTCTGGGACGCACAGGACCTCGGCATCAATCTGATCGATGCCGGCCATTTCCATACCGAAAATCCTGTGGTGGCCGTTCTGGCTGACAAAATCGCCGCCGCATTTCCGGAAATTCAGGTTAAAATCTCCAAAACACACACAGATTGCATGAAATACTATTGATTTTTGGCGTTCTCAGTGCTAAAATAGATAGGAATTTTGAAATACTACCTTGAAGGGAAGAAAAATATATGTCCGGACATTCCAAATGGCATAACATTCAGAAAACCAAGGGCGCGCAGGACGCCAAGCGTGCTGCCGCTTTTACCAAGATCGCAAAGGAACTGATCGTGGCAGTTAAGGAAGGCGGCGGCATCACCGATCCCGCTAACAACTCCCGTCTGGCAACCGTCATCACCAAGGCCAAGGCCGCCAACATGCCCAACGACAACATCAAGCGCTGCCTTGAAAAGGCATCCGGTGCCGGCGGCGGCGATAACTACGAATCCATCACCTACGAAGGCTACGGCCCCGGCGGTGTTGCTGTCATCGTGGAAACCATGACCGACAACCGCAACCGTACCGCAGGCTCCATGCGTCACCACTTCGACAAGTTCGGCGGCAATCTGGGTGCTTCCGGCTGCGTTTCCTGGTCCTTCGATAAGAAGGGTGTTCTGGTCATCGACAACGAAGAGGGCGATTATGACGAAGAAGAAGTCATGATGGATGCCATGGAAGCCGGCGCTGACGATTTCGAGGCTGACGGCGATGTCTTCACCATCTACACCCTGCCCGATGATTTTAACTCTGTTGTTGAAAATCTCTCCAAGTACACCTTCGTTTCCGCCCAGATCGAAATGGTTCCCCAGAACTATCAGAAGCTGGATAACGAAGAGCATGTCAAGCTGATGGAAAAGCTCATCGACATCATGGAAGAAGATGACGATGTGCAGAACGTGTGGCACAACTGGGAAGAGTAATCCTTAAACTTTTACAAAGCAAATTCCGCTGTTTTCGCATTGAAAACAGCGGAATTTTTCTACACATATAAAGCGCATTTCGACATGCATCAAATCCGCGGACAGCATAAAAGTCCCCGCTGTGGCCAATTATGGACACAGCGGGGATCCTTCATATATTATTGGGCGAAATTACATACCCTGCTTGGCAAACAGCCATGCGCTGCGGCACATATCTTCTACACTATGGGTAGCTTCCCAACCCAGCAGTTCCTTCGCTTTCGTGGCATCTGCCCAGAAAGCGGGCAGGTCGCCGTCACGACGAGGGCCGATCACGTAGGGCAGCTTC
>JBGVFB010000085.1:0-10591 GCA_045120675.1 Faecousia sp. | reverse complement strand
AAGATCCGCGCCCCGGCCGATCTCCTCGTCGGGGGTAAAGCCGATCTTTAAGGTGGCGTGGTTCATCCGGGCAGTCATAAGGAATTCCGCTGCCGCCAGGATCTCGGCCACGCCGGCCTTGTTGTCCGCGCCCAGCAGCGTGGTGCCGTCGGTGACAATGAGATGCTTGCCGTGATGATGCCGCAGGCTGGGATAATCCTTCTCCCGGAGCCAGATCTCCTTTTCGGGGTTCAGACACACATCGCCGCCGTTGCATTCCACAACCTTCGCTTTTACATCGGCGCCGGAGGCATCGGGAGAGGTGTCCATGTGGGCGATCAGGCCGATGGTGGGAAGGGCCGGATCTCCGGGGATGGTGCCATAGACATAGCCGTTTTCATCCATCCGGGCATCGGCAATGCCCATGTCCCGCATTTCCTCCACCAGCGCCGCGCCCAGTTTCTTCTGCTTGGCGGTGGAAGGACAGGTTTCCGAAGATTCGTCGGATTGGGTATCGAAGGAAACATAGCGCAAAAAGCGCTGGGCAGCTGCTTGCATACAATGACCTCACTTTAAAAGAAGAGCCGCCGCGTTACTGCGGCGGCTCTTTATAATTGGGATGATTACTTGGCAGCCTTGACCAGGTTGGCGGTGTCCTGAGCGATCATCAGCTCTTCGTTGGTGGGCACAATCCACACTTCCACCTTGGAATCCTCGGCGGAGATCTTGTGCTCGCCGCGCTGAGCATTCAGCTCGGGATCCAGCTTGACACCCAGGAAGCCCAGGTACTCGCAGACCTCAGCACGGACAGCGGCGTCGTTCTCGCCCACACCGGCGGTGAAGGTCAGAACATCGATGCCGTTCATGGCAGCGGCGTAAGCGCCGACGTACTTGGCGACCTCGTAGCAGAACTTGTCACGGGCCAGTGCGCAGTTGGCATCGCCGTTGTTAGCGCCGTTCTCCAGATCACGGAAGTCGGAGGAGACACCGGACAGAGCCAGCACGCCGGACTTCTTGTTCAGCATGGTCAGGCAGTCGTCCACGCTCATGTTGTACTTATTGCAGATGAACTGGACAACACAGGGATCAATGTCGCCGGAACGGGTGCCCATGGGGACACCGGCCAGAGGAGACAGGCCCATGGTGGTATCCTGGCACTTGCCGTCCTTAACTGCGGACATGGAAGAACCATTACCCAGATGGCAGTTGACCATCTTGAACTCCTTCTTGCCAACCAGTTCAGCGGTACGCTTTGCAACGTACTTGTGGCTGGTGCCGTGGAAGCCGTAGCGGCGGATGGAGTCGTTGGTGTAGTACTCAGTGGGGATTGCGTAACGATATGCCTTTGCGGGCATGGTCATGTGGAAAGCGGTATCGAACACAGCGACCTGGGGAGTGGTGGGCATAACAGTCTGGCAGGCACGGATGCCCATCAGGTTAGCGGGGTTATGCAGGGGGCCCAGGGGGATGCACTTCTCGATAGCCTTGATGACTTCGTCATTGATAATGCAGGAATCAAAGAATTCCATGCCGCCGTGCAGGACGCGGTGACCGACAGCATCGATCTCAGCAACGGACTTGATCACGCCATCCACGGGATCCTGCAGGATCTCCAGAGTAGCTGCGATGGCTTCGCTGTGGGTGGGCATGGGGATGTCCTTAACGACCTTGTTGCCGTTTGCATTGTGGTTCAGACGGCCGTCGATGCCGATACGCTCGCACAGGCCCTTAGCGGACACAACACCGGTTTCGGGATCCATCAGCTGGTACTTCAGGGAAGAAGAGCCGGCATTGATGATAAGAATGTTCATTGGAATCTCCTCCTAAAAATATTGTTAAATTTGGGGACATATGATATGATAGCCATAGCTACGGCTATTATATTTGATTTTGATGAATTTCTCAACCCCTGAATGGAAAATTTTTGCGAAAGGAGGGAGTTTTTTGAAAATCGTTGGAATCATCTGTGAATATAATCCTCTGCACAAGGGTCATGTGAAGCAATTTCAGCAAATCAGAACCCAGCTTGGGGATGACACTGTCATCGTCTGCCTCATGAGCGGCAACTTCGTCCAGCGTGGTGTTCCTGCCATCATCGACAAAACACTGCGCGCCAAAGCAGCCATCCGCTGCGGTGCCGATCTGGTACTGGAACTCCCCGCCCGCTATGCGCTTTCTTCCGCTGAGGGCTTCGCCGCAGGCGGTGTGCGTATCCTCGGCTCCTTCTGTGATTATCTGTGCTTCGGTGCTGAAAATGCTGATGAATCGCTTTTGATGCAAACAGCTTCTGCGCTTTTGTCTGATGCGTTCTCTCCTCTGCTGCGTAAGTATCTGGAAGAAGGAATCTCTTTCCCTGCTGCCCGTCAGGCCGCCCTGGAGGAAATGGGACTATCGTCCGAACTGCTCAGCAGTCCCAACAACATTCTTGCAGTGGAATACTGCAAAGCCATTATTGCTCAAGGCTGTGCGATGCAGCCCATGCCCATCCATCGGGGCGGCGGATATCACGATGAGCAGGCTGATTTTGAAAATCCTTCCGCCACCGCAGTGCGAAAGCTGATGCTGGAATCGGGGGATTTTAAGTCCCTTGTGCCTGCAGCTGCTTATGGCATCTTCTCCGGCGCGCCGCTGCACACCATGGCAGCCGGTGAGCGGGCAGTTCTTTCGAAACTGCGCACCATGAGGGATGAAGAATTTGAAATGCTTCCCTACGGCAGTGAAGGCCTCTGGCGCAAGTTCATGCATGCCTGCCGCAGCGAAGCCACACTGGAAGGTATCATCGCCGCCACAAAATCCAAGCGCTATACCCGCACCCGTATCGATCGGATGATCATGTGCGCGTACCTTGGCATTACGTTGCAGGACATGCTCTCCCCCGTTCCCTATGTCCGCGTACTGGGCTTCAATGACCGGGGGCGGCTGGCGCTGAAAGCTGCCCGCCAGACCGGCAGCTTCCTGAACGCAGGCGAAATTGACCTGTCGGATTACGGTGCCAAAGAGCGGCAAATCGGCGATTTGTACGGTCTGTTCTGTGAAGGTGCCCCGGAAGCACCCGGTGCAGAAGCTGCCCGCAGAATTTATTATCTCAAGGAGTTCTGACTATGCTTCTGAAGTTAAAACTGTCCAACTGTCTGGTTTTGCTGGTCGGAAGTGTCATTCAGGCCATCGGCATCTACAACATCCATTCCCTGTCAAATGTGACAGAGGGTGGTGTGCTGGGGCTGACACTGCTGCTGCAGCACTGGTTTCAGATTTCCCCTGCTGTCAGCAGTTTGATTCTGAATCTTGTCTGCTATGTCATTGGCTGGCGGTTGCTGGGTAAGGAGTTCATTGGCTATTCTCTCGTGTCTATCTGCGCCTACTCTGCAAGTTACGGTCTATTCGAGCAATTTCCGCCCCTCTGGCCGGACATTGCCCTCTATCCCCTGCTTGCAGCCATCGCAGGCGCCCTGTTCATCGGCATCGGCGCAGGTCTTTGCGTGCGTGCAGGCGGTGCTACCGCAGGTGATGATGCGCTGGCCATGAGTTTCAGCCATCTTTTCCGCTTGCCCATCCAGCGGATTTACCTGATTTCCGATTTGACGGTGCTGCTTCTTTCCCTCAGCTATATCCCGATGCAGCGGATCGCCTATTCCCTGCTGACCGTTGTACTTTCAGGTCAGATCATCGGGCTGATTCAAAAGATTCAGTTTCATAAAAAATGAGCGGCTCAAGTGAGCCGCTCAAAGTTTTTCAATTACAGGTGCAGGACTCTGTCCTTGATTTCCTGGGTTCTGCCCTGATTCCAGTACTGGGTACCGATATAACCACAGGTACGGCGGGCAACATTCATCTTGCTCTGGTCAGTATTGCCGCAGTTGGGGCACTTCCAGACCAGCTTACCGTCGTCTTCCTGAATCTCGATCTCGCCGTCAAAACCGCAACACTGGCAGTAATCGGACTTGGTGTTCAGTTCCGCATAGATGATGTTGTCGTAAATAAACTGCATCAATTCCAGAACTGCATCAATATTCTGCTGCATGTTGGGCACTTCCACATAGGAAATGGCACCGCCGGGAGAAAGATGCTGGAACTGAGCTTCAAAGCTCAGCTTGGTAAAGGCATCAATTTCCTCTCCCACGTGGACGTGGTAGGAATTGGTGATGTAGTTCTTATCGGTGATACCGGGGATAATGCCGAAGCGGTTCTGCAGGCACTTGGCAAACTTGTAGGTAGTGGATTCCAGCGGTGTGCCGTAGAGGGAGAAGTCAATGTTGGACGCTGCCTTCCACTTCTTGCAGCCTTCGTTCAGCGCATCCATGATCTGCAGTGCAAAAGGTGTTGCTTCCGGATCGGTATGGGACTTGCCGGTCATGTACTTGACGCATTCAAACAGGCCTGCATAACCCAGAGAAATGGTGGAATAACCGCCGTAAAGCAGCTTGTCGATGGGTTCGCCCTTGGGCAGTCTTGCCAGTGCGCCATACTGCCACAGAATGGGTGCTGCATCGGACAGGGTTCCCTTCAGACGCTCATGACGGCACATCAGGGCGCGGTGGCACAGTTCCATACGCTCCCAGAAGATTTCCCAGAACTTATTCATATCCCGGCCGGAGGACAGGGCGATATCAGGCAGATTGATGGTCACGACACCCTGATTGAAGCGGCCGTAGTACTTATGCTTGCCTTCCTCGTAGTTGCCCGCGTTGGCAATATTACCCACACCGGCATCGGTGAAGCGGTCGGGGGTCAGGAAGCTGCGGCAGCCCATGCAGACATAGACATCGCCCTTCAACTCCAGCATCTTCTTCTCGGAAATATAGTCCGGAACCATACGCTTTGCGGTGCATTCTGCAGCCAGACGGGTCAGATACCAGTAAGGAGTACCTTCGCGGACATTATCCTCTTCCAGCACATAGATCAGCTTGGGGAAGGCAGGAGTGATCCAGACACCCTTCTCATTCTTGACGCCTTCGTAGCGCTGACGCAGGGTCTCCTCAATGATCATAGCAAGGTCCTTCTTCTCCTGCTCGGACCGTGCTTCATTCAGGTACATGAATACGGTGATGAAGGGAGCCTGACCGTTGGTGGTCATCAGTGTAACCACCTGATACTGAATGGTCTGAACGCCACGGCGGACTTCATCGCGCAGACGTTCCTCAACGACCTTGGAGATGGTCTGCTCGTCAGCAGAAACACCAAAGACCGCCATTTCCTTTTCCACAGTCTTGCGGATCTTCTCGCGGCTGACCTGCACAAAAGGTGCCAGATGGGTCAGGGAGATGGACTGTCCACCGTACTGGTTGGAGGCCACCTGCGCAATGATCTGGGTAGCAATGTTGCAAGCAGTGGAGAAAGAATGAGGCTTTTCGATCATGGTGCCGGAAATGACAGTACCATTCTGCAGCATGTCATCCAGATTCACCAGATCGCAGTTATGCATATGCTGCGCAAAATAGTCGGAGTCATGGAAATGAATGATGCCCTGATTATGCGCATCCACAATTTCCTTGGGCAGCAAAATGCGGTTGGTAATATCCTTGGATACTTCGCCTGCCATGTAGTCACGCTGGACAGCATTGATGGTAGGGTTCTTGTTGGCATTCTCCTGCTTGACTTCCTCATTGTTGGATTCAATCAGGCTCAGGATGCGGTCGTCAGTCGTATTGGACTGACGGGCCAAAGAGCGGATATAACGGTAAGTGATATACTCCTTGGCAACTTCAAAGGCGCCGTGGGCCATGATGGACTTTTCCACCAGGTCCTGAATCTCTTCCACGGCAGGGCTGCGGCCCATCTGCTCGCAAGCAATCAGCACATGCTCGGTGATGCGGTGAATCTGCAGAGGGGTCATGCGGTATTTCTCTTCCGCTGCTAAATTGGCCTTGGTAATGGCCATTTCAATCTTGGAAATATCGAATTGGGCTTCTGCACCATTTCTTTTGATAATCTTCATAATGGTTCCTCCTACGTGCGAAGTCTAGTTCGTGCGAGACTCATTATACTAGATATTGTGGTTTTGTCAACACCAAAACACAAAATATAGTATGTCATTTTGTAACCAGCAAAAAGTTCCATTTTCGATACTTTCAAAATTTCTGTTCAACCGACAAAAAAGTTTCAAAACCCCGAAAATGAATCAAAAAATAATTTGAAAATGTAACGCGAATATAGTATAATCATCCAGAAGTAATCAACTTCCAAAAATCCCCTTTTGTTGACAAAAGTGAAAGGAGTAACAATATGAAAACTTCTTTTGGTAAATTACACTCTGGTGAGGAAGCATTCCTGTATACCATATCTTGTGGCAAGCTGACTGCAACAATTACGGATTACGGTGCACATCTTGTTTCTTTGCTGGTTCCTAACCACGATGGAATTGTGGATGATGTCGTTCTGGGCTTTGATAATGCTGAAAGCTATCGTACCGGCAACGGCGGTTTCCTTGGTGCCACCGTCGGCCGCAATGCCAACCGCATCGGCGGTGCCTCCTTCCCGCTGGGTGATACCAAAATCCGTGTGCGGGCCAACGAAGGACGCAACAGTCTGCACAGTGGACCGGATTGTTTCCATCTGCGTTTCTGGAAAGTGGAGCGCCATACCGAAAATTCCATCACCCTGCGGCTCGACAGTCCCAAGGGCGATCAGGGTTTCCCGGGAAATGCGGTGATCCGTGTTACCTACGCGCTGGAAGCCGATGCCAGCCTGCACATCACTTATGATGCCGTAGCAGATCGCGATACCGTTTTCAACATGACCAACCACAGCTATTTCAATCTGGCAGGCCATCAGAATACGGAAGCCGCCATCCATCAGGAGCTGATCATTCCCGGCCGTTTCTTCAATCCCGATGATGCCGCCAACATCCCCACCGGCGAACTGCGCAAGGTCGAGGGTACCCCCTTTGACTTCCGCGAAGGCAAACCCATCAGCCGCGACATCGGTGAAGATTACGAATGTCTGAAGCTGCAGGGCGGCTACGACCATAATTTCGAGGTTTTCTGCTCTCCCTGCGCCATTTTGCAGGATCCCGCTTCCGGACGCAGTATGGCTGTCCATACGGATTGCCCCGGTGTTCAGTTCTACGCGGGCAATTTCCTGAACGAAACCGGTAAGGGTGGTACCTATTATGGCAAGCGCACCGGCATCGCACTGGAAACCCAGTTCTATCCCGACTCCGTGAACCACCCCGAATGGCCCCAGCCCTTTACCAAGGCAGGAGAAAAATATCACAGCGAAACTGTTTACAAATTCAGCTGGTAAAATCAAATTTCAGTTTATCACTCTGTTATTAAAAGGCTGTCATCGCGAACCAGTGACCGATGTCACTGGTGTGGCGATCCCCATCAAATTTGTGGAATGTCGCCTGAAATGCTCCTAATACCCACGGGATTGCACCACAGGCATTCCCTTCGGTCCCACGCCATTCTGCGGAATGGCTCGCAATGACGTGATGATATGAGGGTGCGGTACAACAGCCCGACAAGCATCAATTTACTTATCTTTGCCAATCGGATCAAAGCGGCACTTCTTTCGAAGTGCCGCTTCTCTTTATGGGGCAGGCGGATAAACCGTCATCAGCGTAATGCCGTCGCCGGACAGGTAAACATAGATCTGCTTGTTATCTTCCTGAGAATATCCGAAAACAATCTTCCAGACATCTGCACTTTCATCATAGAAAGCCTGCGCCAGATTATATTCATCTCCCTCCCGGTAACGGGGATGCTCCGTAATGACCGCATCCTTTCGCGCAATATCCACAGCATCGTCCGCACAGGTGATTTTCTGCGCCGTGGTATTCCGGAAATCAAGGTTATCAACCATTTCGCCATAGAGGGACTGCTCATCCTTCCAAGAGAACGCAGGTGGATTGCTGACATCGTGCATACGAATCATCCGTTGTACTTCCTCCGGTGCAGTATCATAGATTTCGAATTTGTAGGTAGTTTCCCGTTTTGAGTTTTCCGCGCTTTTCGCCGTCTGCGCGATACTCTCATATCCGGTCAAATTTCCAGAATCGTCAAAGGTATATACATACTCATTGTAATTATAGTTCCAGAGCGGATTCTCTTCATTCAGCTGTTGGAGTTCTTCCTCCGTTAGAAGTGTTTCATCCATACCGTCGTAGAAACTGACCATGTAGATTGTATTGCCGTCGTCCCATATTTCGCCAATGATCGGCTCGATCACCTCTGCGCGCAGAAACATGCCGTACGACACATCATCATCTTCCACATAGCTGGCACGCTCCCACTGCGATACCTCAGAAAGCGTTTCATCGGTCCAATCCAGCGCATAACCCACACCATCCCGACACAGATGACCACCGCCGTAATCTTCAATCCACACACCATTTTCATCATAGTATCGTAATGCCGACAAAAAGTCATTGCCATACTTCCAAACTTCCTCTGTATAGTAGACATAGCCCAGTTCATTCCGGATGCTGGTGTTGTGCGGATAATGTGTCTCCTTAAAATGCAGAACATCCTGCTCATAGCGCGCTTTCAGTGCATCGTTGCATTTATCGATATAGCCCTTCATTTCCTCGGAGAAAATACGGAATTTGGCATAAAACTCCACTTCTTCCTTCGTCCCATCTTCCGCTGTATAGGTAAGCGGAATACCCAGCCGGTAGCTGCCGCTTTCCAGCGCACCGTAGCTTCTGCTCCAGTCCACTTTCCATCGGTACTTCCCCTGCGGTTCAATGTTAACCTGCTCCCCCGCCGGAATGGTAATCGCCATCGTTTCATATCCGCTGCCGTTCCAGCTTTCAAGCCACCATACGCCGTCCATGGTCAAGGTTCCATGCTTCATGCCGTTTCCATATTCCATCGCTTCCAGCGTGATGCCGTTTTCCGTTGCGTCCGCTGCGGTCAGCAGCAGCATCCAGTTGGAAACTTCCCAGTGGTAAGAAGTGCCACCCAACAGTAATTCGGAATCGTATTGGGAATACTGTCCCTCCTTCGGTTTTTCAAGGCCCACGATCCAGTCTTCAAACTGGGTGCCCGTCGCCGCCACTACCGTGAAAGCCAACGCCGTTATCAGTACTGCCGCGATCAGCACCTTGCTGATCACGTGACTGCTTCGTGTGTGGTTTTTCGGATTGCCATGCTCGTGAATTTTGCGCAACGTCAGTTCGTTGACCCGCTTCTTCGAGGCCGCCGTATAGGGCAGGATGTCGATCGGCACTTCCTGCAGTTCGTCCAGAAGATCAGAAATTCTTAATTCCATGTTGCAGCCTCCTTTCAGCTTAAGTAACGAATCAGCGATTTCTTCAGCCGGATACGTCCCCGGCGCAGCTTTGTTTTGATCGTGGAAATGTTGATGCCCATTTCCGCTGCGATTTCCTCCTGCGTCTGGTAGTAATAGTAATGCCGCAGGAAAATCTCCCGATCCGGCTGCGGCAGGCGCATCACTGCCTTTTTCACTGCCGCTGCCAGTTCTTTTTTCTCCGCGCACATTTCGGGGGTCAGCTCCTCGACGACCAGAATCCCATCATCCAGCGGTACTTCCTGCCCGATCTGCCGCATTTTATTTTTCGCCTTGTTGCGGGCTACTGTTCCGAGAAATCCTTTTACGCTGTGTACCGCTTCCGCATGCTGCCACAAGGCAACGAATACATCTGCCGCCGCTTCTTCGATGTCCGCCATATCCATCGCCGTTCCGATGATATTGAAAATTACCGTGGTCACATAGGCGTTGTATTTGTGGATAAAAAATTGCAGTGCCTCCTCGGAACCTGTGCGCAGCTCTTTCATGGCTTTTATTTCTTTCAAGCCTGTCACCTTCCCGTTTCACTTCTTCCAAAGTGCTTGTATCTATAATAACACAATTACCCCAAGAAAAGTTTCACTTTTTTCAGTTTCGTTTCCTGTATCACCTCCTGTGCCGCTTTGCATAAACTGTCCTATGAGCGATTTGCTTTGCCCTCATTTTTCGTTAGGAGGTATCAACATGTCCGAACAATGTCTGGACACCCTGCGCTGCGATCCTGCAGATCTGCGGCAGGCCATGTCCATCCACACCCGGAAAATCACTGACTCCTGCCGTGACAAAGACTGCATCGAAGACCTTCGGGTCTATCTGACCACCGGTTCTCAGGCAATTCTGGATAACTGCGCCGGTGCCAAGGTGCGCTGCGCGGAGCTTCTTTATGCAGCTATTGAAGTGGAGCCTGTGGCATTTGACCGCAACCATTACTGCATTGATGTTACATTCTACTATCAGATTCTGGCCGATGCTACGGTCGGCCATAACCGTCCCGCTGCTTTGAACGGCTTGGCCGTATTCTCCAAGCGGGCAGTTCTCTGCGGTGAAGACAGCCGCGCCCACATTTTCCGCAGCGGAACCGTCCTCGGCGGCAATGATCATATGACCCGCCGTTATACCAACCGCCCCACTGCTGTGGTGGAGGTCACTGACACCAATTCGCAGACAAGAAAAACCAACCCATATCTCAAAAAATGCATCCATATGAGGGAGGAAAACTCGTAAGCGCTCAATAATCACCCGCCTAGCATCTCACCCATCCTTATGAGATAATATCCCAAAACTTGAAAAACTCACGGTGAGTTTTTCAACATGGTTAGGGGGGCAATCAAATGGCAGATGTATTAGCAGTGCGGGATGA
>JBGVFB010000084.1:0-47361 GCA_045120675.1 Faecousia sp. | reverse complement strand
CAAACGCTTGTTTCCCCCTTAATGCACGCTCGCACTATCCTTATCTTTTCTTCTGCTTTGATCTTTCTTCGCTTGGACATAAAACTACCCCCATAAAAGACAGTTTTCTTTTTCACTGTCTCTTATGGGGGTAGCATATCATCCGGTATGGGTGGTTTCATTTTCATTTTTTCGCTAGTTCCATCACTTCGCCCATCTTTTCCATGATCTTGTCATAGTTTTCGGCGCAGTGGGGTTTCAGGCAGCGGGAGCAGTCCTTGATGCCGTTTTCCGTGTAGGTGAAGCTGCCGCCGCAGCGGTCTCCCAAGGCATAGAGGGGGCAATAGCAGAACAGACAGCTGAAATTTTCGCAGTCCGCACCCGCATGGCAGGGAAAGTATTCACATTCCTTATTTTGAAAATACTTGTAGTGTTCCATATTCATACCTCCGTCCAGGGGAAAACGTCCGGCGGTTCCTGTGTAAATTCCATTCTCTCGCCGGTTTTCGGATGGGTAAATCCGATGCGGTAAGACCACAGGGCAATCTCACAGGGGTCGTTTAACTCACTGTATTTCCGCTCGCCTACCAGCGGCATGCCGCGGCTGGCAAACTGAACGCGAATCTGGTGGGTTCTGCCTGTGTGCAGGCGGATTTGTACCCGGCTCATCCCGGACGCTGTATTCAGAACCTGATAGTCCAAAACGGCTTCCTGCACTCCCTTGGCCGGTTCCTGCGCAACATATGTCATCTTCCGTACCTTGTCACGACCCAGAAGATCACGCAAAGTACCGGTATTCTCCGCAGGTCTGCCATGGACAACTGCCAGATATTCTTTTTGGAATTCGTCCTCCCGAATCTGGCGGGACAGCTCCGAAGCCGCTTTGGCATTGCGTGCCAAAACCATCAGACCGGAAACCACCCTGTCCAGCCGGTGCACCGTCCGCACATCGGCGGACTTATCTCCCAGCGCTTCACGTGCCAGATCCGGTACACCGCCCGGCTCATCCGTCGATAAAACCCGCGCCGGTTTCAGGCAAACCAGTATATCATCGTCTACATAAATCAGTTCCATGGCACTTCTCCTTTTCGCGACTATGGTATCAAATTCTGTTCTGTTTTTCAAGTGAATTGGTGGACTTGCCCCAATATTCCGGCATATCTTTTGCATTTAAGGTTACAAACTTCAAAATTTGTCCCTTGCCGTCAAATCCGCCTTCTTTTATAATGAGATTATCAAATAAACAATAAGGAGAGTTGATTCCAATGGCTCAGAATATCAAACTTGAAATCGGCAACCTGGAAGTTCTGCGTACCGTCAATCCCCGCATGATGTCTTACAATGTGGAGATGACCGAAGTCACCGGCGGTACCTTCTGGAAGGCCTACACCCCCGGCCAGATTGCCGGCACTGAGGAGTTCCCTCCCATCTCCGGTATGCACGAAATGGCAAACCTGATGCAGTGGTACGATCCCATCGACACCACCAATCCCCGCCTGCTGAAGCTGGCTAAGGAGTTTGGCTCTGTCTGGGTTCGTGTTTCCGGCACCTGGGCAACCAAGACCTATTATGACTTTGATGGCAAGGGTATGCCCGAAGGCTACCAGAGCGCCCTGACCCGCCAGCAGTGGGTCAACCTGATCAACTTTGTCGATGCTATTGATGCAAAGCTGCTGATCTCCGTTGCAAACTGCGAAGGCCTGCACCACGCTGACGAGCCCTGGAATCCCAGCGAAGCTGAGAAGATCTTTGCTCTGAGCAAGGAACTGGGCCACCCCATCGATGCCGTTGAGTTCACCAATGAGCCCAATATGTTCGTGGTCACCGGTTTCCCCGTGGGTTACACCGCTGAGCATTTCCGTCGCGACCAGGATCTGTTCCACAAGTGGGTCCGCGAGAACTATCCCGAAACTGTTGTTGTTGGTCCCTGCACCGTTGACAGCGGCGCTGTCTCCATGGGCCCCAGCGGCAAGAGCGAGATGAGCTCTGCCGGCATCGGCGCTGCATTCGGTACCACCGCTACCACCGATGATCTGATGGTCGGCTGCACCGAAAAGCTGGATGTGTTCTCCTACCACTACTACAACGGCATTTCCGAGCGTCTGGCTGCTGTGATGCCCACCGCCCACTGGCTGCCCGAGCAGACCCTGAGCGAAGAATATCTGGCCATGGCCGGCGCTTGCGCCCGTGCTTTCGCCCCCTACCGTGACAAGTATGTTCCCGGCGGCGAGATGTGGGTCACCGAATCCGGCGATGCCGGCGGCGGCGGCGACACCTGGGCATCCACTTACATGGATGTGTTCCGTACCCTGAATGAGCTGGGTGAATTTGCCACTGTCACCGACGGTGTCATCTTCCACAACACTCTGGCATCTTCCGACTATGGCTTCCTGAAGCACGGCACCTTCGTTCCCCGCCCCAACTACTTCGCAGCACTGCTGTGGACCCGTCTGATGGGCAACACCGTTTACAACAGCGGCATCGCCATCGCAGAGGGCGCTCATGTCTACTGCCACTCCCGTAAGGACGGCAAGGACGGCTGTGTCTATCTGGTCATCAACAACTCCAAGACCGACGCAACCACCGTGGAACTGCCCAAGTCCGCAGTCAAGTACACTCTTGCTGGCAAGGACGGCCTGCGTTCTACCATCATGACCCTGAACGGCCGTGATCTGGTTCTGGGTGAAGGCGATGAGCTGCCCTGCCTGTGCGGCGAAGAAGTCTCCGGTACTGTCGAGCTGGCACCCGCAACCTGCACCTTCTTTGTTCTGTAATTACCGCATAAAATTTCCGCAGTCCCGTTGGGGACTGCGGATTTTTTCATTCATGGCACAGGGTAAAACAGCGATCGTCCACGGAACCATCGGCATAAACCGCATAATCCAGAATCTTCCGGAAGCCGCACTTTTCATGGGTGCGTAAGGACGGAAGATTCTTTTTACTGACATGGGAATAGATTTTTGCACCTGCGTATTCTATAGCGGCATTGACAAGCTTGGCTGCATGGCCCTGATTCCGATGCTTCGGCATTGTTTCCAGCGCTTCCAGCAACAACCCATCCCGGTAGGGTTCCAACCGCAGGGCGCTGATATAGCGCTCCCCCTCTTCCCAGATCAGATAACGCGCACCCTCTGATTTGAAGAAAACCTGTTGCAAATACTGGTAAAATTCCTGTTCCGCAAGCGCGATCTGTCGCCATTGGGGTTCCTCCGGCCACAGGACCTGTCCATTCTCCAGATTTCCTTCCTCATAGACTTCCATCAGCTTTCCGAAGGAAAAATCATTCATTTTTCTCGCAATTTTCAGCATAAACACTCCTGTTACCGCTTATGTGGCTCCCTGTTGAAAACTTTATGGTCAATATAGCATGGGTGTGCAGAGTTGTCAACAGAAGGCAGCATTGTCACAAAATGAAGGAAAACGTGCATACAATTTGGAATTATGACAACCAACCAATCGAAAAAGTTTGGAATTTGCCTATATTTCTGTTTTCCCGGTTTGGTATGGTTCTCCATATACCGGATAGTATTCAACAAATTCCACAGGCTTTTCCACAGATTGCCACTGTTGATTATCCGAAAATATTTGAATAGACTGTATCGAATCTATTAATTTCGTAACTTATTTGTAATTATTTGATTGCATGGATGCAGTTACCTTATGCATGCAAATGCGCTATTTGTATATTTATCCATCATTATACAAAAAATGCAGAAGACGCAAGCGTCTCCTGCATTTTGATTAAACCGTTTCACCGAGGATCGATTTGGTTGCGTAGGCATTCAGGCTCATATCTGCCACATTGCCTGCCAGATACTCATAATAAGCCTGGGAACCGATCATGGCACCGTTATCGCCGCAGAGTTTCAGAGGCGGCATGTAAACCTCGGCTCCCAGCTTCTGCGCCGCAGCTAAAATGTCCGCTCGAATGCGGGAATTGGCCGCAACACCGCCTGCCACAGCAACCTTACGGTAGCCGGTTTCCTGCAGGGCGCGCACCACGCGGGGCACCAGTGTTTCAGACACCGCCGCCGTAAAGGAAGCGCACAGGCTGGGAATATCCAGTTCCTCCCCCACCTGTTCTGCATGGTGAATGAGATTCAGCGTCGCAGTCTTCAGGCCGGAAAAACTCATATTGTAAGGATTCTCGCCGGGCTTCGCAACGGGCAGGCTATACTTTGTTTCGTCACCCTGCTGCGCCGCTTTGTCCAGCGCCGCACCGCCGGGATAAGGCATACCCAGCACACGACCCACCTTGTCGAAGCACTCACCTGCTGCGTCATCCAGTGTGGTACCGAGGATGCGCATGTCGGTGTAATCCTTAACCTCAATGATCATGGTATGGCCGCCGGAAACCACAAGACAGAGGAAGGGCGGTTCAAGCTCCGGATAGGCCAGATAGTTAGCCGCAATATGACCGCGGATATGATGCACCGGAATCAGGGGCTTGTTCATGGCCATGGCTGCCGCCTTGGCAAAATTCACACCTACTAGCACCGCACCGATCAAACCCGGCGCATAGGTCACAGCAACCGCATCAATATCGTCACGGGTCAGGCCAGCCTCTTTCAGCGCCTGATCCGCCAGCGGGTAAATCGCTTCAATATGTTTGCGTGATGCGATTTCCGGCACCACGCCGCCGTATTCCCGATGGAGTGCAACCTGAGAAGCAATGCAGTCTGTCAGCACTTCCCGTCCGTCGCGGACGATAGCAACAGCAGTCTCATCGCAGGAGGATTCAATCGCCAGAATGTTCAAATTTCCCACTCCTTTCTGAGGATCAGGGCATCTTCTTTGGGATTTCTGTAATAATTTTTCCGCAGTCCCACCTGACGGAAACCCAGTTTTTCATAAAGTGCAATGGCCGGAGCATTGGATGCGCGGACTTCCAGCATCAGCGCGTGACTGCCGCGGTTTTTCAGTTCCTGAATCAGATGCGTAATCAGGTTTTCCGCAATGCCCTGACGGCGCCGGTCAGGATGCACAGCCACATTCATCACATCGGTTTCGTCAATGGTGGACTGCGAGCCAATATAGCCCGCAACCACATCATCCTCAACCGCAACCAGCCAGTAGGCCCAGATATTCTGCAGTTCCGACGCGATGCTCATTTCGCTCCAGGGGTCTGCAAAGCAAAGCTTCTCCAGCTGGGCTACCTGCGGCACATGCTCCGCTTTCATTTCTGTATAGGTCATCATTTTGCTTCAAACCAGCTCTTTCCGATTTTTGCCTCAGCAGTCAGCGGTACATTCAGGGCTGCTACGTTTTCCATTTCACGGCTGATGAGCGTTGCTACTTCGGCCGCAATCGCTTCAGGGCATTCCACGATCAGTTCGTCATGAACCTGCAGTACCAGCTTTGCGGCCGGATAATTTTCACGCAGGGCTGCATCCACCTTGATCATCGCAAGCTTGATCAGATCCGCTGCCGTACCCTGAATGGGGGTATTCAGTGTCATCCGTTCCGCACCGCTGCGCACATTGAAATTACTGGATTTCAGCTCGGGAATATAGCGGCGGCGGCCGTACATGGTGCGGGTATAGCCGCATTCACGGGCATCTTCCACCACCTTCTTCATATAGGCCTTGACACCACGGTAGTTTGCAAGATAGCTGTCAATATAGTCTCTTGCTTCCCAGCGGGTGACACCAATGTCTTCGGACAGGGAAAACTCAGAAATGCCATAGACAATGCCGAAATTGACAGCCTTTGCATGGCGACGCATCAAGGATGTGACTTCATTTGCCGGAACCGCAAAAACCTGAGATGCCGTGACCGTGTGGATATCCAGTCCCTCACGGAAGGCAGCGCACATATTTTCATCCTCTGCGATATGCGCCAGCACACGCAGTTCAATCTGGCTGTAGTCCGCATCCACCAGCACGCAGCCTGGCTTCGGAATAAACATTTTCCGGATTTCTGCGCCCAGATCGGTACGCACCGGAATATTCTGCAGATTCGGCTCCGTGGAAGAAAGTCTGCCCGTTGCCGTCACCAGATTCTGGAAAGTGGTGTGGATACGGCCGTCTTCCTTGATTTCTTTCAAAAGTCCGTCAGCATAGGTAGACTTCAGCTTGGTCAGCATCCGGTAGTCCATGATGGCCGGAATGATATCATGCTTATTCTTCAGCTTTTCCAGCACGTCCGCATTGGTGGAATAACCGGTTTTGGTCTTCTTCACCGGCGGCAAGCCTAGCTTTTCAAAGAGCAGTTCACCCAGCTGTTTGGTGGAATTGATATTGAAGGGACCGTCGGAGTAGGAGAAGATCAGCTTCTCACAGTCCGCAATCCGCGTGCTGAGCATGTCACCAAAAGCAATCAGCTGGTTGCGGTCAATGTCGATGCCCTCTTTCTCCATGCGGTACAGCACATCGCAAAGTGGCAGTTCGATTTCTCCGTAAAGCTCCGTCATGCCGCACTTATCCAGTTCTTCGGTCAGAACCGGACGCAGATTCCACAGACTTTCCGCACAGGCAGCCGCATCCTCGTCATCGACCGTAATACCAAGAAAATTGGTAGCCAGCTTGGACACGGGGTAATCGGACTGAGAAGGGTTCAAATCGTATGCGGCAAGGGCCGTGTCGAAGACGCAGCAGCCTACTGCAATGCCCATTTCATCCAGCCGGTGGCAGGTGACCTTGCTGTCGTGCAGAATCAGCTCCCTGCCGGACAGGGCGATTCCGCCCATCTGTACTTCCATGGGAGTCAGCACACAGACACCTTCGCTCCATGCCAAACCCATGCTGCCATCACCGGCAACATACACGGCGCAGCTGCGCACATCATCAGGCATGGCATCCACACGGGGCAGCTTTTCAACCGTAGCCGGTACGTCCGCATGGATTTCTTCCAGTTCCGCGCCCCGCAGACCGTATTTGTCGATCAGGCGCACAAATTCCAGCCGCTGGAACAGTTTGTACAGTTCCGGCCGGTTGTAGGGCATGATGATGGCATCCTTCGGTTCGAAATCGATGGGTGCTTCCGGCACAATGGTAGCAAGATCATAGGATAGGTAGGCATTCTCTTTGCCCGCTTCCAGCTTCTCCCGCAGCTTGGGACGGATGGATGCATCGTTTAAATTTTCGTAGACACCGTCCAGCGTGCCGAATTTCAGCAGCAGGTCGGTGGCCGTCTTGGGGCCGACACCGGCCACACCGGGAATATTATCAGAAGAGTCACCCATGAGGGCCTTCAGGTCAATGAGCCGCTTGGGTTCGAAGCCGTACTCTTCCCTGAACTTCTCCTCGGTATACAGTGTTGCGGTGGTCTGGCCGCCCTTGGTCAGCACCAGCTTGATGTGGACATTTTCGTCGATCAGCTGCAGGCTGTCCCGGTCACCGGTCACAACCACACACTCCCAACCGTTGTTGGAGCAGATCTTGCCCACCGTGCCGATCACATCGTCCGCTTCCCAGCCCTGACATTCGTAAATCGGAATATTCATGGCTCGCAGGACATCTTTCATAACCGGCATCTGCATGGCCAGCTCTTCCGGCATACCATGACGGGTTGCCTTATAGCCATCGTATTTCAGATGACGGAACGTGGGGCCATGAAGGTCAAAGGATACACAGACCGCGTCGGGCTGTTCCTCCTTCTCCATGCGCTCTAAGATATTCAGGAAGCCGAAAATCGCATGGGTAAACAGGCCCTCCCGGTTGGTCAGAGGTTTGACACCGAAATAGGCCCGATTAATGACGGAATTACCGTCAAGAATCATCAGTTTCATACTTTTCTCCACTTGGTGCCCTGGGGCGTGTCGATGATCTCGATGCCGCGAGCCTTCAGTTCATCGCGGATGCGGTCAGCTTCTGCCCAGTTCTTGGCCTTTTTGGCCTCGGTACGGGCTGCAACCAGTGCGTCGATCTCAGGATCGGCATTGGCTGCCTCTTCCTCTTCCTGCTTCTTGCGCAGCGAAGCCGCAGCCTCCAGCAGGTTCAGGGACAGCACCTGATCAAAATCAGCCAGCAGTGCCAGCTTGGTAGCATCGCTGCACTTTGCCTTCAGGACATCGTAAACAGCGGTAACAGCCAGAGAGGTATTCAGGTCACCGTTCAGGGCGCCGGTGAAGCGCTCCTTCAGCTTGTCGAAGGCTTCCTGCTCCACTTCACCCTCATTCTTGAAGGTGGCGATCTTGGCGATCAGCTTGTCGTAAGCGGTGACGGCATTGTCGAGGTTTTCCCAGCTGAAAACCAGATTGCGGCGGTAGTGGCTCTGCAGGCAGAACAGGCGGTAGGCCATGGGGTCGTAGCCCTTGCTTTCCAGCAGGGAAACGGTCAGGAACTCACCCTTGGACTTACTCATCTTACCGTCATTGGTATTCAGATGATGCACATGGAACCAGTACTTGCACCAATCATGGCCCAGGAAGCTCTCGGACTGTGCAATTTCGTTGGTATGGTGGGGGAAGGCATTGTCGATGCCGCCGGCATGGATGTCCAGATCCTCGCCCAGATGCTTCATGGAAATGCAGGAGCACTCGATATGCCAGCCGGGGTAACCCACACCCCAGGGGGAATCCCACTTCAGGGCCTGATCCTCGAACTTACTCTTGGTAAACCACAGAACAAAGTCGTTCTTGTTCTTCTTATTGCTGTCTTCCTCAACACCCTCACGGACACCCACGTCCAGATCTTCCTCATCGTGGTCGTTGAATACATAGTACTTATTCAGCGTGGAAGTATCGAAGTAAACATTGCCACCGGCAAAATAGGCATTGCCCTTCTCCAGCAGCGTAGAAACCATGTGGATATACTCATCGATGCAGTTGGTGGCAGGCTCCACAACATCGGGCCACTTGATGTTCAGCTTCTGGCAGTCTGCCTTGAAAGCCTCGGTGTAGTAGTGGGCAATATCCATGACGGTCTTGTTCTCGCGCTTGGCACCCTTGAGCATCTTGTCCTCGCCGGTATCGGCATCGGATGCCAGATGACCTACGTCAGTGATGTTCATAACACGCTTGACATTGTAGCCAACGTAACGCAGGCTCTTTTCCAGAATGTCCTCCATGATGTAGGTACGCAGATTGCCGATATGGGCATAGTGATACACCGTGGGGCCGCAGGTGTACATCTTCACAAGGTCGGGATTCTTGGGAACAAACAGTTCCTTCTTATGGGAAACAGAGTTATACAAATACATAAACGATTCCTCCAATCGTATTTTACAAAAAATAAACGCCTCTTATACCCAAAGGTACAAGAGGCGGGTAAAACTTACTCGCGGTTCCACTCTCATTTATCGCTTTAATATGCAATTTCTGCTCCCGGACGCACCTTCACGACGCTCCCCTGCCCGGGCTTCCAGCCGATGGCCCCGGCTCTCTGAAGGTTTGCTGTTCGCTACTCTTTCCGTTCATCGCAGCACAAATATAGTACCATTTATGATGCACACTTGTCAAGCAAAAAGGGCGGCATAAGCCGCCCTTTTATCTTAGTGTGCAAACTGACTGCGGTAGAGTTCTTCGTAGAATCCCCGCTTTGCCAGCAGTTCTTCGTGTTTTCCCTGCTCTACAATATGGCCGTCACGCATCACCAGAATCAAATCCGCTTCACGGATCGTAGACAGCCGGTGCGCCACGATGAAGGTGGTTCTGCCCTTCATCATTGTATCGAAAGCCTTCTGGATTCTGATTTCCGTACGGGTATCGATGGAAGACGTTGCTTCGTCCAGGAATAGCATCGGCGGCAGGCAGAGCATGACGCGGGCAATACACAGCAGCTGCTTCTGGCCTTGGGACAGATTGCCGCCGGACTCGCCGATCATGGTATCGTAGCCCTGAGGCAGTCGCTTGATAAAGCTATGGGCATGTGCCTGTTTGGCCGCTGCAATCACTTCTTCATCGGTAGCATCCGGCTTGCCCATGGCAATATTCTCCCGGATCGTACCGGCCTTCAGCCAGGTATCCTGCAGCACCATACCCACGCTGCGGCGCAGTGTGGCACGGTTCATAAGTTTTGTATCAATGCCGTCCAGTTCGATATGGCCCCCATCCGGGTCGTAGAAACGCATCAAAAGGTTGATAAAGGTGGTCTTACCGCAGCCGGTGGGGCCAACAATGGCCACACGCTGACCGGGTTTGACCGAAAGATTAAAATCATCGATCAGGGGCTTTTCAGGCACATAAGAGAACTTCAGATCCCGGATCTCCACTGCGCCTTCCACCTTTTCCGGATTCTGGGGATTCTCCGGTTCCGGACTTCTTGCCGGTGCTTCGATCAGGTCAAAGACACGGCCTGCACAGGCCAGCGCATTCTGCAGCTCCGTCACAACACCGGAAATCTCATTGAATGGCTTGGTGTACTGATTGGCATAGTTCAGGAAGGTACTCAGGTTGCCCACCGTAAAACCGCCCGCACCGCCGATACACATCAGGGCACCGGTCAGTGCCACCGCCGCATAAACCACAGAGTTGACAAATCGGGTTGCAGGATTCGTCATGCTGGAAATGAAGATAGCCTTCAGGGAGTATTTTGCCAGTCGGTCACTGATCTCGTCAAACTGCGCAATCAGCGCATCTTCCTGACCGAAGGCGCGCACCAGCTTCATTTCCCCGATGGTTTCATCAATCAGTGCCGTCTGCTCGCCGCGGGTGGCGGACTGCATGCGAAACAGAGAATAGCTGCGGCTGGCAATAAAATTGGCAACCAGCAAAGACAACGGTGTAATCACGATGACTACCACTGCCACCAGCGGGCGGATGGTCAGCATCAGAACCAAGGTGCCCGCAATGGTCATCACACCGGTAAACAGCTGTGTAAAGCCCATGAGCAGGCCGTCCGCAAAGGTGTCCACATCACCGATGACGCGGCTGACCGTATCGCCCTGCGGATGGCTGTCCAGATAAGACAAGGGCAGCACCTGAATATGCCGGAAGGCCTCATCGCGGATGTCACGGGTCACACGGAAGGTGACGAAGTTATTGATCTGACTCATGAGCCACTGGGACAGCGCTGCAATTGCCGCACAGATGCAGACCTGCAGCAGCTTTACGGACAACGGTTCAAATTCAACTGCACCTTTATCAATGATCAGATCGATACCTTCACCCACCAGAATGGGAATGTACAGCGACATCGCAACAAAAATGAGTGCCAGCAGCAAAGAAGTCACGAGTGCCGGCGCATAGGGGCGCACATAGCGCAGAACTTTTTTCAAAACAACCGCCTGATTCTGCTTTTTCATTGCTGCGCCACCTCCTTCGGGAACTGGGAATGGTAGATTTCCTGATAGACCGCGCAAGTATCCAGAAGCTGCTCATGGGTACCCATACCGGCCAGCTTTCCATCATCCAGAACCAGAATCCTGTCCGCATAGCGCACCGATGCGGCACGCTGGGAAACGATAAACGTGGTAGGCGCATTGTCCATATTGCGAATGGCCATGCGCAGCTTGGCATCGGTGGCATAGTCCAGTGCGGAAGCACTGTCATCCAAAATCAGGATTGCCGGTTTTCTCACCAGCGCGCGGGCAATGGCCAGACGCTGCCGCTGGCCACCGGAGAAATTGGTGCCGCCCTGAGCAACCTCTGCGTCCAGTTCACCATCTTTGCTTTTGACCACCTCATAAGCCTGTGCTGTTTCCAGCGCACTCCAAAGTTCCTCCTCCGTGGCATTCTCGTTACCCCAGAGCAGATTTTTGCGAATTGTGCCCTTAAAAAGAACGGACTTCTGAGGCACGATGCCGATACGGCGGCGCAGAGAGATCATATCATAATCCTGCACCGGAATGCCGTCCAGCAGAACTTCACCCTGATCAGCATCATACAGGCGAGGAATCAGATTCACCAGAGTAGTTTTACCGGAACCGGTGCCGCCGATGATGCCGACGGTTTCACCGGGCAGTGCGCAAAAGCTGATATTTTCCAAAGATGCTTCGCCTGCACCGGCATATTTTGCCGTTACGTTTTTGAATTCGATACGTCCCTGAAGTGCCGATGCATTGGCCTCGCCGTTGCGCTGTTCCTGCCGGATTTCCAGCACACTCTGGACACGGCCTGCGCTGGCCGCTGCCTTGGTCATGGTAATAATCAGGTTTGCCATCTTGACCAGTTCCACCAGAATCTGGGACATGTAGTTATACAGCGCCACCACAAGGCCCTGGGTCAAAATGCCGTCATAAACCTTCCACGCGCCGGTTTCAATCAGAATCACCACAGCCAGATTGACGATCACAAAGGTCATGGGATTCATCAGGTTGGAAATCCGGCCTGCCTTCTGCTGCTTTCGCTGCAGGTCAGCAGTATTTTCCTCAAAGGACTTCATTTCCGCGTCTTCCATGGTAAAAGCGCGCAGCACACGCACGCCGGTCAGATTCTGGCGGGTGGCAGCAGTTACCTTGTCAAGGCCGGCCTGCACCCGCTTGTACATGGGCATGGTAATCAGCATGATGCCAAACACCACGATGCACAGCACCGGAATCACACCAACAAAGACGAGCGCTGCCTCAAAGTCGATGGTAAAAGCCATAACCATGGCACCGAAGACCACAAAGGGAGACCGCAGCAGAAGCCGCAGGGTCAGATTTACACCGTTCTGCACCTGATTGACATCGGAGGTCAGGCGGGTAATCAGGGTAGAAATGCCAACCGTATCAACCTGCGTATAGGAAAGGCCCAGAATATGCTTCAGCACCACATGGCGCAGACGGGTAGAAAAACCAACTGCTGCCTTGGCTGCAAAATACTGGGCAGTAATGGCACAGCCCAGGCCAATGAGGCCCAGCAAAACCATCACCAGAACCATTTTCACCACATATCCACGGTCACCGTTTCCGATACCCGTATCCACAATGGCAGCCACAACCAGCGGGATCAGCAGTTCAAAGCTTGCTTCCAGCAACTTGAACAACGGAGCAATGATACACTCCTTGCCGTAGCCTTTCATATATTTCAGAAGTTTTCTCAAAAAATCACCTTCTACTTTTCATTCAGGAAGATTATAGCATTCTTTTCGGATCGTTGCAATCCGCTTTCGCCAAAATATATCCCCGATGCAGCAAGTGCATCGGGGATCATGGTTTCAGATCTTTTTCAGCAGTTCGTCAATATCTGTGGGGGTGAATTCATACACCGTATCACAGAACTGGCACTCCACAGGGAATGTTTTTCCATCCGCCTTGATTTCCTCCAGTTCCTTACGGCCAAGGCTGATCAGCGCAGCGGTCACGCGGTCCCGGGAGCAATAGCACTTATAGGAAACTTCAGTGGTTTCCATGAATACCACACCCAGATCGCCGCAAACCTGACCTAAGATATCCTCGGGAGTCATACCGGCCTCCAGCATCTTGGTCACAGCGCCGGCTCTCTTGATACCGCTTTCCAGGCGGTCGATCACATCGTCAGGCGCGCCGGGCAGCAGCTGCAGCAGGTAACCGCCTGCCACCTTGACGCTGCAATCGCGGTCCACCAGCACACCCAGCGCGCAGGCAGTGGGAGTCTGCTCGCTCTGTGCAAAATAAGCAGTCACATCGTCACCGATCTCACCGGTGATCAGTTCCGTGGAACCCACATAAGGCTCCTTCATCTGCAGGTCACGGATGACGGTCAGCGTACCGTCGGTGCCGACAGTTGCACCCACATCCAGCTTGCCGGGGTACTTTTCCACCAGCGGCACATGGGGTTCCGTGACGCAGCCGCGAACATTGCCCTCAGGATCGGACACCACGGTGATGGTACCGATAGGGCCGCCGCCGCGAATCTGCATGGTCATGGAACCGTTTTCCACCTTCTGCATATTGCCCATCATGGATGCGGCAGTCAGCGCACGGCCGAATGCAGCGGTTGCATTGGGAGTGGTATCCTGAATCTGGGCACCGCGGCGCACCAGCTCTGTAGAACGGATGGCAACGACCTTCACAAAGCCGTCCATGCTCATACCGCGAACTAAATAGTCGTTCATTTGATTCTTCCCTTTCTCGCTTTGAAATAAATGCGCTGCTCCCCTGCTGCGGGTGCTTCGAATTTCCGGTCGGCATAGACTTCAATGTGCGTAAAGCCCGCCGCTTTCAGATAGCCGCGCAGCTGGTCTTCGGAATAGGCATATTCGCAGTGTTCTTCGAAGCTGCGCTGCCACACATCGCCGCTGCGCTGGAACAGGTCCATGGCATAGGAGCAGATATTGGTTTTTTCGTTAAATTCGCCCCGCCAGACGCAGTACACATCGTCATCCTCATCGAGGAAGACCTGTCCGTCCATGGCACGGAGCTTTTCAGGGGTGTTGACATCAAAAATAAAGATGCCGCCGGGGTTCAGTGCCTTATATGTACGGCGGATGGCCGCGGCACAGTCATCGGGATTTGTGATATAATCCAGACTGTCCAATGCGCAGACCGCCATATCCACACCCCTTGGCAAATAGAGATTGCGCAGATTCTGGCAGATAAAGCGGGGCGGATGTTCCATATCCAGCACCTTCTGGAAGGCTTCGGTCAGCATCTCCTCAGAAAGATCCACACCGATTACATCATAACCCTTTTCCGCCAGAATTTTCGTCACGGAACCGGTTCCGCAGGCAAGATCCGCGCAGGTGCGGGGGGATAAACCTTCCCGCCGCAGGATTTCCATATAAAATTCAACCGTGGCTTCATAATCCACATCATTGGTCAGACGGTCATAGCTGGCCGCCAGTGCATGATAGGCATCCATATTGAACCTCACAAAAAGCATCCCGACCCGAGGAGGGCCGGGATGATGACTTTTCTCTTAGCGGCTGAAGATCTTAAAGATCTCGTCGATATCGCCGATATCAGCGGGAGCTTCCACGGGCTTCAGGGGCTTGTCCTCGGCCAGCAGATCATTCTCGTCAGCCTTGGGTGCTGCAGCAGCCTTAGGTGCGTAGGTAGACTTGAAGCTTGCCTGATCGAAACCGGTAGCAATAACGGTAACACGCATCTCGTCAGCAAACTCGTCGGAGCAGGTAGCACCGAAGATGATGTTTGCATCGGGATTTGCAGCTTCCTGCACGATGCCGGCAGCAGTCTCCACATCATCCAGAGTCATCTCGGAAGAACCGGTGACATTGACCAGAACGCCGGTAGCACCGTTGATAGCAGTCTCCAGCAGGGGGCTTGCGATGGCAGCGGTAGCAGCCTGCTCAGCCTTCTCACGGCCAGCAGCGGTACCAACACCCATGTGTGCGCGGCCTGCGTCCTTCATGACAGCGGAAACGTCAGCGAAGTCCAGGTTGATGATCACGTTATCAGAGAAGCCAACCAGTTCGGAAATAGAGGTCACAGCCTGCTTCAGCACATCGTCAGCGATGCCGAATGCGTTGGCGAAGGTGATCTTCTGATCGGTCACGTACTTCAGGCGGTCGTTGGGGATGATGATCAGGGAGTCGACCTTGCCGCTCAGATCGGAAATGCCCTGCTCTGCCTGACGCATACGGTTTGCACCTTCAAACTTGAAGGGCTTGGTGACAACACCAACGGTCAGGATGCCGGCCTCATGAGC
Organism: Faecousia sp.; assembly: GCA_045120675.1. Classification (GTDB taxonomy): domain Bacteria; phylum Bacillota; class Clostridia; order Oscillospirales; family Oscillospiraceae; genus Faecousia. Next base: position 31,931 of record JBGVFB010000084.1, on the reverse strand, counting down.
CAGATCAGCCACGATGGGAGCTGCACCGGTGCCGGTACCGCCGCCCATACCGGCGGTGATGAAGACCATATCGGTGCCTTCCAGCGCCTTGGAGATGGCAGCGGGGGATTCCTCAGCAGACTTCTTGCCGATTTCGGGCTTGGAGCCAGCGCCCATACCGCCGGTCAGCTTTTCACCGATCTGGATCTTATTCTTGCAAATGGACTTGTTCAGGTCCTGCTTATCAGTGTTGACAACGATGAAATCCACACCGCCAACACCGGCACTGATCATACGATTGATAACATTGTTACCGGCGCCGCCGACACCAATGACTTTAATTTTAACAACACGTTCCTGCAAAGATTCGGACATATTCTCTCCTCCTATGTATCCTTTTACAGCAGAGGGCTGCGCCTTGCTGTTTCTACGTCTATTTTTATTTGTACTCATACATTCTATCCTGAAAATAACAATTGGTCAATAGAAATTCTTCAAAAATCTCTTAAAATTTACATAATTATTACAACTTAGTCATTGATTGGGGTGTATCCCACATGGTCAGGCCATGTGGTAAAACTCACATCCAGAATGCCCATGTCGTATTCGCTGCGCTGATTAACTGCGGATTTCATCCATTCAATCTTGATGTCCATGTTGTTAGCATCGCCCAGCTTGACCTGGAAACGCTGGCCGTACCACAGTTCAATATTGCTCAGACTGCCCACATCGATGCTGGCTGCGGCACCCACAATATCGTTTTTCTCCAGCTGCTGGAGAATATTCAGCGCCGCATTCAGTCGGGCAGCACCTGTAATCATTGTGGACATATCCTCTGTCGGTTCGGAGGCAGCTTCCGTTGCTGCGGTTGTCTCCTGCACAACTTCTACGGCGCGTGCCTGCTGTCCCGGCTTGGGATCATCCAGATACACACCCTCGATCTTCGTATAAGCGCTTGCCGTACCGGAGTCGATCTGCTCCACCACCTTACCGGCAGAAGTCATCAGCCAGTTGGTACCGTCTTTCGTGGTAATGGCATATGCAATTTCAATTTCCTCTACGTAAATATTAACCGTATCCGGCAGTTTTATACCGATCCGGACATTTTCCACATAAGGAAGCGCCGCCATGATCTTGCCGCAGGCGCGGGTATTGTTCAGGCTCAGCAAATTCGAACCCAGTTCGATACCGCCGTTCTCCTGAATGGTATAGGCATCGTAGGCCTTGTTGCCGTGAACCATGACCTTCTCCACCTTAAAAAACACAGAAAGGCCCAGGGTGATCGCCACAACAACAGCAATGACGATCAGAATCTTCATCAGCATCTGATTCAGATTCACGGGGACCGGCTGGGTATAGGCTACCTCCGGGCGATTTTTGCGCTTGGCTTCCTCCGCCTTGCGCTGCTCGGCGCGTTTTTTGGACTTGCGGCGCTGCTCTGCCCGCTTGACTGCCTCAGGATTCATGACCCGCTGCTTTTTCTGCTCAGTCTTGAAAACCTGCTCTTCTACCGGCAGATGATGGGGGGCGTAAGCACTCTGCTGCACCATATTGTGGGTTTCCTGCGCGGTGCGCTGAATGCTCTGCTGCGGCATGCTTTGACGGCGGGGCCGCTCTGCCTGCGAAGCTGTCCGCTCCGGCTGGCGGCGCTGCTGTGCACTGCGTCCTGCCTGAGCGCTCCGCGGTTCGGCGCTGCGCTGGCGGGGACGGCTCTCCGGTGCAGTCCGGCCCGTTTTGGGCTGAGGGCTGCGCTTTCGTGCCTGCTCCGGCCGCTTTTTCTGTTTTGTATCCATAAATTTCCTCCAAAGGAATCCTTAGTTCTTTGCCAGTTCCTCCACGATATCGCAGATGCGCTCCGCAGAATCGATTTTCACCAGGCCACGCAATGCCTTGGACATCTGCTCGCGGCGTTCTTCATCCACCAGCAGGCCCTGCACCTCAGCATAGAGAACTTCCGGTGTGCAGTCCTTTTCCAGAATCACAACCGCGCCGCCGGCTGCTTCCAGCACTCGGGCATTCTTTTCCTGATGGTTGCCCGTCACATTGGGAGAAGGAATCAGAATGCAGGGTGTTCCGGTGGTTGCGATTTCATTGCAGGTTGCGCTTCCTGCACGGCCGATGACCACATCGGCTGCTGCCATGACGGTGGGCATATCAAAAATGTACTCGCGCATGTCAATGGATGCGCAGTTTTCGTAATCCACACCCTTTTCTTTCACCAGTTCCGGCATCCAGCCCCAGCCGAAGCTGCCGACTGCATGGATGTGATGGAAGGGGAAGCCATCCTCCTGCTCCAGCGGAAAAATCGCAGCGGTCGTTTGGTTCATGACCTTGGCGCCCTGACTGCCAAAGGCAGACACCACCACCTGCACATCCTCAAGACCCAGCATTTTCTTTGCCTCGGTCTTTCCGGTGGTGATAAATTCCTGACGGACGGGCATACCCACGACCTCAACCTGTTCGGGGTGCTTATAGTGCTTGACACTTTCTTCGAAGCAAACAAGCACCTTGGTAGCTACGCTGGCTGCCATTTTCGTGGTCAGGCCGGGCAGCGCGTTGCTTTCGTGTACCACAGTGGGAACTCCCAGCTTGGCACCGGCATAAATTGCGGGGAAGCTGGCATAACCGCCGGTTCCCACGATTACATCGGCGTCAAAATCACGGATGATCTTCTTACACTTGGTAACCGCGTTAACCACGCACTTGACTGCGTTGATGTTCTTCTTGATGCCGGCAAGGTTCAGCTTGCGGCTTAGACCGCTGCCGGGGAGGGTGATCAGCTCGTAACCTGCTGCGGGAACCAGCTTTTCCTCCATATGGCCCTCTGCACCGATGAACAGGATCTTGCAGTCAGGCTTTCTCTGCTTCAATATATTCGCTACGGCGATGGCAGGATTGATGTGTCCGGCTGTACCACCGCAAGTAAAAATCACGTTCATAGGATTACCTCCTCATATTTATCTAATCCCGCCCGCGGGAAATACTCAAAACAATGCCCATCTCCCCCAGATTCACAGCCAGCGCGGTTCCTCCGTAGGAGAAAAAGGGCAGCGCGATGCCGGTGGATGGAAGTAAATTGGTCACCACGGCCAGATTTAGAATGGTCTGCACCGCAATGAGCGTCACAAGTCCTGCGGCAAAGACGGTAGAAAACCGATCCTTCGCCCGCAGCGCGATCCAGTAACCGCGCAAAATGGTGACGGCAAAGAGCGCCATGATCAGCAGCGCTCCAAAGAGTCCCAGTTCCTCGCAGATAATCGCAAAAATATAGTCGTTGTACTGAAAAGGCAGATACAGATACTTCTGCCGGGATTTGCCCAGTCCCAGACCGAACAGGCCGCCGGAACCGATGGCATAGAGCGATTGGAGAATCTGATACCCCGTATCTCCGGGGTCATTCTCCGGATGCAGCCATGCGGTGACACGGTCACCGGCATAGCCCATAAAGCTGATGTAAACGATCACGAAAGCTGCCGCTGCACCGGCTCCGGCCAGGAGCCATTTGGGGTGTGTCCCTGCAACGTACATCATGACCACAGCCACCATGCCCATGAGCATGATGGCAGAAAGGTGTTTTTCCAGTGCCAGCGGCACCAGGATTCCGAGGAGCGCCGTGCCGAAGCCCAGCACACCGTAGCGGAATCTCTTCGCTTCCTGTCCGAAACTGCGCGTTAAGCGGGCAAAAAGCAGAATCATAGTAAATTTAGCGATTTCAGAGGGCTGGAACTGAATACCGGCAAGGTTGATCCAGCGTTTCGCGCCGTTGACCTCTTCACCGATCAAAAGCACCGAAAGCAGCAGCACAACACTGATGCCGTACAGCACCCACGCAAGATTATACCAGATTGCAGCCGGAATCCGGCTGAAAAAGTACATGGCCACCAGCCCGATGGCCGCACATACGGCCTGCTTCTGCAAATACCGTGTAGAAATCGCATATCCCGTATCGTACTCGCTCTGTGCATAGCTTGCCGAATACAGCATGGTCAGTCCCACCAGAAGCAGCAGAAGAATTAAGATAAGAAACGGGATATCCACAGTTTCGCCGCGTACATTTAAGCGGCGGTCCTCATTGGCATACGAAGTCTTCTTCGATGCCACAAAAGAACTCCTTTCAGGAAATCATTTTACCAGGCCCTGAATGGCCAGCCATGCGATCAGGCACATAATGGCAGAAACTGCCGCAAAGGTCAGAACGATCTTTTCTTCCTTCCAGCCGCACATCTCAAAATGATGGTGGATGGGGGACATCTTGAACAGGCGCTTGCCGTGCGTTGCCTTGAAGTACAGAACCTGCAGAATAACGGACAGGGTCTCGCAGATGTAGACAAAGCCCACCAGAATCAGAATCAGAGGCATATCCAGCGCAAAGCTCAGGGCGCAGACCACACCGCCCAGGAACAGGGAGCCGGTGTCACCCATGAAGAGCTTTGCAGGATGCCAGTTGTAGAACAGGTATGCGATCAGTCCGCCAATGATGCAGGCAGGCAGCAGAGCCAGATCAAAACGGCCCAGTGCCACGGAAGCAGCGGCAAAGAACACCATGACCGGAATGGTAACGGAGCTGGACAGGCCGTCCACACCGTCAGTCAGATTCACTGCATTATCGCAGCCAACCATAACGAACATGGCAAAGAAAATGTAAATAATGGGATGAATGTCAAAGGTAACGTTAACAAAGGGAATGTACAGATGGCAGTTCATCGCGCCGGTCTTGTACATGGCATACAGGAACAGAGCGGAAACAGCCAGCTGCAGCATCAGCTTCTGCTTGGAGGTCAGGCCCTCGTTCTTCTTTTTCTTCATCTTGCAGAAATCGTCCACAAAGCCGATGCCGCCGAAGCAGAGGGAGATTGCGTAAACATAAAACACGGAGTAGTCGCTCATAAAGGGAATGTTGCACAGCAGGCATATCAGAGTTGCTGCGATGAACATCAGACCGCCCATCATAGGGGTACCTGCCTTGTAGTTATGCCAGGTGGGGCCGATTTCCCGGATGGACTGGCCGGCCTTCAATGCCCGCAGAACAGGCAGCAGCAGATAGCCGATACCACCGGACAAAATGCAGCTGACAACTGCCGTAATCAGAATTCTAGTCATAAGTGATTCCTCCGCACTTTATTTCTCTTCTTTCAGGAATGCTTCCAGCACTTTTTCCAAATGCATACCGCGGCTGGCCTTGAACAGGTACACATCGCCGGGCTTTGCCAAACGCTTCAGCGCAGTTGCCATTTCTTCGTGCGTTTCAAAAGTGCGGGCAAAGTTCGGACTCATGCCGCCGGTAATGGCACCACCCGCAACACGATATGCATTGGGGCCGTAAGCAAATACAACATCGGCGTTTTCCGCTGCAATGCGGCCGATTTTATAATGTTCCGCCAATTTCACATCGCCCAGTTCCAGCATATCGCCCAGAACCGCAATGCGGCGGCCGCTGCGCTTGCCCAGCACCTTCAATGCCGCAGCCATGGACTCAGGACCTGCGTTATAGCAGTCGCTGATAATCGTGTATTCCCCTGCCTGATAGATTTCCTGACGGCCGGCCATATTGCGGAAGCTATGCAGCTGTTCCTGAATGCGGACAGGTTCCACACCAAGCTCCAGCGCCACTGCCACAGCCGCCATGGCATCCGCAACGAAGTGCATGCCTTCCAGCGCCAATTCCACAGGGAATGCATCATTTCCTGCGGTCACCTCAAATTTCAGCTGACCACTTGCTTCCTGCACATTCCGATACCGTACTGCGCAGGCCTCCGTGCCTCCGAAGTATGTAACAGCCTGTACGGGCTTCCGGGGCAGGTTCTGCAGCATTGTATCGTCACCATTCAGGAGCAATTTCCCTTCGGGCTTCATGCCTTCCAGAATTTCCAGCTTTGCCCGACGGACGCCCTCTATAGAACCAAGGAACTCAATATGCATGGAGCCAATATTGACGATCACCGCCACATCGGGCTGCGCAATGGAGGAAAGATATGCCATCTCACGGAAATGGTTCATACCCATTTCAAGAACTGCAACTTCCGTATCCTCCGGCATGGCGAGAATCGCCATGGGCATACCAATGTCATTGTTGTGGTTGACAGGTGTCTTGGCCGTACGGAATGTGCTTTCCAGCACCGTTGCCACCATTTCCTTGGTGGTACTTTTGCCCACACTGCCGGTAATGCCAACAACCTTGCAGCCAATGCGGTGACGCTCCGCTCGGGCGATTTGGCCCAGTGCGATTCTGGGGTCATCCACAATGATGCAGGGATAGTCACCGACCTTACGGCTGCACAGCGCTGCGGCCGCGCCTTTTTCCATAGCCTGCCCAATGAAATCATGTCCATCGCGGGCACCCTGCAGCACGATAAAAAGCTGTCCGGGCTGAATCAGGCGCGTATCATTGTTTGCGCCCAGAAATGTAATATCTTCAAATTTGGGGTCCACCCAACCGCCGCAAAACGCAGCAGCCTGTTTCAGTGTCAATCTTCCCATGAATTATCCTTTCGATTCTGCCAGATGGGCGGCAACTTCTTCCCGCTCATCCAGATGATATTTCACGCCACAAATCTCCTGATAAGTTTCGTGGCCCTTTCCTGCCAAGATAATTATATCATCTTTTTTCGCAATGTCCATAGCATATCGAATGGCATTTCTTCTCTCCGGCACCACAATATAGTCGCCCATCTCCTCACTGACACCTTTCAGGATATCTTCGATGATGGCCATGGGGTCTTCAGTGCGGGGATTATCGGAAGTGATGATGGCAAAGTCGGACTCGGTCACACCGATTCTGCCCATGATGGGGCGCTTGATGGGGTCACGGTCACCGCCGCAGCCAAAGACCGCAATGACCCTGCCCTTGCAGAAACCCTTCACCGCAGTCAGGACGTTCTCCAGTCCGTCAGGGGTATGGGCATAGTCGATCAGCACGGAATAGGGTGTGGAGGGTGTGGGAACCACTTCGATTCTGCCCTTGACACCCTTTGCCGTCGCCAGCGCTGCGGCAGCATCGCTCAATTTAATATTCAGGGCATCGGCAATGCCCAGCACTGCCAATGCGTTGTAAACCGTGAACTTACCGGGAATGCCCAGAGAAACTGCGGTGGCTGTGTGATTCATCACCGCATCAAAGGAAATACCCTCCGCATGCAACTGCAGATTTTCTGCCTGCAGTACACCTTCCTTTAAAGAATAGGTAGTCACAGGGCAGCTTGCTTTTGCCATCATGTTCGGAGCATAAGGATCATCGGCATTGATGACCGCACTGTCACAGCGGCCGAACAGCTCCGCCTTGGCATCGCAGTAGGCTTCCATTGTCTTGTGGAAATCCAGATGATCCTCCGTCAGATTGGTAAAGGCAGCCACATTAAAATGGACACCGCCCACGCGGTCCAGTGTCAAAGCATGGGAGGAAACCTCCATCACCACATGGGTGCAGCCTGCGTCACGCATTCTGGCAAACAGTCCCTGCAGTTCAAAACTTTCGGGTGTAGTGCGCTCGGTGGGAATCACTTCATCGCCGACTAAATTTTCCATAGTGCCGATCAGGCCGACCTTCGCCCCCAAAGTCTTCTCCAGCACATGCTTCAAAAGCAACGTAACAGAGGTTTTGCCGTTGGTACCGGTAACACCGATCATGGTCATGGACTTTGCCGGATGGCCGTAGAAATTGGTACCGATCATCGCAAGGGCATAGCGGTCACTTTCCACCAGCACATAGGGAACATCCTGTGTAGGCTTCTTGGCCGTCACCACCACGGCAGCACCCTTTTCCAGTGCCATGGGGATAAACCGGTTTCCATCGGATGCAAAACCGGTAATCGCCACAAAGAGGCTCCCTTCTGTCACCTTGCGGGAATCGTAGGCAACCGCATCAATATTCATCTCAAAGTCTACATTGGACTCCAGCACGTGGATGCCCTGCAGCAGTTCTTTCAGTTTCATAGCTTTTGTTCCTCCTTCGTCCTAATCCCGGACGCCGGTATCTGTAAATTGTAATTGTATCGTCGCTCCGGCAGCAACCTGCGTTCCCGCCGGAATATCCTGTAATGTTACCACAACGTTCGGAGAAATCTCATCACTGCCGGTCACAAGAATATAAAGTCCCAACTGTCCCGCCGCGGCAGCAGCCTGCGCCCGGTTCATACCGGAAAAATCAGGCACCTCCACCGTCGCTTCCGGTGCGTCTTCGCCCATATACAGCAAAACTTCGCTCATTCCCGGAACCCGCTGTCCGGCCGCCGGAATCTGGCCCGTGACCGTTTCACCGTTTCCAACAGTCTTCGCGGTCAGGCTTTGGGCTTTCAGCAATGCTTCCGCTTCCTTCCGCGTCAAGCCGGCGAGATTTTCCATCACAATCGTCCGTCCTGCCGCGTCATTTTCCGTGTAATTGCGCTGCACACCCAGATACGGCAGGATATCCGCCATGACCGCGCCCACGGTGGGTGCCGCCATGACACCGCCGGAAATATAGATCCCAGTGGCTCTTGACGGTGTATCCAGTGCCACCAATACAATATACTCCGGATTTTCCATGGGCGCAATCCCCACAAAGGAAACAATTTTATCTAAAACCCGTTGTCCGTTTTCATCGAAAACATCTATTTTTTCGCTGGTTCCGGTCTTTCCCCCGATGGAAAAGCCCGCAACTTGTGCGTTTTTCGCCGTTCCTTCCTCCACCACGGATTGAATCAGGGTGCGCATGATATCCGAAGTTTCCTTGCGAATGGTCTGCCGCACCACGGTCGGCTCCTGCTTCAGAACCGTCTTGCCGTCCGCGTCGATCACCTCGCTGACGAGGTAAGGTTCCATCAGATTGCCTCCGTTGACCACGGATGCAATGGCCCGCACCAGCTGTAACGGTGTAATCTTGAAGGTCTGCCCGAAGGAGCCGGATGTCAGGGATGCTGTTCCCCATTTGTCCGTGTTCACGATCAGGGATTTGTCAAAGAAAACGCCCTTGCTCTCCCCTGCCAGATCGATGCCCGTCTTTTCCAGTATACCAAACTTTTCGATATATTCATAGAACTTTTCTCCGCCCAGTTTCAATGCGATATGGGCAAAGGCGATATTACAGGAATTCTGCAGGGCCTGAGGTGTTTTTTCCGCCCCGTGTCCCTGGGACCGCCAGCAGTGCAGCAGCTGAGACCTTCCGGGAATCTGCTCCGCACCGCGGCAATAGTAATTGGTTTCCAGATCGATGGCCCCGCAATCCAGCGCGGCCGCCATGGTCAGTACCTTGAAGGTAGACCCCGGCTCATAGCCATCGGACACACATCGGTTGCGCCACTGTTTCAGCTGCGCCGCATGAAGCGCTTCCTGATAGGCTTTTGTATTTCCTGCCTGCTTCAGCATTTCCAAGGCCGCAGCTGTTTCCTCATCGGCTATTTCCAGATAATTGTTAGGATCATATCCGCCAAGGGTGGCCATAGCCAGAATCTCGCCGGTTTTCGCATGCATCACAAGGCCAAAGGCACCGTTTTGCACATCATAGCGGGCGATGGCCGCTTCCATCTGCTTTTCAAGGCAGGCCTGCACCGTGGCATCCAGTGTCAGAATCAGGTTGTTTCCCTGGCTACTGGCAACATATTTTTCGTAGGAAAAGGGCATGTCCATTTCATTGTTTCCCTTGGAGGTAATGACCTTACCGGCAGAGCCTTCCAGAAAGCTGTTATAGGAGGCTTCAATTCCCTCCGAACCCTGATTGGATGCGTTGGTAAAGCCGATCACCTGCGATGCCAGCGTACCGTAGGGATAGGTTCGCACCGCAGACGGCTCCAGATGGATGCCCTTGATATCATTTTCATTGATATAGCTGCGGATCTTTGCCGCACACTGTTCATCGATACGGCTGCCGATCTGCTTGTAACGCTGCTTCAGGTCTTTTGCCTGCTTGGCGATCCATTCCGGCTCCTTGCCGAGGATATCCCCCAGCACAGTGGCGATGGCTTCCAGATCCTCCCCTGCCTGCTTCAGCTCATGGGGATCTAAGTACACATTTTCCACGCTGACCGAGGTAGCCAGAACATTCATGTTCCGGTCGTAGATGTTACCCCGCTCGGCGGTAACCGTAGTGGTTCTGGTCTGGTTGCGCAGAGCTTTGGCAGCATAGTAATCATACTCTGCTACCATCAGTTTGTATAACTGTCCGGCAATCGGCAAAAAGGCCAGTATCCCCAGCACTGCCATCACAAGCGCAATGCGGTGATGCTGGCCGGTATCCGCCCGCAGACGGCTGATATCCTGCTTTTTTCCTGCTTGCTTTCCCATATGCCACCGGCCTTTCCTTAGCTTAGGGCATCAATGGGCAGTAAGGGAGGTCCCTCACTGCCCATTGCAGCTCTATTCTAATTTTATTGGCCGGTTCAGGCTTTATGCAAAGAGTCCCTTCATAAACCAGGAAATATTCTCCCACCAGGAGGGCTCGGGCTCCGGCTGAGGAATCACAGGAGAGATGGTGATCACCTGAGCGTCTTCCACAGGAATCATACCCAGTGCCAGTGCCTTTTCCCGGATATCATCCAGATTGTACATTTTATGATAATCCTGCTGCTTCTCAACATTGATATTCTGCAGCGTAATCACACGTTTGGTCATCGTACGATATTCATCGCAGGTTTCCAGATAGCCGTGCACGCTGATCGCCATAACGATGACCATTGCCACGGCAATCAGAATACCCGCCAGTGCCACAGGATCCACCGCAATTTGAATCTTCTGCTCGGGTTTTGCGATGGGCAGTGCCTTTTTCTGCTTCTTCTGCGCAGGCTTCAGTTCCAGCACCTTGGCTTCACTGCCATAGGAATAGAACTGTGTCACATATTGAATATCAGGTTTTTGAACCATGATCTTGACTTCCTCTCATGCGTGACCGGTTGTCACACTTTTTCGCACACCCGGAGTTTTGCGCTGCGGGCGCGGGGATTTCTCTCCAATTCCTCATCCGTCGATACGATGGGCTTACGGGTAATGACCTGCACCTGCGGCTTCTTACCGCAGACGCAAACCGGAAAACTGGGCGGGCAGGTACAGCCCTTGGCAGCGCTTGCCATGGCCGTTTTGACGATCCGGTCTTCCAGGGAATGGAAGGTGATCACCGCCAGCCTGCCCCCGTGATTCAGGCAGGGAATGGCATCCTTCATGACCTTTTCCACACTGCCCAGCTCGTCATTGACTGCAATGCGGATGGCCTGAAAGCTGCGCTTGGCCGGATGCTGCTTTTCACGCAGTGCCTGCGCGGGCATGGCACCGCGAATCACATCCACCAGCTCCAGCGTGGTTTCGATGGGCTTTTCCTCCCGCTTCTTGCAGATTGCAGAAGCGATTTTGGGTGCGTAACGCTCTTCGCCGTAATCAAAGAGGATACGCTTCAGTTCTTCAAAGCTCCAGGAATTGACCACATCATAGGCCGACAGTGTATCTTCGCTGTTCATGCGCATATCCAGAGGCGCATCCGCCATGTAGGAAAAGCCACGGCTGCCATCATCCAGCTGGGGGGAAGAAACACCCAGATCCAGCAGAATGCCGTCGACACCCTCAACATTCAGATCCTCCAGCACCTGCGCAATCTCGCAGAAATTGGAGTGGACCAGCGTCACACGGTCTGCATAGGGTGCAAGCCGCTCTCCTGCTGCCTTCAGTGCCACCGGATCACGGTCGATACCGATGAGCCGGCCGGTGGTCAAACGCTTCGCAATTTGGCTGGAATGGCCCGCACCGCCAAGGGTGCCGTCCACATAAATACCGTCAGGTTTGATATTCAGTCCTTCGATGCATTCATCCAGAAGGACAGAAACATGATGAAACTCACTCATAGTCCGATCTCCTCCAGTGATGCCAACAGCTTTTCGGGTGTCAGATTCTCGCTTTCGAAGGCTGCAAATTCGGCTGCGTCCCAGATTTCCGCCTGTCCGGCGCGGCCGACGATCATAACCTCCCGCTGAATGCCTGCATAATCCAGCAAAAACTGGGTCAGGCCGAAGCGGAACTGCTTGTCGGGATTGCACTGGGCAGCATTCATAAAGATCAGGCTGGTGGCACCGGCCCGCTTGTGGATGCTCAGGGCATTGAAATTGTCACTGAGGGTCTGCCACTCGGCGGCGGTATAGACGGTGAGACACCGATGACCGCAGTTGACACCTAATGTCACATAGAAATCATCCCCCAGTTCTGCACGCAGCTTTGCCGGTACGAACAGACGGTTCTTATCATCCAGTTTTGCAGGGAATTTACCGATCATGGGCTCACCTCCTTCCACTTCGCTCCACTTTACTACACTTTTGCTCCATTATAGCCCTACGGCGCAAAAAAATCAATCCATTTTCCCTTTATTTTTTCAAAATACTACGGAAAAATATGGTATTTTCCTTATTTTCGAACACCTGTTCTATTGTTTTTCACTGAAAACAGATATGGCCATCCTCCATACGGGCGCAGATACGGGACGGTCTGCGGCTGCATTCCAGCAAAAACGTTGCCAGCGGCCCCTCTACTTCCTCCTGCACCAGCCGCCGCAGGGCGCGGGCACCGCCCTGATTCCGGCACTTCCTGCCAAGGAATCCGGCCACCTCCAACGGCAGCTGCAGTTGAATATCCAGCACTGCCGTACGCTTCTGAATCTGCCCCAGATATTTCTGTACGATTTTTTCCATGGATGGCGCATCCAGCGCGCCAAAATGCACCACGCGATCCAGCCGGCCCAAAAACTCCGGTGTGAAGCACTGCCGCAGTGCAGCATCCATTTCCCCATCGCGGCCTGCAGGCTGAAATCCCAGTCCGTCGCCACGCACCTGACTGCCCACATTGGAAGTCATCACGACGATGGCATTTTTGAAACTTACCCGACGGCCCCCGGAATCGGTCAGGCATCCCTCTTCCATGATCTGCAGCAGGATTCCCGACACATCAGGATGCGCCTTTTCCAGTTCGTCCAGCAGCACCAGCGTATACGGGCGGCGGCGTACTGCCTCGGTCAGTTTGCCGCCTTCTTCATAGCCAACATAGCCGGGAGGCGCACCCACCAATCTTGATACGGAATGCTTCTCCATGTATTCGGTCATATCCAAGCGGATCATGGCATCCCGGCTTCCGAACATTTCCTCCGCCAGTACGCGGCACAATTCCGTCTTGCCCACACCTGTAGGACCCGTGAACAGCATACAAGCAATGGGCCGGTTTTCGTCCCGGATACCGGAGCAGCCCCGCCGCAGGGCATCCGCCACTGCCGTCACCGCCTCCTGCTGTCCTACTACCTGCTCGGATAATCGTTTTTCCAGAGTCAGCAGTCGCTGCCGCTCGCTGGCTGTCAGTTTTCCTGCCGGTATTCCCGTTCTGACGGATACCGTCATCGCGACATCCGCCGCAGTCACCGCGCGGCTGCGCCTGGCTTCCGGGGTGTTTCTGACCATGTGCTGCATCTTGTCACGCAACTCCGCCGCCTTTTCGAACCGGCTTTCCTTCACCGCCTCATGCAGTTCCTGCTCCAGTTCCTTTCTTGCCGCACCGCCGCGGCTGCTGCCCAGTTCCTCCATGCGTACCCGCGCGGCGCTCTCATCAATCAGATCAATCGCCTTATCCGGCAAATACAAATCCGGCAAATACCGCACCGACAGACGCACCGCTTCTTTCAGTGCTTCATCCGTGATCCGCATACGGTGGTGCCGTTCCAATCCCGGTTTCAGCCCCCGCATGATTTCCATCACTGCCTGTTGATTCGGCTCTTCCACTTTCACCGGACGGAAGCGCCGCTCCAGCGCCGGATCCTTTTCGATATAACGGCGGTACTCTTCCATGGTGGTGGCACCCAGCATCTGCAGTTCGCCGCGGCCAAGAGCAGGTTTGAAAATATTGGCTGCATCAATGGCACCCTCCGCCGCACCGGCACCGACAATGGTATGCATTTCATCCACAAACAAAATCACATCCCCGCTGCGGCGGATTTCCGCCAGCACATCCCGCAGCCGTTCCTCAAATTCACCGCGGTATTTGGTTCCTGCCACGAGGTTTGCCATATTCAGGCTGATGAGCCGTTTTTCCTTCAGCTGCGGCGGTACATTCCCTGCCGCCATCCGTTGTGCCAATCCTTCCGCAATGGCAGTTTTGCCAACCCCCGGTTCGCCCACCAGGGCGGGATTGTTTTTATTCTTCCGGCACAGGATGCCGATGACCATATCGATTTCTTTTTCACGTGCAATCACGGGATCCATGGTTGCCGCTTTTGTGATCAGATCCTCACTGAATTGATCCAGAAGTTTCGTTTTCGTTCCCTCCTTTTTGTGTATTTCGGGAGCCTGTGTCTCCCACTGCATGTTTTGAATGGTTCGTGTAAACAGCTCGTTGGCATCAATGCCGCTTAAATGAAGCAGCTGTGCCGCTTCTGTTTTCTCCCACCGCGTCAAAGCCAGCAGAATATGCTCCGGCCGAATCCGCCGTTCTTTTCGAATCGCAGCTTCTTTTCCTGCCCCTTGCAGTATCTGTCTGGCATCCGCGCTGAGTCCCTGAGGCAGCGGAAGATCCGCCGTACCCTTGCCGTACAGCAGCGCTGCCATATCCTGCATCACTGCCGACTCCATGCCGAAGCCCCGCAGCAGCTGTCCGGCACTGCCCCGCTGAACGACCATTGCCAACAGCAGGTGAATACTTCCCACATAACTGTGTCCCAGTTCTCTCGCTTTTGCGTGCGCCGCATGGATCAGTTCCTGCGTTTCCGGTTCATAACGCATGCATCCCCACCTCCGTGAGGAAAATTTTCGCCGCGCTCCCAAAAAAATATACAAAGGATTCGAAAAAAGGAATTGCAATTTTAGAAAACCATGCTAGAATAGATGTAACGTTATTAAGTTAGCGTGCTATTATACATCATATATGGAGGTAATATCATGGCTTACAATATCACCGACGCTTGCGTCAAGTGTGGTTCCTGCGCTGAGCAGTGCCCCGTTGAGGCTATTTCCGAAGGCGAAGACAAGTACGTCATCGACGCTGATGTCTGCGTTTCCTGCGGCGCTTGCGCTGACCAGTGCCCCGTCGAAGCTATCGAGGAAGGCTAATTTCTTACATCCCGGATTCGGCCTGCGCACCTATTGTGCGCAGGCTGATTTTCTACGCTGGAGGAGCCTATGGAACAACTCCCAAACGGATATACGCTGGAGCTGGCAGCAGGCTGTTTCCCTTTAAGCACCGATTCCATGCTGCTGGCGCATTTTGTAAAAATGCCCCGTAATGCCCGGATTCTGGACTTGGGTTCCGGCTGCGGCACACTGGGTC
The DNA here is from genome assembly GCA_045120675.1 of Faecousia sp. Classification (GTDB taxonomy): domain Bacteria; phylum Bacillota; class Clostridia; order Oscillospirales; family Oscillospiraceae; genus Faecousia. Next base: position 16,703 of record JBGVFB010000084.1, on the reverse strand, counting down.
TGATGCTTTGCGCCAAAGATAAAAACTGTACCGTTACCGGTCTGGAGATCACAGAAAATGCCCATCAATGCGCTTTGGAAAATATCCGCCGCAACGGTCTGTCTTCCCGTCTGAGCAGTATATGCTGCGATTTGCGGAATCTTCCTGCCGATTTTACAGGCACTTATCACTGCTGTGTTTCCAATCCCCCTTATTTCTCCGGTGGACCTGCCAACCTTGCCACTCCGATTGCCCGCCGGGACGATTTCTGCAATCCCGAAGCACTTTTGCGCACCGCATCAAAGGCCTTGCGTTATGGCGGTGACTTTTTTCTCGTGCATAAGCCGGAGCATCTGGCGCAGCTGATCGCCTGCGGCTCTGCCGTTTCACTGGAAGCTAAAAATCTGACACTCATCCGCCACAAAGAAGGCGGTCCCATCACTTTGATCCTGCTGCAGCTGCGAAAAGGCGGAAAGTCCGGGCTGCAGATCCACGAAAACAGCCTATTCGATTCCCACGGTAAGCCCACCGCTTATTACCGGGAAGTCTATCATATACAAGGAGATTAACTATGGCCGGAATGTTGTATCTGGTGCCGACTCCCATCGGCAATCTGGGTGATATTTCCCAGCGCTGCCGGGAAACACTGGAAAATGCTGATTTCATCGCAGCAGAGGATACCCGTGTATCCTTAAAGCTTTTGAATCACTTGGGCATCAAAAAAAGCCTTGTCAGCTACTATGAGCATAACAAAGCTTTTAAAGGTGAAAAAATAGTCGAACGGATTCTGGCCGGTGAAACCTGCGCGCTGGTATCCGATGCCGGCAGCCCCGCCATCTCTGACCCCGGCGAGGATCTGGTAAAGCTGTGTCATGAAGCCGGTATTGTTGTCTGCGCCATTCCCGGTCCCTGCGCTGTGATTACGGCCCTGAGCATTTCCGGTCAGGCCACCGGCCGCTTCTGCTTCGAAGGATTCCTCTCCACAGCAAAAAAGAGCCGCCGTGAGCATCTGGAATCCCTCACAAACGAGCAGCGCACCATGATCTTCTACGAAGCCCCCCACAAGCTGGTTGCTACCTTGCAGGATATGGCTGCTGTCTTCGGCGAGGACCGGCCCATCAGCCTGTGCCGCGAGCTGACCAAGCTCCACGAAGAGGTTGTCCGCACCACGCTGGGCAGTGCCATTGAAAAATATACCGAGAATGCGCCCAAGGGCGAATTTGTGCTGGTTGTCGCCGGTGCACCGGAACAGGAAAAAGAGGTTGCCACCGCAGATGATGCAGCCGCCCGCGTCCAGCAGCTGATGGAGGAAGGCCTCAGCCGCAAGGATGCCATCAAGCAGACTGCCAAAGAGCTGAATCTTCCCAAAAACGTTGTGTACGATGCTGCACTGCAATAAAAAGAACCCCGGAAGGTTATCCTTCCGGGGTGATCTTTATGCCGCTAACTCAATAATCAGCCATTTTCTTGATACATTCCTGGCAGACGTTCTTTCCACGGTAAGTAACCAGACCGCGGGAAGATCCGCAGAAGAGACAGGCCGGTTCAAATTTCTGCAGAACGATTCGATCGTTCTCCATAAAAATTTCCAGCTCATCCCGCTCAGCAATGTCGAGCGTCCGCCGCAGTTCAATAGGCAATACAATTCTGCCCAACTCGTCTACCTTACGAATGATACCTGTTGACTTCATAGTGGGTGCTCCCCTCATATTTCCGATTCATAAACCGCTGCGGTGTCTTTTTCGCGGTTTATTTGTCTTCATTATACCGTATTTTGCCAAATATGTCAAATATTTTTTAAGTTTTCGACATATTTTGTTGGTTGTGTCCAATCATTTTCCGTGCTGCTTGGCATATTATACACCCAGAGGGGGCATGTACATGGTCATGAGCTGGATCTTCAGTATGATGCTGCTGATTTCATTATTATTTGCATTTTTCACCGGAAACGGTGCCGCTCTTGCGTCCGCCACCGCCGAAGGGGCACAGGCCGGAATCACCTTGGCAATCTCCATGGCAGGCTCCTTGTGTCTGTGGACCGGCGTAGGGAAACTCATGGAGCATGCGGGTCTGACTGCCGCACTCTCCCGTTTGATCCGACCGCTGCTGCACCGGCTTTTTCCCGGCACAAAGGACGATCCGGTTCTTGCAGGATATTTATCCGGCAACATCTGTGCCAATTTTCTGGGCCTGGGAAATGCAGCCACGCCCATGGGTATTCAGGCTGTAAAGGCCATGGCGCTTCATGCATCTGACGGCTGTGCTTCCAATGAGATGTGCCGTTTGATCGTGCTCAACACCGCATCCATCCAGTTGATTCCTGCCACCGTAGCCGCTGTTCGCGCAAGTCTTGGCTGCGACGCACCTTTTGATATTCTGCCCGCCGTCTGGGTAACCAGTCTATGCTCCGCCGGTCTTGGTGTCACCGCAGCCTGCCTGCTTGGAAAGGTGTGGCCCCATGACTGACTATCTGATCCCGCTGCTTTTACTGGCCGCTTCGCTTCTTGCGTTGCGCAGAAAAGAAAACACCTATGATCTGCTGCTTCAGGGCGGAGTGGAAGGTCTTCGGCTTCTGCTGACCATCACCCCGGCGCTGGTGATTCTTTTGACTGCCGTACATATGCTGCGTGCCTCCGGTGCTGTGGAAATACTCAGTACGTTTCTGGCCCCTTTGTTCCACCTTGTGGGAATTCCGCCGGAAACTGCCATGCTGGTGCTGATCCGTCCGATCAGCGGCAGCGCCGCTCTGGCTGTGGGTGCAGAGTTGATGGCACAGTATGGACCCGATTCTTCCGTTGGCCGCACGGTTGCCGTCATGCTCGGTTCTACAGAAACGACCTTTTACACCATCAGCGTCTATTTCGGTGCTGCGGGTATTCGGAAGACCCGCTATGCCGTACCAGCAGCACTGTTTGCGGACTTTGTTGGTTTTTTTATGGCAAGCATGACCGTACGGTGGTTCTTTTGATAAATTGGAAAAGCCGGAAGGAAAATTCCTTCCGGCTTGATTCATTAGTACTGATTGCTCTTCATCATGCGCTGTCTTGCGATGTTGATGGGGCCTTCTGTCATGTGGTTGATCCATGCAAGGCTCTTACCGCAGCCGTAGGCAGTGCAGAATTCAGGGTCATCTGCCACCGTACAGGGGATGCCGGTACGCTCCATCAGCAGGGCATCGAAACCGTAAATCTGGCTGCAGCCGCCGGTCAGGGTAATACCCACTTCGGAAATATCGCTGACCAGTTCGGGACTGGTCTGCTCCAGCACGCTCAGCACTTCGTCCGCAATCTGGCGGGCAGGACGGCGCAGAACTTCGAAGATCTCGGAAGAAGACAGGGTAATCACTCTGGGCATACCGGTCTTCACGTCGCGGCCCTTGACATTCATGGTCACCTCATCGGCGCCGGTGTAAACACGGCCGATCTGATTCTTGACACTCTCGGCAGTTACCTGACCAATGGCAACACCGTGCTGACGGCGGACATAACGGGCGATCAGGTCATCCATATAGTCACCGGCGACCTTCAAAGAGGAAGAAACCGCAACACCGTTCATGCTCAGCACGGCGATGTCAGTCGTGCCGCCGCCGATGTCGACCACCATGTGGCCCTTGGCACCCTTGATGTCCAGACCTGCACCCAGTGCAGCGGCAAGGGGTTCTTCAATCAGGAACACACGGCGGGCGCCGGCTTCCAGCGCCGCATTGATCACACTGCGTTCTTCAACTTCCGTCACACCGCTGGGCACACTGATGACCACACGGGGCTTGGGCGTAAAGATAGAAGTCTTGTTGGCGCTACGGAACATGGACTGCAGCATACGGACGGTCATTTCGTGGTCGGAGATGATACCCTCGCGCAGAGGCTTCATGGCAACCACGTTACCGGGAGTACGGCCCAGCATATTACGGGCAGCCGCACCGACCTGCAGAATCTTGCCGGTATTCTTGTCGATGGCAACCACGGAAGGTTCCCGAACCACGAGACCCTTGCCGTCGGCATAAATCAGAACGTTGGATGTACCCAGATCGACACCCAGGTCATTGGAAGAAAAATTGAACATATTGTCACCTACTGGTATTTTGATGGCGGGCTGCGGCAATGAAACCGCAGTGTACTTCTTTTGCCCCGGCTGTCAGCAGCACGCGGGCGCATTCACCGGCAGTCGCTCCGGTGGTAATGATATCGTCAAGGAGCAGAACACGCTTGCCCCGCACGTTCTGCGGGCAGACAGCGCTGTATGCACCCAGCACATTGGCTCTGCGCTTTGCCTGACCCTCAATGCCGGACTGCGGTCGGTTATTGCGAATCTTTTTGAGTGTCGGAACCGGTTCCATGCCCAGTTCCTGACCCACAGCCTGTACCAGCAGCTCCACCTGATCGTAGCCTCGGGTGAAACGGCGGATGCGGCTGACGGGTACCCATGTCAGCATATCAAAGCCGTCAGGGTATTCCTGCTGAATCCGCATAGCCAGCATTCTGCCGTAAACCGGCGCATAATGGCGGGCATGACAGAACTTATAGCGCAGCAAACTTTCTCGGATGTATCCTTCATAGTACCAGACTGCGGCCCAACTGTCAAGAAAAGAGAAATTTTTGTGTACACCGCTGCATTCGGGGCTATCCACCCGGCACTGTCTGCAAAGGTCTGTTTCGTGTTTCTTCAGAATCTTGCCGCACAGGGTGCATTTGGGTGGAAAGAGCAGATTGAAGAGTCTGTCGCCGATCATCCTTCCGCCTTTCCCTGCAGGCGCAGCTTCAGACCGGAATACCGCCGGTTTTTCTTTGCGTTCTCGGTCATAGCAGCCACGATCTCTTCCCTGCCCACGATGATCAGCAGTTCCCGCGCGCGAGTGATGGCGGTATAGAGAATACTGCGGCTGAGCAGATACGGCGAACCGGAAAATGCCGCCAGAATCACAGCCCGGTACTCACTGCCCTGACTTTTGTGAACAGTCATAGCATAGGCAGGTTCCAATTCATTCAGCTGGCTGAAATCATAGTCCGCTTCCCGGTCGTCAAAAACCACTGTCAGCACTTCCTGCTGGGGATCGATTCGGGTAATGGTGCCGATATCGCCGTTGAACATGCCGGTGCCGACGGCGCTGCCGTCGCATTTTTTCCACATAATGTCATAATTGTTGCGAATCTGCATGACACGGTCGCCTTCCCGGAAGGTAAACTCACCGGACTGGCGCTCTTTCTTGCCGCCACCTGCAGGATTCAGCGCATCCTGCAGCAGCGCATTCAGGCTCCACGTACCCACACCGCCCTTGCGGGTGGGAGTCAGCACCTGAATCTGGTCAGAAGGGATGCCCATATTCTTGGGCAGGCGCGTGGTACACAGGTCCCGGATGGTCTGGCGCAGTGCATCCTCACTCTGGCGGCGCATGAAGAAAAAGTCACTGGTGACATTTTTCAGGTCCGGCAATTCACCTTGATTGACCCGGTGGGCATTCATGACGATCAGGCTTTCCTGTGCCTGCCGGAAAATTTCCGTCAGCCGGACGGTGGGCAGCCGGCTGCTGCGCAAACAGTCACTGAACGGAAATCCGGGACCCACCGGCGGCAGCTGGTCAGGGTCGCCCACCAGAATCAACCGCTTGCGGGGCGGAATTGCCTGCAGCAGACTATGCAGCAGCTGGACATCCACCATGGACATTTCATCAATAATAATTGCATCGGCCTTCAACGGGTTGCTTTCATCCTTTGCGAAAACCATCAGGCCGGTGTTCGGGTCAATACCCGCTTCCAGCAAACGGTGGATGGTGGAAGCTTCCTCACCGGTGACCTCTGTCAGCCGTTTTGCCGCACGTCCCGTGGGTGCCGCCAGCAGGTAGCTGCACTGCATTTGACCCAGCAGGGAAATAATACCGTTCAAAATGGTCGTTTTGCCGGTGCCGGGGCCGCCGGTGATCAGCAGCACACCGGAGGTCGCTGCGGCACGGATGGCATCGCGCTGCTGCTCGGAGTAGCAGATACCGCTCTCGGATTCGGCAGTTCGGAGCATTTTTTCCAGCCTTGCAGGTGCCGGAAAACGGGTGGAAGCCAGTTCCAGCAGCCGTTCGGCGCAATTGGTCTCCGCTTCGTAAAGCTCCGGCAGGTAGCAGACCGTAATGCCCGCAAGGAAGGAACGTACCAGCCGCTGCGCCTCCAGCAACCGTGCCACACCTGCAGTCACGGATTCGGTTTCGATATTCAGCAGCTGCGCGGTGGCAGCCACCAGCTTGTCCTCAGGCAGGAATGCGTGGCCTGCCGTCAAATTATAGCGCAGTTCGAAAAGGATTCCCGCTTCCACGCGGCGGGGGTCATCGCCCGCCACACCCAGTTCGATGGCGAAGCAATCCACCGCGCCAAAGGGTGCGTCGAGTCCTTCGTCCATCAAAAGGTAGGGGTCGTCGTACAGCAGCTCTACCGTACTTTCGCCGTAAATCTTGTAAGTACGCACTGCCAGCTCCGCAGGAAGCTGATGCAGGGCAAAAAATTCCATCAGCGAACGCATGCCCACCCGCTGGTGGAACTCTTCGCCGATGGCCCGAGCCTTTTCCCGGGAAATACCGGAAACTTCTGCCAGCCGCTCCGGCTCCCGCTCCATAACGAGCAGCGTCTCATCTCCAAAATGCTCCACGATCCGTGCTGCCATTCGGGGTCCGATACCCTTGATGATGCGGCTGCTGAGGTAGGCCATGATCTCCATGCTGGTCTGGGGCATCATGCGTTCCAGGAATTCCGCCTCGAACTGACGGCCGTAGCTGGAATGGTTGCTCCACTTGCCGGTTACCATCAGCCGCTCGCCCATAGCAGGCAGCGGAATGGTACCCACCACAGTTACATGCTGATTACCGCCCACACCAAGGCGCAGCACCGCATAACCATTATCATAATTCTGATATACAATGGCGCTGATGACGCCCTGAATGATCTCCAATTCCTGCTGCATCCGTTATTCGCTCCAGTTCTAGGTTTCATGTATCTTTCCGTTTCTCATAGTTTACAATAGATTCAGAAAAATGAAAAGTATTTTTTGCAATTGATATATTAAGATATTCTTATTCAAATACTGCATTGGATAAATTTCGGTAAAAATAACAACCGTTTCTCTGTGCAGCCATCGTTAAAATGCGAGAAAACTGCTGTATCTGTCACATTGTCCAAAACATAATAACGTTTTTGGATAATATTACCAAGAAAACAATAAAACTTTGTTTACTACGCGGCCTTGAATCCTGCCGTTTTGTCGGGTATAATAGGTTAGGTTTATTTTGGGCGAGAATTGATTCGAGGTGGATTATGAAGGAATGGAACCTGCTGGTTTGGTTGACGCAATTGGGCATATCCGTTGCCGGACCGCTTGCCGGATTTATTCTTCTGGCCGTCTGGCTGCGCCAGCGGTTTGACCTTGGAATCTGGGTGCTGCTGGTCGGTCTCATACTGGGAATCTCCGGTGCTGTTGACGGCTTCCGTGTTTCCATGAAAGCCATGGAGCAAATGACCAAGAACAAACCCGGACACGACGACCCGCCCCCTGTTTCCTTTAACGATCACGATTAACATGGGAGGTATCCATGGATAACCGAAAATATGTATTTTCTCAGGTGTTGACCGTCCTGATTGGTGAGTTCCTTCTGTCTGCCCTGATGGTCGGTGTCTTCGCCATACTTGGCCACTTTGATAAAAGTGTGGTGTACGGTGCCGCCGCAGGTGCTGTGATTACAACACTCAATCATCTGGTTCTGGTTTTGAGTGTCATGGCCGCATCCGAAAAAGCAGAAAAGCAGGATGTCAAAGGCGGACAAATGCTGATCCAGATGTCCTATTTCGGACGTACCATCGGCCTGTTCCTGATTCTGGTTCTGTGTGCCAAGAGTGGCATCTTTAATTTAATCGCGCTGGTGATTCCGCTGGTTTTCACCCGCCCCATCCTGACGATTACAGAGAAATACAATAAGAAAGGTGGAAATGAAGCATGAATTTGAGTGTTGACGGTGCTTTTATCTATTTTACGATCCCCATTTTTGGTGGCATCAATATTACGCAGACCACCGTTTCCCATCTGATTGTAACCATTTTCCTGTGCACCCTGAGTATCATGCTGGGTAAGCGCTTGAAAAAGCGTCCTGACGGACTGCAGGTCATGGTGGAAAAAGGTGTTATGATGCTGCAGAACATGGTTGCGGAATCCATGGGCGCGCACAATGTCCACTGGACTCCTTTCATCGGCACCATTTTCCTCAGTTCTCTGTGCGGCTCCTTCATCGGTCTGACCGGTTTCTTCCGTTCCTCCACCGCTGACCTGAGCTGTACGCTGGTCTGGGCAATCATGGTTTCCGTCATTATCTGGTACAACAACATCAAGAACAACGGTTTCGTTGCATGGCTGAAGGGCTTTACAGAGCCCATCGTGGTCATGACCCCCATGAACATCATCGGTGAAATCGCCCAGCCTGTATCCATGGCCTTCCGTCATTTCGGTAATCTGGCCGGCGGCGGTGTTATCACAAGCCTGATCTACACCTCCCTGAGTCTCGGTTCCTCTGTGGTGATCCGTCTGGTCACTGCCAGCGGCTGGCTTCCCAGTGTGATTCTGGTCGCAGTCGGCGGTGCACTGGTTTTCCTGTGGAAAAACAGCAAGAAGACCATTGCGCTGGTTTTTGGTATTCTTTCCGCCGTGGTCGGTGTTTCCGGTCTGCTGCATGTAACCGGCATTTTCCCCGACTTCCCCTTCCTGACTTACGGCATCCCCGCTGTTCTATCTTGTTACTTCGATCTCTTCTCCGGTTTTGTTCAGGCCTATGTCTTCACACTGCTGACCATGGTCTATATCGCCGGTTCCCTGCCCGAGCCTGAAACCGCCGCGGCAGAATAACATCATCAACCATAAAATTTATATAAACAACTTATTAGGAGGACTTTTTTATGGAATTAGCAACTGCAATCGCAATCGCCGGTAAGGCAATCGGCGCAGGTCTGTGTATGGGTATCGGCGCTATCGGCCCCGGTGTCGGCGAAGGTAACGCTGTAGCTCACGCTCTGGACGGTATGGCTCGTCAGCCCGAAGCTGCTGGCACCCTGCGTTCTACCATGATCATGGGCTGTGCAATCGCAGAAACCACCGGTATTTACTCTCTGATCATCGCTTTCCTGATCCTGTTCCTGCTGTAAGCTCTTTTATCCCATTAGAAAGGAGCAACGCAAGTGTTTGAATCATTTTTGGGTGTAAATCCCTGGACTGCGCTGTTCATTCTTCTGAACACTCTGACCATCTATTTCGTGGCTAAGAAATTCCTGTTCGTTCCCGTGATGAATATGATCGCCGAGCGCCAGCAGGAAATCGACGGTATGTATGCCGCTGCCGGTGAAGCCCAGCAGCAGGCAGAAGCCATGCAGGCAGAATACCAGCAGAAGCTCTCTTCTGCCCAGGCAACCAGCGAGCGCCTTGTGAAAGAGGCCATGGCCCGCGGTCAGGCCCGCGAAGAGGAAATCATTCGCAAGGCCAATGCCGAAGCTTCTGCCATCATGGACAAGGCATCCGCCGACATCGCCATGGAAAAGAAGAAGGCGCTCAACGATGCCAAGGACGAAATTTCCGGTCTGGCCATGGCCATCGCCGGCAAGGTCGTCGGCCGCGAGCTGAACGAAGCCGACCAGAGCAATCTGATCGACAGCTTCATTGACGAATTGGGTGGTAATGTATGACCCAGGTCGGTAGTGTTTATGGAGAAGCGCTGTACACACTGGCACTGGAGGAAAACGTAAGCGCCGCAATCGGTGAAGAACTGTCCGCACTGGAACAGGCTTTCCGCGCAGAGCCGGATTTCATCCGTCTGCTCGGCACTCCCAACCTGAGTGTACAGGAACGCTGCAACATTCTGGATGACAGCTTCCGGGGAAAAGTGCAGCCCTATGTGCTGAATTTTCTCAAAATTTTGACTGAAAAGGGTTATATGCGCTACTTCTTTGACTGCTGCAAGGCATTCGAAGAATGCTATAACCGTGACAACGGCATTCTGCCCGTTACCGCCATTACCGCCGTTTCCCTGAATCCGGCACAGGCGGAAAAGCTGACCGCCAAGCTCTGCCAGATTACCGGCAAGCAGGTCAAGCTGCACAACCGGGTGGATCCCGAGGTTCTGGGCGGTGTCCGTCTGGATTACGACGGCAAGCAGCTGGATGATACTGTATCCCATCGTCTGGATGCAGTGCGCGGCCTGCTCAAAAACACCGTACTCTGATAAGAAAGCAGGGACACTATGGAATTAAGACCCGAAGAAATAACAAAAATTATTCGTAGTCAGATCAAGAACTACGAAAACAAGATGGAAGCCAGCGAGACCGGCGTTGTCATTCTGGTCGGCGACGGCATCGCAAAGGCTTCCGGTCTGGATAAGTGCATGGCCGGCGAGCTGGTGGAATTCCCCAACGGTTCCTACGGCATGGCACAGAATCTGGAAGAAGATACTGTTTCCATCGTTATCCTCGGTACCGATCAGGGCATCAAGGAAGGCGATACCGTCAAGCGTACCGGCCGCGTTGTGTCCGTTCCTGTGGGCGCAGGTCTGATTGGCCGTGTCGTGAATGCATGGGGCGAACCCATCGACGGCAAGGGTGCCATCGAGTCCGAGGGCTTCCGCCCCATCGAAATGCCCGCACCCGGCATCATTGAGCGTCAGCACGTGGATACCCCTCTGCAGACCGGTATCAAGGCAATCGACTCCATGATCCCCATCGGCCGCGGCCAGCGTGAGCTGATCATCGGTGACCGTCAGACCGGTAAGACCACCATCGCCACCGATACCATTGTCAACCAGAAGGGCAAGGATGTTATCTGCATCTACGTTGCCATCGGTCAGAAGCGTTCCACCGTTGCACAGGTCGTTGAGAACCTGACCATTAACGGTGCCATGGACTACACCATCGTGGTCTCCGCAACTGCTTCCGAGCTGGCTCCCATGCAGTATATCGCTCCTTACACCGGCTGTACCATGGGTGAGCATTTCATGCATCAGGGCAAGGACGTTCTGGTCATTTACGATGACCTGAGTAAGCATGCAGTTGCATACCGTGCGATTTCTCTGCTGATCCGCCGTCCTCCCGGACGCGAACCTTACCCCGGCGACGTTTTCTACCTGCACTCCAGACTTCTGGAGCGTGCAGCCCGTATGTCCGACAAGAAGGGCGGCGGCAGTCTGACCGCTCTGCCTATCATCGAGACGCAGGCCGGCGACGTTTCCGCATATATCCCCACCAACGTTATCTCCATCACTGACGGCCAGATCTTCCTGGAAACCGAGCTGTTCAACGCAGGCGTCATGCCCGCAGTTAACCCCGGTATCTCCGTCTCCCGTGTCGGCGGTGACGCACAGATCAAGGCCATGAAGAAGGTTGCAGGCTCCCTGAAGCTGCTGTACTCTCAGTACCGCGAACTGCAGAGCTTCGCACAGTTCGGTTCCGATCTGGATGCCGATACCAAGGCCCGTCTGGCACTGGGTGAACGCATCGTGGCAGTTCTGAAGCAGAAGAACAATGCTCCTGTGGAAGTTGCTCATCAGGTGTGCATCATCTATGCGGTTACCAAGGGCTATCTGAACGGCATCGGTGTCGAGCAGATTCCCGAATTCGAAGCAAGACTTCGTGAATTCATGGAAAACAGCCAGTACAGCAGTGTCCTGACTGCCATCCGCGAAACCGGCAAGCTGGAGCAGGATACCGAAGAGAACCTGAAGGCCGCTCTGAACGAACTGCTGGTCGAATTTGTAAAACCCGAATAAGGAAGGAGGCCCGACATGGCTGGCGTTTCCACCAAGGAAATTAAAAACCGCATCCGCAGCATGGAATCTACCAAGCAGATCACCAAGGCCATGGAAATGGTCGCTGCTTCCAAGCTGCGCCGGGCACAGGCACAGGTTGCCGCTTCCCGTCCTTATTTTGAAATTCTCCGTGATACCATTGACGATATCCTGGAAAACAACCGCGACTTCTCCTCCCCTTACCTGACCGCAAAACCTGTTAAGAAAGTAGCATACATTGTCATTGCAGGTGACAGAGGTCTGGCCGGCGGCTACAACAGCAACATTCTGAAACTGGTACAAAGCCGCATTGCAGATCAGGATGCAACGGTTCTTCCCATCGGCAAAAAGGCTGTGGATTTTTTCCGCACCCGTAAGGTTCCGATGCTGACCGAGAACTATGCCGTTGCAGCTGATGTGGGTATTGGCGACTGTTTCTCCGTTGCCAAGCAGTTGAGCAAGGCATTCCGCAGTGGCGAGTTTGACGAGGTTTATGTGGCTTATACCACCTTCGTATCGGTTCTGTCCCAGACTCCTGCCGTCATGCAGCTGCTGCCTCTGGTTCGTGAGGAACGGAAGCAGGAAGGTCCTTCCCGTGACTTCCTGTATGAGCCGGATGCAACCGAAGTCTTTGACGCAATCGTTCCCGAATATCTGGGTGGTATCCTCTACGGCGCACTGTGCGAGAGCCGTGCTTCCGAGCAGGCTGCCCGCCGCACCGCAATGGACTCCGCTACTTCCAATGCGGAAGATATGATCGCAGACCTGAGCCTGAAGTTCAACCGGGCCCGTCAGGCTGCCATCACGCAGGAGATCACCGAAATCGTCGCCGGTTCTTAACGCGACACCAAACAAACACAAGGAGTTGAATCCTATGGTTAAAAGAGAAGGAACTGTGATCCAGGTTATGGGTCCCGTTCTGGATATTCGCTTTGCGGACAACCAGCTGCCCGAGCTGCTGTCTGCAATTGAAGTGACCCATGGCGACGGCATCATCGTTGCCGAGGTTGCGCAGCACATTGGTGACAATGTGACCCGCTGTATCGCCATGTCTTCTACTGACGGCCTGCAGCGTGGTGCCAAGGCCGTTGACACCGGCGCCGCTATCAGCGTGCCCGTTGGCGAAACCTGCCTCGGCCGCGTGTTCAATCTGCTGGGTCAGCCTATCGACGAGAAGCCCGCTCCCGAAGCCGAGGAGCGTTGGCCCATCCACCGTCCCGCTCCCTCCTACGAGGAGCAGCAGCCCGCTACCGAGATCCTGGAAACCGGTATCAAGGTCATCGACCTGATTTGCCCCTACGCAAAGGGCGGTAAGATCGGTCTGTTCGGCGGCGCAGGTGTCGGCAAGACCGTTCTGATTCAGGAGCTGATTTACAACATTGCTACCGCACATAACGGTTACTCCGTCTTCACCGGTGTCGGTGAACGTACCCGTGAGGGCAACGACCTGTACAACGAAATGACAGAATCCGGCGTTATCTCCAAGACCGCCATGGTCTTCGGTCAGATGAACGAACCCCCCGGAGCACGTATGCGTGTTGCACTGTCCGGCCTGACCATGGCAGAGTACTTCCGTGATGTGAAGCATCAGGACGTGCTGCTGTTCATCGATAACATCTTCCGTTTCACCCAGGCAGGTTCTGAGGTTTCCGCGCTGCTGGGCCGTATGCCCTCCGCCGTTGGTTACCAGCCCACTCTGGCAACGGAAATGGGCGCCCTGCAGGAGCGTATTACCTCCACCAAGAACGGCTCCATCACTTCCGTTCAGGCAGTTTACGTCCCTGCGGACGACCTGACCGACCCCGCTCCCGCTACCACCTTCGCCCACCTGGATGCTACCACCGTTCTGGACCGTGGTATTGCTTCTCTGGGTATTTATCCCGCAGTCGATCCTCTGGACTCCACCTCCCGTATCCTCTCCCCCGAGATCGTGGGCAGTGAGCATTATGAGGTTGCCCGCGCTGTGCAGAACATTCTGCAGCGCTATAAGGAACTGCAGGATATCATCGCCATCATGGGTATGGACGAACTGAGCGAGGAAGACAAGACCATCGTTAACCGCGCCCGTAAGGTGCAGCGTTTCCTCAGCCAGCCCTTCCACGTTGCCGAGCAGTTTACCGGCTATCAGGGCAAGTACGTTCCCTTGAAGGAGACCATCCGTTCCTTCAAGGAGATCATCGAGGGTCAGCACGACGAGATCCCCGAATCCTACTTCCTGTACGCAGGTTCTATCGACGAAGTCGTCGCCAAGTTCAAGGGCGGTGAGGCCTGATGACTCCCTTTCAGCTGAAAATCGTCACCCCTGACGGTCTGATTTACGACGGTCAGGCTGAGGAACTGGTGGTTCGCACCACCTCCGGCGATCTGGGCATTCTGGCCGGTCACATCAATTGTGTGGCTCCGCTGGGTATGGGCCGTGCGACTGTCATCATCGAAGGCAAGCGTCGCTATGCTGCCTGCATCGGCGGTATGGTTTCGGTCGTCAACAGCGCTGTAACGCTGGTTCCCACCACTTTTGAGTGGGCCGAGTCCATTGATGCTGCCCGTGCTGAAGCTGCCCAGCAGCGTGCTGAGGCCGTCCTGCACAAGAAGGATTCCACTGATACGGAAATCAAGCTGGCACAGGCCAAGCTGCACCGTGCTCTGGTTCGTAAGAACGTAGCTTCCTACAAGTGATCAAAAACCCTCCGGTTGAAACCGGAGGGTTTTTACTGTTTACTGCTTGGGTGCGCGCTTGCGGCACAGGTAAATATCCAGCTTGTCCTTCATATTGTCGGGAATCTTCTTTTCCACGGGACACTTGACCGCATTGGCCATGCGGTTTGTAAAGGCAATCAGGAACTCAATATCTTCGCACATCTGCTCGCCGCTCATCAGGGCAATCGTATCGTAGCTGTTGTGGATGGTAGCCGTATTAGGGGGTGCGATTCGGGCGAAGGAGAGCGCAGGAACACCCTTATCCGCAAAGGGAGTGGAGTCGCTGGAGTAGACATCCTGCTTGGATGCCACGGGGAATCCCTGCTCGCAGGAGAAATAATTGATGTAATGCAACAGAGCTTCCTCCGTCGTGCAGCAGGAAATGAACTTGCCCATGATGCAGCCGATCATATCCAGATTGATGTTCAGGGCAACCTTGGTCAGTTCCTCCTCGTGGTCGGCGCAGTAAGCCTTGGCACCCAGCAATCCCCGCTCCTCACTGCCGCACCAAATGAAGCGCAGACCGTAGCGGTGGGGATTCTTTGCGAAGTGTTCTGCAATACCCAGCAGTCCCACAGAGCCGGACATGTTGTCATAGGCACCCTGAGAGAGGGATGTGGAGTCATAGTGGGCTGTCAGGACGATGTATTCGTCGATCTCACCGGGCATATCCAGAATCACATTGCGGGATTTGCCCTCGTATTCGTCCTGCTTCAGGGTAATCTTTGCAGTTTTGGTGCCGCCGCTGATCAGCTTGATGGCATCCTTGGCATTGATATTCACACCGGGGATCTTGTTACCCTTGTGCACCATGCGGCGCAGCTCCCGCTGGTCAATGTCGCGGTCGGTATAATTAACGTTGCCGTCGTAGGTCACAAAGCCTACGGCTCCGTTTTCCAGAATGTCGTTGTAGATCCAGTAGCCGAGGTAGCCATCGATCATGACAATTTTGCCCTTACACTGGCTCAGTGCGTAAGCATCGGTACTGCGCAAGTAGTAGAAGGGTGCTTCCACAACGGCGCTGCCGGCATTGAAGTAGCCCTTACAGGTAATGCTGATGCCATCTGCCTCAAATGCCGCTTCCTGAATCGTGGCCATATCCACGGAGAACTCTTCGATATAGGCCTTTCCGCCGAACTTTTCGCAGCATGCAGCCAGATACTTGGCGCAGCGCAGTTCGCTGTCGGTGCCGCCCACACGAACGTAGGCAGTGTCCTCAAAGATTTTCATAATTTCTTTTGCATTCATATTGAAACCTCCTCAGGGTGCATGAATTTTCTATATGGTATCGCATTTTGCTGAATTTTGCAAGAAAAAAGACTGCGCAAAGACTCTTTGCGTGACATTGATTGCACTTCATGCTATCATATCGATGAGGTGAACACTATGCGCGACATCGGAAAAAATATCAAGAGACTGCGTCTTCGGCAAAGAATGACACAGGATGAACTGGCTGAGCGGCTTTTCGTCACACGACAGACTATATCCAACTACGAAACCGGAAAATCGAAGCCGGATGTTGAGATGCTGGCAAAAATCGCAGAAATTCTGGGTACAGATGTACAGCAGCTAATCTATGGACCGGAATCGAATCCGGATAAATACAAAAAGCGTGCGCTCTTATTCGGAACTTTGTTAACGTTATTCTGGGGTATTATCTATCTGCTGATTTATCCCGCCGCCAAACAACAGCGTTATGATTATTTTATCAGCCTGAATATGATGAACCGGGCATTGATTCTGCCGCTGATGCTGATGCCCCTCGGATGGACCCTTGCGCAGCTGGCTGGCATGGCATTTCGTTTTATCCCACCGAACAACAACTGGACAGCTCTCTGCCGCAAAATACTTCTTCTCCTTCTATGCGTTGTACTTATACTGAGTTTCTGGTACTTTGCTGTGCTTGTAACCAACGACTTGCTATACCAAAATCACATCCGTGGTAAATGGACCGACACCACTGTAACCAACACAGTGGATAATACAACGTACATCACGCAAGGCTGGGAGCCGCTTCCCCCTCCGATTCCCGATTGGTTGGGATGGTTCGGATTCTATGGTATGACCCTCACTGCAGGCAAACACATCTGGATCTATCCGCTGCTTGGTGCCGCCCTTTGGCTGCTGGGTTTTCCCAAAAAAGAAAGTGCAAAATGAAACAAACTAATATTTGAATACTTCTCCCATAAGAAATGGCGCGCTGCGGTCTCGCCGCGCGCCAAAAATATTTATTCTTAAAGTT
>JBGVFB010000083.1:0-43567 GCA_045120675.1 Faecousia sp. | reverse complement strand
GCGGAAACTAGCCATGCGACGTGGCAATCTCCTGCTTCGCGATCTGATACGGAAATAACCGATTAACATTGTAAATCTTGAATATTCGATGTTAATTGGTTTCTATTTCTTCGTGCTGCGGTGCTGGAGATTCCCACGTCGAGGCTTTGCCCCTCCTCGGAATGACATACTTGGTGGTGCGGTGCAACAGCCCGACAAACTGAAATTTGCACAGCAGTAACGAATCGGGCGGGCCCAATGGTGTATCGACACCTGCCGGCCAAACAGGCACGCGTTGGCTGTCGGCCCTCGCCGACAAAATAAAATTTGTATCTTCCTCCATAAAAATCAGGCGCCCCGGTTGGGGCGCCCTCTTTCAATAGATGATGCGCGCTTAGCAGCAGCCGCAGTTATTGTCGCAGCCGCAACGGTCATTGCTGTAGGGGACAGCGTTGCCGCAGCCACCGCCGCAGTTGCAGAAGATCAGCAGCAGGACGATGATCCACCACCAGTTGTTACCGCTGAAGCAGCCACAGATACCATTATTATTGCACATAAGATTACCTCCGATTATTTTCGTTGAGCTTTGCTGCCCACACTCCATGTTATGACCGAAGGCAAAAAAGGTGCGGCAGCTGATTGCAGCTGCCGCGAATATTTTACAGTGTCCGCAGTGCGTCGACCAGAGCGGTCTTGCCTGCGGTTTTTTCGTCCTTCATCTTGATGATCTTGGCAGGACAGCCTGCAACGACCGCGTTGGCAGGTACATCGCCCACCACGATGGCACCGGCGGCAACCACTGCATCATGGCCGATGCGGCAGCCTTCGATGACCACGGCATTGGCGCCGATCAGGACGTTATCCTCCACGATGACGGGGGTTGCGGAAGCGGGCTCAATGACACCGGCCAGAACCGCACCGGCACCCACATGGCAATTTTTGCCCACGGTGGCGCGGCCGCCCAGCACAGCACCCATGTCGATCATGGTACCGTCACCGACAACGGCGCCGATGTTCAGAATCGCGCCCATCATAATGACCGCGTTCTTACCGATCTCCACCTGCTCGCGGATGATGGCACCCGGCTCGATGCGGGCGGGGATGTCCTTCATGTCCAGCATGGGAATGGCGGAATTGCGGCAGTTGTTTTCAATTTCAATATGCTCGAAGGTGTTGGCCGCCAGCACGGGGGAAATGTCCTTCCAGTCGCCGAACACGATCTTCTGACCTTCTGCGGCGCAGAAAACATGGCAGTTGGGGAATTCCACGGGCTCCTTCTCCCAGACATAGACCTTCACGGGGGTCTTCTTTTCGGAAGTGCGGATATATTCAATGATCTCCTGAGCGTTCATACAACTTCTCCTTTGTGGATTTTCTCCCATGATAGCATCTTTTCTGCCAATCTGCAAGTGCGGAAATTGACACTTGTCCGTGATTGGAGTATAATACTTGCAAATTACTACGGAGGGACCGTTTATGGATGTAATCAATGACCGCAGAGCGCTGCATCAGATTCCCGAACTGGAGCTGACACTGCCCAAAACCGCAGCTTATCTGAAAAACGCGCTGGAGCCTCTTCGCTGCGCCCTGACTTATCCCATGGGGGACGCAATCTGTGCTTTCTTCGACTTCGGTAAGAGCGATGCCATCGCTTTCCGTGCCGATATGGACGCGCTGCCTATCCCTGAGGAGACCGGCCTGCCCTTTGCTTCCCGCCATCCCGGCATTATGCATGCCTGCGGCCATGACGGCCATATGGCAACGCTGCTGGAACTGGCCCGCCGTCTGGACAAGAAGGAAAACCTGCCCCACAATGTGTTGCTGATTTTCCAGCCCGGTGAGGAATCTCCCGGCGGCGCGAAGATGCTGTGCGACCTCGGCATTCTGGAAAAATTCAACGTCAAGGCCATTTTCGGCCTGCATCTGTGGCCCGGAATTGAAAAGGGTGTCATGCATACCCGTCACGGGGGACTCATGAGCCGCGGCAGCGAGTTGAATGTGGATGTTTACGGAAAATCCTCCCACATCGGCAACGCAGCTGCCGGTATTGATGCCACCGCCGCTGCCGTGGAATTCTACCGCCAGATGCGCACGGCAGAAGCCGCGCTGCCGGACGATGTGTTCCGTCTGCTGAATTTCGGCAAGTTCGAAAGCGGTACAGTGCGCAATGCCCTCTCCGCCCATGCCCATATGGAAGGCTCTCTGCGTGCCTTTGACGATGAGACCTTCAACGGCCTGCGGGACAGACTCTTTGAAATCAAGGCGGATGTGGAAGAAAAATTTGGCTGCAGCATCGAATTCTGGATGAGCGAAGGCTATCCTGCCGTCAGCAATGACCCCGAAATGGTGGCGCAGATCCAGAAAATCGCCCCCGTGAAGCTGTTGGAGAAACCCTCCATGACCAGCGAGGACTTTGCGGAGTATCAGCAGCTGGTTCCCGGTGTGTTCTTCTTCCTGGGTACCGGCGATACCTCTGCGCTCCATGCCACCACCTTCAATTTCGATGAAGAGATTCTTCTGAAAGGCGCCGAGTTCTTCGAGAAACTGGCGGAAAATTTCTAATGATTCCTCTCAATTCCAATTTGACCGGCCTGAAACGCAGTCCCATCCGCCTCTTTACCAATCTGGCGCGGGAAACCGAGGGCTGTGCCATGCTGACCATCGGCGAGCCGGATTTCGATACCCCTGAAAACATTCGTCAGGCAGCCATCTCTGCCATCGGGGCAGGCCGCACCCACTATGCGCCCAATCAGGGAACGCCTGACCTGCGGGCCGCAGTGGCAGAATTTGAAACGAAGCGGGGAAATCCTACCAATCCCGAACAGGTGCTGATCACCATCGGTGCCTGCCATGCCCTGTTCACGGCGCTGCTTGGTATTTTAAATCCCGGGGAAGAGATCATCGTCCCCACCCCGGGCTTTGTGCTTTATGAGTCCATCGCCACCATCGCCGGCGCGAAGACCGTAAAGCTGGATATTTCCAAAACCGGCTTCCAGATCGACGAAGGTGCTTTGAATGCTGCCATCACGGACAAAACCAAGGCCATCATCATCAATTCTCCCTGCAATCCCACGGGCACGGTTTTTAATGAAAAAAGTTTGGAAATCGTCAAGAAATGCCTGATTAACAAACCGATTTTCGTCATTTGCGATGGGGTTTACAACCAACTGGTGTACACCGGCTGTCCCGATATCAGCCTGGATCCCGACCTGAAGGATCAGCTGATCCTCTGCCAGAGCTTTAGTAAGCCCTATGCCATGACCGGCTGGCGCGTCGGCTATCTGACTTGTCCTGACTATGTGATGGACCGGCTGCTGCTGCTCAGCGCGGCGGAGATCACAGCGGTCCCCACCTTTTTGCAGGATGCGGCGGTGACTGCCCTTACAACGGACCCGGCTCCCATGGTATCAGTTTACCGGAAGCGGCGGGAATACATCTGCCGCCGTCTGGATGAAATGGGTCTTTCCTATCCCGCCCCCGAAGGTGCGTTCTACGTATTCCCTGACATTTCGGAGTTTGGCCTGACCAGCGAAGAATTCTGCATCCGCATGATCAAGGAAGGCGGCGTGGCTGCCGTTCCCGGCAGCTGCTTCGGCGCGGAAGGCTATATCCGCCTTTCCTATTGCTACAGCGACGAGCAGCTGAAAACCGGCCTTGACCGGATGGCGGCATTTATTCAGCGTCTTCAGCCCTGACAAGGTGCGCATCGGTGCGCCCCGTGGGGGTGGTGCCGAAATACTTGCCGTAGGCACGGGTGAAAGAGGAATAGCTGTGGAAGCCGCAGGCATAGCAGCTTTCCATGGCGCGCATACCGCCGCTGATCAGCTCCCGGGCCTTCAGCAGCCGCTTCTGGGTCAGATACCCATAAATGGTGGTGCCGGTTTCCTTTTGAAACAGGCGCATCATGTAGTATTTGCTGATGAAAAACCGCTCCGCCAGCGCGTCCATGTCGATTTCCTCGGCTAGATTCCGGTCTAAGTATTCCATGATCTCCACCACCCGACGGTTTTCCGGCACACTGGGGCGGGGGAGATTGGTGGCGCTGTCCTCCATGCTGCGGCCCAGCTCCACCAGCAGGTGCAACAAATCCGCCTGACTGAGAATGGTACGGCCAAAGGCCTCCTGCGAAAGATCCCGTTCCAGCTTGGAAACAAGAGAGAAGACCGCCTTGCGCCGCTGCTCCTTCAGGCGCAGCACATGGCCGTGACTGCCGGAAAAGAGCGAAAGCAGATCACAGTCCTGGGTGGACATCTGCTGCAGGTAATCCGGCGAGATATAGATGATGATGCGCTCGTAGGTGCTGCCCTCCGCCAGTTCCGGCTTGTGGACGCTGCGGCTGCCGATCAGCACCAGATCACCGGCGCTCAGCAGGTAGCGCTTGCCGTCAACGAAATAGCTGCCCTGTCCCGAAACCAGAAACAGCAGCTTACAGAACTCGTGGTAATGGAAATCCACTTTTTCGCCGGATTCTGAGCGCAGGTGGAACAGCCGGAAATTTTCCAGCAGATAGCCCCGCTTTGCGTATTCTGCCATATGCAGTCCTCCCGAATGTCACTTTCTGCAAACAGTATAGCAGATTCAGGGCGGTATTTGCAATAGATGCCCCTGATAGATAGAGCATTATTTGCACACTTTTCAGCAATAATAAAGAAGAACTTCCAATTTATGCGTGTTATAATGAAGACACGATACCAAAAAAGGTTGGGAAAAACCATGAAAACTCTGATTTACGGCGGTCAAGTGATTGATCCTGCCAACCGTGTCAACGGAAAACTGAACATTCTGGTGGAAGACGGGAAAATCGCCTGGGTCGGTACCGGCATGAAAGAGGCGGACCGCCTGATCGATGCTACCGGCAAGATCGTCACCCCCGGTTTTATCGATATCCACATGCACGAAGATCCGGTGGAGGACGGCAAAATCGCTCCCTGTATCTTCGATATGATGCTGCGCATGGGTGTCACCACGGCGGTGGGCGGAAACTGCGGCATCAATGTTTATGACCCCGTGGAATATCTGGAGATGGTGGATCGTGACGGCGCGCCCGTCAACGTGGCCATGTTCGCCGGCCATGAATATTTCCGCAAGGCTGCCGGCGCGGAAGATATCTACGCTCTCGCAACGGAAGATCAGAAGCGGACCATGGAAGAAAACCTGCGCACAGCCCTGAAGGGCGGCTGTGTCGGTGTTTCCTTCGGCCTGCGCTATGTGCCCGGTGCCAACAAGGACGAATTTTTCCGGGCGGCTGCCTGCTGCGAGGAAGAAAAGAAGCTAATCGCATCCCACGTCCGTGACGATGCGGACGGTGTTTTCGGTGCCATCGAGGAATTCGCCGCCGCAGGTGTCGAATACGGCCTGCCGGTGCAGATTTCCCACATCGGCTCCATGGGCGGCTTCGGCCAGATGGAGGATGTCCTTGCCATGATCGACAGCTATCGCCTGAACGGCCTTGACATTGCCATGGACTGCTACCCCTATTTTGCGTTCTCCACCCGCATCGGTACCCCCACCTATGACCCCGGCTGGCTGGATCGCTACCACTGCGATTACAACGTGCTGGAGTTCTGCGAGGGTAAGTACAAGGGCCAGCGGGCCACCAAGGAGACCTTCGACGAGATGCGCCGCGATTATCCCCAGTGCATCACCGTTTGCTATGTCATGAAAGAAGCGGATATCCGCCTTGCGTTTACCCATCCCAATGTGATGGTGGGCAGCGACGGCCTCATGTCCAAGGGTCAGGGCCATCCCCGCGCGGCCGGCTCCTTCCCCAAGTTCCTTGCCACCTTCTGCCGCGAAGGCAGCACCAATCTTTATGACGCGGTGGCAAAAATCACCGCTCTGCCCGCCCAGCGGCTGCATCTTGAGAACAAGGGCCGCCTGAATGTGGGCGCGGATGCGGATATCACCATCTTTGATTTTGAGAAAATTCGCGACGGCGCCACCTTTGCCGAGCCTGCTCTGGCTCCCACGGGCATCGATTACGTCCTCATCGGCGGCGAGATCGCCGCGCGCAACTGTGAAATCGTAAATCATAACTGCGGCAGAGCAGTTAGAAAATAATCGGAGGTAATTTTATGGAATACGGATTCTTATCCCTGGTCCCGCCGCTGCTGACCATTGCACTGGCGCTGATCACCAAAAACGTTTTTCTTTCCCTGTTCATCGGCATTATGACCGGCTCTTTCGTGCTGAACGGTTTCGCACCGCTGGCCAGCATCAACGCAGGCCTGTACAGCATCGTTGACTCCATGAGCCAGGGCAATACCATCATCATCGCATCCTGCCTGATCGTCGGCGCAGTGATCCACCTGATGGAAAAGGCCGGCGGCATCGACGGCTTCGTCAACGTGGTTGTCAAGAACAAGGGCCTGATTAAGTCCAAGCGCGGTGCCAACCTGTTCACCTGGATTCTGGGTCTGGCAATCTTCACTTCCGGTTCCCTGAGCTGCATGGTCACCGGTGCGGTTTCCCGCCCCGTTAACGATGCGCTGAAGGTTCCTCATGAGAAGTCTGCATTCCTGGTACATACCACTTCCACCCCCTGGTGCGTGCTGTTCCCCTTCTCCGGCTGGCTGGCATCCATGGCAGGCTATCTGATCTCCGGCGGTGTTTCCGAAGCAGAGTCTGTTTCCATGCTGTTCAGCTCCCTGCCCTTTAACTTCTACTGCATCATGGCCATCGCTCTGACCTTCCTGGTCAGCCTCCTGCAGAAGGACGTGGGCCCCATGGTGGCTGCTGAAAAGCGCGCTGCCGAGACCGGCCTGCTGGACGATGCCCGTCATACCGCAAAGGCTGAGGTCGAGGTTCAGACCTCCGGTGTCAAGGCAAGAGCCTGCAACCTGCTGGCTCCCATCGGTGTGCTGATCGTGGTTATGTTTGCAACCCTGCTGATCACCGGCAAGGGCAACATCATGAACGGCGCCGGTATGCAGGCACTGCTGTGGTCCGTGGTTGCATCCCTGCTGACCATCATCATCATGACCGTGGTTCAGAAGGTCTTTACCATGCAGGAAGCCATCAACGAGATGTTCAAGGGCATGAGCCACATGCTGCCCATCGCTTTCATCCTGCTGTTCGGCTTCACCATGGGTACCGTCGTCAAGGGTCTGGACACCGGTTCTTATCTTTCCAGCCTGTTCCAGCAGTTCCTGACTCCTGCACTGCTGCCAGCACTGACCTTCCTGATTGCCGTGCTGCTGTCCTTCGCCACCGGTACCTCCATGGGCACCATGGCCATTATGGCAGTTCTGGCACTGCCCATGGCATTCGATATGGGCATCAGCATTCCTCTGGTGGCCGGCGCCATGTTCGGCGGCTCCATCTTCGGTGACCATGCTTCCCCCATTTCCGATACCACCATCATGACCTGTGCTACCACCGGCTGTGACATCATCGACCATGTCAAGACCCAGTTCCCCTACTGCGCCGGCATGGCTGTGATCAGCTTCGTGCTGTACGTCATCTTCGGCTTCGTCATGTAATGTAAGATTGTGAACCCGGCTCCTGCACCCGCAGGAGCCGGTTTTTGCGTCAAATTGATGTTTATCGTTGCGATGCACACCGCACTAAAAACCTTCCCTTGGGGGAAGGTGGCACGGCGATAGCCGTGACGGATGAGGGAAAAACGCAGTGGGATCAGGCAAAATGCCGAGAATAAGGGAAACGGCCCTCATCCACCACCGCTGCCGCGCCAGTGCAACAGCACAACAAACTTTAGAATCTCTTGCTGCACAGCAGCATAGAGATTCTTATGCATAGCTGAAATTTACACCGCAGTAACGAATCGGGTGGGCCCAATGGTGTACCGATTTCTACCGGCCTGTCAGGCACGAATTGCCCGCGGGGGCATCCCCGCAAACTGAAATTTGCATTCCGTAAAACGGTTTGATGAAACGTGCTTGCGTAATGGGCAGGTTCTGTATATAATGAAAAAAACGGGCAAAGGCAGGCACGCACCATGGATCAGAAAATTACCAATATTGAGATCAAGCAAAAAAACCGCACCAGTATTTTCAGCCTTTTCCGCAGCGGCGCGCAGCTGAGCCGGCAGGATATCGTAACCGCGCTGGATTTGTCGCTGCCCACGGTGACCAACAATCTGGAAGAACTGAAAGCGCAGGGCCTGATTGCCCAGACCGGCTCCTTCGGAAATACCGGCGGCCGCCGGGCAAGAGCCTACTCGCTGGTTTCCAATGCCCGTACCGCCATAGGCCTCGACATCACGCGGCATCATGTGACCGCCGTAGCGGTGGACCTTCAGGGTACGATCATCATTTCCCGCCGCCGCAGACTGGATTTTGAGCGGACGGATGAATATTACAAGGAACTGGGAAACATCGTCCGCCAGATTGTAACGGCAGCGGAGCTGGAGGAAAGCAGCATTCTGGGTGTGGGCATCGGTGTGCCGGGTCTGGTGACAGAGGATCATCAGACGGTTTTCTACGGCGGAGTTCTGGGCTTCACCGGCGCTACCTGCGCGGAGTTTTCCAAGTATATTCCGTATCCGACGGCCCTGATGCACGATACGGATGCGGCCTGTTTTGCGGAAATGTGGGTCAATCCCGATACGCAGAACGCGTTCTATATCCTGCTCAGTGCCAGTGTGGGCGGCACGGTCTACATCGGCGGCAATCAGTACAGCGGCTCCAAAATGCGGGCCGGAGAAATCGGCCACACCGTGGTGGTGCCGGGCGGAAAGCCTTGCTACTGCGGCCGGCGGGGCTGCGTGGATCCCTACTGCTCTGCGTCGGCCTTGACGGGGGTAACCGACGGCGATTTGAAGCTGTTTTTCCAGCAGCTGGAGGCGGGGGACGAAAGTGTGAAGGCCGTCTGGCAGGAGTACCTTTCCCATCTGGCGGTGGCAGTTGCGAACCTTCGGATGCTTTTTGACTGTGACATCATCATCGGCGGCTATGTGGGCAGCTTTATGGATGCGCACATCGACCAGCTGCGGGAACTGGTGCTGCAGCTGAGCACCTTCGACGATAACGCGGACTATGTCCGTCCCTGCCAGTGCAAGACCGAGGCCATCGCCGCCGGTTCCGCGCTGAAGTATATTTCCGCCTTCTTGAATTCTATCTGACCTTTTTTCGGGGCTTCCTTTTGTAAAACGGGAAGCCCCGCGGTTTATTTAATCGCTTTTTTTACCAAAGGGATTTCTGAGAGTTTGTAAAAATGGCGGATAGACAAGGGAGAAGCGGAAAGCTATAATGGTATTATGTAAAAGCATTTTATATAATGAAAAATCTTTGCAGAGGAGAATCGCTTATGCAGTATTCTTGCAATTTCCAAAAAGTATATCAAACCGATGTGCTGGTAGTCGGCGGCGGCACCGCCGGTTTCGGTGCAGCTGTGGCAGCAGCCCGCAACGGTGCCAAGACCATGCTCATTGAGCAGACCAGCGTGCTGGGCGGTATGGCAACCTCCGGCCTCGTCGGCCCCTTCATGACCTGCTATGACAACGATGTGACCGAGCAGGTGGTCAAGGGCATTTTTGACGAGCTGTGCCTGCGCACAGAAGCCAAGGGCGGCGCCATCCATCCCTCCAAGATCCGCGGCATGTGCAGCTACAACTCCTACTATCTGGGCAGCCACCAGTGCGTGACCCCCTATCAGTCCGAGCTGCTGGCGATCACCATGGATGAAATGGTCACCGAAGCCGGCGTGCAGGTTTTGTTTGAAACCCGCCTTGCCGACGTGCTGACTGACGGCAATAAGATCACCCACGCAGTGGTGCTGATGAAGGAAGGCCTCTGCGCCATCGAAGCAAAGTGCTTCATCGATGCTACAGGCGATGCCGATGTGGCAGAGCGTGCCGGTGTTCCCACCTGGAAGGGTGACAAGAAGACCGGCGATATGCAGCCCACCACCCTCTTCTTCGAAGTCGGCAACATCGACAAGGAAAAGTATATTGCCGAGCTGGAAGAGAAGAAGCACCTGCTGGATAACCACATGGGCAACTGCTACTCCTGGACCGTTCAGGAAGCCAAGGCCAACGGCGACTGGACTCTGGATAAGAACGAACTGGGCATGTACGAGCAGAACCTGCCCAGCCGCTGGAAGGTCAACACCACCCGCATGGCCTTCGTCGATGCTACCGACACCGAGCAGGTGACCAAGGCTATAATGGAAGGCCGCCGTCAGGTGCAGGAAGTTCTGGCATTCATGAGAAAGTACGTTCCCGGCTGTGAAAATGTACAGCTGATTCAGGTGGCTGACGTTCTGGGTGTCCGCGAGACCCGTCACATCGTGGGTAAGTATGAGCTGACTGTGGACGACGTGCTGAAGCATGCCATCTTCGACGATGCAATCTGCACCTTTGCTTATGCCCTCGATAAGCACGATTCCGAAGGCGGCGGTGTTACCTGGAGTCTGGTTGACCAGTACTACACCATTCCCTACCGCAGCCTGCTGCCCGTAAACTGCGACAATCTGCTGGTTGCCGGCCGCAGCATCTGTGGCTCTTCCGAGGCAGCCGCCAGCTACCGCGTCATGCCCGCCTGCGTGGCCATGGGTCAGGCAGCCGGTACCGCCGCAGCCATGGCCGTGGCAGAGAATATCAAGCCCGAAGAGGTCTGCATCGAAAAGCTGCAGAATACCCTGATCGAGCAGGGCACCGTCATCAAGAGAAACTAAAAAAATTACAATATATGGAGGAAATTAAAATGGCTATTCCCAAGACTATGAAGGCACTGGTTGCCTACGGCAAGGACGAGTACAAGCTGGAACTGAACTACCCCACCCCCGAGTGCGGCCCCGATGACATCATCATCAAGACCGAAGCCTGCGGCATCTGCGCAGGTGACCTGAAGTGCAGCCACGGCGCTGCTATGTTCTGGGGCGACGAGACCCAGCCCGCATGGGTCAAGCCTCCCTTCATCCCCGGCCACGAGTTCTTTGGCCGCGTTGTGGAAGTGGGCGAGAACGTCACTGAGTTCAAGATCGGCGACCGCATCACCGCTGACCAGATCGTTCCCTGCGGCGAGTGCCGTTTCTGCAAGACCGGCCGTTACTGGATGTGCCAGCCCCACGACATCTTCGGCTTCCAGAACACCAACAACGGCGGTATGGCCGAGTATGTCCGCTATCCCAAGACTTCCGTCATTTCCCGCGTGCCCGATGAAATGAGCATCGAAGACGCCCTGCTGATCGAGCCCTACGGCTGCTCCAAGCACTGTGTCGACCGCGCTCAGATCACCAACGAAGACGTGGTCGTCATCTCCGGCGCCGGCACTCTGGGTCTGGGCATGATCACCTACGCACGCATGAAGAACCCCAAGCTGCTGATCGTTCTGGATATGCAGGACAACCGTCTGGAGAAGGCTAAGGAATTCGGCGCTGATCTGGTGTTCAACCCCGGCAAGTGCAACGTCGGTGACGAAATCCGCGCACTGACCGACGGCTACGGCTGCGACATCTACATCGAAGCTACCGGCCATCCCTCTTCCGTTGTGCAGGGCATGGATATGATCCGTAAGCTGGGCCGCTTTGTTGAGTTCTCCGTCTTCGGCGCACCCACCGTTCTGGACTGGTCCATCATCGGTGACCGCAAGGAGCTGGACGTTCTGGGTTCCCACCTGTCCCCCTATGCTTATCCCTTCGTCATTGAGAACATCACCAAGGGCAACCTGAAGACCAACGGCGTCGTCTCCAGAACCTTCAAGCTGGAAGACTGGGAGACCGCTTTCGAGTATGCCACCGGCAAGTACGGTGATCTGAAGGTCGCATTCGTATTCTGATCCCAAACCGGAGGGACGATTATGAGTATTGTTGAAGCAATTGCCGCCGGCAAGACCGCGCTGGGTATCGAGCTGGGCTCTACCCGCATCAAGGCAGTCTTGATCGGTGAAGACCATCATGTGCTGGCCAACGGCTCCTTCAGCTGGGAAAACCGGCTGGAAAATGACCGCTGGACCTACCATCTGGACGATGCAGTCCGCGGCCTGCAGGAGAGCTTTGCGGATCTGGCCGCTGATGTGAAGGGCAAGTACGGTGTGGAGCTGACCAACATCGGCGCCATCGGCATCTCCGGCATGATGCACGGCTATCTGGCTCTCGATCAGGAAGACAAGCAGCTGGCTCCCTTCCTGACCTGGAGAAATACCAATACCCCCGAAGCTGCCGGCCAGTTGACTGAGCTGTTCCAGTTCAACGTGCCCCTGCGCTGGAGCATTTCCCAGCTGTATCAGGCCATCCTGAACGGCGAGGATCATGTTCCTCAGGTGGATTACATCACCACGCTGGCAGGCTATATCCACTACCTTCTGACCGGCAAGCGGGTCATGGGTGTGGGCGAGGCCTCCGGCATGTTCCCCATCGATTCCACCATTATGGACTACGACCAGACCATGCTGGATCAGTTCGACACTCTGATCGCTGACCGCGGCTACGGCTGGAAGATCCGTGACATCCTGCCCAAGGTGCTGGTCGCCGGTCAGGATGCAGGCTGCCTGACCATTGATGGTGCCAAGCTGCTGGATCCTACCGGCAAGCTGCAGCCCGGTATCCCCATGGCACCTCCCGAAGGCGATGCCGGCACCGGCATGGTGGCAACCAACTCCGTCGATGCCTGCACCGGTAACGTGTCCGCCGGTACCTCCATCTTCTCCATGGTGGTTCTGGAAAAGAAGCTGAGCAAGCTCTACCGTGACATCGATATGGTCACCACCCCCAGCGGCCGTCCCGTGGCCATGGTTCACTGCAACAACGGCGCTTCCGAGCTGGATGCATGGATGCGCATGTTCGGTGAGATCCTCAGCGCCGTTGGCGCAGAGGTTTCCGGCGGCGAGCTGTACGGCAAACTCTTTAACGAGAGCCTGAAGGGCGACGCTGACTGCGACGATGTGACATTGTACAACTACATTTCCGGCGAGCCCGTCACCGGCCTGAATGATGGCCGCCCCCTGCTGGTCCGCCGCAAGGACAGCAAACTTTCCCTTGCCAACTTCATGCGCAGTCAGATCTACTCCATCTTCGCTTCCCTGGCCGTAGGCCACCGGATTCTGGATGCCGAGCAGGTCCGCATTCGCCGTCTGACCGGCCACGGCGGTCTGTTCAAGACCCCCGGTGTTGCCCAGAAGTACATGGCAGCTGCTCTGAACGCACCCGTTACCGTCATGAAGACCGCCGGTGAAGGCGGCCCCTACGGCATGGCACTGCTGGCAGCTTACCTGCTGCATGCCAAGGAGACCACGCTGGAAGCATATCTGGAAAATGTGGTCTTCGGCGGTGCCGAAGGCTCCACCATGGAACCCGACGCAGCGGATGTAGCCGGCTACAAGGCTTACCTGAAGGCCTACTGCGATGCACTGGATCTGGAGCATACCGCAGTCAAATGTGTGAAATAACACTTTAAAAGGAGAAAAGTACTATGGGTATTATGGAAAAAATGCGCCTTGACGGCAAGGCCATCTTCGTTACCGGCGGCGCCCGCGGCATCGGCATGAACTATGCCAAGGCTGTGGCAGAAGCTGGCGCAGACGTGGCCATCGTGGATATGGACATCGAAACCGCAAAGGCAACCGCTGAAAAACTGGCTGCTGAGACCGGCCGCAAGTTCATCGCCATCCAGTGCGACGTCACCAATCCCGAGTCTGTCGATGCCATGATCGACAACTTTATGGCAGAGTTTGGCCATCTGGACGCAGCATTCTGCAACGCAGGTATCTGCCTGAATGTTCCCGCTGAGGAAATGACTTACAAGCAGTGGAAGAAGGTTATCGATGTCAATCTGGACGGCATCTTCCTGACCAACCAGGCTGCCGGCAAGGTCATGCTGAAGCAGGGCTACGGCTCCATCATCAACACCGCTTCCATGTCCGCACACATCGTCAATGTTCCCCAGCCCCAGTGCGCTTACAACGCATCCAAGGCCGGCGTCATTCAGCTGACCAAGTCTCTGGCAATTGAATGGGCAACCCGTGGTGTCCGCGTCAACTCCATCAGCCCCGGCTATATCGGCACTGACCTGACCCTGAACAGCCCCACCCTGATCCCCCTGATCGAGAAGTGGAACGAGCTGGCACCCCTGCACCGTCTGGGCAAGCCCGAAGAGCTGCAGGCCATCGCCGTGTATCTTGCAGGCGATGCTTCTCCCTTCACCACCGGCTCCGACTTCGTTATCGACGGCGCATTTACCTGCTTCTAAGTTTTCATCATTAAAAAACAGCTGCCTGTTCCGGTTTTTACCGGGACAGGCAGCATTTTTTGCCAACAGTGTTACAAAATGTATTAGAATTATAGTGCATATTGTGTTATAGCACATCATTATAATTTGACTATATAATGTATTCAATTACGACACAGGAAGTGATTGTATGATTAATAAATTCATTGTAACACCGAAAGAAGACAAGTCGGTTACAATGACAATCCGGATCGATAAGAACCTGCAGGAACGCTACAATGATCTGTCCGATAAAACGAACCGCTCCAGAAATGAACTGATCAACATGGCCTTGCGATACGCACTGGAGAATATGGAGCTGAAACGCGAAAGCGAGTGCCCGTTGTAAGAAGCATGTTGAAAAATATACGCAGGCGCATCTAAAAGGATGCGCTTAATTTGCACGCAAAGAGAGAAAAAGCATGGAACAGGCAACTCAAAAATCAAATACAAATGAAAGAATCGTATATCTGGATGTGCTTCGCACGGCTGCTACATTGGCGGTCATATTGCTGCACCTGTCCGCAACGGGGTACAAAGCGGCGCCGGAGGGGAGTGCCGCGCAGGTCATCTGCTGGTGCTATAACTTCCTTTCCAGATTTGCAGTGCCGGTATTCGTGATGATATCCGGTGCCATTTTTCTGAATCCGGATCGGGCGGTAACGCCGGAAAAGCTGCTGAAAAGGAATATTGCCAGACTGCTTTTGATATTTTTCCTTTGGTCGACGGGATTTGCCCTGCTGCAGGCAGCCAGAGAGCAGCCCTTGTTTTCAACCGCTTACTGCCTTTGTGTCATCCGCAAAATCATTACAGGGCATTACCATATGTGGTATCTGTATATGATCACGGGGCTGTATCTGGCAGTTCCGTTTTTAAGGCCCGTTGCGGCGGACAGAATTTTGCTGAAGCAGTTCATGCTGCTTTGCTTTCTGCTGGACAGCATACCGCGGCTGCTCTGCCTGATTCCGGTGGCCGGAGAGGTGACGCGGGAAGTGCTGGAAAAAGCGGATATCGGTTTCTTTGCGGGCTATGCGGGATATTTCTGTCTGGGCTACTATTTGCACAGCACCCGGATTTCCGGAAGAAGCGTGACAGTCTTTGCGGTTCTGGCAGCGGCGCTGATGCTTGCTATGGCGGCTTTTGAAATGCGGGGAGCTCTCACAGAACGGTTGCTTCAGGAGAAAATGCCCCATATTGCCGTGTATAGTGCGGCAGTTTTTCTGGTATTCAAAGAAAATGCAGCCCGTTTTGAACGGTCTGAAAAGCTGAAGAAGCTGATTGAAAAGCTGGCTGTTTGTTCGTTGGGGATGTATCTGGTGCATCCGGCGGTCAATTTTCTGCTCAGTGCGATCGGATTACACGCATTGACATTTATGCCGCTTTTTTGCGTCCCGCTGTGCGGGGTGCTGGTTTTCGGAATCAGTTTTGCCATCGTGGCGTGTATGAAAAAATGCCCTCTGCTGAACAAAATGGTATGAAAAAACCCTGATGCAGAGCCTGCACCAGGGTCGAGATCATTTGCCGTAAATTGAACCGAAAATATAAAGATATCCGGCATCTTCTGTGCCTGCGAAGCTGGTAGGCTTCCAGATGTGCAGCTGATCATTGCCACTTTGGGCAAAAAAGAAGCCCAGCTTGCCGGTGTCGGATGTGGAGTGAACTGCCAAAGTCTGATGTTCGCCCACATCCATGTGAATGGGGATGTCCACCACGCCGGTCTGTGTAACGGTGACCTGTTTGGATGTCAGATAAACAGGCATGGATTTGCCGACCTGTGCCAAGTCCACGGTGCCAAAGGTGATCACACCCGGTGTGAACACATGAAGCGCGGCGCGGGAAATATGCTTACCGCTGAGGGCGGTGGTGGCAGAATCCGCGTCATAACCGGTCATGACAGAGCAGGGGACAATATCAGAATAAAGAAAAATGCCCTCGGTGCACAGGTCCTCGGTGCGGGTGTCCGTATTGGTGATCAGCACAGGTTCGCTGCCGTCACAGGCGCAGTCGCCGGTATCTTCACCGGAATCACCACCGGTGTTATCACCGCCGTCATCGCCGCCGGAATTGCTTGCGTATTCCTTCCACCACGGACTGCCATACTGATAGTCCACATAGGGATCCATGGGCAGACCCAGCTTGTTACACAGAATCTTGAACATGATGAAGTAGCCCCGGTCGCTGGGGTGTACATGATCTGCGAAACAATCACCAAAGCTGACCTCGCGGGATTCGCAGAACTGGAAGAACTCCCGATACATGGAAAAGTGGGGAACATAACCGGCAGTTGCCTTGGTCACGATCTCATCCATTTTCTGCATATTGGCGGTGTGTTCGTTTTCGTCGGCCCGTGTGGAGGGCAGATTGCTGATGACCAGCATACCGCCGCATTTTTTTCGAACAGCTTCCAGATTGCTGCGCAGATGGCCTTCGTAGGCATCGGGCCAGTTGCGGTCATTGGTGCCGGTCAGCCAAATGACGAAGTCATCCTTTTTGATGAAGTCCAAGGCAGCGTTCTTCTGGGCGGCCATGACGGTGCCGTACATACCGGCATTGCGGACCTTGGTGCCGTAGCGGGTTTCAGTAAAATGCTTGAAGGCATTGGCCCAGCAGTAGCCCTTGGTGTTGGTGGAGAGCGCACCGGTGTAGCTGCCGTTGTATTCGCTGCCGCCGGCACCGTCGGTGATGGAATCACCCAGCAGAACGATGGACTTGATTTCGCCGCTGATGATCTTTGCGCCAATGTCAGTCAGCGAATCCTCCTGGGCGGTGCGGCGGACATAGGTTTCGGACTCGGCAGCAAATCCAGTCAGATCCGGATGAACCTGCAGCAGAATGTGGAACGTGCGGATGGCGGCGCTGCCTTTGACCAGCAGTACCGAGAGTGTGGTTTCGCCGGCTGTGGTCAGAACCTGCGGGGCCAGTGCAACGGTGAGCATATTGCCGTCTGCGCGGCAGGCGGTGCTTCCGTCGGGCAGCGTGTCATATTCGCCGCCGATGTTGTCGCTTTTGCGGTAACGCACCAGCGCGGTAACACCGGCGGGAACGGACCATGGAATGCCGTTGGCATGGAGCATCAGCGCGAGTGTTCTGCCGCAGTCGTTTTGCACCGCATCAATCCGGGCCGGCTGTTCTTTCCGCAGCAGGTCGATGGAAATTTTGTGTGTGATGGTCATAATTCATTCCTCCTTCATCCAAAGGGGAAAACAGGGCAGATGTTGCACGTTTTACGGCAACAAGGGAAGGAATCCCACAAGAAAAGAGAACAGAGATAGGAGTAACGGGGCATGAATGCTGTAGAAGCAACAAATTCATACGAAGATCGTGACCTGCTGGACCGGGAAGCGGTACTGCGGCGGGACAGGCAATACTGGCAGCTGCGGCGGATGCAGGATGTCATCTTATCGGTTTCAGCGCTGCTGGTGCTGTGGCCCGGTATGCTGATCGTGGCATTGATCATTGTCATCGACAGTCCGGGTGCTAGCCCTGTTTTCTGTCAGACCCGCATCGGACGGGACGGCAAACCTTTTACTTTTTATAAATTCCGCTCCATGCATCCCAATGCGGAGCAGGAACTGGAGCAGTTGCTCCCGCAAAATGAAATGGACGGGCCTGTCTTCAAGATGAAAAATGATCCCCGCATCACACGCTTCGGACGCTTCATCCGCCGCTGCAGCATTGACGAGCTGCCGCAGCTGTGGAATGTGCTGCGGGGCGATATGAGTCTGGTAGGACCCCGACCCGGTATTCCCCGGGAAGTGGAGCAGTACGATGCCTATGCAGCCCAACGGCTGATTGTTACCCCTGGCCTGACCTGCTACTGGCAGGTACAGCCCAACCGCAATGAGATTTCTTTCGATGAGTGGATCAATCTGGATCTGCGCTATATTCAGAACCGCAGTTTTATTACCGACTGGAAAATTATTTGCAAAACCTTCGGCGCTGTTTTGTCCATGACCGGGGAATGAGGAAAAGACTATGAAAATTGCCATGTTTGGTCACAAGCAGATCCCGTCCCGCACCGGCGGTGTGGAGATCGTGGTGGGTAAGTTAAGCACCCGCATGGCCGCGCTGGGTCATGATGTGACCTGTTACAATCGCGGAGGTAAGGAAGAAACGGATACGCAGTACGAAGGTGTCCGCCTGAAGACGGTACCGACCGTGGACCGGAAAGGTCTGGCGGCGGTTACCTCCAGCTTTTTTGCGGCCCTTGCCGCTGCGCTCTCAAAGGCGCAGGTGTGCCATATTCACGCGGAAGGCCCTGCTTTTATGAGCTTTCTGCCGAAGCTGTTCGGCAAGCGGGTCATCGTGACCGTTCACGGCCTTGACTGGCAGCGGGAAAAGTGGAAATCCGGCTTCGGCGCAACATACATCCGCTGGGGTGAAAAGATGGCGGTTCGCTTTGCTCATGAGATCATTGTACTCAGCCGCAATACGCAGGAATACTTTCTGCAGCGCTACGGACGGAAAACCTGCCTGATTCCCAACGGAATATCAAAACCGGAAAAGCGCCCTCCGCAGGAGATCACGAAAAAGTTCGGCCTTCGGGGCGGCGACTACATCCTCTACCTTGGCCGGCTGGTTCCGGAAAAGGGAGTCCACTATTTGATCGAAGCCTTTAAGCAGTTAAAGACGGACAAATATCTGGTCATCGCCGGCGGCTCCTCCGATACGGATGATTACGAAGCGCATCTGAAAAAGCTGGCCGCAGGCGACAGCCGTATTCTTTTCACCGGTTTTGTGCAGGGAAAACTGCTGGAGGAACTCTACAGCAACGCATACCTGTACGTACTTCCCAGTGATCTGGAGGGGATGCCCCTGAGCCTGCTGGAAGCCATGAGCTACGGAACTTGCTGCGTGGTTTCGGACATTCCGGAATGCAGCGAAGTGGTGGAAGACCATGGTGTAATTTTTCCGAAGGGAAATGTGCAGGCCCTGCGGGATATCCTGCAGGACCTCTGCGATGACGAAGAAAAGACAGCACAGTACCGCGGCGGGGCAAGCGATTTTGTTTGCGGAAAATACAACTGGGACGATGTAATCCGAAAAACCTTGGAGCTGTATCAATGAAAATTCTTTTGGTAAATAAATTCTTATATCCCAAAGGCGGCGCGGAGACCTACATTCTGAAGCTGGGTGACATTCTGCGCAGCCGCGGCCATGCGGTGCAGTATTTCGGCCTTGCAAATGAGAAAAACACCGTGGGCAACCACGCAGACTCCTACGTGGCGGATCTGGATTTCTCTGCAGGCATGCGGAAGAATCTCCATGCACCCCTGCGTATCATCTACAACGGTCCGGCCAGACGGAAAATCCGCGCCGTGCTGGAGGAATTTCAGCCGGACGTGGTGCATCTAAACAACATCCAGTTCCACCTGACACCTTCTGTCATTTTGGAAGCAGAGAAATACCGCCGCGAAACCGGACGGAAGCTGCGCATCGTTTACACGGCTCACGATTATCAGCTGATCTGCCCCAGTCACGGCCTGTTCGACAGCAATATTCAAATCTGCGAAAAATGCCTTGGGGGCAACTATACCCATTGCCTGCGTACTAAGTGCGTCAAAAACTCCCGCATGAAGAGTTTGCTTGGCATGCTGGATGCCTATTTCTGGATGTGGAGCAGGGCATATTCTTACATCGATACCATCATCTGCTGCAGCAATTTTTTGAAATCCAAGCTGGATACGCAGGAGCGCTTCCGGCATAAAACCGTGGCCATCCATAACTTTGCGGAGAAGACCGCACCCCGTCCGGTGGAAAAAGAAGGCTATGTGCTGGAATTCGGCCACCTGTCGAAGGATAAGGGAACGGAAACACTGCTGGAAGCGGCAAAGAGCCTGCCGGAGGTAAATTTCGTATTTGCAGGTGCGGGTGATGCTGAAAGGAAAATTGCGCAGATACCCAATGCGGTATTTGTGGGCTTTAAAACCGGAGAGGAACTGGAGCTGCTGATCCGCAAGGCGGCTGTCAGCGTTTACCCCTCCCAATGGTACGAAAACTGCCCCTTTTCCGTGATCGAATCCCAGATGTACGGCACACCCGTCATCGGCTCCCGCATGGGCGGCATTCCGGAACTGATTGAGGAAGGAAAAACCGGAGAACTGTTCGAAGCGGGCAATGCGGCGCAGCTGGCAGAAAAGCTGCGCAAGCTGCTCTTTACACCCGGTCTTGCGGCCCGCTACAGCGAAAACTGTAAAAACGCAAAATTTGAAACACCCGACAGCTATTACGAAAAGCTGCTGGCGGTTTACGGAGGATAAGATGAAGATTTACGAGATCGGCACCGGCTATACCCCTGTTCCTGCCCGTATGGGTGCCGCTACGGAAATCGTGGTGGAGTGTCTGACCCGTGCATTTGCGAAGCAGAATCTGCCGGTGGAGATCATGGATATCAAGGCAGAAAATCGCGCAGAAACCGACCTGCCCATTCAGGAAGTCTGGGTGCCGGGCTGCTTTTCCGGTACGGATGTGCAGCTGGGGCTGCAGCACAAGCTCAAACGGGTGGCCTACTCCCTTTGCCTGACGGCGAAGCTTCAGAAACTGCTGAAAATTACGCAGGAAGAAATCGTCCTGCACTTTCATAACCAGTACAATCTCTTTTTCTTCCTGCATCTGACACCTGCAAGGCTGCGGAAAAAGGCGCTGATTGCCTATACCGTCCACAGCGGCATCTGGCGGCAGGGATGGGAGAAAATTGAGAAAACCGTAAAAAGACGTTACTTCCAGGAAGCTTTCTGCATGAAGAAAGCAGATATCGTCTTTCTCTTCAATGCGCAGACGAAACAGAATGCAGTGGTGCAGCTGGGTGTGGCACCGGAGCGGATCGTGATGACCGGAAACGGTGTGGATACGGCTGCCTATTGCCCGCTGAAAAGCGATACCAGAGATATGTTCGGCCTTGGAGGCAAAAAGGTCATTCTGCAGGTGGGCTCCGTCAATGAGAATAAGGGACAGCTGCGCGCCGTGCAGCAGCTGCTGCCTTTGCTGCGGGCAGATCAGAATCTGGTTTATGCTTACGCGGGCGGCATCGTGGACGAAAATTATCACGAACAGGTTCAGACCCTTGCAAAAGAACACGGCCTGACAGAGCAAATCCGCTATCTGGGCATGATGACACCGGGAACCCAATTGAACGCACTTTACAATGCCGCTGCGGTGACGGTTTTTCCCTCTGTATATGAGGCATTCGGTCTGGTGGCCATAGAATCCATGGCGGCAGGTGTCCCGGTTCTGGTGGACCACAGCAGCGGCATGGATTTTGGAGCGGGCTGCATTGCCTATGATGCGGCGAATTTTCCCGACATCATAAAATCTTTACTCACACAACAAGCGGAACCCCTGCGCGAAGCAGCGCGCAGCAATGCCGTCAGCCATTACAGCTGGGACGCTGTGGCGGCAACGCATGCAGAAGCGTTCCGGAACAGGATGAAATCATATGTCTAAAAAATTGAACGGCACCGTGATCGTGACCTACCGCTGCAATGCCCGGTGCAATATGTGCAGCCGCTATCAAGCGCCCTCCAGAGCGGAGGAGGAAATCTCCGTCGAAACCATCCGCAAGCTGCCGTCCATGTATTTTACCAACATCACCGGCGGCGAGCCTTTTCTCCGGGAGGATTTGAAGGACCTCGTGCGGGAACTCTACAAGAAAAGCGACCGCATCGTCATCTCCACCAACGGCTTTTTCACAGACCGGATTCTGGACCTGTGCAGAGAATTTCCCGATGTGGGCATCCGCATATCCATTGAAGGACTGGAAAAAACAAACAATGAAATTCGCGGCCTTGAAGACGGCTTCAACCGTGGCTACACCACATTGAAAAAGCTTCGCCGTATGGGCATGAAGGACGTGGGCTTCGGTATGACGGTGCAGGACCGCAATGCGGCGGACCTTGTTCCGCTCTACAAGCTGTCCGACGAACTGGGCATGGAATTTGCCACAGCATCGCTGCATAACAGCTTCTATTTTGTGCAGTCACATAACATCATCCACGACCGGCCCATGGTGGCGCGGCATTTTGAGGATCTGATCAATGAACTGCTGCGGTCGTGGAGTCCGAAAAAGTGGTTCCGCGCCTATTTCAACCACGGCCTGATCAACTATATTTACAGCCAGAAGCGCCTGCTTCCTTGTGATATGAGCTTCGATACCTTTTTCATCGACCCTTACGGCGATGTGATGCCCTGCAACGGTACCAAGGAAAAGGAAGTCATGGGAAATCTGAACGTTCAGAGCTGGGACGAACTATGGAACAGCGAAGCGGCGGAGGCTGTGCGGCGCAAGGTGCGCAGCTGCGACCGTAATTGTTGGATGATCGGCTCCGTGTCACCAGCCATGCATAAGTACATCTGGGTTCCCGGAATCTGGGTGGTATGGCACAAGTTCAAGGCGCTTTTTATGAAAAAGCCCTATTCCATGTACGAGCATAAAATTGTCCGCGACTACCGCGACGGCAAGGTCAGTAAGGAAAGTTTAGACAAATGCAGCACCTGTGAGGGCTGCGGAGGGAAATAAGGGGATGCATATGGAAAACCCGTTGGTAACGGTCGTGGTACCGGTTTATAAAGTGGAACAATATCTGGACAGGTGCATTGAAAGCATCGTCAGCCAGACGTACCGCAATCTGGAGATTCTTCTGGTGGATGACGGCTCTCCGGACCGCTGTCCGCAGCTGTGCGACGAATGGGCGAAAAAGGATTCCCGCATCCGGGTGATTCACAAGGAGAATCAGGGTCTGGGCATGGCGCGCAATACCGGCATCGAACAGGCAAAGGGCAGATATCTTTGCTTTTTCGACAGTGATGACTATGTGGCACAGCATGCCGTTGAAGAAGCCTGCACATGGGCGCAGCGGGAAGGGGCAGACATTGTCCTGTATGGCATGAACAGCGTGGACGGGCAGGGAAATATCGCAGAAAAAGAGCTTTCAACAGCAGCACCGAAGACGTACGAGGGAAAAGACGTGCAGGAAATTCTGTTGCCCGATTTGCTTTGCCAGTCCGGGCTGTGTGCGGACATTCCGATGAGTGCCTGGTCCGCGCTCTTTTCCGCGGAATTGATCAGGCGGGCGGATTGGCGCTTTGTGTCGGAACGGGAGGTTATCTCGGAGGATATCTATTCGATACTCGCCCTGTATGCGCAGGTTCAAAAGGCGGTTGTTTTACAGCAGGCTTTGTATTTTTACTGCGAAAACGAATCGTCCCTCAGCCGTACATACCGTCCGGATCGGTATGAAAGAAACCGGTTCTTTTACATCCAGTGTCTGAAACGATGCAAAGCATACGGCTATTCTGACGTGGTTTTTCGCAGCTGTGCGGAGCCCTTCCTCAGAAACACCATCGGGGCCATGAAGCAGGAAGCAGCCTGCCATGACCGGAAAACTGCCATCAGGCACCTGCGGGAAATCATGGAGGATTCCCTGCTCCAGCAGGTGCTCAATCAGAAACGAAATGACAAAACCAATCTGAAAAAGCGCATGCTGTTCTGGACCATCCGGAACCGCTGCTATTTGCTCTGCTACATGCTGCTGACGGCAAAAAACACCGCAAAGAAATGATCTGTACGTAAAGGAAATCACCGATGAATCGTAAACTGACGTTGAAAATAAAACGACGTTCCCAACCGGGGTGGCTTTGCTGGCTCCTGATTGTCCTTCCGTTTCTTTTCGGAACGCTGGGCTTTCCCGGGAGTCTGCGGTATACCATGGATGCTGTGTGGTTAGCGTTGCTGGTGATCATGCTTGTGTACCGCAAAAGCATAGCGTGGCGGAATCTAAGCGGCCTGATTTTGTGGGTCACAGGCTTTCTGCTGTTTTCTGCGCTGGCTTATTTGCCGCAGTATCAGAGCGTCCTGTATTACCTGTGGGGTGTGCGGAACAACTTTCGTTATTATGCGGCCTTCTTCGCGTTTTGCGTCTTTTTATCCGGATCGGATGTGGAAGGATTCTTCCGGCTGTTTGACAAACTGTTCTGGATCAATTTGATCGTATCCGTGGTTCAATTCGTTTTTCTGGAAAAAGAAGGGGACTATCTGGGCGGAATTTTCGGTGTAGAAAAGGGCGGCAATGGATATACAAATATCTTTTTCTGCATCATCCTGACAAAATCGATCATCTATTATCTGGAAAAGAAGGAGTCGCTGCGCACCTGCGCATGGAAATTTGCGGCAGCCATGGTTGTGGCAGCTATGGCGGAGCTGAAATTCTTTTTCGCGGAAGCGGTACTGATTCTGATCCTGGCGGTGCTGTTTACGGACTTCAGCTGGCGTAAGGTTCTTATGATTGCAGGCGGCTTTGCGGGTGTTGCTGCCGGCGCTGCGCTGCTGGTTGTGATATTTCCGGATTTTGCGGGATTTTTCACCGGCCGGTGGCTCTGGAATAACGCGGTTTCAGCTGCGGGCTATACATCCTCCGGTGATATGAACCGGCTGAATGCCATCGCAGTGTCCAACGAACTGTTTTTGAAAAACGGCTGGATGCGTTTGTTTGGCATGGGCATGGGCAATTGTGAAACCTCCGCTTTCGCATTTCTGAATTCACCGTTTTTTGAACGTTTCGGCGCTCTGCATTATACATGGATGTCCCATGCGATGATGTATCTGGAATGCGGCTGGACCGGACTGGTCTTTTATTTTGGCTTCTTTCTGCTGGTGTATTTCAGAGCCGGAAAAATAGAACGGACCGGCGGGCGGAGGATCAAATCCCATTGCCTCATTGCGCGCATGATGGCGGTGCTGTGCATGGTGATTGCGATTTACAATTCATCCATGCGTACCGAAGCCGGTTACATGGCTTATTTTGTGCTGGCAGTGCCCTTTGCGGTCTGCAGAGATAAGGACAACGCTGAAACATGAGAGAAAACAAATTACTTCACAATG
Source organism: Faecousia sp. (assembly GCA_045120675.1). Classification (GTDB taxonomy): domain Bacteria; phylum Bacillota; class Clostridia; order Oscillospirales; family Oscillospiraceae; genus Faecousia. The sequence goes on along the minus strand of JBGVFB010000083.1, from coordinate 18,548 downwards.
CAAAATGGATCATTGCCTGCAAGGTACTCCAATCCCTGATCCAGCTTGTGGTCGGTATGCTGTCGGCCCGTTATCTGGGCCCGTCAAATTACGGACTGATTCACTATGCCTCCGCAATCACTGCCGCTGCACTTCCCTTTGTGCAGCTGGGCTTCAATGAGATCCTCGTGGGGGAATACGTGGAAAAACCGCAGCAGGAGGGAAAAATCCTCGGCACGGCACTGGTGATGAATCTGGCATCGGCGGTCTGCTGCATCATCGGCGTTACCGCCTTTGCGGCGGTGGCAAACAGCGACGAACCTGTGACGATTCTGGTATGCGCCCTTTACAGCACCGGCCTGCTTTTTCAGGCGGTGGAAATGGTGCAGTACTGGTTTCAGGCAAAACTGCTGTCCAAATATTCTTCGCTGGCGATGCTGTGCTCCTACGCGGCGGTTTCTGTTTATAAGATCTACCTGCTGATGACGGCGAAAAGTGTCTGCTGGTTTGCACTGTCCCATGCGGTGGAGTACGGTGTGACGGGACTCCTGCTGCTGATTGCGTACAGAAGGCACGGAACGCAGAAGCTGTCCTTTTCTGCCGGCACAGCCCAATTTCTGCTCAAAAAGGGCGGCTACTATATCGCATCGTCATTGCTGGTGGCGGCATTTCACAGTACCGCCGGCATCCTGCTGAAGCTGCTGCGGGGCACGGCGGAGAACGGCTATTTCTCTGCGGCGGTTACCTGCACGGCGGTGGTTCAATTTGTCTACTACGCGATCATTGATTCCGCACGGCCGGTGATTCTGGAGAGCAAAAAGGATGGTCAAAGGCAGTTTGAGAAAAATGTTTCCAGACTTTACTGCGTCATCATTTATCTGGCGCTGGCACAAAGCGCGGTGTTCACGGTTTTTGCAGGACCGCTGATCCGGCTTCTTTACGGCGCCGCGTACACGGCGGCCATTCCGGTTCTGCAGATTCTGATCTGGCAGACTGCCTTTTCCTACATGGGATCTGTCCGGAACATCTGGATTCTGGCGGAGGGAAAGCATACCCGATTGTGGATCATCAATTTATGCGGCGCGCTGACCAATATTGTGCTGAATCTGTGTTTGATACCGTGCTGGGGTGCCTGCGGCGCGGCGCTGGCCTCGGTGCTGACGCAGATTACAACAAATTTCGCAGTCGGCTTTGCGATGAAAGATATCCGACCCAATAACCGCCTGATGCTGGCGGGTCTGCACCCACGGTTTGTAAGGCTTGCGGTGCGGGATTTCGCCGGGACAGTCCGGCGGCATATGTGAGAAATTTATAGGAGGTCTGCATGAATATGAAAGAAACAGAGAAAAACGAAGAAATCGAGATCGACCTGTCACGGTTGTTTGGCGCGGTGCTGAACAGGCTATGGCTTGTGGTACTGGTGTCGGTTTTGTGCGCCGTTACGGTATTTCTCGGCGCCTTTTTCCTGATCGCACCGAAGTACCAGTCCACGGCAACGTTTTATGCCAGCAATCAGGGGCTGCTTGCACAGAACAGCCCCTCGCCCGGCGATATTTCTGCCTCCCGTGAGCTGGTCCAGACCTATATCGTCATTCTGGACACCCGGGAAACGCTGCTGGAAGTGATTGACCATGCCGGTGTGGACCGCACGGAAAGAGAACTGAGAAAAATGATCGAAGCCGAGGCGGTGGCTGGCACGGAAATCTTTCAGGTGGTTGTGACCGGCACCGACCCGCAGGAAGCAGAGCGGATTGCCGATGCCATTGCCCATGTGCTGCCCAAACGAATTTCAGCCATCGTCGAAGGCGCTTCTGTCAAGGTGGTGGATGGGGCAGTGGCGGCATCCCGCCCCAGTTCGCCCGACTATTTCAAGTGTACGGTGCTGGGCTTCGTGCTGGGCTTTGCGGCGAGCGTGGCGGTCATCGTCCTGCGGGAGCTGCTTGATACTTCCATTCGCGCGCAGGAGGATATCGCGCAGGTGTGCAGCCATCCCGTGCTGGCAGCAATTCCGGAGGTGGACGCATCCGAAGCCTACAAGCTGCTGCGTACCAAGCTGCAGTATTCCTTTGCAGATAACGAGGCTTGCCGGATCATCGGCATTTCCAGCGCCATGACTGGTGAAGGCAAGAGCCTGACTGCGGTCAATCTGGCATACGCGCTGTCCCAGCTGGATAAGCGTGTGCTGCTGATGGATTGTGATATGCGCTGCTCCTCGCTGGAAACCAAACTGCCCATTGCCGGGAATCCCGGCTTGTCCGATTTCCTGTCCGGACAAACGCATCCGGAGGGCTTGATTCAGCCTTGCGGCATGAAGGGCTGCGAAAAGGCATTCCATGTGATTGCGGCCGGTCAGAATCCGCCGAACCCTGTGGAACTGCTAAGCTCCGATCGCATGACCAGGCTGCTGGGGAAACTGCGCAGTGTTTATGACTATGTGATTCTGGATTTGCCGCCTGTGGGCGAAGTCAGCGATGCGCTGGCTGTTTCCAAGGCAACTGACGGCATTCTGCTGGTGGTTCGCCGGAGCCGCTGCGATCGCGCTGCCCTGCGCGCAGCATTGCAGCAGTTTGAGTTCATAGGATCCCGCCTGCTGGGTATTGTTTACAACTGCTCCGAAAAGAACTCCGGCACCTCCGGTAAGAAGGCTGGCAAAGCATACTGCGGGAAGTATTAACAGAAGAACCGTATCAAAAAACGGTGCAGCAACTTGCTGTACCGTTTTTGCATCGTTGGGTATTAAATTACAATACGGACAAGGAAATAATTTTCATGCACGGAAAACAGACAGTTGCCGCCCAGCCGCTCGGTCATGTAACGGATGCTCTGGGTGCCATAGCCGTGTCCGGTCTTGTCTGTAACCGGAAGACCGTCTGCAAAGACGGGCTTTTTCGCAACAGGGTTCTTGACTGACACCAACAGCTTATCTTCCGTGCATTTGAGCATCAGCTGAATGTACCGCTGGTCTGCGGGAATGTCCTCCTGCGCATTCATAGCATTGTCCAACGCATTGGAGAGGATGGAAGAGAACAGAATCTCGTCCACTTTCAGTTCTTTCAGATTGACGGCACAGTCAAAACGGATATTTCTGGTGCGGCATCGGGCAGAAAAATCTGAAAGCACATAGTTGACGGTATCATTACCGCAGAAATGCTCCAGCTGCGTTCCGTCAATATGAGCGGAATAGGCAGCAACCATTTCCTGTGCCTTCGGGAAATCCGCGTTTTCGAGGCACAGAGCGATATTGTTCAGCAGCAGGCGCATATCATGACGCAGCATCCGGATCTCTTTTTCGTTGTGCCGGATGACTTCAAGCTCCTTGGCCCGCTGCTGGGCGATGATGCGCCCGATGTACTCTTTGCGCTCTGCATCAGCCTTCTGCTCGTAGGTGTGATAGTAGATCACACAGAAAACGATGAACATGATGCAAAGCAGGGCGGGGAAGAATTCACCCACCAGCTGCGCGTGGTTGCGCCAGAGGTTGGTATAGACCACTGTGGCATAGTCGAAGCAGTAATACACGATGGGAACACTGCCGAAAATGCAGACGCTGCGATTGTCCTTGTTGAAGATTTCTGACAGATAGGGAGAAAAGAGCTTCAGGGCAAAAATGACACTGGCAACCAGAATGAGAATGCGCACGATGTACTGCAAGGCTGTGCTGTGACTCAATGTAAAAACCAGAAGACCAACCCACTTTACTGGTTGGCAGCAAAGATAGGCCGTAAAGACGGATACCAGCGCTGTGAGCAGACGCTTGCGGTAATAAAGGCACAGCAGGAGCAGCAGCGGCAGATGGGTAATGAGCGGATAAAGCTTACGGACGGCACTTTCGGAAAAAACGAAGTATGCACCGAGCTGCAGCGCGCCGCAGATACCGCAAAGAGCCAGAAAAATCAGGATATTTCGTTTGCTCAGCCGGATACCGGCGAAGGCTACGGACAGATTTATGCCAAAAATCAGCAGCAGCGCACCATCCAGAAAAAATAAAATATTTTCAATCATGATAAATCACCAAACAGCAAAGCAAAATAGGCTTCCTTGAACTGCTTATGGAGACTGCGGGAAATGGGGATGCGGCAGCCGGAGCGCATGGTGACCTCGTTTTGGGTATAACTGCTGATTTTATAAAGGTTCACCAGATAGCTGCGGTGGCATTTGAAAAAACCGTCGTTGAGCAGCAGCTTGTTTTCGTAAATATAGAGCGGCTCAACAGCTTCAATGACGCTGCCATCGGACAGATTGAACAGCACCAGCTTGCCCTGCGCTTCGATAAATTCGATGCTGCTCAGCTTGACGCGGTGAACACCGGTGGTGCAGCGCAGGGTCAGGAATTTCTCGTCCTTCAGAATGGAATTGTAGCACTCATCCAGACAGCGGTGAAAGGTGTCACGGTCAACGGGCTTCAGCAGATAATTGTCCGCCTTTACCGCATAGGATTCGTAGGCGAATTCTCGGGAAAAGGTCACAAAGACGATTTTGACGGAGGCATCCTGCCGGCGGATTTCGGCGGCGGTGTCGATGCCGCCCACCAGCGGCATGACCACATCCAGGAAAATAATGTCAAAGGGAGCGGCATTGTGGGCTTCCACCAGTGCGTCGCCGTCGGAAAACGGGGAGACGGACATATGGTCAGGCTGGCCCGGCCAGCAGGCGGCCAGTGCGCGGGTCTGTTCCAGAAATTCCGGCATATCGTCGCAAATTGCGATGCGCAGCATCAAATACCCCCTTTTTCAGATAGTTTCATGTTTATTATAGCATAACTGCTTCCTATTGCAATTTCAAGACTGTACCATTCATTCTCATATTTTTACATTTCATTCCAAAATCAGATTCACACAATTTAATATGGTATAATATGTCTGAAAAAATCTGCATTTTGATAAGATAAATATCGATTAGATGATGTGTTGTGCCTGAAATCGAGCCATGAAGGTGATATAATGTAGTGTATGATAGAATAGCTATGTCCACATGTGACGAGCTTTTGCAGTCCAGCAAAAGAATGAAAAGAGGTAGATCCCTATGGAGAAACAACAAGCTTCCCCGTTGCATAAGGTGCTGACCGTCATCGGTACGGTGCTGTGCATCATCCTGATCCCGATTCTGATCATCAACTGCACCCTGATCATCAAGAGCTTCACCTCCGAAGAAGTTCCCAGCGTTGCAGGCAAGCTGCCGCTGATCGTTCTGACGGATTCTATGTATCCCGTGATCCAGAGCGGTGACCTGATCATCTGCAGCACCGCCCAGCCTGAGGAAATTGAGGCGGGCGATGTGATTGCATTCTTCGATCCCGCGGGCAACGGCACGACCATTGTTACCCACCGCGTGCTGGAAGTGACCGAGCTGGACGGCCAGACCGCCTGGCGCACCAAGGGTGATAACAACAACACGGAAGACCGTCTGCTGGTTACGGGCGAAAAATTGGTAGCCGTCTACGAGGGCACCCGACTGGCGGGCTTCGGCAATGTGGCGCTGTTCATGCAGACCACACCGGGTCTGATCGTCTGCGTTGTCTGCCCCATTCTGCTGCTGGTGGGCTATGATATGATCCGCCGCCGTATGTACGAAAAGGCCAATAAGCAGGACACCGACCAGCTGCTCGCCGAACTGGAAGAACTCCGCCGCCTAAAGGCTGAGAAGGAAAAAGTAGAGCAGTGAAAACGCTGGCGCAAAACCTGCGAAAAAACATGACACTGGAGGAACGGATTCTCTGGTATCAGTACTTAAAAACGTATCCGGTTCAGTGGAACCGACAAAAGGTAATTGGGCCGTATATCGTAGATTTCTTCTGCAAGCGCGCAAAGCTGATTGTGGAACTGGATGGTTCACAGCATTATGAACCGGAAACAGCTGACTATGACCAGAAGCGAACAGTTTACCTAAATTCCCTTGGTTATGCCGTTCTTCGTTTTTCCAATACAGACATCAAGACAAATCTATCCGGTGTTTGGGAAGTGATCGACAGAGCTGTAAAAAACCTTCCCTTGGGGGAAGGTGGCAGCCCGAAGGGCTGACGGATGAGGGAAAAGAACGGTAACGACAGTGGTGCAGCAAAGAAAAAGGGAACGGCCCTCATCCACCACCGCTTCGCGGCGGTCCCCCTTCCCCCAGGGGAAGGTGTGAAACGTAATTCTATCCACCGGGCCACGACCGGGGATTGAATATCAGGTGTCCCGCAAGGGCACCGGAAAACCGGGCGGAACGCCCATGGGCGAAAGCCCGGTAACCAAATCAGTCCCCGATTCGTAAAAGGACAGGGGATAGAAAATTTTTCGAAAGGAGAAAACAAATATGAAGAAAAATAGAATGATGCGTCTGGCTTCCATTCTGCTGGTCTGCGTCCTGCTGACCACCTCCGTCATCAGCGGCACTTTTGCTAAGTATACCACTAGTGATACTGGCACCGACACCGCTCGTGTAGCAAAGTGGGGCGTTTCTGCAACTATTAACGGCGGTGCTTTCGCAACTCAGTATGAGAAGAATTCTATCACCAGCATTGACTATACAGTTGTTACCAATCCCACAGGTGATGGCAAGCAGCTGGTTGCACCTGGCACTAGTGGCACTTTTGCGGGTGTAAAGCTGACTGGTGCACCTGAAGTTGCAGTTGAAATTACTCATACTGCAGATTTGGTTTTGAGCGGTTGGGAAATCGATCTGACTGATGATGGTGTTGACAATCCCACCTTCTACTGCCCGCTGGTTTTCACCGTGAATGGTTCTGAAATTAAGCAGGATGCTACCAATGATACAGCTGCAAAGCTGGAAGCTGCTGTTGAGGCTGCTATCACTGCCGGTAATGGTGAATATGAAGCCAATACTAATCTGAGCACTATTGCGAGTCTGAATGGTGACTTTGGTTGGAGCTGGGCATTTGGCGATCCCGCCAACAATGATAGCGACACTGCTCTGGGCAATCTGGGCACTGCTCCTGAAGTGAGCCTGGCTGTTACCACTCTGGTTGAGCAGATCGACTAATCCTCTCATTTCGTCAAACCAAATGATACTTAATAACAATGGCACCCGGCCTGTCGTGGCCGGGCCGGGTGCCGGCGTTACCCCTCAAAACCTTCCCTCGGGGGAAGGGGGACCACCGCGAAGCGGTGGTGGATGAGGGAAAAAACAAAAGCAATACCAAGCGCAGTGATGGAAAGGAAAAACGGCCCTCATCCGACCTCGCTGGCGCTCGGCCACCTTCCCCCAAGGGAAGGTATGGTTCTGCTTTTGCAAAAATCATTTCCCGCAAATGGCCTTTGCAAGGGCATAACAGCCAATTTATCACGTCATCGCGAACCAGTGACCGATGTCACTGGTGTGGCGATCCCCATCAACATTCCGGAAATCTTCGGGGATTGCCACGTCAGCCCCTGCGGGGCTTTCTCGCAATGACATAGACCGAGAAAGGAGTTGATCTCCATGAGTGTGGATACTCCCGCAAAGGAAACCACGCAAACCGAAACCAAATCCAAAAAGCGCCGTGGTACATGGCTGCTCATATTGCTGCTGATCATTCTGATCCTGTTCCTGCTCAGCACCATCATTCTGGGCGCCCGGTTGTACGATCTGGCCACCCGGGATAAGTACACTGTGGATCTGGGCCTCGGTGAACCGGAGGGAACCATCGAACTGTTTCGCATCGAGTATTCCAACGAGAAGGGCGAAGTTACCGTTCAGGGTCTCAACGCGGATAATGTGGTGGCCCCCGGCACCTCGGTGGGTTACGACATCCGCCTGCGGAACAACGATGATGTGATCATTGATTTCCTTATGACACCCACGGTGGAATTCCTGACCGGCGATGAAGTGCCGGTGGAATTCAAAATTATGGATGACTACGGCAACTATATTCTGGGCAGTGATACCGAATGGGTCGACTCCGATGGAATGAACCAGCTGGCCCACAAGGGCAGCATCCACCCCGGCGAAGTCTTTACTTACCATGTCCGCTGGCAATGGCTCTTCGAGGTCAGCGACGAGCAGGATGATTACGATACTTATCTCGGCAATCAGGACGGAGAATTGGTTCCCGGTGTGGTTGTCGGTCTTGAAACGCAGGCCTCTGCCAATCCCAACCTGACCCCCAAGGACATCACCCATCTGGCTCATCTGCGGGGTGAGAGTTGGGGCTGCTGCTGGTGCTGCTATCTGGTGTGGATCCTGCTGCTGATCTGCCTGGTTCTGCTGATCTGGATCTGGAGATTGCGCAAGAAGCTGAGCAAGCACGAGGAAACCATGGAAGAATACGAAAAGGTTCTGACGATCCACGGATTGATGGTGGATGGCCAGCTGGTGGAGCAGATCCATGCAGAATAAGAAATTTCCGCCCATTTTACGCACCTTGTTTCTGATCGTCGTCAGTCTGGTGCTAGGCATCAATATCTACAGCTGGAACGCAAAGAGCCTGACCGGCAATGTGCTGCCCATGCCCTTTGGCTACGGCGGTGCGGTGGTGCTTTCCGGCAGTATGGAGCCGACCATCGCAGTGGACGAGCTGATCATCGTCAAGGCCGAGGATGGCTACGAAGTGGGCGATATCGTCGTTTATCAGGCAGGCCGCATACTGGTTGTTCACCGGATCGTGACGCTCGACGGCGAAACCGTCACCACCCGCGGCGATGCCAATAATGTGGATGACGGTGCGGTAGCGCTTTCTCAGGTCAAGGGCAAGGTCATCGCGCATATTCCCCACGTGGGCAAGATTGTACGGCTTCTGAAAACCCCTGTGGCAACAATTCTGCTGATCGCTGCAGCAGTACTGACTGTGGAACTGCCGTTTCTGAAAGAAAAAGAGAAAAAAGATGAAGAGCTGGAGCGGATCAAGGAAGAAATCCGACGGCTGAAAGAGGAACAGGAATCTTAACAAGGAGGTGCGCAGTATGGGCAAGGCGAAACTCAATATCCCCATGCTGGCCGCATTGATCCTGCTGTTTTTAACCATGCTGTCCATCCATCTGACCAGCGGCCTGTATGCCCGGTATACGGCTGCCGCAGAGGCAGGCGATTCTGCCAGAGTGGCGAAGTTTGATGTATCGGCTGTCGTTGATGAAGCGATTACACTGGATTGTACAGATGGGGGCACGACTGCGGAATGCAAGATAGCAGTCACCAATGATTCTGAAGTAGCCGTAAGATATTCTGTTACGATTGTATTCAACGAAGTACTAAACGGAACAGATTTGATTGTCAAGCTTGACGACCAATATATGAGTACTTCAGATAACCGAACTTTCACTGTATCCAACGTGGGAACGCTGGAACCTAGTGCAGGTGCACTGAACCCGAATTCGCACACGTTGTCTCTTAAGCTGCAGCACTGGCCCGCAGTTACACGGTATGTCGAAGGAGAAAAAACCGCGAAATGGGATCTTGGATTCGAAGTGAGAATCGATGCCCAGCAGATTGACTGAGGAGGGGCGGAGTATGAAGAAAAAACAAGTCCGGAACCATCTCCAGCTCCTGATCGTTCTGGCGATGGTGCTGATCACACTTGCTACTTTTGCCGTAGGTAAATATATCCGGGAACTGTCATTTCATGGAAAAGTTACGTTCACTGCCAACTTGGCGAAAAACGTGATTTTGCAGGAGCATTTGGCGGTACGGCAGCCGGATGGTTCCTATCAGTTAGGCGAAGATGTTGTAAAGGGAAATTCCTACAAACTAATCCCCGGACTGGACATAAAAAAAGACCCCCATATTATCATTCAGGATAAGACACCCATTCCGGCATACCTGTATATCGAAGTGGAGAGCACGTTAGATACACCGGTGACGTATGAGATAGATGACAGCATCTGGTGCGAATTAGCAGGTGTTCCAGGGGTCTATTATTACAAAGACACGATAGATGAGAATTTTTCTGCAAATCCGATTTACATTTTAAAGGATAATCAAATCACAGTAGGTCAATTACTGTTGAGCCAATCTGATAGTGCAGAAGATTTTTTGAAATTCAATGTGAACTTGATCGAGAAAGTTGGCACTGCAACTGTGCAGCAAGTTTATAATCGGTATCGATAATTGTTGAAAGGAGGGCTGACTTATGACGAAACTGAATAAGCGCATCCTGTCGGCTCTCTTGGCTGCAATTCTGTTTCTGACCAATTTCCCGATGGTCAGTTCCGCAAGTAATGATTTTGCCATTACTTATGAGGGCAAGACTGTATCTCAGGTAGAATTCTTTGAACATGAGAAAATCACGGTCAGTGCGCAGGGAAATCCCAGCAGCGACTACCAGTGGCAGATTCAGATTCCCGGCACCGAGCAGTGGGTCGATATTCAGGGACAGACCGCTCAGACCATTAAGCTGTCCAAGGCCGTGGTGGGAAGCTTGCTGGTGAATGGCAGTGCTTATGTGCGCTGCGCTGCAATCAACGATGGCGAGGAAATCGACCATACGGCGGTTCTGTGCACCACAGTGAAGAAGCAAGAGCCTGCATCCCAGACTTCTGCATCTGCTGTGACGAGGGTACCTGCTGTAAAGCCTGCTCCCGTAGCCACGGAACCTCATGCAGAAGAGCCGGAAGCACCCGTAGAAACAAATCCTGTGGCACCCGAAGCACCCACGGAACAAGCTGAAATTCCCGCTGAAATCGCTGCTCCCAGCGAACCGGAGGCAGAGGTTTCGGCTACTGCGCCCACGGAAGAATCCACGGTCGAAGTACCCGCAGCACCCACTGAAACCGCTGCTTCCAGTGAACCGGAGGCAGAGGTTTCGGTTACTGCGCCCGTGGAAGAACCTACGGTCGAAGCGCCCGCTGAATCGGTTGAAATTCCCGCTGAAACCGCTGCTCCCAGCGAGCCGGAGGCAGAGTTTGTGCCCGTGGAAGAGTCTGCATTTGAAGCAACAGAGGCACCTACCGAGCCCGTTGTGGAAAAATCCGAGGAGACTTTCATTAAGAAAGTGGCGCAGCTGTTTACTCCCAGAGCCAGCGCGGATGATCCGGACGTCGACAGCGGCACGGAAATTGTCAGTGTCACCATTGAATACTACTATCAGGATCGACTTGGCAACAAGGGTGAAATGGTTATGGACCCTTATGTGGCCCGCATCAAGAAGGGCGATCCCCTGAATGTAACGGTTGCCTGCAAAGCCTTTCCCGGCTACCAAATTTTGCTGATTGGCAGTCCTGCAGGCATCACATTGAACAGTAGAAATGAACTCGAAGTCAATTTGAGCAATGTCACGGAGAACCGCACATACGAAGTTCGTTATCAGGAAGTCATGGTAAAATATTATGCCCGTTTCTTCCTGCAAAATGCCTATAATGACCTGTACACGGAAAGGACAAACGTGCTGACGCAGGATCAAATCGACCAGATGGTAGGCTATGCCGGAGAGCAGCCTAATGAGAGTTTGATCCACCCGGATATTGACGGCTTTAGCGCCCTGTTCCACCAGCCGGATATGATCGCGGCTGACGGCAGTACGGTTTTTGAAGTTTACTATGACCGAAATTATTATTTGATCAACTTTGACCTAGAAGGTGGCTTCGGCACCGCACCGGTCTATGCCCGTTATGAGACCAGCTTCACCGTGGCAACACCCACCCGTCCCGGCTATTCCTTTGCTGGTTGGAAGCTTGTCAGCGGAGAGGTTCCGGCGGATGCAGAGGTGGATGCAAATGGTCTTGTGAAAAAGATGCCGGCATCCAATATGACCTACCGGGCAATGTGGACACAACAGCAAACAAGCTACACCGTTGTCTATTGGAAGGAAAATGCCGAGGACAACCAGTATACCCTCTGGGGCGCAGATGTCAAGTATGTGCAAACCGGCAGTACGGTAAATGGAACTGATGACGTACCCCAGAATATTCACAACAACGAAAAAGCATATTTTACCTTCAACCCGGTGCTGTCTGACAAGAATGTGTTGGTGGAAGGTGACGGTTCTACCGTTGTCAATGTCTACTATACCAGAAATTATTATACACTTACCTTTAAGGCTCCCGGAAAGTGTACGATCCCTGAAGGGCATACGCACACGGATGCTTGCTATGATTACATCTGCCTGAACGGAAACCATACCCACACGACAGACTGCTTGATTTGTGAGGAAACGGTGCATGTTCACAGTGCCGAGTGTTGTACACTCGGAAAGCATACGCATGATGCAGATTGCTGTGTGATAGACGAGCATATTCAACACAATAGCGTTTGTTGTGTGTTGTCAGAGCATACTCAACACAATAGAGATTGTTGTACATTGGAAGTGCATGAGCACGGCTATAGTTGCCTGTGGGGCTATAGTTGCTCCAAAGAAGAACATACTCACGGTGACGGAAAATGTACCTGTTCCAACACCCACACCCACGGAGATGGAAAGTGTACCTGCCCAAACACCCACACCCATGGTGACGGTAAATGCTCTTATTCCTGCGGCGAGCATTCCCACAGTGATGGTGGTTGCACATGCGATCAACCTGCGCATCAGCACAACAGTTCCTGCTATGACTGCGGTGCATCCGAACATACCCATACGGCAGAGTGCAGACGTTTGATTTGCAGCATTACAGTGGGGCATACACATAACGGCACATGCAAGAACAGCAGTAGTACAAACGTTGTGAAAACCGTCACCCGAAAGTATCAGGCATCTTTGTATGACATTTGGCATCAGGACCAAGCTGATGGTGATGCTTTTGGCCTTAAAGACGGTAATGACAAAATCTATAACAGCGGTCAAAGATGGGAGCCGTCTAAAAATCCATTTTTTAGTCAGGTACTTGTTTATATTGCGAATATGCCTGGTGCTAGCTTTACATTGACGGTTGATTCCGGCAGTGGTAAAGACGATTACACAATGAACTATTACCTACAGGTTCTTCCTGGGGAAGCGTATACCAAGGAATATAAAGGCTATTATTATGTCTTAGATAATTCTGTTAAAGCTAAATACGGTCATATTACAAAGGCTGAGGACTTTTTTGATATTTGGGGATACAAGCAGTATGAAGCTGATCCTTCCTTTGGAACTGGTACGCAAATAAGTCCCAGTGACGGTATTGCAGACTTCTATTACAACCGTATCGTTGACCACTATCTTAAGTTCGCAAATAACGGAATTCTTCTCTCAGATAAGCAGGTTTATGGCATTATGTTCGGTGCTCCCCTAAAGGGGTACAATTTTAAACCGGACTATCCGTCCAATCTGGAACCCAATGCTTATTATTTTGATCAGTGGTACACATCGGCTGGTTACTACGAAGGCACGGAAGTAAATTGGGAAACACTGACGATGCCGGTGGAAAATCTATTACTCCATGCAAGATGGCTTCCCCTTACCTACGATGTCTATTTCTACATGGACTATAGCCGACTGCAGAAGGGAACCGCCTTCCAGAGTGTAAAGGATACTGCGCACGGTGAGAAGATGATAACGAGCGGTGTTGATCTGACGCCTACCCACGATAAAGATCATACCTACCAGTTCGTTGGCTGGTTCTACCTCGACAGAGAGGGCAATAAAACTGCCTTCAACCCCGCAGAAATGGCCGTCCGTCAGGAACTGCACCTGTATGCCGAGTGGTCTACTATGACGGTTAAGGAATATGCTGTTTCCTATGCCCAGGGCAGATGGGATGAAGCAACCAAAACCGTAATCCCCATGGAAGGCAGTGAGTATCGTGCCCTCTCGAAAGATACCACCGGCTATGCATTCGAGGCTTCTACCAGAACATTTACTGCAAAGCCTGAGAATCAATTGGAGGAATTGTCCAGTGCAGAAATGTCGGGCAGTATCTGGGTCCCCCACACCAACTCCCACTCTATTTTGATGCAGGCGGACAATGACGACAATGTCTTTACATTCTGGTATGTGCCGCGGGCAAATATACCCTATCATGTCCGTTATCTGGATGCAGCTACCGGCCAGCCTGTGATTGTGGACGGTACACCCAAGCCGGATAAAGTGGTAGATCCCAACACCGATGCGGTGGTTACGGAACAGTTCGTGTACGTGCCGGGTTATATTCCTGATGCGTTCTATAAAACGCTGGTGCTTTCCGCGAACGATAGCGAGAATGTGATTAATTTCTACTACACCAAGGACAGCGGTGTTGATGAAGATGAAGACACACCTGACACACCGAGTGCCCGCTATCTGGTCACCCACTATATTCAGAATATTGGCAGTGACGATTATTCTGTCTATACCACCGATGACCTGATCGGCGAGATTGGCTCGGAGGTCAAGGCCGAGGTCCTTTCTATTTCCGGTTTTGCCTTCGATCATGCTACACCTAAAGTTAAAACGGAGAGCGGAAAACAATATGCATATGGTACAGTCACATCCGGCCAAGATGCAGCAAAGGCACTGAAACTGGAATTGTACTATAACCGTATAAAATATAGGTACACGGTTGAGTATCTGGATGCTGACACACTACAGCCAATCCCAGGTGTGCCAACAAAGGAAACGGATGCAATCTTTGATTTTGATTCTGAAATCACAGAAACAGCGCTGCAGAATATTCCCGGTTATGATCTTTACGGCTCTGAAACACAGACACTGAAAATCAGTGCAATAGAAGACCTGAACAAGATCACTTTCCTGTATACTCCCAAGCCGCTTACGGTTCACTATGTTCCTATATGTAAGACACCCGGAATGACGGACTTTGGCTATGTTCTGGCGACATCTGAATATAAGGACATTAAGGGAACGACCGCAATCGCACAACCTGGTTTCCTATTCAAGGGCTGGTACGAAGATGAAGAATGCACCATACTTCGTACGAATGATACATTCCTTTATCCGGATGTCACTACAGAAGGCGGTATTTACGAGTATACATTCTATGCCCTCTTTGAGCCAATCTCCTTGACGATTACCCAGAAAGGCATGCTGAACGAAACAGACAGCGGCATTTATGAGGTTGTTAATTCGTCCGATCAGGTAATTGCCACTGTGATGCTCACCGGCAACAGTTCCGTAACGCTGGAGCAAATTCCTGTAGGTACCTATTCTGTCCGCGAGGTTGGAAACTGGACTTGGACGTACTCGGGTACTTTGAGCGAAGGTGTTACAGTCACTGCCAGTACGGATAACGAGGTGATATTCACCCATAGTGATATCGCCGTTGACTGGCTCCACAGCGAAAACCGCAGATAATTTCTAAAAGGAGGTGGACAGATGCGCCACGGAAAATTTCAAGCGCCAAGGCGAAGAATTTCGCCCGCCATTTGGGTTGTGCTGATTTTGGCAGTGCTGGGTATATCTATCGGTGGAGTCCGGGCATACCTGTCTTACTCCGCTGGAGAGGTGAATAATCTATTCACTGCTGATATGAACCCGACGGTCACTGTCGGAAAGGACTACAAGGTGAAAGTGACTGCCGACTATGCGGTATATCTCCGTGCAGCCATTGTGGTAAACTGGAAAAGCGGATCGGGTAAATTGCTGGCGGTTCAGCCGGAAGGCTATAGCCTGACACCGGGTGAGGGCTGGGTGAAGCACAAGGATGGCTTCTATTATTACCGTAAGGCTGTAAACAAAGGGGATGAAATCCCTCCGGTGGTCCAGACAGTTGCACCTCCTGGCGAAGATTCCCAGTATTACAAGGAGGACTACACGCTGGCAGCCAATGTGGCCGTGCAGGCAATTCAGGCGCTGGGTACCACCGATACGGGTAATACACCCGCGGTAACGGCAGCCTGGGGCATTCCGGTTATCACGGAAGGTGCACAAAAGGGAGAGCTTCAGCTTCCCTGAATCAAACCAGACAAAGGCGGTGGCTATTGGCCACCGCCTTAACCTTTTGCCGAAATCATAGTTTCTCTCACTGTTTGTATTGCTTTTGCCGATGGCTTTGCTATAATAAAACTGATGAAAGGAAAAATACGAACACGGAGGAACATATATGAGCACTGCAAGTCGTTACATCCAATATCTTCAGTCCAAAATTCAGGAAGTTCTGGAGCATGAAATCCCCAACATCGAAAAAGCTGCCCAGCTGATGGCAGAAAGCTGCCTGAAGGGTGGCCGCATTTACGTCTTTGGCTCCGGCCATTCCCACCTGATCGCGGAGGAAATGTACATCCGTGCCGGCGGCCTGGCGCTGGTTCATGCCATCTTGCCGCCCGAGATGATGCTGAATTCCATGGCTACAAAAAGCACTCTGCTGGAACGTCTGGAGGGTTATGCGCCTGCCATCGTAGACCTGTACAAGATCGATGAAAAGGACACCCTGATGGTTGTTTCCAACTCCGGCCGTAATGCGGTCCCCGTGGAAATGTGCCTGGCTGCCAAGGCAAAGGGCGCATCCGTCGTGGCGCTGACCAGCATGAAGCATTCCGCTTCCTGCACCTCCCGTCACAGCTCCGGCAAGCGGATTTTTGAGCTTGCAGACGTGACCATCGACAACCGTGCGGAGATTGGTGACTCCGGTCTGGAAATTGAGGGCCTTCAGACCAAGATCGGCCCCGTGTCCGACGGAACCGGTATTGCCATCGCACAGGCGCTGATCAACGAAGTCATCGACCGTATGGTTCAGGCCGGTGTAGAGCCCCCTGTTTTCGTCAGCTCCAACGTCGATGGAGGCGATGAGAAGAATGCCCAGCTCTACGAAACCTACTACGGCTATTGGAAGTAATTGCATAAAACAGACAGCCGCTGACCTTGTGGTCAGCGGCTGTTTTGCGCGCGGCATTTGGGCAGGGGAGGGAAACATGAGGAGCGTCTTATTCTGCTGCGGTGCCGTGGGAGAGGTCGAGGATGGCCCGCGCCAGCACCTCCACAGCCCTCAGCGCTTCCTCGCGGGTATTGCCCGCGGCACCCACTTCTACCAGCAGTGCGCCGGGACTCTGATCCTGATTGAACCGCTGCCCCCGCAGATTGAGTTTGCGGCAGATCCCTGGCGCAAGGCGCTCCATCTGCACCTGCAGCTTCAGTGCCAGAGCCAGATTTTCTTTCCAGTCGGGGTGCTTCAGACCTGTCCCGTTGGTGCCTACCACAAACATGATCTGGGCAGCTGCCGCCCCATCCACCGTCGCCTTTGTGCGCATCTGATTTTGGACATCGCCGGATGCATCCCGATGCAGATCCAGCACCAGACAGATGGAGGGATTCTCTTTCAGATTCCGTTCTATGGCCTTCCTCGCATGATTGTAGGAACCGTTGTAGGAGGGATAGTCGTGCAGTTCCCGGTCGTGGATTACCGTCACACCGCCGTCTGTCAGCAGCTGCGCCAAATGATCCCCGACGGATACCATGTTGTAGGCTTCATCCAGTGTGCGGAAGGCTGCCGTTTCCTCGTAGGTTTCTCCTTTCACCTTGGTATAGCTCTCGGTTGTGTGGGTATGCAGGATCAGCACCGTCGGCTCCGCCGCCGTCAGATCCCAATGCAGCGGCTGTTCGATCAGTGCGCCCTTATCGTATCGGAGACCGGAACCGTTTTTGAACTTGATTCCTTCCGCATCCGCTGCGCAGAAAACGGGCTGGGTTTCCGCTTCCTCCGGCTCGGTGGCCGGCACCGTCCAGAGCGCAAATTCCGGCACTGCCGATTCGTAGGCAAAAACCTCCAAAACTTCCGAAGATGGAGAAAACCGGACGATTCGTCCGGTTTCTAAATATATCAAAAGCGATGCGATATTCGGTTTTGCGAGCAGTTCCGCTACCGGCTGGAAAAATCCCGTAGCCGTCAGGCGCAGCAGCAGCGCGCAGATGATGACACTTGTCCCGAAGCGAAGGCTCCATTGTTGATGATCCATAGCAGCCTCCCCGGGCGCAAAATGTCGATTTTCTCTTTAGTTGTCGATATTGGTCGGTCGTTTCCATTTGGGCCTGCTGCGCAGAGCCAGGCGCAGCTGCTGGAAAAATTCGGACAGCAGCGCTGCCGCCGCTTCTTCCCGCACACCCTTTTCCACCGCCGGATGGTGATTGAAATCCATGGCAAACAGGTCACAGACGGAGCCGCAGGCGCCGCATTTGGCATCGCTGGCACCATACACCACACGCGGGATGCGGGCATTGACGATGGCACCGGCGCACATGGGGCAGGGTTCCAGCGTCACATACAAGGTGCATTCCCACAGCCGCCAGCCGCCCAGATTCCGGCATGCATCGCTGATGGCTTCGATTTCTGCATGGCCCAGAGCAGTTTTTCCGGTTTCCCGGCGGTTTCGGCCCCGACCCACGATCTCACCGCGGCGCACGATGACGCAGCCCACCGGCACTTCTCCGTCTGCTGCTGCCTCCTGTGCCAGAGCCAGCGCTTCATCCATAAACCGCAGATCTTCTTCCATGGCAATCCCTCCCTTTTGGATTATCATACCCGAAGAAAGGACACGCGTCAAGAATTTCAAATTTCAGTCGGCATGGGCCGACGGCCAATGCGTGCCTGTCCGGCCGGCAATAAACGGTACATCATTGGGCCCGCCCGATTCGTTACTGCCGCTCAAACTTAAGCTTGTCGTTCTGTTTGCATCGCACCACCAAGTATGTCATTCCGAGGAGGGGCGAAGCCCCGACGTGGGAATCTCCAGCACCGCAGCACGAAGAAATAGAAACCAATTAACATTGAATATTCAAGATTTACAATGTTAATCGGTTGTTTCCGCATCAGACC
>JBGVFB010000082.1:0-34238 GCA_045120675.1 Faecousia sp. | reverse complement strand
GGCCGAGTGGAAACGAGGCCGGGGGGAGAAAAATACAACTCCCCCAGTCAAAATAGTCCCGTTGGGCCTATTTTGCCAGCCCCCTCTTAAAAGCGGGGGCCGAGGGCGGCTATGCCGCCAAGAGCACGATAAACATCAATTGAATGATTGTATGGGGTAAAGTTTTCGCAGGTTTTCGCCTTACTATCCCACATATTGGGTCATTTCATCAAAACTCCATCCCACATCTTGTGTTTCGACAGCTTTCGTGCGAAAAGCGTGGTATTATGCTGACAGACCGCAGGGAACGAGCCGGATGACCGCCACCGTGGCATCATCCTGCGTATCCTGTGTGCCTTGCTCCAAAATTTCCGCCGCTAACTCCTCAGGCGGCCGCTGGCCTTGCAAGACAATACGCTGCCGGACAGCCTCTCCGTCCACACCGTCACTGAGCAAAACCAGCACCTCCCCCCGACGCAGGGACAGCCGTTCCACCGTTTCACGCCCGCCAGTAACAGAAAGACCGGGCGGTGGTCCGGCTGTCCCGATTTTTTCCGCCAATCCTTCAAAAAGCAGCAGCGATGGTGCCGCGCCCCATTTGTACACCGCGGCCCGTCCGCAGTCAAGCCGCAGCTCCACCAGATCGATGGTCACCGCCGCAGCTCGTCCCCGCAGCGCCAGCAGACTGTTGACGCTGCGCAGTGCATGCTCCGCCGGAAATCCGGCGCTGAGCATCTGCCGCAGCAAGGATGCCGCATCCTGTCCTTCCTGCGCCGCGCCGATGCCGGTACCCATCCCGTCGCACAGCAGTACATAATACCGGCACTGGGTACCTACAAACCAGACGCACCGGTCGCCGTTGCTGTTTTCCCGTGAGAACGACTCCACCGCGATCTCCGGTTCAAAATTCTGACGCAGTTTATCCCCCCTTCTCGGCAGTTGATCCGACAATTGCTGCAGAAATAACGATAGAAACTGATACTGCTGTACCAGTGCGCTGCGATACTCCGCCTGACGTTCCCGATCCGCCTGAATGGCGCGCAGCTGCTCCTGCGCGCGGCGCAGCTCCATGATCAGGCGGCCCGGTTTTTTGCAGGACAGCGGCAGGGAAGTGGTATCCATCAGCGGCTTGTGCAGCAGTTGGCGGGGCAACGCGCCTGCGCGCTCCCGACAGCTCTTGCGGCAGGGACATCCTCCACAGGCCCGTGCCTGCGCCCGCGACAGCACCGCTTCCTCGTCCACCGGAATTTCCGGTGCTTCCAATAGTAATTGCTGGGTTTGTGACAGCACCCCCGCCATCAGTTCCAGCCGCACCTGTGCGGCAGCCGTTTCTCCCCGCCGGTGCCGCAGCTCCGGCTGCGGCGGCAGGAATACCGCTCCAAATCCCCCCAGAACCAATCCCAAAACCGGACGAAAATCCGTAAATCCTCCCAAGTTTGTAATCAGAATGTACATGACCGCCGGTGCGGCACAGGAGATCCATTTTCGTCCGTAGGGAAGCATTCTGCAAAAGTACGCAAGGCTCAAAACTCCGGTCATGGGGGTACGCGTCACCTGCGACAGGTCCAACGCCAGACCCGCCAGTGCCGCGGCGGGGAGCGGCCCCCCTGCTGCCAGAAGTCCCGCCGCCACAAAGCCCAGACTGAAGCCGGGAAATACGGAAATTTGTGCCAGCGCCAGCACCGCGATTCCCGCGGCCAGCCAGTCGGCTGCCTGATCCTGCCGGCGGCGCACCAGATAGAAAAGCCGGGCGGAGACCGCCCCCGTAAATATTCGCAGCAGATAGGCCATGACCGGTGTGGTATCGTGGAAAAATATCTGAAAAAACAGGCCCGATGCCGATACGATCAAGGCTGCTATGGAGCTCATCAGCAGCGCCGATTCGTGAATGATCTGCCGTTTTCCAAGGATCAGCGCCACCGGCAGCGCAAGACCCAGCCACAGCAATCCCTGATGACCGGCTTCGCCCCAGAAAAGCAGGTATCCGGCCCCTGCCCCCAGCGCCAGAAGCACCGCCCGCAAACCGGTCACTGCACACAGCAGCCCCACCGCAAAGGGCTGACACCGCTGCATCAGGCTTGCTGCCGACAATGCAAAACCACAACCGAAATGCACTGCCGTTTTCGCCACCATCCGTATCCGTTGATCGGCCACCAGCTTTTTCGCAGCACTGCGCCACCGGCGGGCATAGGTTTCGATTGTTACCATCATTTGTACCACTGCCTTTCCAAATTGATAGACAAATCCTATCACGGCCGGAAAAATTAATCTGTCGGAAGCAGTGCGGTGCAAAACTTTCTTGCATCAAGGCTTCGCAGGATGTATAATGGTCTTACAATAGAAATGAAGAAGCTGGAGGAATCTGCCATGGGAAGAGAATTTGAGTTGAAATTTGCGGCCACCGCCTTGGACCACGAAGCGCTGCGCGCCCGTTTTGGAAACCTTTCCCCCATCACCATGGAGACCACTTATTACGATACCCCTTCCGGTGATATCCGCCGCCTGCGCTGGACGCTGCGCTGCCGCAAGGAAAACGGTGTTTCCGTCTGCGCCCTGAAAACCCCCGGTGAGGGCTTCGGCCACGGCGAATGGGAGGTTTGCTGCGAAAAAATTGAAAAAGCCGTGGGCCCCATGCTTGGCAAGGGCGCGCCGAAGGAACTGTATGGGTTCCTGCAGGCCGGCTTCATTCCCGTCTGCGGTGCCCGCTTCACCCGTCTGGCCGGTCTGATCGATGCGCCCGGCTGCACCGTGGAGCTGGCGCTGGATGAAGGTTTCCTGCTGGGCGGCGGCAAGGAGCAGCCCCTGTGCGAAATCGAAGTGGAGCTGAAAGCCGGCAGCGAGGAAGCCGCCGCGGCTTTTGCCATGGAACTGGCGCAGGAATACGGCCTGCGGCCTGAGACCCGCAGCAAAATCGCCCGGGCCATGGCGCTGGCTGATGTGTAAATTTCAGTTTGTCGTGCAGTTGGATAGGAGCCTTGCCCCCCGCGCTTGCGAGGGGGGTGGCCGAGTGAAAACAAGGCCGGGGGGAGAAAAATACAACTCCCCCAGTCAAAATAGTCCCGTTGGGCCTATTTTGCCAGCCCCCTCTTAAAAGCGGGGGCCGAGGGCGGCTATGCCGCCAAGAGCACGATAAACATCAATTTGAACTCCAAGGGAGAGAGAAAAAATGGCCTTTGAAGGTTTATTTGCAAAATACGACCGGCTGGTGCTGTTCGACACGGAGACCACGGGTCTGCAGTACAGCCGTGATGAAATTATTGAATTTGCCGCCGTGGTGGTCGAATGCAGAGACGGCATTCCCACCATCGTGCAGGAATACGACGAGCTGATCGCCTTAAGCCCCGGCGGCTTCGTGCCGCCCAAAATCACGGAACTGACCGGTATTTCCACGCAGGATCTGCGGGAAAAGGGTCTGCCCAAGACGAGGGTTGCGCGGGATATCAGCGAGATGATGCAGGGCAACTGCCTGCTGCTGGCCTACAATGCCCATTTCGATCTGAGTTTTCTCTACTATTTCCTGCTGCGCAACGGCGATCCCATGATCCTGAAGGGCAAGGACAAGCTGGACCTGCTGACGGTCTACAAGGATCGCCGCAGCTATCCCCACAAGCTGTGCAATGCCATTGATGCCTACGGACTTTCCGGCACGGTGGTCAATTCCCACCGTGCAGTGGATGATGTGGTAGCCACCGTGGAGGTCATGAAGGAAATGGAAAAGGAACGGGATGATCTTATGAATTATGTCAACCTGTTCGGTTATAATCCCAAGTACGGTGTTGAGGGTAAGCCCATCGGTTCTGTCACCTACAAGGCGCAGCCCTATAACCCCACCAAGCCTTTGTATTTGTAATTCAAATTTCAGCTATGCATAAGAAGCTCTAAGCTGCTGCGCAGCAAGAGCTTCTAAAGTTTGTCGGCGAGGGCCGACAGCCAACGCGTGCCTGATAGGCCGGCAGGTGTCGATACACCATTGGGCCCACCCGATTCGTTACTGCTGTGTAAATTTCAGTTTGTCGTGCAGTTGGATAGGAGCCTTGCCCCCCGCGCTTGCGAGGGGGGTGGCCGAGTGAAAACGAGGCCGGGGGGGAGAAAAATACAACTCCCCCAGTCAAAATAGTCCCGTTGGGCCTATTTTGCCAGCCCCCTCTTAAAAGCGGGGGCCGAGGGCGGCTATGCCGCCAAGAGCACGATAAACATCAATTTCTACATCCGAGGAAAATCCCATGATCAACGAAAGAGCCTACGCGCTGGGTGCCAACCGTTCCTGCATCCGCGATCTTTTTGAATACGGCCGCGCCCGCGCCGCCATTGTCGGCGCGGAAAATGTCTACGACTACAGTCTGGGCAACCCCTCCATTCCTGCTCCGGATTATGTAAACCACGCAATTAGAGAAATTCTGGCTGAGCAGGATTCTCTGTCCGTCCACGGCTACACCTCTGCAGTGGGCGATTTTGCCACCCGCAAGGCCATTGCCGATGACCTGAACAGCCGCTATCAGGCCGGTATCCGACCCGAGAATCTGTTCATCGGCTGCGGCGCCGCGCCGGAGCTTTGCGCCGTATTTTCCGCGCTTTCTGTTCCCGGCGGCGAGATTCTGGCCATCGCACCGTATTTTCCCGAATACAAGCCCTTCGCGGAATCCGCCGGCTTGATTTTCAAGGTGATTCCGCCGGACATTCCCGCTTTCCAGATTGATCTTGCGGCAGTGGAAGCCATGCTGACCCCCGCCACACAGGCGGTCATCATCAATTCTCCCAATAACCCTTCCGGCACAGTTTACACCGAAGAAACGCTGTCCGCACTGGGCGAACTTTTGAAGAGAAAACGTGTGGAGTACGGCCATCCCGTCTACATTGTTTCCGACGAACCCTACCGGGAACTGACCTACGGCTGCGCCGCCCCTTTTATCCCCAATATTTATCCCGACACCATCATCTGCTACTCCTATTCCAAATCCCTGTCGCTGCCCGGTGAACGGATCGGCTATATCTGTGTGCCGCAGCAGGTCACAGATGCCTCCGCTCTCTATGCCGCCATTGCCGGTGCTGCCCGTGCCATGGGTCATGTCTGCGCCCCCAGCCTGTGGCAGAAGGTGATTGCCAAATGCACCCACCTAAGGCCCGATCTGGAAGCCTATGACCGCAACCGGCGGATGCTCTACGACGCGCTGACCGCCATGGGCTACGAAATGGCAAAACCCGACGGCGCATTTTACCTGTTCATCAAGGCGCCCGGCGGCGATGCCGTAGCATTTTCTGAGAAAGCAAAGCAGCACGACCTTCTGGTGGTACCCGGCGACGGTTTCGGCTGCCCCGGATATTTCCGGATCTGCTACTGCGTCAAAGCCGAAATGATCGAGAAAAGCCTGCCGGTCTTTGCGTCACTCATCCCATAAAAAACAGCCATGCGTTTGACGCATGGCTGTTTTGATCAGGTTTTCTTAATGAACCGTTCTCTGCACTTGGGGCAGGTAATGGCGATCTTGCCCTTGCCGCGGGGAACACGCACCACCTGACGGCACTTGGGGCAGTCATAATAGCGGTGATCCCGATCCTTCAGGCGGTCGAAAAACTGCAGGAATTTGCGGTTTTCCTGATAACGCTTGTAGGTATTGCGGGAAAAGCTGCGGAAAAGCGCCCAGAACATCAGGCCGTAGGACACGGCAGTCAGCAGCAGATTTACTTTCGGATTATGAAAAAATGCGCTGACAAAGCAAACAGCAAGACCGGCGCAGAGGATCACCATGTTCAGTTTGTCGGTTCCATAGCGGCCCACCATAAAATTGCGGAATCTATAGCCGAGCTGCTGTAAAAACTGTCGAATCATAGATAATCACCTTATCCTTTGGTTTCTTTCTACATTATATTGTGTTTTGGCGGAAATGCAACCATGGATGTGCAATGTTTACGGATTGTTTAACTTTTTTATAAGACGGATAGGGGACACAGGCTTTTCAAGGCCGCAAAACTGTGATAAAATACAGAAAATAAGGAGTGTGACCCATGAAAAAATGCCTGATTTTCTGCGCCGCGGAATTTGACTGTCTTGCCGCGCCCATCGGTGACGGTGATTACATTCTGGCGGCGGACGGCGGTCTGCGCCATCTGGAAAAACTGAATATTGCTCCCGATGGCATCATCGGAGATTTTGATTCACTGGGCTATGTACCTGCCGGTGCGCAGGTTTTCCCCGTGGAAAAGGACGATACCGATGCCATGCTGGCCGCCCGCAAGGGACTGGAACTGGGATTTCGGGAATTTCTCTTCTACGGCGCGCTGGACGGCCCCCGGCTGGACCACACCGTGTCCAATTTCCAGACCCTGCAGTTTCTTGCCGACCGCGGTGCAAAAGGCTACCTGATCGGCAAGGATTACATCGTCACAGTCATTAAGGAAGAAACGATAGAATTTTCGCAGGATGCGGCGGGTATTCTGTCGCTGTTCTGCCTTGGCCCCGATGCGGGAGGGGTTACGCTGGAAAATCTCTATTATCCACTGGAAAACGGCACGCTGACCTCCGGCTTTCCCTTGGGCGTCAGCAATCATTTCACTGGAAAAACCGCCAGAATTACCGTAAAAAAGGGAAGTTTGCTGGCTTTCTGGGACCGGAAGAACGGTTTCCCAAAGAGATAAATCGTTGTTTATCGTTACGATATTTTGTAGGGAGGGTCAAGACCCTCCCCTACAACGCATTTTGAACAGAGCTTCTTATGCATAGCTGAAATTTGAATCGCCGGAGGGATGTTATGTTAACCTATGAACTGAAGAAATCCCCCGGTGTGCCGCTGTACGAAGCACTTTACCGGTGCATCCGCACCGATATCCTCTCCGGCAACCTGAAACCGGGGCAGAAGCTGCCCTCCAAACGGGCGCTGGCTCAGAATCTGGAAGTCAGCAAAATCACCGTGGAAGCCGCCTACAGCCAGCTCCTTTCGGAAGGCTACATCCGCGCCGCCGAAAAAATCGGCTATTTTGTGGAGGATATTCCCCAGACCGTTGCTCCCGCGCCGGTTATCCCCGCCGTTACAGCTGACCGGCCAGCCGCGCCGGCGCTGGATTTGACCGGCAGCGGCACGGAAAAGTTTCCCTTCTCCGTCTGGAGCAAGCTGCAGCGGGAAGTGATGCTGGATTACGGCGAAAAACTGCTGCTGCCCTTACCCAATCAGGGCATCGAACCCCTGCGTCAGGCCATTGCGGATCATCTGCATGCCTTCCGCGCCATGACCGTGGATCCCGCCAATATTCTCATCGGTGCCGGTACCGACTTTCTTTATAATCTGCTGATTCAGCTGCTGGGTCGGGACAAAACCTACGCGGTGGAGGATCCTGGCTACGGCAAGATCCACAGGATTTATGCCGCCGGCGGTGTCAGGTGCATCAGCGTTCCCATGGATCACGAGGGTGTTCTGCCGGAAAAACTGCAGGATGCACAGGTGCTGCACCTTTCTCCCGCCCACCATTTCCCCACGGGGCTTGTCACCTCCGTGGCTCGCCGTCAGGAATTGCTTTCCTGGGCAAAATTGAACGGTGGCTATATCATTGAAGACGATTACGACTCCGAATTCCGCTTCGATGCCCATCCCAAGCCCACCATGCAGTCCTTGGACCACAGCGGGCGGGTCATTTACATGAACACCTTTTCCAAGAGTCTGGCGCCCTCCATCCGTATCAGCTACATGGTGCTGCCACAGGAACTGATGGCATCCTTCCGCCGGAATCTGGGCTTTTACAGCTGCACCGTATCCAGCTTCGAGCAGTATACGCTGGCTCGTTTCTTAAGCCGCGGCTATTTCGAAAAACACATCAACCGCATGCGCAAATATTACAAAATGCGCCGCAATCAGGTGGTTTCCGCCCTGAATCAGTGCGCTTTTTCAGACAAGCTGACCATTCGGGAAGAGGACGCGGGCCTGCATTTTCTGCTGAAGGTGGAAACCGCCATGACCGATGACCAGCTGGTACGCTACTGTGAAGACAGGGGAATCCGCGTGCGGGCCTTGAGCAGCTATTACCACCTGAACGTGCCGCAAGAGGACGAGCACTGTCTCGTGATCAACTATGCGGGACTGAATCAGGAACATCTGGAGCAGGTACTTGACCGCTGGGCCGGTCTGCCGGACTGACGATTTATCTTGCCTTTTCCCGCGCCGGCGGGTATAATGAACCTGAGAATTGATCAAAAGGAGGGGACGTATATGATTTCCAGACGCGATGCCTACCGCGGCTGCCTGCTGGGTCTTGCCATCGGCGATGCCATGGGTTATCCTGCCGATACCAAAACATGGCCGCAGATTCAGGAAGAATACGGCCCCTACGGTCTGATGGGCTACGACCTGCGTAACGGCTACGCGGAGGTTTCCTCCCACACGCAGGTTGCGGCTTTTTCCTGCAACGGCCTGCTGCTGGGTATGACCCGTGGACAGGTTTACGGAAAAATGGCACCGTTTGTCCGCTATGTGGGCCTTGCCCAGCAGGAGTGGGCTGCGGGACAGCGCCGCTATGACCAGCCCAGCCGCAATCACTGCTGGGTATTCCGGATTTCGGACATGCGCCACCGCCACTGCACCGACACCCGCATGGTGGAAACCTTGAATCGGGGCAAATTAGGCTCGCTGGAAGACCCTGTCAACCGCTATGATACCCCCGCTTCCTTGTTATCTGCCGTGGCTGCCGGTCTCTTTGCCGATACCGGCAAGATGGAGCTTGCGGAAAGCAACCGTCTGGGTGCCGAAAGTGTGGCTCTGACTCATGGACATCCCCTTGCGTTTTTGCCCGGTGCCATGGTTGCACACCTGATCAGAAGCAGTCTGCGTCAGCCGCCGAAGCCCCTGTACACCCTGGTAAAAGAAGCGCTGGGCGCTTTGCAGGCCCAGTTTGTGCGGGAATATCCCCGGGAAGTGAGCCAGCTCACCGCTTTGGTGGAGCGGGCCATGTCTCTGGCCGAAGAACGTCTGGTGCAGCCTGTTGCCGCCATGGAACAGCTCAAATGCGATACCGGCGCGGAAGTACTGGCCGGTGCCATCTACGCAGCGCTGCTGTGTGAAGAGGATTTCGACAATGCCATGGTCATTGCCGTCAACCATTCCGGCCGCAGCGCGGCAGTTGCCGCATTGACCGGCGCGATTCTTGGCGCGCAGCTGGGCGAAGATACCCTACCGGAGTTCTATATGGACGGCCTGTACGTTGCCGATGCCCTGCGGGATCTGGCAGATGATCTGGTGCAGGGCTGCCCCATGGTGCGCGGCAGTCTGCTGTTCGACGGCGACTGGGAGAGCAAATACCTGCACGGTGAATATTAAAAGCCCCGGTCTGAAACCAGACCGGGTTCTTCTTGCGGGAAACATCGCGCCATCACCCCCGCCCGATTTGTTACTGCAGTACAAAATTCACTTTGTCGCGCTGTTGCACCGCACCGAAAAGTTGTCATTCCGAGGAGGGGCGAAGCCCCGACGTGGGAATCTCCAGCACTGCAGCACGAAGTAATAGAAACCAATTAACATCGAATATTCAAGATTTACAATGTTAATCGGTTATTTCCGCATCAGACCGCGAAGCAGGAGATTGCCACGTCGCTAACGCTCCTCGCAATGACAGTGGTAGTCGGTAGCTATCAGCGAATAACCAACAGCAAGATAAACACCCATTTGAAAGGAGGGGTTTCCATCCGTAATTCATCGAAAAATATGGTTCTGTGTTCCCTGTTTGCGTCCTTAATGGCCATCTGCGCCTGGATCTGTGTGCCGGTGCTGGACATTGCCTTTACACTGCAGACCTTTGCCGTCTTCCTGACGCTGGGACTGCTGGGCGGCAGACGGGGCAGCGGTGCCATCTTGATCTACCTGCTGCTGGGCGCGGCAGGCATGCCGGTTTTCAGCGGTTTTCGCGGCGGCATCGGAATGCTGGCCGGTGTGACCGGCGGCTATCTGTGGGGATTTCTGGCCAGCGGTCTGGTTTACTGGGCGCTGGAACGGTTCGGAAAGCTCCCCGCCATGATTGCCGGACTGCTCGTTTGCTACATCTGCGGCAGCGCATGGTTTTACCTGTACGCAGGCGGCGGACTGAGCTTGATCCTGCTGCGGTGTGTGGTTCCCTATCTGCTTCCCGACGCGCTGAAGCTGACCCTTGCCTATGTCCTGACCCGCAGACTTTCCCGTCACCTTACATAATCCCCTTCCGGGCGGCATAGATTGTCCCCGAGGAGGGGATTTTTTATGCGCAAACGGGATCTGATCATTCTATGCGGTGCCATCATCACGGCGCTGGCGCTGACCTTGCGTCTGATACTGGGCGGCGCGCTGGAAACCGGAAACTGGGGGCTGAGCTTTCGGGCAGAGGGCAGCGCGCCCATCGGACCGGCAAACCCGCAGCAGCTGGCAAAATACGACGCGGTATACTTGGGCGATACAGCCGAAAAAGTCATTTATCTGACCTTCGATGCAGGCTATGAAAACGGCTGCACCGCCAAAATTCTGGACACCCTGAAAGCCCACAGCGTACCCGCCGCTTTCTTTCTGGTGGGAAATTATATGGAGAAAAATGCCGATCTGGTGCGGCGGATGGTGGAGGAGGGCCACATCGTGGGCAACCACACCATGCACCATCCGGACATGAGCAAATTGGCGGACAAAGAAACCTTTTCGAAAGAACTGACGGAGCTTGAAGACCTATTCCGGCAGGTCACCAGCAAGGAGCTGCCCAAATACTACCGTCCCCCACAGGGCATTTACAGCGAGGAAAACCTGACAATGGCGCAGGAACTGGGCTATAAGACCGTTTTCTGGAGTCTTGCCTATGTGGACTGGCAGAACGACAAGCAGCCGACCGCGGAATATGCTTTCAGCAAGCTGCTGCCCCGAACCCACAACGGTGCTGTGGTGCTGCTGCACTCCACATCCGCCACCAATGCGGAAATTCTCGATGAACTGCTGACCAAATGGAAGGACATGGGCTACCGCTTCGAAACACTCGACGAATTATACAAATCTTAACATGGAAACCGGTGGGAACAGCGGATTTTCTCTTTCTTTTCGTCCGTTTTTGTGATAGGATAAGGACGTGCAGTACCCTTGCTGCAAATCCCAACGATTTGGAAGGTTACACGAATGAATAGATTTTTTGCCCTGCTGCTGTGTGCTGCGATGCTTCTGAGTCTTGCCGCCTGCGGCAGTTCTGAAAAGCCTGCGCCCACTGATGCCATCGCTGCAGCCACCCAGCCCGCACCTACTGCGGCACCGACCGCCGCACCCACAGATGCACCGACGGCAGCGCCTGCGGTGCTGCCCGATCTGGCACCGGAGATCATTCAGCTGGTGGATAACGACCATGTGGCTGTTTACATTACAGGCATCAAAAATAACGAGCATCTGGGCATGCAGCTGGGCATCCAGTGCATCAACAAGACCGATCGCGCCCTGATGTTCAGCTGGGATATGGTTTCCGTCTGCGGCTTCATGTACGACCCCTTCTGGGCCGAGGAAGTCGCCCCCGGCAAAACCGCGAACAGCACCATTGATTTCGACACCTACGTGCTGGAGCAGATGGGTGTTGCCTCCGTGGATGAGATTTCCTTTACCCTGCGGGTCTACGATTCCGAAAACTGGATGGAAGCGCCGCTGGTTCAGGAGCCTTGCACCATTTACCCCACAGGCCTGAATGCAGAAACCGTCCGTTTCCCCGCCCGTCCCGAATCCGCCGGACAGGTGGTGGTTGCAGAGGATGAAAATGCCCGCTTCGTCATAGAATGGGCTGATGCGGAGGATGCTTCCGAATACACCGTTTATGTGTATATGGAGAACAAAACCGACCGGACGCTGATGTACGCATGGGATATGGTTTCCGTCAACGGTATGATGGCAGATCCCTTCTGGGCCACGGTGGTGGCAGCAGGGAAGAAGGCCTGCTCCGAGGTTACCTTCTACCGCTCCGATCTGGCGGCAAACGGCATTGAAGATGTGGAAAACATCGAATTTACCCTGACCGTGTCCGATTACGACAACTGGGAAAACGGCAACCTGCTGGAGAAGACCTTCACCTACCAGCCTTAAAATTTCAGTTTGTCGGCGAGGGCCGACGGCCAACGCGTGCCTGTCTGGCCGGCAGGTATCGATACACCATTGGGCCCTCCCGATTCGTTACTGCTGTGCAAATTTCAGTTTATCGATCAGTTAAGCCTTCCCCTCTGGGGAAGGTGGCATGCCGTAAGGCATGACGGAAGAGGCGTGTAGGCAGTACGAATTTGCCAACAACTGAAGCAATTCGAAATATTTTATTGCACCTCTCCCGCCCCCTTCGGGGGCACCCTCCCCAAAGGGGAGGGCATGACTCTGCACGATAAACATCAATTTCACATTCCACGACACAAAGAGGGCATCCCGTTGGGATGCCCTCTTTTGATGTATTTATTATCCCTATGTCCGATGCCGGAAATGGATCGAACCGGGTGTGCCCAATGGTGTTGCGGCAACTGCCGGCCAATCAGGCCCGAATTGCCTGCCGGTGCATACCGGCTTAGACCATTGCAGCGGTGATGATAGCCATCTTGTAGACTTCTTCTGCGTTGCAGCCGCGGGACAGGTCGTTGATAGGAGCAGCCAGACCCTGCAGGATGGGGCCCAGAGCCTCGTAACCGCCCAGACGCTGTGCGATCTTGTAGCCGATGTTGCCAGCCTCGATGGTGGGGAAGATGAAGGTGTTGGCATAACCAGCAACGGGGGAGCCGGGGAACTTCAGCTGGCCGACTTCGGGAGCAACAGCTGCGTCGAACTGCATCTCGCCGTCGATCAGCAGATCGGGAGCCATTTCCTTTGCAACCTTGGTAGCCTCGTTGGACAGCTTGACAGTGCCGCCCTTGCCGGAGCCGTTGGTGGAGAAGCTCAGCATTGCGACCTTGGGATCGATGCCGAAGACCTTAGCGGTGTTGGCAGTCTCGATTGCAACTTCAGCCAGCTTCTGTGCAGCGGACAGAGTGACGTTGCCGTCCTTGTCCACGCTGTCTTCGTAGCTCAGGTTGATGGCGCAGTCGCCCATAGCCAGCTTCTCTTCGCCGCGAACCATGATGAAGCAGGAAGAAACCAGGTGGGAACCCTTCTTGGTCTTGACGATCTGCAGAGCGGGACGAACGGTGTCAGCGGTGGAGTAGGTAGCGCCGCCCAGCAGGGAGTCAGCGTAGCCCATCTTGACCAGCATGGTGCCGAAGTAGTTACCCTTGGAAAGAGCCTTGCGGCACTCTTCAGCGCTCATCTTGCCCTTGCGCAGTTCGACCATCTTCTCGACCATAGCGTCCATGCCTTCGTAGGTCAGGGGATCCAGGATCTCGATGCCTTCGATGTCGAAGCCGCCCTTGGCAGCGTTAGCCTTGACTTCCTCAACATTGCCGACCAGGATAACCTTCAGGAAACCCTCAGCCTTCAGGCGAGCGGTAGCTTCCAGAATACGGGCGTCGTGGCCCTCGGTGAACACGATGGAACGGGGATTTGCCTTCACAGTTTCGATCATTGCATTGAACATATGATATCAGTCCTCCATAAACCGGGTCAATGCCCGTAATATTGCACCGTAATTATACACCAACCGACAGTCAGGTGCAACCATTTTTGGAAGTTTATTTTTACGTGCAGTAATTGCAAATTTCAGCTATGCGTAAGAATCTCTATGCTGCTGTGCAGCAAGAGCTTCTAAAGTTTGTCGTGCAGTTGGATAGGAGCCTTGCCCCCCGCGCTTGCGAGGGGGGTGGCCGAGTGAAAACGAGGCCGGGGGGAGAAAAATACAACTCCCCCAGTCAAAATAGTCCCGTTGGGCCTATTTTGCCAGCCCCCTCTTAAAAGCGGGGGCCGAGGGCGGCTATGCCGCCAAGAGCACGATAAACATCAATTTAAAATTCTGATACAGAAATGATTCCCCGATTTTGCAACAACGGCGAAAATATTATACAAATCCCGTTATCTGATCTGAAGTTTGTTGATAAAACCGCTGTATTTGAGGAATGATTCCATAAAGAGTCCTTGGTATTTATGCGGTCATATAACCATATATAATAATCATAAGACTTTATAAAAGTCACATATCCTGTTTTTTGCCACAAATTATAGATAATTTGTAAATTAATTTCATTTTTACTGAAATTTGCAGAAAAATTCCTTTCTGTGAAATCAAAAACTATCATTTTTTACATTCCCGTCAATTGACCGGCGCTTACATTTCTGCTATGATAATGCCATAAACCAAGCACATCGAATTCGGTTACAGGTTTTGAAAGGAGGAAACTGATATGGAGTTCTTTACGATTCTCTGGCTGGCATTGATGGTCGTGTTTCTGGTAACGGAAGCCGCAACGGTGACCATGGTTTCCCTGTGGTTTGCGGCAGGTTCGCTGGCTGCGCTGGCGGCAAGTCTGCTGCATGCGCCGGTCTGGCTTCAGGTGGTGCTGTTTCTTGCCGTTTCCGCATTGCTGCTGGCAGCCCTGCGGCCCATGGCCCGGAAGCATTTCACCCCCAAGCTGAGCAAAACCAATGTGGATGCCGTTGTCGGCTCCCGGGGCTATGTCACCGCAGACATCGACAACGTCAGCGCCACCGGCACCGTCAAGCTGGGCGCTATGGAATGGACCGCCCGTTCCACCGCAGGCTGCGCGATCCCCAAGGGCACGCTGGTGCAGGTGGATAAGATCGAAGGTGTCAAAGCCTTCGTCACACCCGTGGAAGTTCCCGCAGAAGTATAAACATTTACAGGAGGTACTATTATGTGGATCATTGTATTGGTTCTGTTTGTCATCGCCTTTGCGATCATTATCGCCAACATCGCCGTGGTGCAGCAGTCCCGGGCATACGTCATTGAACGTCTGGGCGCATTCCAGACCGTCTGGGGTGTGGGTCTGCACTTCAAGGTTCCCTTTATCGACCGCATCGCCCGCAAGGTTTCCCTGAAAGAGCAGGTTCTGGATTATCCGCCCCAGCCCGTGATCACCAAGGATAACGTCACCATGCAGATCGACACCGTCGTCTATTTCCAGATTACCGACCCCAAGCTCTATGCCTACGGTGTGGAGCAGCCCATGGCCGCCATGGAGACCCTGACCGCAACGACTCTGCGTAACATCATCGGCGATCTGGAGCTGGACCAGACCCTGACCAGCCGTGATGTGGTCAACACCAAGATGCGCGCCATTCTGGACGAAGCCACCGACCCCTGGGGCATCAAGGTCAACCGCGTGGAGCTGAAGAACATTCTGCCTCCCGCCGACATTCAGAGCTCCATGGAAAAGCAGATGAAGGCCGAACGCGACCGCCGTCAGGCGATCCTGCAGGCCGAAGGCCAGAAGAAGTCCGCCATTCTGATCGCCGAAGGCGAGAAGGAATCCGCCATTCTGCGGGCATCCGCTGAAAAGGAAGCCGCAATTTTGCGGGCAGAAGCCGAAAAGCAGGCTGCAATCCTGAAGGCAGACGGCGAAGCACAGGCAATTCTGGCTGTGCAGAAGGCTATGGCCGATTCTCTGGAGCTGCTGAATCAGAAGGCCCCCAACGATCAGGTGATCAAGCTGAAGGCCATCGAAGCCATGCAGAAGGTCGCCGACGGTCAGGCCACCAAGATCATCATTCCCAGCGAAATGCAGGGCTTGGTCGGTCTTGCCAACGGCATCACCGAGGGTGTGAAGCAGTAAGATGGAACTGATCCGGAAAATTCTGCTGGTGATTGTTGCGCTGGTTCTGGTGACCGTAATGGTTCTGACCTGGGGCAGTGTCGGCAGTGCGGTGATGGGACTGTGTCTGATCATGCTGGTATCCGCCCTGTTTTTCCAGAAGTTTCTGACCAACCGTGACGCAAGTGATTTCCAGATGGAGGAATAAGTATGGCAAAGAAGGAAGAACGTTTTGTTCAGGTTTATTCCGAGAACTTTGGTTCTCAGGTGATTCTGGTAGACAAAGTCACCGGTGTGAATTACCTGTTTGTCCAGTCCGGCTATGCCGGCGGTCTGACCCCGCTGTTAAACCGGGACGGTACGCCCGTCATCACGGCGATTCCCAACAAATATGATGAATGAGCATAAAGCCGCGCCTGTATCAGGCGCGGCTTTTTCCATAAATTGATGTTTATCACACTGTTGGTTATTCGCTGACAGTTACCGACCACCACTGTCATTGCGAGGAGCATGGCGGAAACTAGCCATGCGACGTGGCAATCTCCTGCTTTGCGGTCTGATGCGGAAACAACCGATTAACATTGTAAATCTTGAATATTCGATGTTAATTGGTTGGTATTTCTTCGTGCTGCGGTGCTGGAGATTCCCACGTCGGGGCTTCGCCCCTCCTCGGAATGACACACTTGATGGTGCAGTGCAACCGATCGACAAGCTGAAATTTGCACAGCAGTAACGAATCGGGAGGGCCCAATGGTGTATCGACACTTGCCGGCCAGTCAGGCACGCGTTGGCCGTCGGCCCTCGCCGACAAACTTTAGAAGCTCTTGCTGCACAGCAGCATAGAGATTCTTATGCATAGCTGAAATTTATTAAAAATTCCTGCGAAAATTGCGAAAATAACAGTTGACCTTGCATTACTTTTCGGTTACAATAACTCAGTGTGATTGTAAAATCACGTTACTATGTGTTGCTGCGGCCTTTTGGCTGTCGAGCATAGATTGTTATTAACAGGAGGTGTATTTCATGAAGCGTACCTATCAGCCCAGCAAGCGTCACCGTTCCAAGGTTCACGGTTTCCGTCAGAGAATGGCTACTTCCAACGGCCGTAAGGTTCTGGCCCGCCGCCGTGCAAAGGGCCGCAAGGTTCTGTCCGCCTAAGAGTCGGCGCGCGCAGGTTGCTTGCGCGGAAGAAACGCTCATAAGCGAAACGGGAGCTACAGCGGGGTGAATGAGAGATTCGCCCCGCTCCCTTTTTAATTGGGCATACTCTTAAAACGTCTTGTCATTGTCTGCCGGATCTTTTGCCGCAACTCGGCGTTTTGTAAGCCTTGATTTGCACCAAAATCTCTCGCCCGTCAATTGACAATCCCTTTTTGCGAGCATGCCTTGTGGATACTTATTTTGAGGGTATCTTTTGGAGTATTGTTATGAAGTTTTCCAGTTCACTTAAACTCAACCATATATTCCAGCGTCTTTATAAGACCAGCGGACAGGCAAACGGCCATCTTGTGCTCTATGCCAGAAAAAACCGCACTTCCACCAACCGGGTGGGCATTACCGTCAGCAAAAAACTGGGTAAGGCAAATGTGCGCAACCGTGTCCGCAGAAGACTGCGTGAAGTCTACCGGCTCAACGAGGACAAGTTCCAGAGCGGCTGGGATATCGTGATCGTGGCCCGCACCCGTGCGATCCACGCACCCTTTGAGAAGCTTACCGAAAGTTATCTCAGAGCTGCCGAAAAGGCAGGTATTTTAAAAGAACTGCCATGAAAAAACTTCTGCTCTCCCTGATTCGCTTTTATCAGAAGCACATTTCTCCCGCGTTTCCGGCCCGCTGCCGGTATTGTCCCACCTGCTCCCGCTATGCGTACGAAGCCATTACCAAGTACGGGGCCGCAAAAGGCGGATGGCTGGCTCTGAAGCGCTTTTTGCGCTGCCATCCCTTTTATAAAGGTGACTATTTCGACCCCGTTCCCTGATTCCTCATTTATTTAGGAGGTTATGTCAATGTTTCTCGCATTCAAACTTTCCGACATCGTGACTGTGCCTTTCGGCTGGCTGCTGGGCTTCCTGTATGAAGCCACCAGCAACTACGGTGTCGCCATGATCATTTTCGCCGTCATCGTTCAGCTTGTGATTATGCCCATCAACGCAAAATCCAAGAAGAGCATGATGAAGATGTCCCGTCTGCAGCCCCGCATTCAGGAGATCCAGCGCAAGTACGAGCACGACCAGCAGAAGCAGAACGAAGCCATTCAGCAGCTCCAGAAGGAAGAGGGCGCTTCCATGGGCTTCGGCGGTTGCCTGTGGAGCCTTGTCCCCATGCTGATCCTGTTCCCCCTGTTCACCGTCATCCGTCAGCCCATCACCTACATTCTGGGAGAAAGCGCAGAAGTTGCAAACCAGATCATTGCCATTGTCAAGGAGCAGGCTCCCGCACTGTTCTCCAACAATGCCTACTACGATCAGGTCGTTGCTGCCGGTGAAATCGCTACCTATGCAAAGGAAATCGCCGCTGCCATCCCCGGCATCAGCGCCGAGACTCTGGCCGGCATCAACTTTGACTTCTGTGGCATCAATCTGGGTGCCATTCCCGAATTCAACATCTTCGGTGCTTCCTGGGCATGGGACTGGGCACACATCGGTGCATTCCTGA
Source organism: Faecousia sp. (assembly GCA_045120675.1). Taxonomy (GTDB): domain Bacteria; phylum Bacillota; class Clostridia; order Oscillospirales; family Oscillospiraceae; genus Faecousia. The sequence continues at coordinate 15,970 of JBGVFB010000082.1, read as the reverse complement.
TTCCCGTGGTCTCCACCGGCAGCCAGTTCCTGCAGATGTGGATCAATCAGAAGACCAACGACTCCCTGATCACCAACGAGAAGGGCGTTCAGGACAAGGAAATGGCTGAAAAGTCCCAGACTGCTCAGCAGACCAAGTCCATGATGCTGATGATGCCCCTGATGACCCTGTGGATCGGCTTCACCGTTTCCGCCGGTCTGTCCGTTTACTGGTTCATCGGCGGTCTGGTCAGAATGATCTCCGACCCCATCATGACCAAGCATTACCGCAAGATCTATGATGCAGAAGATGCCGAGCGTCTGAAGCGTGCTATGGAGCAGGACGCCATCGAGGCTGAGAAGGAGCGCGTCCGCGCTGAGCGCCGCGCCGCCAACCCCGAGGGTCAGACCCAGAACACCAGCAAGAAGAAGCTCCAGAAGAAGCTGCAGCTGGAAGAGGAAGCCGCAAAGGCTGCCGCTGCCAAGGAATATGCAGCTAAGAAGGGTATCGTCGAGGAAGAAGAGGAGACCGAGCGTTCCTGCATGTCCGGTATCCCCAGCCGTCCCTACTGCAAGGGCCGCAACTACGATCCCAACCGCTACGCAACCGATTCTACGGAGGAATAAACCATGGAAAAGACCATTGTTGCCACCGGTAAGACCATTGATCTGGCCATCGAGTCCGCACTGACCCAGCTGGGTCTGGACCGTGACAGTGTTTCTGTTCAGGTTCTGCAGCAGGCTAAGGCCGGTTTCCTGGGCTTCGGTGCACAGCCCGCCAAGGTTCAGGTGACCTACGAAGCACCCGATCCTGTGGTGGTTCCCGAAAAGCCCAAGAGCGCGCTGGGCAGCGCTTCCCGCTCCAAGCCCAAGGCAAAGCCTGTTGTCGAGAAGAAGCCCGAGCCTCCCAAGCCCGCTCCCGCTCCCCAGAGCGAAAAGAAGGTCGAAGCACCCAAGGCTGAGAAGAAGGCTGAAGCTCCTAAGGCTCCCCAGCCCAAGAAGGAGCGCAAGGCTGAAGCTCCCAAGACCCCCAAGGCTCCCAAGGAGCCCAAGGAAGTCAAGGAAGTGAAGGCTCCCAGAGCCTACACCCCCGCCGAGCCCGGCAGCACCGAAGAGAAGATTGAAGTTTTCATCAAGGGTCTGCTGGAGCATATGGGTTCTCAGGCCGTTCCCCACGCATTCAAGGAAAACGACAACACCTATTTTGTCGAGCTGGTGGGTGAAGATCTGGGTTACCTGATCGGCCGCCGCGGCGATACCCTGGACGCCATCCAGCATCTGGCCAATTACACCGTCAACCGCGGTGTGGACGGCCACATCCGCATCAATGTGGATGCAGAGTGCTACCGTGAAAAGCGCGAGGACAGCCTGCGCCGCTATGCCCGCAAGAAGGCACAGCAGGTTCTGAAGGCCCGCCGCCGCACCACGCTGGAGCCCATGAACGCTTACGAGCGTCATGTGATCCACGCTGCGCTGCAGGATATGGAGAACATCACCACCCATTCCACCGGCACCGAGCCCAACCGCCGCGTCGTCATCGAGTACGTCCGCTAAGTACATACCTTAAAGTCCGCTCCATCAGGAGCGGACCTTTTTTATTTGCGTGTTCAAATTTCAATATGCAGATCTGTTACACCGCACCATCAAGTGTGTCATTCCGAGGAGGGGCGAAGCCCCGACGTGGGAATCTCCAGCATTGCAGTATATTGAAATGAGAACTGATTAACATCGAAGGTATAGGATTTTCAATGTTAATCGGTTTTTGCAATCTTATTCTTCTCTGCAGGAGATTGCACCACAGGCATTCCCTTCGGTCCCACGTCGCTAACGCTCCTCGCAATGACAGTGGTAGTCGGCAGCTGTCAGCGAAGAACCAACAGTGCGACAAACATCAATTTATCGTTCTGCCTGATCGACTTTTTCATATCTTAAGGTGGATGAATCTTGCATTTTTTGCTTCGGCATGGTACAATGATAAAATGAAAATTATGCTAATTTGGAAAGGAGGGGGAATATGAGCTGCTTTCGACGTATTTTGATTGCTGTTTTGTGCGTTGTTATGTTAACCACCGTGGTTTATGCCGACAATGGCGCCAATAAAGTGGAGTCCTGGTCCACCGTGACTTCCACCGGCACCTGCACCGTCACCATGACCGTGCGCATCAATATGGATTCCCCCGCCACCGGCCTGACCTTCCCGCTGCCCCGGGGTGCCAAAAATGTCGCTGTCAACGGCTCCTCTGCCCAGACCTACAGCAGCAACACCGACCCCACCGTGGTGCTGACGGATTTATCCTTCCTGAACGGTTACATGGGCGAAAGCACCGTCACCTTCAGCTATACACTGCCCGATGTGCTGCGCACCGAGCGTCACGAAAAGACCCGTAAAAGCTATCTGGTCATGGAAGTGCCGCTGCTGTGCGGTTTTGACTACCCTGTAAAGGAACTGGCTTTCTCCATCACCATGCCCGGTGATATCACCGGCAAAAAGCCCACTTTTACCAGTGGTTTTCTGCAGACCAACATCGAATCCATCGTCAACTGTGTCACCGGCGGCAGTCTGATCTCCGGTGTGGTGACCCGGCCTTTGCAGGACCGTGAAAAGCTGACCCTCGTGATGCAGGTGGACGAAGATATGTTCCCCGGCAAGCTGATCATTTTCCGTGACGGCAATCCGGAGGCACTTCCCATGGGCCTGTTCGCCGCGGCAGCACTGCTGTACTGGCTGCTGTTCATGCGTTGTCTGCCCCTGCTGCGCCAGCGCCGGACACAGCCGCTGGAAGGTGTTACCGCCGGTGAAATCGGCAGCCATCTGACCGCAGCCGGTGCCGACCTGACCATGATGGTTTACACTTGGGCGGAACTGGGTTATCTGCGCATCTATCCCGACAAGAAGGGCAGGGTATGCCTGCAGCGCCGGATGGATATGGACAATGAACGCTCCGCCTTCGAAAACCGCTGCTTCTATAGCCTGTTCTCCAAGGGTGACGTGGTGGATGCCACCGGTGTTCCCTACGCACGGCTGTGCCTGAAGGTGGCGCAGACCATCTCCGGTGTCAAGGAAATGTACACCCGCCGCGCCGGCAACGCACTGCTGTTCCGGGCCATCTGCTGTGGCATCGGATGCTTCAGCGGCATTTGCTATGGCAATAATTTCACAACCGATAAGACCTGGCGGATCGTTCTGGCCGTGGTGCTGGGTATTCTCGGTGTCATCGTGGCATGGGCCATTCAGGACGGTATGTACCGTCTGCACATCCGCGGCAAACTTCCGATCTACATCGCATCCGCAGCCAATCTGCTGTGGCTCGTGCTGGGCATTTGGTCCGGTTCCTGGCTGATCGGCATTTGCGCCGTGCTGGCACAGATGCTGGCAGGTCTGGCTGCCGCATACGGCGGACGCCGCAGTGATCTGGGCCGCCAGCATGCAGGTCTGATTCTGGGACTGCGCCATTATCTGGCTTCTATTTCCAAGGACGAACTGGACCGCATTCAGGAAAATGACCCGGACTTTTTCTTCCGGATGCTGCCTTATGCCATCGCCATGGGTGTGGATACCCGCTTTGCAAAGCTGTTCGGTGATCAGCGGATCCCCCAGTGCAGCTTCTTTGTGACCAAAGATAACCGTTCCCGCACCGCCGCCGAATGGGCGCTGCTGCTGCGTAAGACCGCCGACCGGATGGATGCCCGCCAGCGGAAAATGCAGCTGGAAAAATGGCTGTTGGTGGCCCGCCGCCGGTAAGACAGAAAAACAAGGAGAAATCGACATGAGAAACGTGATCAGCATGGCTTTTACCGTGATGCTGGTCACGTTTTTATTCTGCGCCTGCAATGCGCCGGTGCAGCCTGTTCCCGCTGCGGAAGCGACCGTGCCGCCTGTCACGATGGAGACGGAGGTTCTTCTTTTCGACAGCTTCGTGGGCATCCCGCAGGAACTGGTATCCGCCTATTATGAAAACGGCATCCTGACCGAAACAAAGAAAACGGAATTTCACGAAAACGGCAATATCTCGACACTGATTGAAATGCACTACGATGTTTCCGGCAACGTCACTTACTATCAGGAGCAAACTTTCCGCCAAGACGGAACCGCAGCCGCAACACTCACAAAGCACTTTGACGATTCCGGCATTCTGACCCGGCAGGAGGATGTATCCTATGGGGAAAATGACGCTGTGAGCCGGACCGAGAATCGCACCTTCTCTCCGGAAGGCAGGCTTCTGACGCTGGAAATGACCGGATATTTTGAGAATGGTTCGCCTTCTGAAAAATACACCGAGTCCTTTGATCCCGAAACAGACCTGCGCATGATCCGGCAGGAAATCTACCACATTTCCGGCCAGCTGATTTCCCTCCGCGACGGTGCCTTCCATCCGGAAACCTATGAGCTTCTGGACGGGAAAATCGAGGAATACAGCATCGACGGCCCCTTGCTCCGGACGGAAACCGCCCAGTGGAGCGAAGAAAACCGCACCCTTTACCGCGACTACTACTGCTACAGCGACAACTCCTCCGGCCGGATCGTTTCCTGCTTCAACAGTGCCGGTCAGCTGATCGGCAGGGAATCCCACATATACGAGGAAGGCCAGATTCTTTTTGAGCATTTTATTGAAAAATACACCTACGACCGAAAGGGCAACCTTTCCGCGCAGGAGATTCAGTATTATCTGGACGGCGGTTTTCCGGCAGAGCGGTTCGAAAAAGCTTATGAATATGATTCCGTTGGCAATCTTCTGCGTCTTGAATCCGCCCATTATCTTGCCACCGGCAAACGGCAGAATCTTGCCGTGACGGAATACATCTACGACGGTATCGTTCTGAGCAAAGAGGTGCAAACTTCTTACGATCAGGATAATATCTGCAAATCCTCCGTCACGAAGACATTTGATATCTACGGTGTGGTGACAAATTTCACTACACTGTCCTCCAGTGGAAACACTTACGACTATGCCTACATCTATGACGAGGAGGGGCGCGTGGCATCGGAGCTGATGACCACCCGCTACAAGTCCGCACCGCGTGTTGATTATCGGGAAACGGCCTATGAATATCACGAAAACGGACGCCACAGCAGTGTGACCATCCATCAGTGGACATCCTACGACGAAGCCAAATTCCCCTACAAAGAAAAAAGTGCCCTCGGCACCACCACCGTCACAAAATATGACGAAAACGGAAATAAGATCAAAAAATAAGCCTGCTGCAGCTGCAGCAGGCTTGGTTTTTTAGCAGTAGAAATCGCGGATTTTCTTGGCGCGGCTGGGGTGGCGCAGCTTACGGATGGCCTTGTTCTCGATCTGGCGGATACGCTCACGGGTAACGCCGAAGATCTGACCCACCTCTTCCAGAGTATGGGTGCGGCCGTCGTACATGCCGAAGCGCATCTTCAGAACGTCAGCCTCGCGCTCGGTCAGGGTGTCGAGGATTTCCTTCAGTGCCTCGGCCAGCAGCGCATTGGAGGTTGCGTCAGCGGGGCCGGGGGTACGCTCGTCCTCGACGAAGGAGCCGATGGAGGTATCTTCTTCATCGCCCACAGGGGTATCCAGAGACAGGGTATCGGCAGCGGTACGGTTTGCTTCGATAATCTTCTCAACAGGCAGGCCCAGCTCCTTGGCGATTTCTTCCACGGTAGGCTCGCGGCCCAGCTCCTGCACCAGCTTGCGGTTGCAGCGGGTAGCCTTGTTGATGACTTCCACCATATGCACCGGCACACGAATGGTTCGTGCCTGATCGGCGATGGCGCGGGTAATGGCCTGCCGGATCCACCAGGTGGCATATGTAGAGAATTTATTTCCCTTTGTCCAGTCGAACTTGTCGACTGCGCGGATCAGGCCGGTGTTGCCCTCCTGAATCAGGTCCAGAATATGCAGGCCGCGGCCGGAGTACTTCTTTGCGATGGAAACAACCAGACGCAGGTTTGCTTCGGTCAGCTTATTTTTTGCTTCCTGATCACCCTCGGACACGCGCTTGGCCAGCTCCACTTCCTCATCGGCGCTCAGCAGCTTGACCTGACCGATCTCCTTCAGGTACATGCGGACCGGATCGTCCAGAGAATACTCGGCAGCCAGATCCACAGGATCCACCAGATCCTCTTCATCCAGATCTGCCAGATCGATATCGCCGTCCAGACCGTCACCCAAGTCCAGATCATCGCCCAGATCCAGTTCCAGCTCGGCAGTAACGATCTGGATGTTCATGGCCTCAATGCTGTCATAAATGGCCTCGATCTTCTCAGGGCTCATGTCCATCTTTTCCAGATGGGCATTCAGGTCGGCGGCACGGATCATGCCTTCCTTTTTGCCCTGTGCGATCAGATTCTGCAGTTCCTGCTGCAGCTCTTCCGTGGTGGGCTTGTTGTTTTTCTTTGCAGTACTCATGTAAGTCCCCTCTTTATTTTTGGCGCAAAAACGCTTATTTTCTCATGCCGTTAAACTATACCCCGAAATTATTTTTTTGACAAGGGTTTTTCCTTGGATTTTTTCATTTTTCCCAGATTTCGGCTTAATTTTTAATTTCTATTTGCAGTTTTCCCGTATTTTTATGAAAACATACGGTTTACTTTTTTGCAAAAATTAGATATAATGTGTGAAAATGACATAGTATCGCCTATGGATCCCTTTTATGAGGTGCAACCAATATGACCGAACTTTCCAAAATCAGAAATTTTTCCATCATCGCCCACATTGACCACGGCAAGTCCACCCTGGCAGACCGCCTGCTGGAGGAGTGCAAGGCTGTGGAAAAGCGCGAGATGGAATCTCAGATCCTGGACTCCATGGATCTGGAACGCGAGCGCGGCATCACCATCAAGGCAACCGCCGCTACCATGAACTACACCGCCGACGACGGCGAAACCTATGCCCTGAATCTGATCGACACCCCCGGCCATGTGGACTTCAACTATGAAGTTTCCCGTTCCCTTGCCGCTTGTGAAGGTGCGGTGCTGGTTGTGGACGCATCTCAGGGTGTGGAAGCCCAGACATTGGCAAACACCTTCCTGGCCACCGACGCGGGTCTGGAAGTCCTTCCCGTCATCAATAAGATCGACCTGCCCTCCGCCCGTCCCGAAGAGGTAAAGGCTGAAATTGAGGATATCATCTGCATTCCCGCAGAGGATGCTCCCGAAATCTCCGCCAAGAACGGCATTAACATTCGCAGTGTGCTGGAAATGATCGTGCAGGGCATCCCCGCACCCAAGGGTGACCGGGAAGCACCTCTGCAGGCACTGATTTTCGACAGCCAGTATGACAGCTACCGCGGTGTCATCGTCTACACCCGTATTAAGCAGGGCACCGTCCGCCCCGGCATGGACATCCGTATGATGGCCACCGGCGCTACCTACAAGGTGGTGGAAGTGGGCATCATGAACCCCAAGGGTCTGATTCCCACCGATGCGCTGGGCGCCGGCGAAGTCGGTTATATCACCGCTTCCATCAAGACCGTGGCTGATACGCAGGTGGGTGATACCATCACCGGTGTCGAAAACCCTGCCAAGGAGCCTCTGCCCGGCTACCGTCCCGTTCAGCCCATGGTTTACTCCGGTGTTTACCCCGCTGACGGCGCAAAGTATCAGGATATGCGCGATGCTTTGGAAAAGCTGAAGCTGAATGACGCTTCCTTCGTTTATGAGCCGGAAAGCTCCATTGCGCTGGGCTTCGGCTTCCGCTGTGGCTTCCTTGGTCTTCTGCACATGGAGATCATTCAGGAGCGTCTGGAGCGCGAGTACAATCTGGACCTGATCACCACCGCCCCCAACGTCGTTTACCGCATCACCAAGAACGACGGCACCGTGCTGATGGTGGATAATCCTCTGGACTACCCCGACCCCATGGAAATTACGCTGGCAGAAGAGCCTTTCGTCAAGGTCAATCTGATGGCACCGCAGGAATATGTGGGCAATATCATGGACCTTGCCACCTCCCGCCGCGGTGAATTCAAGGATATGGTATATCTGGATGCCACCCGTGTGGAACTGCACTACGATATGCCCCTGAACGAGATCATTTACGATTTCTTCGACGCGCTGAAGTCCCGCACCCGCGGCTACGGCTCTCTGGACTACGAACTGATAGGCTACCGTCCCTCCAAGCTGGTGAAGCTGGATATTCTGCTCAACGGCGATGTGGTGGATGCTCTGAGCTTCATCCTCTTTGCGGAAAATGCCTACCCCCGCGCCCGTAAGATCTGTGAAAAGCTGAAGGAGAACATTCCGAGAGCCCAGTTTGAAATTCCCGTACAGGCGGCCATCGGCGGCAAGATCATCGCCCGCGAGACCATCAAGGCTGTCCGCAAGGACGTGCTGGCCAAGTGCTACGGCGGCGACATCACCCGTAAGAAGAAACTGCTGGAAAAGCAGAAGGAAGGTAAGAAGAGAATGCGTACCTTCGGTACGGTTTCCGTTCCTTCCGAGGCCTTTATGGCTGTTCTGAAACTGGACGAAGACTAATTGAATGCAAAATGCAGAATGCAGAATGCAAAATTGTGGTATGCCCTCCGGGCATGATTTTAAATAGTCAGCGAAGCTGACACCTTCATTTTTCATTTTGAATTTTTAATTCTGCATTTATTTTACCGGAGGTAAAATTACACCATGCCCTTTTTGACGACAAAGAAAAATAAAACACCCCTCGGCATCTATATTCATGTGCCTTTCTGCCGCAGCAAGTGCCAGTACTGCGATTTTTACTCCCTGACCAACAAGGACGACAAGCTGATGGATGATTACCTGCGGGCCGTCTGCACCCATATCAAGGAGTCCGGTGCTCTGGCCCCTGGCTACAAGGTGGATACCATCTACTTCGGCGGCGGTACCCCCAGCTTTTTCGGCGCTGACGGCATGGCCACCATCATGACCGCCATCCGCCGCAATTTCGACGTGGACTCCGCCGCGGAAATCACCTTTGAAGCCAACCCCGACTCCGTTTCCGACAAGTTTCTGAACCGCATGCGGGCAGAAGGCTTCAACCGCGTCAGTCTCGGCATCCAGTGCGATGACGATGAGATTCTGAAGAAAATCGGCCGTCCCCACGATTATGCACAGGCTGTTTCCGCCGTGCAGCGCATCCGCAAGGCAGGCTTCAAAAACCTGTCCGTGGACCTGATGTACGGCCTTCCCAACCAGACCCTCAACGGCTGGAAGGACACGCTGGAGCGTGTTCTGGCCCTGAACCCCGAGCATATCAGCTGCTATGGCCTGAAGCTGGAAGAGGGAACCCCCATGTACGACTACAAGGAGTTCCTGAACCTGCCCGATGATGACCTGCAGGCCGATATGTATCTGGCTGCCACGGAAATTCTGCGCGGCAAGAGCTTCCGCCAGTATGAAATCTCCAATTTTGCCCGCAAGGGCCTGTATTCCCGTCACAACATGAAGTACTGGACCGGCGGTGAGTATCTGGGCTTCGGTCCCAATGCCAGCTCTGACTTTGCCGGCCGCCGCTTCACCATCATCCGAGACCTGCAGGGCTATATCGACGGCATCAAAAACGGCGGTGAAGTGCTGGTTGATGTGGAAGACATTCCGCTGCGCGAGCGGGCAGGGGAGTACCTGATGATGCGTCTGAGGACCTCTGCCGGTATCATCCGGGAAGAGTACGAGCGCCAGTATCTGCTGCCCTTCGGCCCCATCGAAGAAGCACTGGAAAAGTGCCGTACCTTCGGCCACGCAGCCCAGGGCGATGACGGCCGCTGGAGATTGACCCCCAAGGGCTTCCTGATTTCCAACTCCATCATCTCCGACCTGCTGCTCATTCAGGACGGTACCGAGCAGATGAATCGATTCAGTATCTGAATATTTTCTCCGGCACCGAACAAGCTGTCATTGCGAACCAGCGCGCACGCTGGTGTGGCAATCTCCTTCTTAAGATGGGGATTCCCACGCCATGTAAGCGAACTGGCTCGGAATGACGTAGGTAATCGTGTGTCCGGAGGTTTTTTTCGAAAAAAGTTCTCAGTTTTTAGAAAATTATCCTTTACATTTGGGTAAACTCATGGTATGATGTTCAGGCTGGTCAAAAGACCGGACGCAATTACTATGCCCGTTGCTCAGTTTTGGGAGAAAGCTGTATTTCAGTACACCACCCGCCCACTACTTGGCTTCCGGGAACTATTTTTTGAAAGGTGGAAATTTCCCATGATCCAGAAGGAAAAGAAGACCCAGGTTATCCTGGAGAACGCAACTCACGAAGGCGATACCGGTTCCCCCGAGGTTCAGGTTGCCATCCTGACCGCTCGTATCAACGAGCTGACCGATCACCTGCGCACTCACAAGCACGACAACCACTCCCGTCGTGGCCTGCTGATGATGGTTGGTAAGCGCCGCAAGATGCTGGACTATCTGGCACACAAGGACATCAACCGTTACCGTGCTCTGATCGCCAAGCTGGGTATCCGTAAGTAAGATATTCCAAGGGGCGATGGAAACATCGCCCCTGATTTCTTGCAGACGCACCCAAGCCTTCCCCTTGAGGGGAAGGTGGCCCGCCGCAAGGCGGGACGGATGAGGTGTAGCCGCACAGCGGCGTCACAATACCGTTGTTTTGTACTGCTGTAACACCTCATCAGTCACCTTTCGGTGACAGCTTCTCCTCAAGGAGAAGCCTTTTATCATAATCCATCGGGAGATCCTTTAGCAGTTGATTGAGTTGTCGAAATTCGACAGCTGACTCAAGTGCTAAACCTCCCGAACCATCAATTATTAATTACGAATTACAAATTATAAATTTTTTTCTTTGTCAGCAAAGCTGACACCATAATTTGTAATTATGAATTTGTAATTAATAATTACCTAGAAATAAGGAGGTTTATTCTATGATCACCCGTAAACAGTATCCCAACCATCATGTTTATGAGATGGAAATCGGCGGCCGCCCCTTCACCGTGGAAACCGGTAAGGTCGCAGAGCTGGCCAATGCCGAGTGCATCTGCCGTTACGGCGACACCGTCGTCCTGACCACCTGCACCTGCAATCCCATTCCCAAGGCCGGTATCGACTACTTCCCCCTGACCATCGAGTTTGAGGAAAGAATGTACTCCGTCGGCCGCATCCCCGGCTCCTTCAACCGCCGCGAGGGCAAGCCCTCCGAGCGCGGCATCCTGAACAGCCGTATCATCGACCGTCCTATGCGTCCTCTCTTCGACGAGGAACTGCGTAACGACACCGTCGTCACCTGCACCGTGCTGGCTACCGATCACGACAACCCCGTTGAGATCGTTGCTTCCCTGGGTGCATCCATCGCCATTGCTACTTCCGACGTTCCCTGGAACGGCCCCGTGGCTACCACCAACGTCGCTTACCTGAACGGCCAGTATATCGTCAACCCCTCCGCAGACGAGCGTGAGGCTTGCGAGTGCTTCGTCTGCATCAGCTCCACCTTCGAGAAGGTCGTCATGATCGAGACCGAGGCTAACGAGGCTCCCGAAGCCATCGTTTACGAAGCTATCCGTGTGGCTCACGAGACCAACATGGAGATCGTCAAGTTCATCAACTCCATCGTTGCTGAGATCGGCAAGCCCAAGTTCACCTTCGAGAAGGCTGCTGTCAACCACGACCTGCTGGACGACCTGATTGCTTACGGCCTGCCCCAGATCGAGCATGCTCTGGACACCGACGACAAGAACGTCCGTGAGGAGCGCCTGACCGCTGCCCGTATCGACTTCAAGAACCAGTTCGTCGAGAAATACGGCGAGGAAGAGTTCGAGATGCACATCGAAGTGTGCCTGTACAAGATGCAGAAGAAGGTCGTTAAGAAGTGGCTGCTGCAGGGCAAGCGCGTCGACGGCCGTGGCATGGACGACATCCGTCCTCTGGACGCTGAAGTCGGCCTGCTGCCCCGCGTGCACGGTTCCGGCCTGTTCTCCCGTGGCCAGACTCAGGTCCTCAGCATCTGCACTCTGAACACCCTGAGCGCTTGCCAGAAGCTGGATACCATCTACCCCGAAGAGACCAAGCGCTATATCCACCACTACAACTTCCCCTCTTTCTCCACCGGTGAGGCTCGTGCAGCCCGTTCCACCTCCCGTCGTGAGATCGGTCACGGCGCTCTGGCTGAGAAGGCTCTGCTGCCCGTGATCCCCTCCGTGGAAGAGTTCCCCTACGCAATCCGCGTGGGTTCCGAAGTTCTCAGTTCCAACGGTTCCACCTCTCAGGGTTCCATCTGTGGTTCCACCCTGGCTCTGATGGATGCCGGCGTGCCCATCAAGCGCCCCGTTGCAGGTATCTCCTGCGGTCTGATCTCCGATCAGGAGACCGGCGAGTGGAGAACCTTCACCGATATTCAGGGTGTTGAAGACTTCCACGGCGAAATGGACTTCAAGGTTGCAGGTACCACCGAAGGCATCACCGCCATCCAGATGGACCTGAAGAACAAGGGTCTGACCATGGAGATCATTGCTGACGCTCTGGAGCGCTGCCGCAAGGCTCGTCTGGTGATTCTGGACGAAGTCATGCTGAAGGCCATCGCTGAGCCCCGCGCTGAGGTTTCCGAGTACGCACCCAAGATGCTGAGCATGAAGGTTCCCGTGGACAAGATCCGCGAGATCATCGGCTCCGGCGGCAAGACCATCCAGAAGATCTGCACTGACACCGGCGCCAAGGTCGATATTGAGGATGATGGCTCCGTCTTCATCTCCGCTGTGGACTCCGCTGCTGCTTACGCTGCAAAGAAGATCATCGACGACATCTGCTTCGTTCCCGAGGTTGGCAAGCTGTACTACGGCAAGGTCGTTCGCATCCTGCCCATCGGCGCTTTCGTTGAGATTGCTCCCGGTCACGACGGCATGGTTCACATCTCCAAGCTGGAGAACCGCCGCGTTGAGAAGGTCGAGGACGTTCTGAATCTGGGCGATATGACCTGGGTCAAGTTCATGGGCTTCGACGAGAAGGGCCGCGCAAACTTCAGCCGCAAGGACGCACTGAAGGAAATGAACCAGTAATAAACTTTGAAAGGCCGCTGCAATCGCAGCGGCCTTTTTCTTATTTTGTCAAATCCTTATGAATCAATTCTTCGTAAATCAGATCAAAAACCATACAAAATCGTTGCAGTTGAAGGCGGGTGAATACAGGCGGGCGTTTTCCTTTAGAAATCAATTCAAGGTTCCAACTATCCATACCCACCAATCTAGCCAGTGCGCTACGCGAAAGTGCGTACTTCTGCCTTAAGTAATTTATATTCTCCACAAAATATGATCCGGTCAAATCTATCTTCATTGTCCCACCTCCTAGTGGTAGTATTCTATCCTACTGAATACTACTTGTCAATATTTAGTAATATTAAGTGATATAATATTCCCGAGGTGAGGGATAAATGAAACCATTGAAAGAGAAAATCAGTATTACAATTGACAGCGATTTGCTGGAGAAGTTACGTGAGATTGCCGACGCGGACTGCCGCCCTTTATCCCAATACATCAATCTGGTTCTAAAGAAACACGTGGATGAACTGGAAACCAAATAATGCTGCAACCAGCCGCTGCATCCGCAGCGGCCTTTTTCTTATGCTTTTAAATTGATGTTTATCGTTCCGGTGCACACCGCACCATCAAGTGTGTCATTCCGAGGAAGGGCGAAGCCCTGACGTGGGAATCTCCAGCAACGCAGTACGAAGAAATACGGATCAATTAACATTGAATATCCAGAATTTACAATGTTAATCGGATGTTTCCACATTATACCGCGCAGCAGGAGATTGCCACGTCGCTTCGCTCCTCGCAATGACAGTGGTTTTCGGCAGCTGGTTGCGCTGATTGAAACAAAACAACAATCTGCAATCCGAGAATATTCTCCATCATTTTTCACTGTAAAAATCACCAAATATATTGCATTCTATTTGGCTATGTGTTATAATTCTAAGTTGACAGATTATGAAGTTTTACGATGCACAAAGGAGACTTTTTTATGGCATCTCAGGAGAAAATCCGCAATATAGCAATCATCGCCCACGTTGACCACGGCAAAACCACCCTGGTCGACGAGCTGCTGAAGCAGGGCGGCATTTACCGCGAAAATCAGGCAACGCAGGACCGCGTCATGGACTCCGGTGATCTGGAACGCGAGCGCGGCATCACCATTCTTGCCAAGAACACCTCCGTCCACTACAAGGACTACAAGATCAACATCGTCGACACCCCCGGCCACGCTGACTTCGGCGGCGAGGTGGAGCGTATTCTGAAGATGGTCAACGGTGTTATTCTGCTGGTTGACGCTGCCGAAGGCCCCATGCCCCAGACGCGTTTCGTGCTGCAGAAGGCACTGGAGCTGGGCCACAAGGTCATCGTGGCTGTCAACAAGATTGACAAGCCCGACGCAAGAATTCAGGAGGTCATGGACGAAGTTCTGGAGCTGCTGCTGGATCTGGACGCAACCGATGAGCAGTTCAACAGCCCCACCGTCTTCTGCTCCGGCCGTCAGGGAACCGCTTCCTACAGCCCCGACGTGGCAGGCACCGACCTGACCCCCCTGTTCGAAACCATCATTAACTATATCGACGCACCCACCGGTGACGAGACCGCTCCGCTGCAGATGCTGGTTTCCTCCATCGACTATAACGAGTACGAGGGTCGTATTGCCGTGGGCCGCATTGAACGCGGTACCATCAAGGTCAATCAGGAAGTGACCATCTGCGACTACCACAACCCCGAAATCAAGCAGAAGGGCAAGGTCGTTGCCCTCTATGCCTTCGACGGTCTGGGCAAGGCTCCCATTCAGGAGGCTTCCGCCGGCGAGATCGTGGCACTTTCCGGTATGGCGGACATCACCATCGGCCGTACCCTCTGCGATCCCATGACCGTGGAACCCCTGCCCTTTGTCAAGATTTCCGATCCTACCATCGAAATGACCTTCGCCGTCAACGATTCTCCCTTCGCCGGCAAGGAAGGCAAGTACGTCACCTCCCGCAACCTGCGTGACCGTCTGGAGAAGGAACTGCTGAAGGACGTTTCCCTGCACGTGACCGAGCAGGGCACCGACGCCTTCAACGTTGCCGGACGCGGCGAAATGCACCTGAGTATCCTGATGGAGACCATGCGCCGCGAAGGCTTCGAGTTCTCCGTTTCCACCCCCCGCGTGCTGACCAAGACCATCAACGGCAAGCTCTGCGAGCCCATCGAAAGAATGGTCGCGGACGTACCGGAAGAATGCATGGGCGCAGTCATCGAAAAGATGGGCCGTCGCAAGGCAGATCTGCTGGGCATGACTCCCATGGGCAGCCGCTACCGTCTGGAGTTTATGGTTCCCTCCCGTGGCCTGTTCGGCTACCGCAGCGAATTTCTCACCGATACCAAGGGCGAGGGCATCATGTCCTCCGTGCTGGCTGACTATGCACCCATGAAGGGTGAAATCGAGCGCCGTCTGGTCGGTTCTCTGATCGCCCACGAAAGCGGCGAAGCCGTTGCCTATGGCCTGGGCGCAGCACAGGAGCGCGGCGCGCTGTTCATCGGTGCCGGTACTCCCGTCTATGCCGGCATGGTGGTCGGCATCTGCAGCCGCAACGAGGATATGACCGTCAACGTCTGCAAGCGCAAGCAGCTGACCAATATGCGCGCTGCCGGTTCCGACGATGCCATCCGTCTGGTTCCCCCCAGAATTTTCTCTCTGGAGCAGTGTCTGGAATTCCTCGCTGACGACGAGCTGCTGGAATGCACCCCCAAGAGCCTGCGTATCCGCAAGCGCCAGCTGGATCACTCCATCCGTATGCGTGAACTGATGAAGAAGCGCGCCATGGAAGAGAATAAGTACTGATATGAATTGATGTTTATCGTGCTGTTGGTTATTCGCTGACAGCTACCGACTACCACTGTCATTGCGAGGAGCATGGCGGAAACTAGCCATGCGACGTGGCAATCTCCTGCTTCGCGGTCTGATGCGGAAACAACCGATTAACATTGTAAATCTTGAATATTCAATGTTAATTGGTTTCTATTTCTTCGTGCTGCGGTGCTGGAGATTCCCACGTCGGGGCTTCGCCCCTCCTCGGAATGACATACTTGGTGGTGCG
>JBGVFB010000081.1:0-24200 GCA_045120675.1 Faecousia sp. | reverse complement strand
TGGGCCCCCTGTCCAAGTGCTTCCACACCAAGTTCATCACCACCTCTCCCGTTGCCCGCATTCCCGACTCTGAGTTCATTCAGTTCCATGCTGAGACCGCAGACGTCAGCGCTAAGGCAATCGTGAAGATGGCTATCGAGAACTTCAAGAACCGTACCCCCGAGCTGGTCAACATCCCCAACCAGAAGCAGAAGGCAAGAGTCGGTTACTCCGTCGAAGCCATCAAGAAGGTTCTGGACGGCGTTGCAAACTCCCAGCTGGACGAGTTCGGCACCACCAAGCCCCTGATCGAGTGTGTCCATTCCGGTGTCCTCCGCGGCGCTGTGGCTATGGTCGGCTGTAACAACCCCAAGGTTCGTCCCGACACCGCTCACATCGGCCTAATGAAGAAGATGCTGGAGAACGACATCATCGTCATCACCACCGGCTGCTCCGCTCAGGCTGCTGCAAAGGCTGGTCTGATGGATCCCGAGCAGGCTAAGGAATACTGCGGCGCAGGTCTGAAGAGAGTCTGCGAACTGGCCGGCATTCCTCCCGTGCTGCACATGGGCTCCTGCGTTGACATCTCCCGTATGATGGTTCTGGCTTCCGACATCGCCAAGGACTGGGGCATCAACATCTCCCAGGTTCCCGTGGTTGGCTGTGCTCCCGAATGGATGTCCGAGAAGGCTGTCTCCATCGGTAACTACGTCGTTGCTACCGGTATCGAGACCTTCCTGGGCGTTGATCCCTACTCCAAGGGTTCCGAGGAAGTTACCCGCCTGCTGCAGGGCGAGGACGGCATCAACGAGTGGGTTGAGGCTAAGTTCGTTGTCGACACCGACATCGAGGCTCTGGGTGACAAGATGATCGCTTGCATCGAAGCAAAGCGCGAAGCTCTGGGCATCTAATTTTTACTTAAATTTCGAGGTCTTTTTCCAATGAAAGTAGCGATTACCGGTAAGGGCGGCGTAGGCAAGACTACACTGTCCTCCACCCTGGCCCGGCTCTATGCCGCAGAAGGACGCACCGTCCTTGCTGCCGACGTGGATCCCGATGCCAATCTGGGACTGGCTCTGGGCCTTTCTCAGGAGGAAGTGGACGAAATCGTCCCCATCTCCAAAATGCGCTCCCTGGTCGAAGAACGGACCGGTGCTTCCGCATCCAACAAGTTCTTTAAGCTCAACCCCTATGTGGCAGACATTCCAGATACCTTCAGCAAGGATATCAACGGTGTGAAGCTGCTGGTCATGGGCACCGTCGACGTGGGCGGCAGCGGCTGTGTCTGTCCCGAGCATGTGATGCTCAAGGCAGTGCTCAGCAACCTGACCTATCGCAAAAACGATGTGGTCATCATGGACATGGAAGCAGGACTGGAACACCTGGGCCGCGGCACCGCAGCCAATATGGACCAGTTCATCGTGGTCATCGAACCCGGTGCCAGAAGCGTTCAGACCTACCGCAATGTAAAGCGGCTGGCCAACGATCTGGGTATCCAAAAGGTTCGCGTGGTGGCCAACAAGATCCGGGATGCGCAGGATGAGGATTTCATCCGCAATGCAATTCCCGCCGAGGATCTGCTGGGCTTCATCCATTACAACACGGAGATCATGGACGCAGACCGTCAGGGAAAATCTCCCTACGATTTCAGCCCCACCGCAATCGAAGAAATTCGGAAAATCAAGGCGATTTTGGATCGCGACGAAACCTAAATCATAACAGGAGGAAATACCGTGACACTTTTTGATAGAGTATTTGGCGGTAACGACTACAACTACGCTCGTACCGTAGCCGCCATCGATGAAGCCATCGCCGCAAACGGCGAAGGCTGTGCAGTGTCCTTCCCCGCCACTGCTTATAACCTGCCCTGCTACTACGGTATCACCGGCAAGAAGATCAACACTCTGGGCGAGCTGAAGGCTGCTCTGGAGAATGACATCAAGCCCATGATGACCCGTAACAAGCGTCTGCAGGACGTTTTCGACAGCGGCGTTGCTTCCGCTCTGTGCGCAGAGTTCCTGGAAGTTCTGAAGTACCTGAATGGTGCTGAGCCCTACGCTGAGCCCGAGATGGGCCACCTGACCGACTCCTTCGTCCGTAATCTGGGTGTTCCCCTGGTTACCGGCGATATCCCCGGTGTTGCTGTTATCATCGGCGGTGCTGAGAATCCCGAGGAGACCGTTGCTCTGGCTAAGGAGTATCAGGCACAGGGTATTCTGGTCACCCTGACCGGCGATGCCATCAAGCATTGCCACGAAGCTGGCATGAAGCTGGGCGAAGGCGTCCGCGTTGTGCCCCTGGGTTACGAAATGCAGTCCGTCATCCACGTTGTTTCCGTTGCAGTGCGTGCAGCTCTGATCTTCGGTAACATCCAGCCCGGTGACTACAAGAACCTGTACAAGTACACCATGGACCGCGTCCGTGCATTCGTCAATGCTTACAAGCCCCTGTCCGACGAGATCGTTTCTTACGGCGCCGGCGCTATCTGCCTGGGCTTCCCCGTTGTTTCCAACGAAACCGAGAACATGTTCCGTGTTCCCAAGTCCCTGATCCAGCAGCTGGATACCACCAAGTGGAATGCCACCTCTCTGGAAGCTCGTGACATCAAGCTGAAGATCACCAAGATCGACATCCCCGTTTCCTTCGCTACCGCTTTCGAAGGCGAAATCATCCGCCGCGGCGATATGCAGGTGGAAGTCGACGGCTCCCGCGTGGACTGCTTCGAGCTGGTTCAGACCAAGGAAGCTGCCGAGATCGAAGATCACAAGATCGAAGTCATCGGACCCGAGATCGACGAAATCCCCGTCGGCTCCAAGATTTCCCTCAGCTACACCGTCGAGGTTGCAGGCAAGGCTATGCAGCCTGACTTCGAGTCCGTCATGGAACGTAAGATCCATGCATGGATCAACTGCATCGAAGGTGTTATGCACACCGGTCAGCGTGATATGATCCGTATCCGTATCAGCAAGGCTGACTTCGAGGCTGGCTTCAAGTTCAAGCATCTGGGCGAAGTCCTGTACGCAAAGGTCAAGAGCGAGTTCGAGGCCGTTGTTGACAAGTGCCAGGTCAAGATCGTTGTCGATGCTGAGAAGAACGCTGAGCTGCGTGCAAATGCAAACGAGATCTTCAACAAGCGTGACGCACGTCTGGCCTCCATGACCGACGAGTCCGTTGATACCTTCTACACCTGCATTATGTGCCAGGCCTTCTCCCCCAGCCACGTCTGTATCGTTACCCCCGAGCGTCTGGGTCTGTGTGGTGCCGTGTCCTGGCTGGATGCTAAGGCTACTCAGGAACTGGATCCCGCAGGTCCCTGCCAGCCCATCCTGAAGGAAGGCTGCCAGGACGAGCGTCTGGGCCGTTACGACTCCATGGACGCTGCTGTCAACAAGTACTCTCAGGGTGCTGTCGAGCGCATCACTCTGTACTCCCTGTTCCAGGATCCCATGACCTCCTGCGGCTGCTTCGAGTGTATCTGTGGTGTCGAGCCCGTTTCCATGGGTGTTGTCATCACCTGCCGTGAGCATGCTGGCATGACTCCTCTGGGCATGAGCTTCTCCGAAATGGCATCCATGACCGGCGGCGGTGTTCAGACTCCCGGCTTCATGGGCCACGGCAAGCACTTCATCTCCTCCAAGAAGTTCATCGCAGCAGAAGGCGGCCCCGGCCGTATCGTCTGGATGCCCAAGATGCTGAAGGATCAGATGCGCGAGCGTCTGGATGCTACCGCTCTGGAGCTGTACGGTGTTGAGAACTTCACCGACATGATCGCTGACGAGACCGTCTGCACCGAGGATCCCGAGGAACTGCTGAACTACCTGTCCGAGGTCGGCCACCCCGTTCTGGGCTTCGAACCCTTCGACATGTAATTTTTCGTTCTCCGGAAACAGAACATACAAAAGCCCGCAGCTTCGGCTGCGGGCTTTTTGCATACACCAGAGCTTCAAATTTCAGTTTGTGGGGATATTTTTATTGTGCGATTGCCACTGGCAATCGACCTATTTTGATTCGCTGCGCGGAGCACCACCCCGCAGGCAATTCGAGCCTGACTGGCCGGCAGGTGTCGATACACCATTGGGCCCGCCCGATTCGTTACTGCAGTACAAATTTCAGTTTGTCGCGTAGTTGCACCGCACCGCCGGATATGTCATTCTGAGGAGGGGCGAAGCCCCGACGTGGGAATCTCCAGCACCGCAGCACGAAGTAATAGAAACCAATTAACATCGAATATTCAAGATTTACAATGTTAATCGGTTATTTCCGCATCATGCTGCGCAGCAGGAGATTGCCACGGCCCTTCGGGCCTCGCAATGACATGGTAACTTGATGGCTGGTTGCGTTTATCTAACAGAGCGATAAACATCAATTTGAATTACACTTCCCTTGACAGACAACGGATTTGATGCTACAATACCTTTGAGCTTCATATGGACAGTTCGTAACCATCCTGTCCCTAAACAAAACTAGGACTTTGGATGGGCGCAGTTGCGCCCATTTTTTGATGCAGATGGTGTTTCCATCTGCATTTTTTGCTATAAAGGAGAAATCTATGCGCAACAAATCCCACTATATTGCCCATGCAGCACTGATTGCTGCGCTGTATGTCGTTCTTACGCATATGCAAAACATCATCCTCCCCAACTCCGCTTCCATGGCCATCCAGTGCCGCCTGTCGGAAGCCCTCTGCGTTCTTGCCCTGTTCACCACTGCGGCAATTCCGGGTCTAACCATCGGCTGCCTGCTTTTCAACATCACCTTTGCGGCGGCACTGCCGCTGGACTGGTTTGTCGGTTCGCTGGCAACACTGTGCGCCACCGCTGCCATGGGCGCACTGAAGAATGTCCGCGTCAAGGGCTATCCCCTGCCATCCATGCTGATGCCTGCCCTGTTCAACGCCCTGTTCGTGGGCTGGGAGCTGTCCGTGTACATCGGCGGTGCCTTTGCGGTCAATGCCCTGTACGTTGCACTGGGCGAGATAATCGTCCTGCTGACATGTGGCACAGTGCTTTTTCATGCCTTCGAAAAGCGCGGCCTTGCACTGCGCCTTTTCCGCAAACAATAACGAAAGCGTGCCATTGGCACGCTTTTTTCTTTCATTTCCGCTTATTTTTCTCCAATAGGCATGAAATCACAACAATATTCCGAAATATATTTTGCAAAACCCCCTTGCTTATGATATACTGGTTGGGTATACGAACGGAAATGGACTCAGGCACCGTCAGGCCTCCCGGCGGTTGTCGGAACGATCCATTGACCATATAAGGAGGTTTGCTGAAATTGGAACATTATGCAGTTGAGATGCTGCACATCACCAAGCGGTTCCCCGGCATTATCGCCAACGATGATATCACCCTGCAGCTGAAAAAGGGTGAGATTCATGCCCTTCTGGGTGAAAACGGTGCCGGTAAGTCCACGCTGATGAGTGTGCTGTTCGGCCTCTACCAGCCGGAAGAGGGCGAAATCCACATGAACGGCAAGAAAGTGGAGATTCGTAACCCCAACGATGCCAATGATCTGGGCATCGGCATGGTGCACCAGCATTTCAAGCTGGTGGAATGCTTCACGGTTCTCGATAACATCATCATGGGTGTGGAGCCCACGGACAAGTTCGGTTTCCTGCGCAAGCAGGAGGCACGCGAGAAAGTCATGGCATTGTCCGAAAAGTACGGTCTGCAGGTTGATCCTGATGCTGTGATTGAGGATATCACCGTCGGTATGCAGCAGCGTACTGAAATTCTGAAGATGCTCTACCGTGAGAACGATGTGCTGATTTTTGACGAACCCACCGCCGTGCTGACTCCTCAGGAAATTGACGAACTGATGCAGATCATGAAGAATCTGGCAGCAGAAGGCAAATCCATCCTGTTTATCTCTCACAAGCTGGCTGAAATCATGGCTGTTGCCGACCGTTGCTCCGTCCTGCGCAAGGGCAAGTACATCGGCACTGTGAACACCAAGGATGTCACCGCACAGGAGCTGTCCCGCATGATGGTCGGCCGTGATGTCAAGTTTGCCGTGGACAAGGACGAATCCACGCCCGGCAACGTGATCCTTGATGTGCAGAACATGAGCGTTGCTTCCAAGCGCAGCAGCGAAGATGCTGTCAAAAATGTCTCCTTCCAGGTTCGTGCGGGCGAGATCGTCTGCATTGCCGGCATCGACGGCAACGGCCAGACGGAGCTGGTTTACGGCATCACCGGTCTGGAGCCTGTGAAATCCGGCAAGCTGACGCTGCACGGCAAGGACATCACCAAGATACCCATCCGTAAGCGCAATCTCTCCGGCATGAGTCACATTCCCGAAGACCGCCACAAGCACGGTCTGGTTCTGGACTACACGCTGGAAGACAATATCGTCCTGCAGCGCTATTTTGAACCGGAATTCACAAACAAGGCCGGTTTCCTGAAGCGCAAGAATATTCGCGCCTATGCCGAGCGTCTGATTGAAAAGTTTGACGTCCGCAGCGGTCAGGGTCCCATCACCACTGCCCGCGCCATGTCCGGCGGTAACCAGCAGAAGGCTATCATCGCCCGCGAGATCGACAAGAATCCCGAACTGCTGGTGGCAGTTCAGCCCACCCGTGGTCTGGACGTTGGCGCCATCGAGTATATCCACAGCCAGCTGGTTGCCCAGCGCGATGCCGGCAAGGCCGTGCTGCTGGTTTCTCTGGAGCTGGACGAAGTTATGAATGTGCCCGACCGCATTCTCGTCATGTACGAAGGTGAGATCGTGGGCGAATTCGATCCCAAGAAGGTAACCGTCGAAGAGCTTGGCCTGTACATGGCCGGTGCAAAGAGGGAGGGAGCCGCTGAATGAAAAAGAATATTCTGAAAAACAGCGGTGTCCAGACCCTGCTGGCTGCACTGATCTGCATCATTCTGGGTCTGTTTATCGGCTTTGTGGTGCTGCTGTTCATCAATCCCGCCGGTGCCGGCGAAGCCATCATCACCGTGGTCAAGAACTTCCTGACATACAGCAAGCCCGCCACCCAGATGAAGTATCTGGGTAACACCTTGGTAAAAACCGCACCGCTGCTGATGTGCTCTTTGTCCATCCTTTTTGCCTATAAGGTTGGCCTGTTCAACATCGGTGCCGCCGGTCAGTACTGCGCCGGCGCAGGTCTTGCGCTGTATACCGCGCTGGCATGGGGCATGCCCTGGTGGGCCTGCATGATCTTTGCCATGCTTGCCGGTGCCCTGCTGGGTGCCCTCAGCGGTTTCCTGAAGGCATACCGCAATGTCAACGAAGTCATTTCCGGCATCATGCTCAACTGGATCACCCTGTATCTGGTGAATATGCTTCTGACTCAGGTCAAGGAAGCCACCAGCCCCTATACCTTCCCCCTGGCTGCCACCAATCCCAATGCGCTGCTGCCCACACTGGGTCTGGGCGCACTGTTCAGCAGCAACCAGTATGTGGGTCTGGCGCTGCCGCTGTCCGTCATCATGGCTGTGCTGGTTTGGGTCGTGCTGGAGAAAACCAAGTTTGGCTACGAGCTGAAGGCTACGGGCAATAACAAGAATGCCGCCAAGTACTGCGGTATGGCAGAAAAGCGCAACACCATCGTCACGCTGGCAATCAGCGGTGCGCTGGCTGCTATGGGCGCAGCACTGCTGTACCTGACCGGTTTTGAGCAGTGGCAGTGCTCCACCTCTTCCGTTCCCGGCATGGGCTTCAGCGGTATTGCTGCAGCATTCCTGGGCGGTCTGCATCCCATTGGTTCCATTCTCTCCTCTTTCTTCATTCAGCATATTACCATCGGCGGTGCTTACGTGGACAAGACCATGTACTGCGCACAGATTTCCGATCTGATCTCTGCGATCATCATCTACCTGTGTGGTTTCGTGCTGTTCATGAAGCTTGCAATGAATGCAGGTATCGCCAAGCATGAAGAAAAGGCAAAACTTGCCGCACAGAATAAGACGGAAGGAGGCGAAGCATAATGCTGCTTGTTCAATATACACTCATTTTTGCTTCGGTTCTGATCCTCGTGGCTCTGGGTGGTTGTATCTCCGAGCATTCCGGTGTGATCAATCTGGGTCTTGAGGGCATCATGGTCATGGGTGCTATGGGTGGCGCGCTGGCTATGCGCTATCTGCCCGCAGGTTCTCCCGCAATTGTGATCATTCTCGGTGTGGTTTTGGCCGCCGCCCTCATCGGCATGCTGTACTCCGCCCTGCTGGCCGTGGCCTGCATCAACTTTAAGGCAGACCAGACCATCGTTGGTACCGCACTGAACATGCTGGGCATTGCCGCAGCTACCGTCATCGTCAAGGCAATCAATACTGCTGCCAATCCCGATGACGTTTCCTCCGTCATCCAGTATGCCATTCCCAAGCAGGCACTGCTGGTCAATATCAACGGTTTTGAGTTCAACTGGTTTATGGTCATCACGCTGGTCGCTCTGATTCTGGTTTATGTGATGCTTTACAAGACCCGTTTCGGTCTGCGCCTGCTCGCCTGTGGTGAGCATCCTCAGGCAGCGGACTCCGTTGGTATCAACGTTTACAAGATGCGCTGGGCCGGTGTTCTGATTTCCGGCGCTCTGGGTGGTCTGGGCGGCATCGTGTTTATCACTGCCGGTGTTTCCGAGTGGCGCTTTGAGTATGGTGTGGCCGGTTTCGGCTTCCTGTCTCTGGCGGTTATGATCTTCGGTGCATGGCATCCCATCAAGATCGCACTGGCTGCGCTGCTGTTCGGTATGTTCCGCGCACTGTCCAATGTGTATATGGGCTTTGATCTTCTGGCTTCTCTGAACATTCCCAGTCAGGTCTATAATATGCTGCCGTATATTATTTCCCTGATCGTGCTGGCTTTCACCTCCGAGAAGTCCCGCGCCCCCAAGGCAGAAGGCATCCCCTACGACAAGGGAACTCGATAAAATGGCAAAACTGCCGCCCGGATCGGGCGGCAGTTTTTTTGCCTGTTTCATGATTTACAATGCAGAAATGGCAGCGGTAAGGGCCTGCACGATCTGCTCCAGAGGCATATTGGGTGTTCCCTGCTGCGGAAGATAAGGTACATGGATGAATCCCACCCGCACATCGGTTCCCGCATAATGGTGCAGCAGCAGATAAAGTGTATCATTGCAGACAAAGGCACCCGCTGTATTGGACACTGCGCCCAGAAGCCCCGCATCCTGAATGGCCTGTGCCATTTTCGCTACCGGCACTGTGGAGAAAATTCCATCGGGGCCATCCGGTACAATGGTCTGCTCTACCGGCTGGTTGCCTGCATTATCCGGAAGCCGCGCACTTCGGATATTGATACCGATTC
The DNA here is from genome assembly GCA_045120675.1 of Faecousia sp. Classification (GTDB taxonomy): domain Bacteria; phylum Bacillota; class Clostridia; order Oscillospirales; family Oscillospiraceae; genus Faecousia. Next base: position 14,945 of record JBGVFB010000081.1, on the reverse strand, counting down.
GCTCCGGTGTCACCGCGCTGCGCCCACCGGCCTGCCCGATGCACAAAATCACATCCGGATGAACTTCCTCCGCTTTTTCCAGCACAATTTTTGCAGCCAGAGCAACTACGGTTGGAATTTCCATTTTGTGTACTTCATATTCGCCGATCACCTCCGGCAGCAGCTTCACCGCTTCCCAGGAAGGATTGATGGTTTCTCCACCAAAGGGATCAAAGCCTGTAATCAGAAGTTTTTTCATAAAACCACCTCCGTATTTTAATCCAAAGCCAGTCCAAAGTATTCAGGACGCGCGCAGCCCGTGCGCAGGGGCAGGAACCACGCAAAGGATTGCTGCTCACCCGGCGACCGGAATGTGCCTTCCGCCGTCTCCAGCGCCCGCAGAAGCCCTTCCGCGGCCATTCGATTGCCCAGAAACTCCATACACACCAGCTTCCCGTCGTAAACCTGACCCACAGCCAGAAAATCCGGACCTGTCCAGAAATGGCACTGGGATGACAGGAATGCAAGGGCCGCTCCTTCCTGAATCACCGCTCCCTGGGGAAGAAAAGCCTTGCGCAGCCGCGCAAATTCATCTGCACCGATTTCGCGCAGATCGATTGCATCGGCACCGGCTTCTGCTGAGAATATCTCCACCGTCGTACAGGCAGTAAAGCCGAATTTTTCATACATCCGGCCCAATGCTTCATTTTCCGGTACCAGCAGAATGCCGTCAAAGCCTGCTTCCTTCAGCACTTCCTTTGTATCCGCCAGAAGCGTGGAAAACAAGCCTTTTCCCCGATGGGATGCAGCGGTGGCAACGGCATAGAGATAGGCAAAGCGGCTTTCGCCACAAGTTGCCTCAAACCAGTAGAGGGCCGCCAGCACCGCACCGTTTTCTGTGACGCAGCGGCAGCGGCGGGGGCTGAAGCCGTGGGCAAAAAACGCATCCAGAAATAAATCACTGTCACCGAAGGCTTCTTTCCACAGTTCCCGCAGGCCGGAAACCGCTCCCGCAGTGGGATAATCAACGGTCATCCTCTTCCTCCCAAAGCCGTGCCCAGCACTTTTCCACCATATGATCCGGGTTATAGGACAGTTTGGCCTTTCGCAGGCCCTCGATGCCCATATCATCCTCCCGGTTCAGCCAGCGCAGTTCCGGATATTTTTCCCGCAGATGGCGGGCAAAACCGCGATTGATGGCCGCATAGGTGCCGTCAGATGCACCCAGCGCTTTCTCGAAGTGAATGTCAAAAGTATCTCTGTCCAGACGGCTGCCCATGGCAAATGCCATGATTTGTCCCTGCTCCATCAGGACGGCACCTTCCATCCCCAGCTCCTCATAATGGGCAAAGGCACGTTCCAGCGCAATCTTTTCCAGATGGTAGTCCCCGTCGGGATCGATTGCCGTACGCTCTTCGTACCATTTCTGCGCCAGAAGATGCGCATCCTCCAGCGTCTGCGCATCCAGCGGCAGGATCTTCGCATCCGGATGTTCCTGCTCAAACCGGTTCAGATGGTTGCGCTTTTTCTGGAATTTACGCCCCTTCAGATCTGCCAGATCGTCAATGGCATAGAGATAGTCATAGCTGTCGCGGTCGCAGTAGATCTGGAACGCACCGGGGTACAGCTGCTCCACCTGACGGCAGTCCGCTTCTGTCAGCGCTGCCAGACAGCAGGGAATGCCGCGAACGGCAGCATCATGGAAGATCGCATCCAGCACCTTTTTGATATCGCCCTCGCCCACGGGGTAAAGATATACGATTTTTCGGTCAAACTGGGCCTGAATCAGCAGAAAGCCATCCATTTCGGCCACACGTTTTCTGCCCCACAGATATAGATTTACAAAGGAATACTCACAGCACTGCTTATCCATGCGGTGTAAATATTCATTCAGCCATTCCTTCTGGTCTGTGCTGATTTTTTTAAATGGAATCATGATAACACTTCCTTTTCCGTTGTTCACAGCTTATCACAGATTCCGCCAATTCTCAACCAGAATCTGCAATTCACGCTTTACCTTGACAAGCTGCCCGGGAGTTACTATAATAATTCCCGAAAAAAGGAGGGATAATCATGAGAATACGGCTTTCTAAGACAGCTTTGTCGGCTGTTCTTGTGATTGCCCTGCTGCTGTCCCTTGCTTCCGGTGTTTCGGCTACGGAGCCACCTTCGGAGCCGCCGGTCTTGGAAACCCTTGCACCCACGGAAGCGGCCACCGAACCGCCGGAAACCATACCGGAAGAAACGGAGTCCTCCGGCTACACCGTGGACACGCAGTCGCCTGTCTACCGGACCTGTGCGCAGATGGCAGAAACCATGCAGGCTCGCCAGATTCTGGTCTACGATACCAATACGGACACGATTCTCTACAGCAAATCTGTTTCCGGCGGAAAGCTTTTCCCCGCCAGCATCACAAAGCTTTTCTCCACCTATGTAGCACTGCAGTATCTGGATCCCGAAACGGTCATTACCGCAGGCGATGAGCTGGATCTGGTCCATGAGGGTTCTTCCCTTGCCTTCATCGCTGAGGGCGGCCAGTACCGCGTCAAACAGCTGCTGGAAGGTATGATGCTTCCCAGCGGCAACGATGCCGCCATGGTGCTGGCTGCCGCTGCAGGGCGGGTCATCGCCGGTGACGAGTCCCTCCCCGCCGGTGAAGCAATTGAAATCTTTGTGGACGAAATGAATCTGCAAGCCGATGCGCTGGGATTCGAAAAGTCCCACTTCTGCAATCCCGACGGCTGGCATACCGGTGCCCACTACACCTGTCTGAATGATCTGGCCCGCATCTCCAGGCTGGCACTGGAAAACGAAACCATTTCCCGTTACATGCGCAAGCATGACGAAGAAACCCATTCCTATGGCGGTCAATACATTCTCTGGGAAAACACCAATCTGCTTCTGGATCCTGACAGTTCTTATTATCGCCGGGATGCCATCGGCATGAAAACCGGCTACACCCGCCCCGCAGGCTACAGCCTGATGTCTGCTTTCACCTATGAAGAGGGTGCGATCGTGGTCGGCCTCTTCGGCTATACGGACAAGTTTGAACGTTTCACAGACGCAGCCCGCCTTGCAAATGCGGTCAGAGAACAATTAAAAAATACAGAAACTACCAGTGTGGGATAAATCCAAAGGGCATGCCAAGCGGCATGCCCTTTCATTGTGCCATAAACAAAGAGGACGAGCCGAAGCCCGTCCTCTTAAATGCGCTTATTGGAAATTAGCCAACGATCTGGCCCTGGTAGTCAACATTGACGTTGGTGACAGCAGGCTCTGCGGAAACATCGCCGGAAACAACGATGGTGCCGTCGAACATAGCCTTAACCATTGCCTTGTAGTCGTCCTGAGTGAAGGAATCGCTCCACTGAGTGGACTCCATGGGGATCTGAACGTAGTTAGCAGTGGGATCATCGCCGCTAACCAGACCCAGAGTAGCAACCTTACCGGCATACTTTGCCCAGTTGCCGTTGTTGATGACGTCAGTCAGAGTGTCAACAGTGGTGGGATACAGACCCTTCATAGCGGAAGTGACGGTCAGGGACTTGTCGCTCATGCCAGCGTAGTTAGCGATAACGCCAGCCTGGTCAACGTCAACACCGATGACCTTGGTGCCGGGAACCTTCTTAGCTGCGTCAACAGCGGAAGTGTAGATGCCGCCGCCGCAAGCGAAGACGACCTCAGTACCGCCCTGGTACCAGGTATCCATAACAGCAGAGATGTCGGGGGTGCCGTAGAACAGGCCGCCGTAGATGTAGTTCATTTCGACGGTGATGTTCAGCTCCTTAGCAGCAGCGTCAGCGCCCTGCACGAAGCCGTAACCGAACTTCTGAACAGCGGGAACAGCCATGCCGCCCAGGAAGCCCAGCTTGGTGTAGCCCAGCTTGACAGCTGCGTAGCCAGCCATGTAGCCGGACAGCTCTTCCTGATAAACAGCGGAGTAAACGTTGGTCATGGTCTCAGCGGTCAGACCGGCAGAGGTCAGGTCAAACTCGGAAACGTCCAGAGCGATGAACTTGACATCGGGGTACTGGGGAGCAGCAGTTGCGATTGCAGCAGCGAAAGCGAAACCGGGCAGAACGATGACATTGTAGCCTTCGTCAACAGCCTTCTCGATCATTGCAACACGCTCTGCGTCGGAGTCACCAGCGGGCTTGTAGTAGGTGAACTCAACGTTGTTAGCTTCAGCGTAAGCCTTGCAAGCTTCGTAAGTGGTCTGGTTGAAGGACTGGTCGGTGATATCACCGTAGTCGGTAACCATAGCGACCTTGTACGCAGTCTCAGAAGCAGCAGGAGCTTCAGCAGCGGGAGCGCCGCATGCAGCCAGGCCCAGAACCATAACCAGAGCCAGCAGCATTGCCAGAATCTTCTTCATATTTCATTCCTCCATAAAAATGTTTAAATCGGTATTATACATACCTGACTCATTGTCGCACATATGAAGTGAAAAATCAACTCATTTTCACAAGATTTGTAAACTCTTACAAGAAACGGCAGAAATACTCCTGAAATCCGTTCAATTCATGTGCTTTTTGGCACTGAAGCTGAAAGGAAGGATTTCTGCCAGTGTCCGCGCTTCGTAACCGTCCGCGTCAACCATATAGATGACAAAATCGTCCTCGCAGAATTCCCGCATGACCTGACGGCAAACACCGCAGGGCGGGAAACCGCCGGTAATGATGCCATCCTTGCCGCCGCAGACCGCAATGGCCACGAAATCCCGCTGACCGTCGTAGACCGCTTTGAAGAAGGCGGTACGCTCGGCGCAGTTGGTTGGACCGTAGGCGGCATTTTCGATGTTGCAGCCCTGATAGACCGTTCCGTCTTTGCACAGCAGCGCCGCGCCGACCTTATAGCCGGAATAGGGAACGTAAGCATGGGTCATGGCTTCTTTAGCCAGCTCAACCAGTTTTTCAGGTGTCATCACAGAATCTCCTTCGCAAAGCTTGTGCCGGGCGTATCATACTCCACACCCAGCAGTTCCGTGACAGTTGCCGCAATGTCCGCAAAGGTAGCGCGGGTGCCCAGATTGACAGGCTTGACCTTCTTGCCCAGCATCAGCAGCGGTACGTACTCGCGGGTATGGTCGGTGGTAGCCGTGTAGGCAGGGTCACAGCCGTGGTCGGCGGTGATCATCACCAGATCGTCCTCGCCCATCTTTTCCATGAATTTACCTAAGAATGCGTCAAACTCGGACAGGGCATTTGCATAGCCGTCGATATCGCGGCGGTGGCCGAAGAGCATATCGAAGTCCACCAGATTCACGAAGCACAGGCCCTCAAAATCCACGTCCGCATAATGCATGGCATGCTCCATACCGTGGGCATTGGACTGGTTGTAGACATGCTCCGTGGTGCCGCGTCCGGCGAAGATGTCATAAATCTTACCCACACCGATGGATGCCTTGCCCGCATCCACGATGGCATCCATCATGGTTCTGGGGGGCTCCAGAGAGAAGTCATGGCGGTTGGAGGTGCGCTTGTAGGCACCGCTTTCACCCACAAAGGGGCGGGCAATAACACGGCCCACACCGTGCTTACCCTGCAAGATCTTGCGGGCAGTACGGCAGTAGTCGTACAGTTCCTCCAGCGGCACCACACCCTCATGGGCCGCAACCTGAAATACGGAGTCAGCGGAGGTATAGACGATCATCTTGCCGCTTTTCACATGCTCGTCACCGAATGCGTCGATGACCGCCGTGCCGGACCAGGGCGCATTGGCAATCCAGCCGCGGCCGGTTGCTTCCGTCAGGGGGTCCAGAATCTCGGCGGGGAAGCCGTCAGGATAAGTGGGCATAGGCTCCGGAGAAACAATGCCGGCAATTTCCCAGTGGCCGATGGTGGTATCCTTGCCCATGGATTTTTCCGCAAGTCTTGCCACTGCACCGGTGGGTGCGCTAACCTTGGGCAGGCAGGTAACACCGTCCGCATTGCCAAGGCCGGCAGCGATCATATTGGGAATGTGCAGCTTGTCAGAAGTTGCACAGGAAGCGAGGGTATTGCTGCCCACATCGCCGAACTGATCGGCATCCGGAAGCTGGCCGATGCCAAAAGAGTCCAGTACAAACAAAAAGATTCGTTTCATCGTTTTCACCTCGAAAAAAGAACTGTCATTCCGAGCCAGTGCGCACACTGGCGTGGGAATCCCCCGGATTTTCCGGGCATCCCCATATCACAGGGGGATTGCCACACCAGTGACATCGGTCACTGGTTCGCAATGACAGTATGTTTTGATTTACTTATTATCCATTGCAACGGCCACGTCCAGAGCGACCTTCATCATGGTGGTGAAAGCAGTCTGGCGCTCGGCAGCGGTGGTCTCCTCGCCGGTCAGCACATGGTCGGAAATGGTGCAGATGCACAGGCCGCGCTTGCCGTAGCGGGCTGCATTCATGTACAGGGCGGCAGCTTCCATTTCCAGAGCCATGACACCCATCTTCTTCAGGCCGTAGACGCTGTCCAGGCCTTCGGGAACGCCCACATGGTCGCCGTAGAACACATCGGAGGAGTTGATATTGCCCACGTGATAAGTAGCGCCGTTTGCTTCTGCTGCCTTGACAGCCTCAGTCAGCAGCTGGAAGTCCGCAATGGGAGCGAAGGTGCCGGGCAGGTGGAACTGCTTTGCCCAGTTGGAATCGGTGCAGGCGCCCTGACCGATGACCAGGTCGTAAACATGGATATGCTCCTGAATGGAACCGGCGGAACCGACGCGGATGATATTCTCCACACCGAAGAAATTGAACAGTTCGTGGGAGTAGATGCCTATGGCGGGCATACCCATGCCGGAAGCCATGACGGAAACCTTAACACCCTTGTAGTAACCGGTGTAGCCGTTAACGCCACGGACACCATTGACCAGAACGGGGTTTTCAAGGAAATTCTCAGCGATGAACTTGGCGCGCAGCGGATCGCCGGGCATCAGAACGGTCTTGCCGAAGCCGATCTCATTCTGTACATTGATATGAGGGGTAGAGGGGAAGTTAGACATGGTAATCACCTTTCATAAATTACAAATTACAAGTTACAAATTAAAAATTACTGATTGCACTGTGGATAATGCTTGCAGATCGCCGTCAAAATCCTCAATATTTCCAACAAATCATCATGAATGCTCGAAAATTCTTTCGCTGTAAGATACTTTGTTTCATATAGCAGCTGCAGCCAGTATTGTGTTTCATTTGCCTCTTTCAGCGCGATCTTCATTTTCGATACAAAGTCCGCTTTGCTTTGTGCTCTTTGCGCTTCTGCAACATTGGCACCAATGCTGGTTCCTCTTTTGCAGATTTGTTTGGAGATGACGTATTCATTCTTTACTTTTGATAAATACTTGTGGAGATTTACGATCCGCACAGAAAATGCAAGGCACTTTCGCATGATCACATTTTCCTTCACCGGAACCACCTCCACAATTTGTAATTTATCATTTGTAATTGTGAATTAATAAGTTCCGTCGTTTTCCAGGCCCTTGGCGATCTTGACGATGCGGGAGGTACCCAGACGGGATGCGCCCAGCGCAATGAACTTCTCAGCATCTTCAATGCTGGAAATACCGCCGGCGGCCTTGATCTTCACATGGGGCGCAACATGCTTTGCGAACAGTTCCACATCGGCAAAGGTAGCGCCGGCCTTGCTAAAACCGGTGGAAGTCTTGATGTAATCGGCACCGGAATCGGAAACACACTTGCACAGCGCGATTTTCTCATCGTCAGTCAGTAGGCAGGTTTCGATGATGACCTTCAGCAGCTTGCCCTTGCAGGCAGCCTTGATGGCAGCGATCTCAGCAGTGATTTCTGCCCACTTGCCTTCCTTGGCCCAGCCGATGTTGATGACCATATCCACTTCGTCCGCGCCATTATCCACAGCGTCACTTGCCATGAAGCACTTGGCAGCGGTGGTGGCATAACCGTTGGGGAAACCGATGACGGTGCAGATTGCCAGCTTTTCGCCCACATATTCCTTAGCCTGCTTGACAAAGGAAGCAGGAATGCAGACGGATGCCGTTTCGTACTTCATGCCGTCGTCGCAGATAGCCTTGATCTCAGCCCAGGTAGCAGACTGAGCCAGCAGCGTATGGTCGCACTTGGCGAGGATGTCTTTCAGTTCCATATGAATACACTCCTTATGTGTTAATATTTCATTCGTTTTGTCCGTGCAGCTTGATTTTCTTGTGTTCGCGGATGCCCTGAACGTAGCAGCGGTGGCACATGGCGATATAGCTGTCATTGCCGCCCAGGACTACCTGCGCGCCCTCGGTAACGATATAACCGTCATTGATTCGGGCATTGACGGTGGCCTTGGCGCCACAGTCGCACATGGTTTTGATCTCCTCAATGGCATCGGCCAGCTCCATCAGGCGGCGGGAGCCGGGGAACAGCTTGGTCTGGAAATCGGTGCGCAGGCCGAAGCACAGCACCGGCACACCAAAATCATCCACGATGGCGCGCAGCTGATCAATCTGCTCCGGTGTCATGAACTGGCACTCATCCACGATGACCACATTGCAGCAGTCTGCCTTCTTTTCGCCGAAATAGCTGTAAACATTCATGTCCGGTGTCATCACGTCCACCAGTGCCTCCAGACCAATGCGGCTGCGCAGAACTTCGGCGCCGTCACGGGTATCCGCGCTGGGCTTGATGAGCCAGACCTTCATGTCATTTTCTTCGTAGTTATATTTGGTAATCAGCGCCTGGGCCGTCTTGCTGGAACCCATAGCGCCGTATTTGAAATAGAGCTTTGCCATTTGTGTTCTCCTCTCTTCTCAGTCCTTCCATTGTACCAAACAGAGCCACAATATGCAAGGATTTTCTGTTCAGCATTACCAACCGGCGGCGGTTTCCGCCACCTTTTGATTGACAAATCCGCCGGTTCATGAGAGAATAGGGGGACTTTCGAACGGAAAGGAGTATTCCCGTGAAATATAAAATGACTGCACTGGTGCTGATTCTGTCTTTCCTGCTGAGTTTCAGCGGCTGCGGCGAAGTGGTTGGCGAGATTGCCGGCAATGTTGCCGATGCTGCCGCCAAGGAGCTGGAAACGCAGATCAAAGAAACCGTGGAAGAATACAAAGTCGAGGTTATCGAGATCAAAAGTGCCGTGGGCAAGCTGGATAACGAGGTCGAGTCCAGCCAGCAGTTTTTCTGCGGTGTGCTGGTTCGCTCCAATTCCGATGCACTTCCTCAGGCTGCAACGGTGACTCTCGGAAAGATTTTTGACGAAGCCGGCTGCCATCCGTGGCATAAGAGCGAAATCGACAACGACCATCTGGTCAACAAACAGCTCACCTTTAAGCATACCGATTTTTCCGGCGGTGATTATTATCTGATCTGGGGTTACACCCCCGCTCTGGCGCAGAAGCTGACGGATGCGCTGGAAAGCATCGAACTGCCCTCCATTCCCGACAGCTGGCTTCCCAGCCAGAGTGCCGATAACGGTGTCGGTTGATATTGAGAAAAAACTGCCCCGGCCATGTGGCCGGGGCAGTTTTGTTTTAGTTGTTCATAAGTTGCTGTTTGCTGTACTGCAGGGTATACAGGTGGTAGTATTTTCCCTTCTGGCGCAGCAATTCCTGATGATTGCCCTGCTCCACGATCTTGCCCTTGGACAGCAGGATGATGTTGTCCGCGTGCTGGATGGTGGAAAGCCGGTGGGCCACAATCAGCATGGTACCGATGTTCTTCATTTTTTCCAGAGAATCCTGAATCAGCAGCTCCGTTTCCGTATCGATATTGGCGGTGGCTTCGTCCAGAATCATGACGGAGGGCTTGTGGATGATGGTACGGGCGAAGCTTAAGAGCTGCCGCTGACCGGCAGAGAAATTATTGCCGCGCTCCCGAACCGGCTCGTCCAATCCCTTTTCCAGCTTGTTGATGAAGGAGTCCGCATTGACATAGCGGCAGGCTTCCCAAACCTCAGCATCGGTAAAGCTTTCTTCACGCAGAACGATGTTGCTGCGGATATCGCCGGAGAACAGGAACACATCCTGCAGCATCTGGCCGAAATGTTTCCGCAAGGAAGAAATCTTGATTTTCCTGATATCGATACCGTCAATCAGAATCTGGCCCTTCTGGATGTCATAATTGCGGCAAATCAGGCTCAGAATCGTGGTCTTACCGGAACCGGTGGAGCCGACGAAAGCCACCGTCTGCTTGGGCTCCACGTGGAAAGACACACCCTGCAGCACCCATTCACCGGGCTTGTAGGCAAACCAGACATCCTTGAACTCAATCTCACCCTTGATCTCAGGCAGGTCGATGGCATCTTCCTCGTCCACCACTTCCGGCACCATGTCCAGAATGGAGAAGATCTTCTCGGAGGATGCGAAGGAGCGCTGCAGCATATCAAACTGCTCCGCCAGCGTCTGGATGGGGTTGAAGAAACGGGAAATGTACATGTAGAAGGATACCACGATGCTGCTGTCGATCACCTGACCGAGGAATGCAGTCTCGTTGATATAGCCCTTGGCACCGAAGTAGAACAGGCACATCTGGGAAGATACGAACAGCATGTAGACCATGGGGCGGAAAATACCAAAGACATACATACGGTTGAACTTTGCCGTCCGCAGTGTGCGGCTGCGGACCAGAAAATCCTGCATCTTCTGGTCCTCCCGGTTGAAGATCTGGGTGATCTTGATGCCGGAGAGGTTTTCGGACAAATAGGTGTTCAGGTCGGTGGTGCTGGTACTGACCTTGCGGTGGACGCGGCGGGAGAACTTGCGGAAAATCACCGTAAACAGCACCACGAAGGGTACAAAGCACAGCACCATCAGGGTCAGCGCGTAGTTTAAGAGCAGCATCGCACCCAGCACACCCACAACGGACATGGCATTCTTGGCCAGTGTCACGATGATGTTGGTGAACATGAAGGAAATGGCATTGGGGTCATTGGTGACACGCGTCACCAGCTTGCCCACAGGGATGTTGTTCAACTGCTCATGGCTGAGCTTTTCAATGTGGGTAAATACGTCCAGACGAATCTGGGACAGGATCTTCTGGCCGGTTTTCTGCAGAATCATAGCCTGCAGATAGGTACAAACCAAAGAAACCACCAGAATCGCCGCATACAGCGCCACTCTGGAATAAAGCTGACGCAGTTCAAAGGGTCCCTTGATCAGGCCCTGAATGTCGCCGATGATCAGCGGGGAAATCAGGTCGTAGACGATGGAAAAGATCATGATGAAGAAAACCAGCACGAAACTCTTCCAGTAGGGCTTGGCATAGACCATCAGCCGTTTGATGATCTCGGAGTCCGCCATGTGGCGCTCATGGTCATCTTCCTTCTCCTTGTGCTTCTGAAGCGCAATGTAGGCCAGCACAAAGACAACGGTGAAGGCACCGATGATAGCACCCACGATCAGAATCGGAAGATACTGCTGTGCAAAATCAAGCATTGTGCTCGCCTCCTTCCTCTTCCAGCCGCTGCAGATCTACCATCTTGCGGTAGGCATCGCAGGAGGCATATAGCTGCTCGTGCTTGCCCACAGCCGCCAGCGCGCCGTCGTCAATGAAGATGATCTTATCCATCTTCTCGATGGTGGAGATGCGGTGGGCGATCAGAATGGTAGTCTTGCCGGCGCGGCTTTGCCGCAGGTTGGACAGAATGGTTGTTTCGGTCTTGGTATCGACGGCGGAAACGGAATCGTCCAGAATCAGGATGGGTGCATCCTTCATCAGAGCGCGGGCGATGGAAATACGCTGCTTCTGGCCGCCGGAGACGGTAACACCACGCTCACCCAGCACAGTACCGTAGCCCTGCTGGAATTCCTGAATGTTGCTGTGGACATCTGCCAGCCGCGCTGCGGCAACCACAGCCTTCTGGTTCTGGCCTGCGGCGCCGAAGGCGATGTTGTTTTCGATGGTGTCAGAGAACAGGAAATTGTCCTGCGGCACATAGGCACAGTTTTCACGGACGGAACGGATGGAAACATCGTTCACGTCATGACCGTCGATGAAAATCGTACCGTCCGGCACATTGTAAGTGCGCAGAATCAAATCCACCAGCGTGGTCTTGCCAGAACCGGTCTTGCCCACAAGGCCTACATTTTCACCGGCTTCGATGGTAAAGGTAATATTTTTCAGTGCATCAAATTCTCCATCAGGATAACGGAAGGTCAGATTCCGGAACTCGATGCTGCCCTGAACATCGCTCAGGTCTGCAATGCCTTCCCGGTCGGTCACGTTGATTTCAGCATCCAGCAGTTCACCCAGACGTTCCAGAGAAGCCTTGCCGCGGGAGGTCATATCGATCAGCTCCGAAACGGCCATAATGGGCCAGACCACAGCGGTGAAATAGGCGATGAATTCCACCAGCTGGCCCGCATTGAAACTGCCCTTGTAGACCAGATAGCCGCCGTAGCCCAGAATGACACAGATAACACTTTCCACGAACATCATGACCATGACGCGGAAGGTAACCGAAATCTTGGTATGGGCAACATTTGCATCTTCATTTTCCACATTCAGCTTCTTGAAGGCAAGCAGTTCCTTGGCTTCCTTGACAAAGGCCTTGGTCACCGCGATGCCGGAGAAGCTCTCCTGTGCAAAGTCGGACATTCTGGAGAATGCCTCCTGCCGGGCATCCCACTTTTCCATCATGCGCTTGCCCACGATGGTGGCAGAGGCCAGCAGAAATGCCATAGGGATCATGGACAGCACCGTCAGCACATGGTCCATCATCCACATATTGCGCACGGCCAGCACACCCATCAGGATGGCATCACAGAACATCATAACGCCCCAGCCGAAGCATTCCTGCACCGTATCCAGATCGTTGGTAAAGAGGCTCATGAGGTTGCCCACTTTGTTGATCTGGTAGTACTCGCGGCTTAAGTTTTTCGCATGGTCAAACATCCGGTTGCGCAGATCCTCTTCCAGCCGCACGGCGCTGCCGAAAAAGCATACGCGCCACATAAAGCGGCCGAAAATCATGGCAAGAATAATTTTCACCATCTTCATGCAGACATCATCCATCACAAAGTCCATGGTGAAGGGCATCTGCACCCCGCCGACCTCCGCGTAGCCCGTGTTCATACCGTTAATGACGATGCGGTAGAGTTTCGGGATTTCAAGCTGCAAAAAGTCCACCAGCACCAGCGCCGCAAGGCCTGCAATCAGCCACAGCGCGTATTTCAGATAGTACCGGTTGATATGTTTTCCGAATATCATATGGCTTTTTCCTTCCAAAAAGTTATACTCTTGCCGCATTATAGCACATATGATTTCATTTGGCAATCTCCGCGGCGCAAAAAGTTGCGCCCGCAACAACAGCGTTTCAAATTTCAGTTTGTGGGGCGGCAGGGGCCGCCGGCCAATTCGTGTCTAAACGTTGTACAAAATCCAAACTTATCTCCCGATACGATAAATAACGCTTCGAATCGGGCAGTCATGTTTGGTGATTGCCAGATTACCAGTCACGTATTGCCAGCCGGGGCATCCCGGCAAACATCAATTTCCCTATGTTTTTCTCCCTTGGCGGTTGCAATCATCTGTCGATTTCTCTATAATAATGTCAAACTATAAAAAGACAGGAGAACCCGTCATGAAATATGATTTCACTTCCCTGATGGACCGTCACGGTATGGATGCCGTTGCGGTGGATGCCGTCGGCGCCCCCGGCTTTTCCATCACTGCCCCCAAGGAGGGCTTTGATGTGATTCCCATGTGGATTGCCGATATGAACTTCCCCACCGTTCCCACCATCCCCGCCGCCATCATCGAGCGCACCCAGCACACTGCTTACGGCTACTTCTCTCCCCGCGCCGAATACTTCGATGCCATCATTCAGTGGCATCGGGAGCATAACGGTGTGGAGGGCTTGGAACCCAAGCACATCGGCTATGCCAACGGTGTTCTGGGCGGTGTGGTTGCGGCTGCCAATGTTCTCTGCTCCCGTGGTGACAATATTCTGGTCCACTCTCCTACTTACGTTGGTTTCACACACTCTCTGGGCGATCACGGCTACAATCTGGTCCATTCCCCGCTGGTTCTGGATGAAAACGGCATCTGGCGGATGGATTTTGAGGACATGGAGCGTAAAATCATCGAGAAGAAGATTCACTGTGCCGTTTTCTGTTCCCCCCACAATCCCTGCGGCCGTGTCTGGGAGCGTTGGGAAATTGAAAAGGCCATGGAGCTGTACAAGAAGCATGATGTGTTCGTCATCTCCGATGAAATCTGGTCCGATCTGATTCTTGATGGCCACAAGCACATCCCCACCCAGTCCGTCAGTGAGGATGCCAGAATGCGGACTGTCGCCATGTACGCCCCCAGCAAGACCTTCAATCTGGCAGGCTTGGTTGGCAGCTACAGCATCGTTTACAACGGCTGGCTGAAAGACCGGATGGATAAGGAAATCAGCCTGTCCCACACCAATGCCATGAATGTACTAAGCATGTATGCGCTCATCGGTGCCCATAAGGCAGAAGGCTCCGCATGGCTGCAGGAGCTGCGTCAGGTGCTGACCGGCAATGTAGATTTTGCCTGTGATTACATCGAGAAGCATTTTGAGGGTGTTACCGTCAGCAAGCCTCAGGGCACTTATATGCTCTTTGTCGACTGCTCCGGCTGGTGCGAAGCCCATGGTAAGACCATCGACGATGTACTGAAGGCCTGCTATGACGTAGGTGTCGCCGTGCAGGATGGCCGCCAGTTCTTTGACCCCTGCTCCATCCGCATGAATCTGGCATCCCCCTTCAGCCGCATTCAGGAAGCCTTCGACAGACTGGACAAGTACGTTTTCAACGCATAAATAGCGCAGCAAACCCTCCTTGTGACCTTGTGATCACAGGGAGGGTTTTTGTGTGATTTCAATGGGCAATGTAAAACTGTTTGACAAATTGGAATTGGCTTATTTCTTGTCGGGCAAGAAAGTCATTACAGCACCTACGATTCCAAAGATGGTAAAAATCACAGACCATCTAAAACTCAAATCAAATACAGGTGCATTTCCAAAACCGAGCATTAAGAGAAT
>JBGVFB010000080.1:0-50134 GCA_045120675.1 Faecousia sp. | reverse complement strand
GACAGGCAAGCGACAAGAAGAAGGCTCTGGAAACTGCCATTGCGCAGATTGAAAAGAACTTCGGTAAAGGCGCAATCATGCGTCTGGGTGATGATTTGCCTGTGAATGTGGAAGCAATCTCCACAGGCTCCCTGTCTCTGGACCTGGCGCTGGGTATCGGCGGCGTTCCTCGCGGCCGTATCGTTGAGATCTACGGTCCTGAATCCTCCGGTAAGACCACTCTGGCACTGCACATTCTGGCCGAAGCACAGAAGCAGGGCGGTGAAGTTGCATTCGTGGACGCAGAGCATGCACTGGATCCTGTCTATGCAGCTGCTCTGGGTGTTGACATTGACAACCTGCTGGTCTCCCAGCCCGACACCGGTGAGCAGGCACTGGAAATTACCGATGCACTGGTTCGCTCCGGCGCTGTGGATGCGGTTGTTGTGGACTCCGTTGCGGCACTGGTTCCCAAGCAGGAAATTGAAGGCGAAATGGGCGATACTTTCGTCGGTCTGCAGGCAAGACTGATGAGCCAGGCGCTGCGTAAGCTGGCCGGCACCATTAACAAGACCAACTGCGTGGTCATCTTCATCAATCAGCTGCGTATGAAGATCGGTGTTATGTACGGTAACCCCGAAACCACCACCGGCGGCAACGCACTGAAGTTCTATTCCTCCGTCCGTCTGGATGTTCGTAAAGTGGAAGCCATCAAGGAAGGCGGCAACATCATCGGCAACAAGACCCGTGTCAAGGTCGTCAAGAATAAGGTTGCACCTCCCTTCAAGGAAGCATATTTCGACATCATGTACGGTCAGGGCATCTCCAAGTGGGGTGAGCTGGTGGATATGGCTGTCCAGATGGACATTATCCAGAAATCCGGAAGCTGGTTCTCCATGGGCGATGAGCGCATCGGTCAGGGTGCGAACTCCGTGAAGGAGTACCTGATGAAGAATCCTGAAATCGCTGAGCAGGTGGAAGCGCAGGTTCGCGAAAATCTGATGAAGCAGACCGGCACCGCCGCAAGAACGCCTGCAAAGGCTGCTGATAAGGCTGTTGCCATTAGCGCGGACGATTTCAGTGATGAGGATTGATTCTCTGAAAACCACACCTGACCGGGCAGGTCGCTATGCCGTTCAGTTTTCGGACGGCACCTTGATGCGCCTGTACCGGCAGACTGTGGAAGACTTTGCCCTGTATACGGGCAAGGAACTATCCGATGAGGAAATGGCCGCGCTACAGGAGGCGGCAAGCAAAATGTCCGCTAAAATGCGCGCGGTTCGGATTGTATCCGCTTCCAGTGTCACGAAGCGTGACTTGGAGCAGCGTCTGGTGCATAAGGGCGAAGACCCCGATCAGGCAAAAGAAGCGGTGCAGTGGATGAGTGATCTGAACCTGCTGGATGACAGCCGCGTGGCCGAACAGGTGGTGCAGCGCTGTATCAGTCGCGGTTACGGTCTTCAGCGGGCCAAGCAGGCACTGTACGAAAAGAAGGTACCCAAGCAGTATTGGGATGCTGCGCTGGCAGATTATCCCGATCAGCTGGAGAGAATCGTTGATTTTCTACGGGATCGTTTGGGTGAAGAATATGATGAGCGGGAATTGAAGCGGGCGATTGACGCGTTGATGCGCCGTGGCCACAGCTATGCAGTTATCCGCAAAGCACTGAACCGGCTGCAGCTGGATCAGGAAGAATTCCCGGAGGATTATTAAATGGCAAATATCGGTTTTATTTCACTGGGCTGTGCCAAAAATCAGGTGGACTGCGAGCGGATGATGTACCGCGTGCAGGAAGCCGGTCACACAGTCCGTGCGGATATTGTGGGCTGTGATGTGGTGGTAATCAACACCTGCGGATTTATTGAATCTGCCCAGTCCGAAGCAATCGACCACATTCTGTCTACCGCAGGACTGAAAGCGGATGGCTATGTGGGTAAGATTCTGGTAACCGGCTGTCTTTCCCAGCGTTATCAGGAAGAAATTATGAAGGAAATGCCTGAGGTCGATGGTGTTCTCGGTACGGGCAGCTATACGGAAATCGTGCCTGCTATTGAAGCACTGCTGGAGGGTAATACCGTTTCTGACTTTGGCTCCATCGATGCTCCGGAGCAGGAAACCGGTCGTATCCTGACCACCCCTGAGCATTACGCGTACATCAAGATTGCAGAGGGCTGCGACAACCGCTGCTCCTACTGCATCATTCCCTCCTTGCGCGGTAGGTACCGCTCCCGCCAGATGGACGATGTACTGTATGAAGCAAGACTTCTGGCTGCCGGCGGTGTCAAGGAACTGCTGGTCGTGGCGCAGGATACCAGCCGCTACGGCACGGATCTGGGCGATGGCCGCAGACTCCTGCCCGATTTGCTGCGGGAACTGTGCAAGATCGATGGATTCCACTGGATTCGCGTTCATTATGTCTATCCCGACGAGATCGATGACGAATTCATCGAAGTCATGGCGACTGAGCCGAAAATCGTCAAGTATCTGGATATTCCCATCCAGCATTGCAACAGCAAGATTCTGGACCTGATGAACCGCCGCGGCAACGGTGAGTTCCTGCGGGAACTGTTCGATACGCTGCGCAGTCGCATTCCCGGTCTGGTCATCCGTACCAGCATTATCACTGGCTTGCCCGGTGAAGGGGAAGAAGAGTTCGAGGAACTGTGCGCCTTCCTGCGTGAGCAGAGACTGCCCCGTGTTGGTGCATTTGCCTTCTCTCCCGAGGAGGGTACTGAGGCGGCCAAGATGGACTATCCGGATCATGAGGTGGCAGTCCGCCGTGCGGAGCTGCTGGAAATGATCCAGTCCGAGATCATGGATGAATACAGCGCTTCCATGATCGGCAAAACTCTGGAAGTGCTGGTTGAAGCCTATGATGAGGAAAACGAGCAGTACTACGGTCGTACTTACGGCGATTCTCCCGAAATTGATGGCAGAGTGTGGCTTGCTTGCGATGAACCTCTGACGGAAGGCGAATTTGTGATGGTCTGCATTGATGGCTGCATCGACGGTGATCTGGCTGGCTATGTTGTGGAGGAATAAAGAATGACAACAGCAAGTAAGATTACCCTTGCCCGTGTGGCATTGATTCCGGTCTATATGCTGCTGATGTACTTGAGCGGCGGTCAGGCGGGCCCCATGATGTGGGCGGCACTGGCACTGTTCATCTTTGCCAGCGCGACGGATTTTGTGGACGGCTATATCGCCCGTCACTACAATCAGGTCAGTGATTTCGGCAAGTTCCTTGATCCGTTGGCAGACAAGCTGCTGACACTGGCTGCCATGTGCATGTTCTGCCAGTGGGGCACGTTCCCTGCATGGGCACTGATGCTGGTTTTGACCCGTGAATTTGCGGTCAGCGGCCTGCGGATGGTTGCCGGACCGAAAGGTAAGGTCATCGCTGCCGGCAAGAGCGGCAAGTTCAAGACTGCATCCACCATGATCGGCCTGTGTTTTTGGATGGCATTTCCCAGTGTGGACATCATCGGTACCATCGTCATGTGGGTGATCGTCATCACCACCATTTACTCCGGTGTGGAGTACTTCATCCAGAACTGGAACTGCCTTTGGGACTAATGTAAAATAGAACTGTCATTCCGAGCCAGTGCGTACACTGGCGTGGGAATCCCCAACAAATCAGCGGAGTCGACCCTGAGGACGATGGGGATTGCCACACCAGTCTGAGGACTGGTTCGCAATGACAGTATTTTTATGGCCTTTTTTATATTTCATGCAACATTTTTCACATTTCAATCGTATCCATTGTGAAAGGAGGTGACGGCTATGCCGGCTTTGCAGCGTACGGGCAAAGAGATTACGGAAATATACAACCGACAGGTGGATACCGTCTACCGAATTTGTTTCTCCTTCATGAAGAACACCGCAGATACGGAGGATATGGTGCAGGAGACCTTTCTGCGGCTGCTCTCCAGCGGTGTGGGCTTCGTGTCGGAAGAGCATGAAAAAGCGTGGCTGATCGTCACGGCTTCTAATCTTTGCAAGGATACCCTGAAAAAGTGGTGGCGCAAAACAGAAGACATTGACGATCCGGCACTGGGGTTACAGCAGCCGCCCTTTGAGATTGACGGTGTGCTGGATGCAATTATGAAGCTGCCTGCAGATCAGAAATGCGCCGTCTACATGTACTATTACGAGGGATATTCCACGGCTGAAATTGCCGGTTACCTTCAGTGTCCCCAGGCAACGGTGAGAAGTCGATTGTCGAGAGCCCGTAAAACCTTGAAACGAAAGTTGGGAGGTGATTTTTGATGAAAAGACGAAGCGTGCTACGAGCCTATGAGCATATCTGCCCGGATGATGAAGCAAGAGAACGTATGCTTCAGAACATCCTCAATTCATCCGAAATCCCCCCTGCGGGAAAGGATGATACGATGACGCATAAGAAAATGAGACCGTTGGTCATTGCAGCCATCATCAGCTTGATGATTCTGCTGATGGGATGCGCAGTGTATATACTGGGTTTGCAGGACTTGAAAATCGGAGAAATGACTACCTATGGAGAAATATTGGATTCCGAGTGGAATGTGCTTGTGGAACGGAAGTTGACTGGTGACGTGCTATCCTTGCATGGGTTAATTAATAGCCCAACCTATCTGGCACACCAGGAGTGGTTCGAATTTGAGAAGGAATATTCGAAGAATCATGAGATTACTGAGGAAGAGAATTTCTATGTTCCTCCAGAAGCATACGAAGCATACACCGCCTACAATCAGGAATTGCAGGATAAAATCGATGAAATCGCCAAGAAGTATGGTTTAAAATTATTGGGAGCATTTGCACCGTTCCAACGGTGGGAAAGTCCTGTCTTTTACGAAGCGACCGGATTAGATACACTGCTTAAGTCTAATAGTGTCGCGGAAATTGAAGAGGAATCCGGCTACTTTTATCAAGGAGGTAATTTCAAAGTTGACTTCCATATGACAATGCCGGACAGCAATGATTATTGGCCGTATGTAATGTTGAACACCATGTACTATTCAAAGGCTGACTACTTCGATACAGTTTATTCGGTCATCTGGAATACAGAGGAATGGGACCAATGGAATTACACCACATCTTCTAATGCAGTTCTTCTAATTGCCAAGGCAAAGTCTGGTTATGGAGCGAAAGTTTACCACAATCGGGATGATGCACTGATTTATGTGAATATTGACACGAGTTATGAAACTGCTGGTGGCGAGACTATTTTCATGACAAAACGGCAGTTGGAACAGATTGCGGAGCAGTTTGATTATTCCTTGAGTGTGGAAGAGGTTGACATGAATCTGGCAAAAGCGGAATTGGAAAGATTTAGTGACCTTGAGCAACAGTTACCGGATGGTGGCGGGAACCAAGAAGAGCCTATATATCAGGATAAGTATGGTTATCGGGAATTTATTGGAGCGGGCATTGCGGCAGCAAAGTACCCCCAAAAGAACTTTTATGTATTGACAGATATCGATGACAACGGTATTGTAGATCTACTGCTTGGTGGCGAGGAGCAGTGTAGTGCGGTTTGGACGATTAAACAGTATGAGAACGGAAATTCTTCAATATCGCTTCTGTCATACGCGTATACGGAAGTTGAATGGGACGAAGTGAATACTGTCTGGTACACGATGGAGAAAAAGCCGATTACTGAATATCTGTCGGAATGAGAAAAACCGGGAGGGTTTATCCTCCCGGTTTTTCTATAGGAGTAATGGCGCGGCAGTGCCGAAAGGCTCCCGAAAATAACTGTCATTCCGAGCCACTGCGCCCGCAGGCGCGCGCAGAGCGCACCTGCCGTAGGCGGCTCTTAGCGCGGAGCGAAGCACACTGGTGTGGGAATACCCAACAAAACAGCGGCGTCCCCCCGAAATGCGATGGGGATTGCCACACCAGTCTGAGGACTGGTTCGCAATGACATGAAATCTGGAAGCAGATTTCTGACTGGATTTTTCTTTTCCTTTATGCTATAATACCGAGGTTACTTTTACAAAAGCGAGGAAAACCTATGAATGATAAGGAAATCGGCGAGCTGCGGCGGAGAATGCGCCGCGATCGCAGTAATATGACAGCCATTTGCGGCTGCTATGTCAATGCACAGAAAGAAATTATTACCCAGTTTCGATCTTCCCTCGGCATGATGCCCGAGAACGAAGCAGAGAAGTATTTTGCATACATCAAGCGCACCCTCTCCGGTACCATCGGCAAGAATCTGATCGATATCTCCTTCAAGACTTCTCAGGTGGGAAACAGCGAGGAACACAAGCTGCTGATGGCGCTGCGGGAAAGCCGCCTCAAGGACGATCAGCTGCTGCAGAAGCTGTATAGCAAGATCATCGAGAATGTGTCCATGGAGGACAATTATCTGATCTTAGTCGGCTGTGAGACCTATGACGTGCCTTTTAAGAGCAAGGATGATTCCTTCCAGAAGGATAATTCCGATGAGAGCTATACCTACATCATCTGTTCCATTTGCCCTGTGAAGCAGACGAAGCCGAACCTGCACTATGTGGCAGAAGAAAAGCTTTTCCACGATGGTGCTATCAATCACATGGTCTCCGCACCGGTGCTGGGCTTCCTGTTCCCGGCCTTCGACAACCGCTCTACCAATATCTACAATGCCCTCTACTACACGAAGAATATCAAAGAGAGCAACGAGGGACTGGTGGCGGCGCTGTTCGATACCCCCATCCCCAAGCCTGCCGCGGAGCAGAAGAAGTCCTTTGAAGCGCTGCTGACCACCGCGCTCGGCGAAGAATGCAGCATGGAGGTGGTCCAGGAGGTCCACAATCAGATCTGCCAGCGCATCGAAATGCACAAGGAAGCAAAAATGGCAGAACCGTTGATGATTGCCAAGGACGATGTGAAGCAGGTACTCAAAGAATGTGGTGTTTCGGATAACCATGTTGCAAAGTTCAGCGTGGACTACGACGAAGCCTTCGGTTTCGAAGCAGACCTGCATCCGAAGAATGTGGTTGATCCCAAGCGCTTTGAAATCAAGACCCCCGATGTTTCCATTAAGGTGGCGCCTGACCGTGCGGACCTGATCGAAACCCGCGTCATTGGTGGCGTGAAGTACATCCTGATCTGTGCCGATGAAAACGTGGAAGTCAACGGTGTCAACATTCATATTGACGATAAGACCCCTGCAACGGTATAAAGAAAGCCCTGCACCTTTCGGTGCAGGGCAATTCGTTTACTCTTTGGAATTATTGACGATACCGACCACAATATCTGCGCACTGTTCGATGCCCAGAATACCGGTATCCAGACAGATGTCATAGTTCTGTGCCTGACCCCAGGTGCGGCCGGTATAGTGGTGATAGTTCACGCGGCGGCGCTTATCCTTTTCAGCCAGGCGCTGCTCGGGAGACTTCTCGGACTCACCATAGCGGCGGACGATACGTTCCGCACGGTAGGGAACATCCGCAAATACATACACATGAAGCGCATCGGGGCGATCCTTCAGGATGTAGTCCGCGTTACGGCCAACGATGACACAGGGTCCCTTATCTGCCAGCTGGAGGATCACACTGCACTGTGCATTCCACAGAAAATCTGCCGTGGACAGGCCGTTCATCACACCGGGAACGCCCTGAGGTGCAAAGGCATAGGAAAACAGGCTGCCACTGGGGGAGTGCTCGCCATGCTCTTCCACATACTTGGGTGCGAAACCGGACTCCAGTGCGATCTGCTCCACAAGCTCCTTGTCATAGAAGGGGATACCAAGCTTCTCAGCAATCATACGACCGATGGTGCGGCCGCCGCTGCCGAATTCACGGCTGATGGTGATGATTTTCTTTTCCATATGGGTTACCTCCTTGATTGTTGGTCGGAAACTCTTATAAGACAATTATAGCAAAGGGGAAAAAGAATGTCAACGGCGGGGGTTGTCTACAGTGAAGCTTTTTAGAACCTTCAGCTGAATCGGAATCGCACAGAAGAAGGTCAGCAGGTCGGCTGCAGACTGTGCTACCTGGATTCCTAATGCATCCAAAAACAGCGGTAAAATCAGGATAATGGGGATAAAAAACAGACCCTGTCTTGCAACAGCAAGGAATGTTGCGGGCACTGTTCTGCCGATGGACTGCATCATCATGTTGCTCATGACGACCCAGCTTTGTACCCAAAGCGTTATACACTGAAAACGAAGGGCACGGGTACCAAATTCGATGACAGCAGGATCATCACGGAAGAGTGCCACCAGATTTGGCGCAAAAACATAGCCCAGAATACCGACTGCAGCAAGAAAAACGAAGGAAATCTTGACACAGAACCAGAAGCCGGCCTTTACGCGGGAATAAAGACCTGCACCGTAATTGAAGCCACAAACGGGCTGGAAGCCCTGACCAAAGCCCAACATGGTGGAAAATCCGAACATGGTAATTCGCTGAACAACACCCATTGCAGCAATCGCGGCATCACCATAGGGCTGCGCTGCATGATTCAGGCAGATTGTGGCAACAGATGCCAGACTCTGCCTTGCCAAAGAGGGGAGACCGCCCCGGATGATCATATCGAAATAGTGCCACTTGACTTTGACATTGCGGATGTGAATCTTGATATTACTGCCCTTGGAGCATCCGTGCAGGAGAAGACAGAAACTGACAAACTGGCTGATGATTGTAGCCCATCCGGCACCGGCCACACCCAGGTCAAAAACGAAGATCAGCAAAGGATCCAGCGCAATGTTCAAGATTGCGCCGCTGACGATACCAACCATGGCATAGCTGGCACTGCCCTGAAAACGGAGCTGATTGTTGAGTACCAGCGATGCAGTCATCCATGGTGCGCCGAGGAGGATGACACGAAGATATGCTTCCGTATAGGGAAGAATCGTGGGCGTAGAACCCAGCAGGTATGCCAGCGGCTCTAAGAAAATCTGACCGATGATACAAATCAGCAGGCCGGAAGCCAGGGCAGCATAAAAGCCGGTTGCGGCCATATTGGATGCTTCCTGATAGTTCTTCTTACCCAGTTCGCGGGAAATGTAATTGCCGCTGCCCTGACCGAAGAAGAAGCCGACAGCCTGAATGATGGCCATCATGGAGAATACAACACCGACAGCACCGGTGGCGGCATTGCTTTTCAGCATACCAACGAAATAGGTATCAGCCATATTGTAAAATGCTGTGACCAGCATACTGATGATGCAGGGAACGGCCAATCGGCAGATCAGTTTGCTGACCGGAGGCTCTGTCATTTGTTTGTATTTCAGTTCCATTTCATCCATGGTATCACCTGATTTCACATTTTTCTTCCATTATACAACTGTCAAATCAAAAAATCCACCCCACTGCGCAAAAAAAGACAGCATGGTTTTCCATGCTGTCTTATATGTTATTTCAGAAAACGGAGATTACGTACAAGATAGACTTCCTTAGCCTTGCTTCGAATGACCTGCAGAACGCAAAGCAGATGGATTGCGACCAGACCGATTATTGCAACGGCAATGACAAAAACCATAAAAACCCTCATCCGCAGACTCCACATGAGAAATGCGGCTACAACGAGGACGAGAATACCAAGAATCTCAGCAACGGTGAGCTTCAGCGCTTGACGCACGTGGAAAGCTGTATATCGGGAATCCTGCACGGCCAGCATCGCAATGATCATTCCAAGAGGTCCCAGCAGATACATGGCCATGGCGAAAAGTTTGTTTTCGGCAATGTCCGCTGCGTCAAATTCCGCTGTATGATCATAAGGATCCACATAAGGAACAACGGCTGCATAAACGGGCGGCTCGGTGTAACCGGTATCTGGAACAAAAGACTGCTGCGGTGTAAACTGTGGTCCGGTGCCGACACCGGTGCCGCAAATAGGGCAGTATACGGCTTCATCGGGGATCTGATTGCGGCAATTAGGGCACATCTTCATGGCAGGTCCTCCTTGTTGTCTGTATACCTGAATTATAGCATTTCACGCAGGCTACTGTCAATTAAGGGGAGAATAACTTAATAAAACCTTATGAACCCGCAAGCTTTCTGCAGGCCTGAGCCAGTGCTTGCAGCGTATTGCAGGCAATCATGTTGCAGCTTGCAGAGATGATCTGCGCACTGCGTAGATACTGCCAACGGTGTTCCGGAATGGGATTAAGCCAGATGACCCGTCCGCATAGCCGCTTGGCTTCCAGCAGCATGGCAAGGGCCTTGCCCTGGTCGATGGTTTTGGTATCCGACAGGACGATCAGTGTCGTTGCATCAGTCAGGATGGGCGGCCTTCGCTGGCACAGTTGTTCCAGTGCTTCGCCGAGGTTTGTGCCCTTGCCGTAAAGACCTGACTGACGGACATAATTGCGGAACAGATCCATATTTTGCAGACTGAAAGGATCTGCTTCTACCATGGTTTCAGAGAACAGGAAGGTCCGGGAACTGTCCGATGCCTGATTGAGCATCTGGATGAAGCGCAGCGCAAACTCCGAGAACTGAATCATAGAGCCGGATACATCGCACAGAAGCACCATATGCCTGCGGCGACTGGGTTTGCGCTTGTATTTTAGCCGGTAGAAGCTGCCTCCGGTCTCAAGACCTTTGCGGATGGTCTTCCGGAAGTCCAGCTTTCCGCTGTGGCCGGTATGTTTCTTCTTGGCGGAAAGCTCTGTGTTGATCTGCTGTGCGATGGTTTGGATGACTGAGATGGCTTTCGGGATCTCATGATCCTGAAATTCAGAGATATCCCGGAAGAGAAGTCCGATTTCGGGATCAGCCGCCGCTGCACTGACGGCAGCATCTTCCATCCGCATCTGCTGTTCCAGCAGAGACTTGGTAAAGACGGAGTGGATGAAGTTGCCGTAAAGGTTGGGGTTCCGCTCGGCACTGGCCTTGTACCGGTCCAGAAAATCAAGCAGTTTCTGCCGGTCCTGTGCAGACATGGATGCATAGGCATTGCGCTGCTCTTCACTGAGCATCATGGGCTGTCCGTTAACCTGCAGATCGTCCATGGATTCCCTGCGGATCGCATCCATTTCGGCTTCCCGCTGCATTTGCTCCTGCGCCTGTTGGCGCATGGCTTCCTCACTGATGAAGAAACCGTCAAAAGTGCGCTGGAAAATCAGCTGTTCCTCCCGTGACTTTGCGTAGATACTGCAAAGTGCTTCCCGCACCAGAGGCTTATTCTCGAAACCGATTTCCAGAAGGATGCGGCAGGCATCTGCTGTTTCCTGCGGACTGGCGCTGAGACCTTCGTGACGGAGCATCCGGGAAAAGGCTGACAGCTTCTCCAGGTAGACCTGCGGGTCAGCCATGGTGATGTCCTCCGTGGTGACTGCAATTGCATGTATGGGGCGGCTCCTGCGCTGATTGAATCGCGGCGATGTCTTCGCTGTTTTTCAGAATGAAGCCTGCAGTTTGCCGGAGCGCGTCGGGAGTCAGCTCCCGGATACCCAGCGCATCCAGTGCGGCGGCCCAGTCCAGTGTTTCCGCAATGGAAGGCTTTTTCAGAATGCTGTCGTTGTTTCGCAGGTTATGTACAGCCAAAGCAACCTGCGCGCAGAGACGGTCATCCACATGGGGCAGCTTGGCACGGAGGATCGCCAGCTCCTTCTCCATGTCGGGGTATTCGATGTACAGGTATGCGCAGCGACGGCGCAGCGCTTCAGACAGGGGACGGGCGCGATTGGATGTCAGTACCACAAAAGGAATTGTTCTGGCTTTGATGGTGCCGATTTCAGGAATGGAAACCTGCATATCGGACAGCAGCTCCAGCAGGAAGGCTTCGAATTCCTCATCGGCCTTATCAATCTCATCAATCAGCAGCACCACAGGCTTTTCGGACTTGATGGACTGCAGCAGCGGGCGCTCCAGCAGGTATTCATCACGGAAGAGGGAAGCGGTCAGTTCATCCCGGTTTTCCTGATTCATGTTTACCTGAATGGAAAGCAGCTGCTTCTGGTAGTTCCATTCATACAGTGCCTTGCTTTCGTCCAGACCCTCATAGCACTGCAGGCGCACCAGATCACGATCCAGCGCGGATGCCATGACCTTTGCAATTTCGGTCTTGCCGACACCGGCGGCACCTTCAATCAGAAGTGGCCGTCCAAGGGTCAGGGCAACATAAAGGACCGTAGCCAGTGTATCATCATAGATGTAATTGGCCTGATCCATTTTTTGTTTCAGTTCATTCAGATCCATAGGATCACCTCGCGATTTTTTTCTTTATTATACCAGTAGTTCCCGGGAGTTTCAAGTGACCGGGGCGAGCGGAGCGTGACTTAGTCACATAGAAAGAATGCCCCTGCGGAAGCCCGCAGGAGGTGGATAGGAGTAGTTAGATTAATTGGGATTTACACAACTAACACATATTGTTCAGCATCCACTTTTACGAAGCCAATACTTTGGAACATTTTTTGAGACTGCGTATTAAAGGCGTATATCTCAGCGTGCAATTCTGGAATCTGTTTCTCCTTGGCTAATTGAATGATCTCCTTAATAACCCGTCTGCCTATGTGCTTATTCTGAAAAGGTTTTGCTATTACAATATTGACTTCACCACTTGGTTGTAAGCATACATCACCGCATAATCTGTTTTTGAATTTGATGTAAAACAAATCACCATGTTTATTCAAGTATTTATACATACACTTTAATAAATCTAAATCATAGGCGGCATCTCTGTTGTCTACTTGCTTGCATAAGTCCAAATCTTGATACCATTCCAAAGTTGTCTTGTAATTAGGATAATACCGAACAAGCATTATCTCTTCGTCGACGATTCTATTTCTCATCAATGATACATCTCCGCAGAATTCAAGTTTCTCTAACTGGATTATAGAGTATTTGCGCCGGTATTTCAACGGCGAAATGGTATTGCGTTCGTGCGAGAGATGGGACTCGTTGCCGATATGCCGCAGGCACATCGTAAGGTGTCGATTCCGTCGAGCCGGAATCGGGCAAGGCTCCACCGGAGCCTTGCATTCGATGATTCGAGTCCCGCCTCAAGTATTAAAAAATCGGCCATCCCGTAAGGGATGACCGGTTTTATGGTGCGAGAGATGGGACTCGAACCCACACGGCATAACCACACGCACCTCAAACGTGCTTGTCTACCATTCCAACACTCTCGCAAGCGCTTAAGTATTATATCGTAGTGTTTTAGTTTTGTCAATGATTATTTCTCTGGTTGACAAGAATCCCGTTTCCGGATATATTGGTTGCAGAAGCAACAAATAACGGAGGAAAAATTATGGCATCCAAAGTGTATTTTACAAATTTTCGCACCACACCCCGTGAAAACCTGCCCCAGAAGCTGGCTCGTCTTGTAAAGAAAGCAGGTATGTTGGAGGGTATTGACTTCAGCAATAAGTATACTGCAATCAAGATTCACTTCGGTGAACCGGGTAATCTGTCCTATCTGCGCCCCAACTACGCAAAGGTAGTCGTGGATCTGATCAAGGAACAGGGTGGCCGTGTCTACCTGACCGACTGCAATACACTTTACGTTGGCCGTCGCAAGAACGCACTGGATCATCTGGAAGCTGCCTATGAGAACGGCTACAATCCCTTCACAACCGGTTGCCACGTGATTATTGCCGACGGTCTGAAGGGCACGGATGAAACGCTGGTTCCGATTGACGGTGACTATGTCAAGGAAGCCAAGATCGGCCGCGCTGTGATGGATGCAGATATTTTTATTTCCATGAATCACTTCAAGGGTCATGAATCCACCGGTTTCGGTGGTGCCCTGAAGAATATCGGTATGGGCTGCGGTTCCCGTGCCGGTAAGATGGAGATGCATTCTGCCGGCAAGCCCACGGTGAGCAACCGCAGATGTGTTGGCTGCGGTGCCTGTGTGAAGGTATGCGCCCACAGTGCGATTACGATTACGGACAAAAAGGCATCCATTGATCACAGCAAGTGCGTTGGCTGCGGCCGCTGCATTGGTATCTGCCCCATGGATGCGGTCAAAGCTGCCAATGACGAATCCAATGATATCCTCAATTGCAAGATCGCAGAGTATGCAGCAGCAGTTCTGAAGGATCGTCCCAATTTCCACATCAGTCTGGTTGTGGACGTTTCTCCCTACTGCGACTGCCATTCTGAGAACGATGTGCCCATCATTCCCAACGTTGGTATGTTTGCATCCTTTGACCCTGTGGCACTGGATATGGCCTGTGCGGATGCAGCCAATGCGCAGCCCGTCATTGCAGGCAGTATCCTTGATGAAAAGCCGCATGTCCACCACGATCACTTTACGGATACTCATCCGGAGACCAACTGGAAGTCCGCTATTGATCATGCGGTGAAGCTGGGAATCGGCAGCAAGGAATACGAACTGATTGAAATCTAAATGAAAAGAGGACATCCTGCTGGATGTCCTCTTTGCTATTAAAGGGATGCGATGGTTGCCTTGATGCGGGCAACGGTGCGCTCATAGCCCAGAATCTGCATGACGGTATACAGATCGGGGGAATTGGTCTTACCGGTGACAGCCTGACGGATGAAGGTGGAGATATCTGCGACGGTGCCGGGGAAAGCGGAAGGATCAGCCTTGTAGGCCTTCATATCTGTGGTAAAGCCCATATCATTGGTGATTTCCTTGACCTTTTCGAACCAGACAGCGGAATCGTCTGCGATATCGAACTTTTCGAGGAAACGGGTCAGGGCATCGATGATGGTTTCATTGCTGAACTTCTCGTCGAAAACGGGCTTCTGGAGATACTCGTCATAGAAGAAGCCCATGTAATCCTTGGCATCCTTCCAGACGGCCAGATCCTTTCTGGGCTTCTTGCCGCCGCGGCCGATGGCCAGAATAGAAGTTGCGAAAGCGGGATCGGACTCCAGTTTTGCGGCAAAGTCAGCATCAAATTCCTTGGCCCACTCAACCAGCAGGGTGTAAACTTCTTCTGCATCCATGCGGGAGATGACATTCTTGGAAACGTCGGTCAGCTTGGCATAGTCGAAGAGGGAGCCTGCGGGGTTCAGCTTCTTGGGGCTGAACTTGAAGGAATCCACAGGGACGTCGGGATTGGCGCGGCGCCAGTCCTCGAAATTGGAGTTCAGAACGGTCATCAGGTATTCCTGCACAGCCTTGATGGGGAAGCCTTCTGCCTTATAGTAGGTCAGGGCCAGTTCGGGGTCCTTACGCTTACTGAGCTTGCGCTTGGAGTTGCCGTCCATCTTCATCAGCGGTCCGATGTGGACATACTTGGGCAGCTTGAAGCCCAGAGCCTTGAACAGCTGGATGTGGAAGGGCAGGGTGGGCAGCCATTCGTCACCACGGACAACATGGGTGGTGCGCATCAGGTGATCGTCCACCGCATGGGCGAAGTGATAGGTGGGGATGCCGTCGGACTTCAGCAGGACGTGATCCACATCGTTTTCGGTGATGGTCAGCTTGCCCTTAACCAGATCGTCGAATTTGAACTGGTTCTCAATGGAACCGGTGGAGCGGAAACGGAGCACCCAGGGGTTGCCTGCAGCGATCTGCTCTTTGATTTCCTCGATGCTGCGGTCACGCCAGATGGCATATTTGCCATAGTAACCGGTGGTCTCCTTGTTTGCTTCCTGCTTTTCACGCATGGCGGCCAGCTCTTCTTCGGTAGCAAAGCAGGGATATGCCTGTCCTTCGCTGACCAGCTTCTTGGCATACACATGGTAGATGGCAGCTCTCTGGCGCTGGCGGTAGGGACCGTAAACACCGTTGTCGCCGGTGTGGGTAGCGCCTTCGTCGAAGAGAATGTTGTAGTGCTTCAGAGAGTCAATCAGAACCTCCACAGCGCCGGGAACCTCACGCTTGGCATCGGTGTCCTCCACGCGCAGGAACAGCACACCACCGCTCTGGTGGGCCATACGCTCGGAGATCATGCCCTGCACCAGATTGCCCAGATGGACAAAGCCGGTGGGGGAGGGAGCCATACGGGTGACGACGGCACCTTCTGCCACATCACGCAGAGGGAAGCGCTCCTCCAGCATTTCGGGGGTGTCGGTCACATCGGGAAAAAGCAGCTCAGCTAAAGCTTGATAATCCATAAATTTCAACCTCATTTTCTTTTGTCATTCTGGCGAGATTATAGCATAAACAGACATAGAAATCAATAAACCTCAGATAGAAATTACCCTTGCACAATGGAAATAACTGTGCTAATATATCTAATAATGATTTTCGGAAAAGGAAAGTGACCATTATGAGCGAGATTATCACTGAAATCAATGCACCCAAGAAGAGAATGCTTTCCGGTATCAAGCCCTCCGGCGACCTGACGCTGGGCTCTTACCTCGGTGCTGTCAAGAACTGGGCAGAACGTGCAGACCAGTTTGACTGTTTCTACTTCATGGCTGACCTTCATGCCATTACTGTCCGTCAGAATCCTGCGGACCTGCGCCGCCGCACGCTGGAGCAGCTGGCACAGTATATTGCCTGCGGTTTGGACCCTGAGAAGAACACCCTGTTTATCCAGTCCCATGTGCATCAACATGCTGAGCTGGGCTGGGTTCTGGACTGCTATTCCCAGTTCGGCGAGCTGAGCCGCATGACCCAGTTTAAAGATAAATCTGCGAAGAATGCTGACAATATCAATGCAGGCCTGTTTACTTATCCCAGCCTGATGGCTGCTGATATTCTGCTGTATCAGCCTGATCTTGTTCCCGTGGGCGAAGATCAGAAGCAGCATGTGGAACTGACGCATGTCATTGCCCGCCGCTTTAATGGCATCTATGGCGATGTATTCAAGATTCCCGAACCCTTCATCCCCAAGGTTGGCGCCCGCGTCATGAGCCTGACCAATCCCACAGCCAAGATGTCCAAGTCCGAGAATGAGGACACTGGCCGTGTCCTGCTGATGGATCCCCCCGAGGTGGTCATGAAGCAGTTCAAGCGCGCTATCACCGACTCCGACACCGAAAACTGCGTCCGCTATGATAAGGAAAACAAGCCCGGTGTTGCAAACCTGATGACCATCTATGCAGCTGTTACCGGTAAGACTTTCGAAGAAATCGAAAACGAATTTATCGGCTGTGGCTACGGAAAGTTCAAGCCTGTGGTTGGCGAGGCAGTTGTGGAACATCTGCGCCCCATCCGTGAGGAGTCCCTGCGCCTGATGAAGGACAAGGCATATCTGGAGTCCGTTTACCGTGACGGCGCCCAGAAGGCATCCTATGTTGCCGAAAAGACCCTGCGCAAGGTCTACAAGAAGGTTGGCTTCGTTGCAAAGTAATTTTAAAACCGGTTGTGGTTTTCCACAGCCGGTTTTTTGCGCTTATTTTGATGCGTAATCGGGCAAGCCATAGCCGCGAATCTGCCAGTTGCCACGCAGGATGACACGGTATGTGACCATATCGTTCCGGTTTCCCTCGATGACCTTGATAAACGGACCGGAGGTACCGACCACGATGCCCACATGGTCTGCCCAGCCGGTGCAGTCACCAATGCTGAACCGTTCGTCCCACGCATAATAGATATAATCGCCAGGGAGTGGCATGTAATTGTCGTTTTCTTCCCAGCGTCCCAGCTTTTGCCACAGACCGATCTGACGCTCACATCCGCACTCCGTGGGAATGATATCGGTGTGCTTCTGTGCAATTGCAATGGCACTGGCAAAGGCAGCGCACCAGTTGTCATCCATTGTGACGGGATAACCTTGCGCCAAAGGTTTGTGGGAGTTATAAAGCTCCACAATTTGTCCGTGACGGTCAGAACCCTCCTTTGTATCAAGCCAGCTTTCGGCAGCACGAACCATGTCCATACGGCACAGCTGCTCAACCAGAGGAACGCGCCGTGCAAAACCCCAGTCGCAAATCTGCAGATATACGAAAATGCCTGAAAATAGCAGAACACAGACGGTAAGCACCACTGCGGGGATGATAAAAAGTTTTTTCTTTGTCTTCATGGACATACTCCCTTCGGGCAGAATGTCCGTATTATATCAAAAATCGACGGATTGTAAAGAGGTTTAAATTTTTCGTTTACAGGAAGAAATACAGGATCAGAGTCAGCAATGTGGTGGTTTTGTCATCTTCACAGTCACCGGCCATGAGAAGTAGCAGCAAAACAACCAGTAAATCACCGGTGTCAAAGTCTTTCGGCAGGATCCGTTTTAGAAAGCCGGTTGCGCTGGTGCTCTGATAGCTGCGCGGGATTGTTTGAGTGCAGGATGGCTCCTGCTGTGGCTGAACAGGATGCTGAGAAGCGTGCTGCCGCGACTGTGGCGGCGCGCGATGGTCAGCAACACGGTTTTTCTGAAAAGAGCCATCCGATTGGGGAATGTAACGGTTGTACACGGGTTTCACCTGCCTGTTAGAAATGGAATTCCGTTTGGAAGAAGAGTCGATGCGGCACCGGCCAGCCGCGCTGCGCGCATGGCCTTTTCAAGTTTTTGAATTCGTTGCTGTGTTAAGTACGGCTGCAATGCGCATAGGAGTGCCTTCTGATTCTGGTCAATATTGGTTTTTCCTGCCAGACTCATAAATTTGCCGATCATCGCCGGATCAAGCTCGGACATGGTGGGGGAGGGGTCCTGCCTGGGAGGCGGCGGTGATTCCGGAGCAGATTGGCCCAGTGACTGGGCCATGGACATGATCTGCTGCATCAGCTGGGGATTTCCGAGAATCGCATTTAATTTATCTTCCATTTCGTCCAAGTAATTACCTCCCCAACTGTTTCAACAGTTTCTGAGCCTGTGGATCTGCCATTAATTTCTCTATGGCATGTTTTGCCTGCGTGTAATCGCCGGCTGCGGCGCTGGACATGGCAGATTGAAACGCATTGCCGTCCTGCTGACGAAGCAGGGCAATCAACTGCTGACCTGCCGGTGAGGCGGCCATGCGCAGAACTTCCTGCATCGAAAAATTGTCTGGAAGATTGGGAACGTTTTCCATGGAATACCTCCTTCATAGACTGCAAAGATAACCTCTTGGAAGCAGTATATGCAGGGGACGCGCCTGCGGTGAATGAAATTTAAGTGGAAATTCTGTACCGGATGTGCTATACTCCAGATATCCCGTAAAAGGAGTTGTTTCCATGAAGATACTTGTTCTGTCGGACTCGCACAGTTCCCTCAGCTTTATGCGCCGCTGCATTGAAGCAGTGAGGCCTGACCGGATGATCCATCTGGGCGATCACTATGATGACGCTGTCGCGATTGCGGAAGAATATGACGATATTCCCATGGTGCAGGTTCCGGGAAACTGTGACCGTTACCGCTGCCCGCCCTTTGTGCAGGAGATTGAGATTCGTAAGTTTGATGGTGTGAACATGTATCTGACCCACGGTCACCGGCACATGGTCAAACAGCGGCTGGACATGCTCCTGCTTGATGCCAGAAAGTGCAAAGCTGCCGCCGCACTCTACGGCCATACCCACATTGCCGATTGCCATCAGGAGGAGGACGGCCTTTGGGTTCTGAATCCCGGCAGCTGCGGCTATTATGGCGGCAGCGCAGGCCTGATCGAAACAGAAAACGGAAAAATTGTCAATTGCCGGATTCTCAGGCAGGAAAATTTGGAGGAATTCTTATGATATTGACGATTGATGTTGGTAATTCTAATATTGTGTTGGGCGGCGTGGAAGGCAGTGATATTCGCTTCGAAGCCCGCCTGCGTACGGATGCGACAAAAACTTCGGATGAATACTGCATTGACCTGAAGATGATTCTGGAGATTTACGGTGTCGAGAAGCAGGATATTGAAGGCTCCATCATTGCTTCCGTGGTACCGCAGGTGCTCAATTCCATGCAGACGGCAGTTAAGAAATTGACTGGCAAAGCCGCTTTGGTAGTTGGCCCCGGTCTGAAGACCGGTCTGAACATCCAGATTGAAAATCCTTCCCAGACCGGTGCGGATCTGGTGGTCGGCTGCGTTGCTGCCCTGCGGGAGCATAAGGCACCCATGATCATTGTGGATATGGGTACCGCGACTACGATGATCGTGCTGGATAAGAACAGTGCTATGGTCGGCGGATGCATCATGCCCGGTGTGAAGATCTCCATGGATGCCCTGACGGACCGTACCGCATTACTGCCCGGCCTTCAGCTGGATCAGCCGAAGAAGGCCATTGGCCGCAATACCATCGACTGCATGCGCAGCGGCATTATGATGGGTGCTGCCTGCATGATTGACGGCATGATTGAGCGCATGGAGGCAGAACTGGGCTACGAAACCACCGTCATTGCCACCGGCGGCATCGCAAAATTCGTACTGCCCATGTGTAAGAGAAAGATTATTTACGATAAAGACCTGCTGGTAAAGGGACTTGCGACATTGTATCGGGAGAACAAGCGTCCCTGATACTTGAAAGCCCTTGAAAAATGTGCTATACTGGTAGAAATTCCCCGCCCGGAGGCAGCTTATGAGCAATACTGGTACTTTTTTTGAAAAAACAAAATCTGTATGCGACAAGGTCGGTTCTGTGATCGGAAGCATCTGCAGTTGGATCTACAAACTGCGCAAGCTGATCATGGCTGCGCCTGTGGTGTATCTGGCCATTCGCATTGCGATTGCAAACAGCAACCGTCTGCCGGAAGCTGTGGGTATGAACCTGCAGTCTAGCGGTGAGTTTGCCATGATGGTAACCCGCAATTACGCAGTATTCGGCCCGCTGCTGGTAACCGGATTCTGCCTGCTGCTGATGTTCTGTTCCAGAAAGACGCTGTTCCCCTGGATTATCAGTATTTTCAGTCTGGTGCTGCCGTATTTGATCTATCTGACCAATCTTTATCCCGGTTAATCAGAATGCCGCCCGATGGGCGGCATTTTTGTCCGATTCCGGTCATAAATTATTTAGATTCCAGCCAAGGATTCTTCATGAATCTTCCTTTGCAGATGCTATAATAATCATACACAACAGGCAGCGTGGGGAAAGCCGATGCCGTGGAGGATTTCGCGGATAACCCGACGGCGGACTCGTGACAGACGATGCCTGCGAAAGAGAATCCTATTACATCGGCAGCGGCACAATCTATGCCGCTGCCTGACATTTTGAATGGAAAAGCAGCCTGCTGATGCAGGCTGCTTAGTTTTTGCTCAGAAATCCTGAATTTTGGAATTTTTGCCGTAGTAGGCAAAAATATAGTTGATGAACGAGATGAAAAGAAAGGCTGTATCTATAGCGGCAATGGCATTGACAATACCGGGTTTCAGATCCGGAAGCAGTACCAGAACAATCAGACTGACAAACAGAATGGTGGTACAGACCTTTCCTGCCATCAGAGCGCCGGGGAGAATCTTACCTCTGCGCAGGTTTGCAATGCCTGCAATACACTGAAATCCCTCTTTGATTACGAACAGGATCAGGACAAACCGCAATACCGGATACCGGATGGACAGGCACAGAGTCAGGGTGAACTGAGTCAGCTTGTCGGCAATCGGATCAAGAATTTGACCGAGGGTAGATGTCATGTGGAAGTGGCGGGCAACTTTTCCGTCCACCATATCAGTCAGACAGGATACAGCCAGAATGGATGCAGCGAGGAAATACTCGCGCATTTCGGTGGCATTCATGTAAATATCCACATAAACAGGAATGAGAACCAACCGGAACAGGCTCAGCATATTTGGAATTGTAAAAACTTCTTTTTTCCAGTCGTTGATGAACATGGACGCGTCCTCCGTGGGGGTAGATGCAGATGGTTGTACCTATTGTGTATCCCATATTATATTTAAGTTGAGCTGTTGAATCAAGACTTATGCGTCGATGTTGCCAAAAAATTCACAAATAGGATTTTTTCGGATTGCTTCCTGCTGACTGATTTTGACCTTGCCCCAAATTGGCGGCAAGAGGGAAGTGCAGAGCCAGATGCTTCCATGTGTGCTTGTCAAGATTTCCTGTTACAGGCAGGCCGGAGAGGGCCTGAAATGATGAAAGCGCGTCGGCAGTGGCATCATCGAGTATTCCGGTGGACTGTGGTGCGGTAATACTGGCATAAACCTCTGCCAGCACGATGAGCATTGCCTGCGCCACATATAAGTAGGGGCTGTCATCCCCAAGAAGCAGAACTTCGTTCGGATTCAATATGACTTCCACGGGCTGTGCTTCGTCCATAAAAATCAGGGCGGGTTCGTATCGCCTGACCACTTCTTCCCATGTCTGCTGATCGGTGACACCGGTAACGGGAAGTCCATGAACACGTTGAAACTGTGCAACTGCCTGCATGGTCTGGGGACTGTAAACACCGTCAGGAACAACTGCTTGATAGCGGTCATCATGCTCGGCAAGAACCCGAAGCATGGTCTGCAAACTCCTGATCGGCTGGCCTACGAAGGATTCACCGGGTCTCATCGAACCACCTCCTGTCTGACGGGATCCTGA
Source organism: Faecousia sp. (assembly GCA_045120675.1). Taxonomy (GTDB): domain Bacteria; phylum Bacillota; class Clostridia; order Oscillospirales; family Oscillospiraceae; genus Faecousia. Next base: position 27,931 of record JBGVFB010000080.1, on the reverse strand, counting down.
CTGCCGACACGAAGATCGGAGCCGGGGAACTGGGTCATGATGGATGTGCGGGCATAGCGGTTGCGCAGGGGAGTCTGACCTTGAATCGCCTGCGTGTAGGGGAAGTTCTCCTCGCCACGCAGGGTGGTATTTTCAATGCCGGAGAATTGATCGTAGATTTCATCCCATGTCTGGAAATCCACAATGCCGGTTTGCGGCAGACCGAACCGCCGCTGTGCTGCTATGACTGCTGCTCGTGTTGCATTGCCGAAGATGCCATCAATATTCACAGGCGGAATCTCCGGAATATACGCGGAGAGGACGGAGAGCATATACTGCAGGTGTTCCACCTTAATGCCGGTGTCGCCCTGTTCAATCGGATCGGTTGTGGCCCAGGAATTGGCATAGAATCGCTGTCCCTGACTGCGCAGCTCGGCAAGCCTTGTGACGGCCACATAAATCCGCACCAGCGCATACCAAGTGGCCGGACCGACGATACCGTCCGGACTCAGGTTGAAGATCTCCTGAAATTTCCGTACAGCTGCCTCCGTCCGGCTGCCGAAGATTCCGTCGACCACGGGAATCTTCGGAATGGCAGGATAACTTTGCGCGATTCGATTCAGAGAGGCTTGCACGGTTACAACACTGGGCCCTGTGGTACCCCGTCGCAGCGGTGTGCCGGGATATGAGGTGGTAATACCCTGAATGGGTGCGTTGGTGACGATTTCCACATCGCCATAATAACTGTCCAGAATCTCGGTGGAGGTATATCCCTGCTGTGCCAGATTCTGACTGCCCCACTGACTGAGACCCTCGCAGGTGACGGTGGTTCCGTTGCAGAACTTGGCTGCCAGCGGCTCCACAAAGCCGGGCCGTCGGAGGTAATCATCAAACAGTTCATCTACAATGCGGGATACATTATCGAAGAAGCTGCGTCCGTTGACAAAATACTGATCAAAAGCTGTGGAATTGGTGATGTCGTAGTCATAGCCGCGGCTGCGGTAAAATTCCGTGTAAACCCGGTTCAGTGCGAAAGATGTAATGGCAAGGATGTTTGCCCGCAGGGCGCTTTCATCCCACGTTGGGTAAATCTCGCTGGATGCTACATTTTTCACATAGTCGGAAAAAGAAACTGTGACATTCTGTGCATCGGAGTTGGGCGTACCGAGGTGCACCGTGATTCGCTGGGGTACATAAGGAAGAACGGTCGGCATAGGTTACCTCCTAGAGATTTTGTCTGGGTGTATCAAAGATTTCAGTCTGATTCCACGCACCGGGCAATTCCGAGAGAGGAATCATTTCCAGATTCTGATTGGTGGTTGTATCCGCAAAGACCTGCAGATTTTCAATTTCGATCTGTTCATAACCCCGCAGCCTTGCATAGAGGTTGACGGCGGTGAATGGAACTTCACCGGCATCGGGTGTTAAAGAAGCACTTCGCTCCGGTACCGGTATTTCAATGGGGGTAATCTGGCCATTGCGGTCCGTCAGCCGCATGGCAATGGCCGTTCCGTCCGGTGCGGTGACGGTCACAGCTACGTCTTTCAGCGGCAGCAGGGCAAAGCTTGTGTAGGCATGGACGGTTATGTATCCCGTGGCATTCAAATGGCTCACTCCTTTCCTCATTCGGATTATGATATGCGCCAGTAGCAGAAAATGTGCGGACGGAACCGGCTTGAGGTTCCGCCCGTTTATAGGAATGGCTGCATCTGGCGAATATTTGCCGTTTCACAGTCCAGCAGTCGCTGCGACAGTGCGCTGACCTGTGTGTCCTGCTGCTGATACTGATGTAAATCCTTCAGTCCGGTGATCATGGCGCAGGTATTGCTCTGTATGATCATATCAGCAATTTTGGAGTCGGAATTTCCGCGACTGAGTGCCATGTGGGTACGCATTCCGGTCATCAGACGCTTGCCGGGTTGGATATCCCGCAGCTCCCAGCCCCGTTGAGAAGCTAGATAATGCGCTTCCGCTTCGATGGAGCGGTATTCCTGCTGCTGCGTCTGCAGCGCTTTTCGCAATGCCGGACGCATAGATGTATCCAGAACGTTTTGAATCCTGATTTGCCCCATCTGGGATGTTTTTAAGATGGAACTGAGCATTTGACGATCATCTGTCATCTTCATCACCATAGCCAGTATAACCAGATTCCGGAAAAACATGCATGACGAAACGGACTGCCGCCGCATAGAATACGGAAGATGAAAGGAAGGGATGTACATGTGTGCTATTGCGGGAATTCTTTCTCTGGAGGCAAAACAAGAAACTCTGGACCGGATGTTAAAGTCCATGGCGCGGCGTGGACCCGATGCGGCAGGAATCTGGCAGAAGGAGAACTGCTGCCTGCTGCACAGCCGTCTGGCGATCATTGATCCGGCCGGCGGCGCGCAGCCGATGGAGCTTCATTACGGTGGGGAACACTATGTTCTGGTGTATAACGGAGAATTGTATAACACGGAAGAGATACGTGCGCGATTGATTCAGAATGGGCACCGCTTTGATGGTCATTCCGATACGGAGGTGGTGCTGCATGCCTATGCGCAGTGGGGGGAAAGCTGTCTTGAACAACTCAACGGAATTTTTGCCTTCGGTGTTTGGGAAGCAGGAAAGAAACGACTGTTTCTGGCAAGAGACCGGATCGGCGTAAAACCACTGTTTTATATGCTGCATCAGGGCGGGTTGCTCTTTGCGTCGGAAATGAAGACCATTCTGTGCAATCCGTCTGTGCGCGCGCAGCTGGATCCGCAGGGCGCATCCGAATTGATCCTACTGGGACCGGGAAGGACACCGGGCTGCGGTATATTCAAAGGAATGCAGGAACTGGAACCGGGCTGCTGCGGATATTTCGAAGGTGGAAAACTGACCATTCAGCGCTACTGGAAACTTCAGGATCGGGAGCATCAGGAGAATTTTGAAGATACCGTTTCCCATGTCCGATATCTCGTGCTGGATGCCATCCGGCGGCAGATGGTATCGGATGTTCCTGTCGGCACATTCTTGTCAGGCGGACTGGATTCCAGCCTGATCAGTGCAGTCTGCGCCGGGGAGATGGCAAAGAAAGGTCAGCGGCTGCAGACCTTCTCTGTGGACTATGTGGATCACGAAAAGTACTTCGTTCCGGGGAAATTCCAACCCAATTCCGATACATACTATATTAACCTGATGCAGAATTATCTGGGGTCAGACCACCATTGGACAGTTCTTGGGCCGGATGAATTGGTGTCTGTTCTGGAAGAAGCAACCATTGCCCGTGATTTGCCGGGTATGGCGGATGTGGATTTCTCTTTGTTGGTATTTTGTAAGGAAATCCGGAAGTCTGTAAAGGTAGCCCTGTCCGGAGAATGTGCCGATGAGATATTCGGCGGTTATCCCTGGTATCGGGATCCACAGGTACGCGCGCTGTCCGGATTCCCGTGGTCGCAGAATGCCGCGCTAAGGAGCAGTTTGCTCAGCAGTGCGGTTAAAACTAAGATTTCACCATTGGACTATATTCATGATCGGTATAGGGATACCTGCACCCAGAGCGACATTCTTCCCGGAACCTCGCCGCAGGAGCGTCGAATGAAGGAAATGGTAAATCTGAACTTCAGGTGGTTTATGCAGACGCTTCTGGACCGTAAAGATCGCATGAGCATGTACAGCGGACTGGAAGTCCGCGTTCCTTTCTGCGATTACCGGATCGCAGAATACCTGTATGGTGTGCCGTGGGAATTCAAGGATTATCAGGGGAAGGAAAAAGGATTGCTCCGTACGGCACTATCTGATTTGCTGCCTCAAGAGGTGCTCTGGCGAAAGAAGAGTCCGTATCCCAAAACCTTTGACCCGCGATATACAGAGCTTGTCCGTACGCGCCTGCAGCAGCTGCTGGATGATATCCACGCGCCGCTGTTCCATCTGGTCAATCGGGGTGATATATGCCGGATGCTTGGGAAAGAGGAGGAGTGGCCGTGGTACGGTCAGTTGATGCGTGGACCTCAGACGATGGCGTATCTGCTGCAGGTGGATTTCTGGCTGCGGCATTATGATGTCCAGTTCCTTTTTTGATTTTTTAATTGACGCGATGACCTGCCTGTGATAGAATGGTTTCGTTAAATCGACCAAGTACCATTGGACTGATTTGTTATTTATATACAAAACAGGAGTAAATCTTATGCGAAAAACAAAAGTGATTTGTACCATTGGCCCTTCCAGTGAAAATGAGGAAGTCCTGACAAAAATGATGGAGGCCGGCATGAATGTTGCCCGCCTGAACTTCTCCCATGGTAGCCACGAAGAACATCAGAAGAAAATTGAACTGATTAAGCGTGTCCGGGAGAAGCTGAATCTGCCCATTGCCATCATGCTGGATACCAAGGGTCCTGAATATCGTATCCGTACATTCAAGAACGGAAAAATCATGCTGAATGATGGCGATACCTTCACTTTCACCACCGAGGAAATCGAAGGCGATGAGTCCAAAGTCGCGGTAAACTACAAGAACCTTGCTAAGGATCTGAACGTTGGCGATCAGGTTACGGTCAACAACGGTATGGTTGTCTTCGAGGTTAAAGAGCTGACCGATACAGACGTGATCTGCACGGTTATCACCGGCGGTATCTTAAGCAACAAGAAGAGCATGAGCTTCCCCAATAAAGTCATGTCCGGCCCGTACCTCTCTGAGCAGGACAAAGCGGATCTGCTCTTTGGCATCAAAAACGGCGTGGATTATGTTGCTGCTTCCTTTGTTTCTACGGCACAGGATGCTAAGGATCTTCGCAGGTTTCTGGATGACAATGGCGGTGAGGATATCGAAATCATTGCTAAAATTGAAAACCGCTCCGGTGTTGATCATGTGGAAGAAATTTGTGAGATCTGCGGCGGCATCATGATCGCACGCGGTGACCTTGGTGTGGAAATTCCTTACGTGGAGGTTCCTTCCGTGCAGAAGCAGTTGACCCGCAAGTGCCGCATGCTTGGTAAGCGCGTGATCACCGCAACGGAAATGCTGGAATCCATGATGAGCAATCCCCGCCCCACCAGAGCGGAGATTTCCGACGTGGCAAATGCGGTTTACGACGGTACTTCCTGTGTGATGCTCTCCGGCGAATCTGCTGCCGGTAAGTATCCCGTGGAGGCGGTTAAGGCTATGGCTCAGATTGCGGAATACACTGAAAAACACACTGACTATAAGCATCGTTTCCTCTCTACTGAGTATACCGGTAAGGATAATCTGGACAGCATTTCCCACGCGGTCTGTTCCATGGCAATTGATCTGAATGCCAAGGCCATTGTGGTTTGCTCTGTTTCCGGCAAGACGGCTATGCTGGTCAGCCGTTTCCGTACCCCTGTGGATATCATCGGCATGACCACAGACGTCAAGATCTGGCGCCGCCTGTCCATGAGCTGGGGTGTTACCCCGGTTCTGACGGAATCCTATCCCAATATGGATGTCATGTTCTACTGCGCAAAGGGAACTGCCGCCAAGGTGCTGAACCTGCAGCCCGGTGACAACATTCTGCTGACCGGTGGCCCCATCAACGGCCAGTCCGGTAATACCAACACCATTAAAGTCGAGACAATTTAAGACATTGCCGCAGCAGTAAAAGAACTGCTGCGGCAATATTTTTCATAAAACGGACATGTAATTTTTGGCATTTTTACTACATGAATTTTTGAGCTAATTGTGCTACAATACAACATATAAGGGGTGTTTGCGGCGGATTTTACGGGGGGATCAAGAATGTATCAGGTTGGCGATTGGGTAGTATACGGCATTCACGGTGTGTGTCGTGTGATTGGCACTGAGAAACAGCTGGTGAACAGAAAACGAACACTCTATCTTGTGCTGGAACCGCTGACACAGGCAGAGTCACGTTTCTATTTACCGGCGGATAATCCTACTGCTTTGGCGAAACTGAAAGCTGTTCTTTCAAAGGAAGAACTCTCCCTGCTGATTGATTCTGACGAGGCCCATAAAGACTGCTGGATTCAGGAAGAGAACCGGAGAAAGCAGTATTATCGTGAACTGATAAGCAGTGGAGATCGCATTGCCTTGATGCAGATGGTTGCAACGCTTTATCGTTACAAGGCTGACCAGCAGGCTGCGGGCAGGAAGTTCCACCAGGCTGATGATAATTTCCTGCGGGATGCAGAACGCTTGCTGACATCTGAAATCGCACTGGTGATGGAAATGTCTCCGGAAAACGCAAGAAATTTTTTACGGGAACACTTGCAAAGAGCATAAGAATATTCACAGCCCGGTACGTATCGTACCGGGCTGTTGTTATATGCTGATGGCAGCTTTCAGGGTGCGGACCTGTTCTACATCGGTCTGCTGAATATGCCATTCGTCAAGGCTGGGAAGCCCCATGGGAACTTCCTCTCGGCGAAAGATCATAGCACTTTCAATCATGGTCTTGCAGCTTCCGTGAAAAGCTCGTGTCTGGGGAAGCTGCTGGATGATGCTCTGCGCGTTTGCGGGATTCACACCGGCACCGATCAAAACTTCCGGACCGTTATGTTGGTCACGCAGTGAGAGAAGCTTGCGGATGGTATTCAGGCCATCCATGCAATTGGCAGCAGCGCCGCTGGTCAGCACGGTATCAAAGCCAAGATAAGCGGCCTGTACATAGGTTTCCATCGGATCACAGGAAACATCGATGCAGCGGTGGAGGGTCAGGCCCGTACCACCGGCAGCTTCAATCAGCGGCTGCATGGCATCATCGTCCAGATCGCCGGTATCGGTCAGACAGCCAATGACGAAACCATTGGCACCGGCAGCTTTCAGTGTGCGAATCTGCCGGGCCATCAAGTCAATCTCGTCCCGGCTGTACAGAAAATCGCCGGCACGGGGACGCATCAGGCAGCGAACCGGGATATCACTTTCTTCGCGAAGCTGCTGCAGCAGCTCCGGATAAGGTGTCAGTCCGCCCAGAGCCAGTGCGCTGCAAAGCTCAATTCTGTCTGCACCGCCACGGATTGCAGCGCGGGCCGAGGCGAGAGAATCAACACAAATTTCAAGCAAACGTGCCATACTACCACCTTATTTCAGCAGATTATAAAGCTCGTCAACCGTATAGGCAATCGCAATGGCACCGGCTTTTTCCATATCCTCATTTCGCCCGTAACCCCAGTCCACACCGATGGTAGGGATGCCATGCTCTTTGGCACCAATCACGTCGTAAGCGGTGTCACCAACCATGATGGGATTTTCCTGCGCACCGCATTCTTCCAGAAGATGGGCAATGACTGCCTCCTTGCTGTTTCGGGAAAAGTCCGTCGAAGCGCCGCAGATCATATCAAAGTACTTTGCCAGATCAAAATGCTCCAGAATCTCGATGGACATCCATTCGGGCTTGGATGTTGCAACGTACAGCCGATGTCCGTCGGCCTTCAGCTTTTCCAGCAACTCACGGATACCGGGGTAGGGGGTGTTTTCGAACCGGCCGATGGGAATATAGCGGCTGCGGTAGATTTCAACGGCCTTGGTAAGCTGATCCTGCGGCACACCGAAGCGGGCAAAGGATTCCGTCAGAGGAGGACCCACAAAGGTTCGAAGCTCTGCTTCGGAAGGCGCATCAATACCGTAATGGGACAATGCGTAGACGGCAGATTTCATGATACCTTCGCCGGAATCGGTCAGGGTACCATCTAAGTCGAACAGAATGGATTTCTTAGTCATAGTTTTATCCTTTCGAGTTATTTTTACCGGAAACTGCGGCTTCTATGGTTTCCTGTTCATTTCGGGGGCGCTGTTTCAGTGCGTCCGTAAAGCTTTCTTTGTCTTTTTCATAAGCGGTGATCAGAATGTTCCGCGCGAATTCTGTGTTGTCTAGATCAGCACCGAGATACAGGTCGAAGAGCCACTGCCAGCTTTCCTTTGTGCCGGGAAGTTTCTCCGGGTTGACAGATGCTTCCTGAAGCGCGGCATAATAGGCAGCGCCTGCGAGCGAAGGACGGTCAGCAATCAACATCAGCGCACCGCTGTCGTCCAGATAGAGCTGATAATGCTGAATGATTGATAGGTTGGTCAGATACAGCTGCTTTATGAAGCTAGAATCCTCCGGGAACTGCGCGATATAATCCGGATACTCTGCTTCAAAGTGGGAGAGAATCTGGTCTTGTGTGTATTTCAGAAAGACTGGGTAGGAAATGTCCAGATATGTCTTGCACATGTCTGCGACCGTCAGAGCCTCGTCTGTTTCGATGTCGAAGTTGTAAACATCGTAGTTCACATCATCAGTGGTAGTTTCGGCGATAATCAAAATGGAGAGTGTATTGCCGTTTAAGTACGCTTCGTAACGGACGGATGTGATATGGGTACTGTACCCGCCATCGGCACATTCTTCAACTTCCGTGATGATTTCTTCCGCGTAGCTGTCGATATCTGCGTTGAATGCGGCAGCACATTTCATACCGGAATCCATATGAGGCAGCACGATGCTGACTTCATTCAGACCGTCCACACCGTCAACCCATCTGTAGCTTTTGGAAATCGCGGGAATGATCAAACGCTCCAGTGTCAGAAGAGGTGGCTCAGTTGGCTGGATATCATGGGTGGCTTCATTTTGGGGAAGAACCGGTTGTGATCGCGCCACGTCCCGACAGCCGCAAAAGCATCCCAGGAGAAGCAGGAATAATACCAGTGTGGCAGTATACTGCTTTGTCATAATATCACTTCCTTCTTTTTGCTATTGTAGCACACAGGTAAAAGGGATACAAGCACGTAAAACAGAAACCCTGCACATTTGGGTGAGGATAATGTAGGAGTGGCGGATGACATTCCGTCAGTGTGTCCGCGGGCAGTTCCAGAAGCTCCGGGTGCACCACAAGTACCCCTTTGACAAATCAGCAATTCCCACTTTTGACAATATCTGAAACCAATAGTTGCTACCATATAATCGGGAGGGAAGCATATGAACAAATTCTGGAAAGAAATGGGCATCGCTGCGGTTATGGGGTTGTTTGTTCCGGCGGTTTTGCTGGCAGCGGTGGTTGCAATCGCACAGAACAAACCGGTGCCTTCGAACATGAGGGAGGAAGAATTGATCGAAACGTCCGTATCCACTCAGACTGAACCGATGGAGCTTACAACAATCATGGTGCAAACAGCGGATGGACAAACAGTGGAAATGGAACTGAATGACTATCTGACATCGGTGTTATTGGCAGAGATGCCGGTTTCCTTTGAAGAAGAGGCATTAAAAGCCCAGTCTGTGGTAGCCAGAACCTACATCATGCGCGCAGCTGGCGGGGCCTCCAAACATGATCAGGCTGCGGTTTGCACCGAATCCGGCTGCTGTCAGGGTTATATGGCAGAGGAAGATTTTCTTGCAAAAGGCGGTAAAGAGAGGGACGTACAGAGAATCCGGAAAATAGTCGCAGCAACAGATGGTCAGGTTCTGACCTATGATGGAAAACTGATCGAAGCGACCTACTTTTCCTGCTCCGGCGGCATGACTGAGGATGCTGTGGCGGTCTGGGGAACCGATGTACCGTATCTGCAATCTGTTGAAAGCCCCGGAGAAGAGCACGCTGCCCATTATACGGACACGGTTTCCTTTGCGGCATCGGAATTTGCAACCAGGCTGGGCATTTCTCTGACGGGGGAACCTTCAAAATGGTTTTCAGATCGAACCTATACTGCGGGCGGCGGTGTGGATACCCTAAAGATAGGCACAGAAACCTTTTCCGGTACCCAACTGCGTAAGCTGCTGGGCCTGCGATCCACGGCTTTTGAGATCGAAGCGGATGATGATAGGATCATAATTACAACCCACGGTTATGGTCATCGGGTGGGAATGAGCCAATATGGAGCCGATGCCATGGCCGCATCGGGAAGCACCTATCCGGAAATCCTGGCTTACTATTATCAGGGTACGGAACTGACCATGTACACAGATTGACAAAGGGCGAACTTTGGGATAAAATGGAGCAAATCAGCATAAGGAGAACGCCATGCCCATTCGGATTCCCAATGATCTGCCCGCTGCGCAGGTGATGCAGCAGGAGAATATTTTCGTCATGAAGCACCAGCGCGCCACCACCCAGCAGATCCGTCCGCTGGAGATTGTGGTGCTGAACCTGATGCCCACCAAAATCGTCACGGAGACCCAGTTTACCCGCCTTCTGGGCAATACACCGCTGCAGGTGAATCTGGAACTGATGCACACTTCGACACACCGCTCCAAAAATGTGCCGGAGGAACATCTTCTGACCTTCTACAAGAATTTTGACGAGCTGAAGGACCGGAAATTTGACGGCATGGTCATCACCGGCGCGCCTGTGGAGCATATGAATTTTGAAGATGTGGACTACTGGCCGGAGCTATGCCGGATTATGGAGTGGAGCAAGACCCATGTTCATAGTACGTTGCATATTTGCTGGGGTGCGCAGGCGGGTCTTTACTATCACTATGGTATCAACAAGCAGCCGCTGGATAAGAAACTCTTCGGTGTATATCCCCACACCGCCGATTATAAGCGGGCAATTTTGCTCCGTGGCTTTGACGATACGTTCTATGTACCACATTCCCGTCATACTACCGTCCGACGCGAGGACATCGAGGCGGTACCGGGCCTGAAGATTCTGGCTTCCTCAGAAGAAGCGGGAGTCTATGCGATCATGAATAAGAATGGTCACCATATTTTTATCACCGGCCATTCGGAGTATGATGCCCGTACGCTGGAAGCAGAATACCTGCGCGACAAGAATCTGGGCAAGCCTATTTCTGTTCCTGAGAACTATTATCCCAACGATGATGATACGAAGGAACCCATTGTCCGCTGGCGCGGTCATGCCAACCTGCTGTTCTCTAACTGGCTGAACTACTTTGTCTACCAGACAACACCTTACGACATCGAAACCGTCGGCTACGCAAGTACCGAAATCTAAATTCAACTGCCGGTTGCAGGATTCTACTACCGGGGGTTGGGAAAAACCAACCGTTGAGTTATGGAAGATTGCTCCTGATTTGCTAAAATGAGGACATCCAAACAAAGTAAGGAGCGATAATAATGAACGAAACCATCGGAAAACGTATTGCAAAATACCGCAGGGAAAAAGGCTTCACGCAAGAGAGTCTTGCTGAAAGGCTGGGTGTTTCCTCACAGGCTGTCAGTAAATGGGAAAACGACATTTCCTGTCCGGATATCGGTCTGCTGCCGCAGCTGTGCAAAGTTCTCGGTATCACGACGGACGAGCTGCTGACCGGAAACAGTCAAACAGTCCGTATGTTGCCGGAGCAGGAAAGAAAGCCGTTGGAGGAACTGATCTTCCGTGTGAAAATCAATTCCGCAGATGGTGATAAAGTGCGCGTGAACCTGCCTATGATGCTGGTCAAGCTGTGTATGGAGATCGGTGTGGATGTGGTGCCGAACCTCAGCGGGGATAATGCGGAAATGCTGCGCAGCATCGACATGAAAAAAGTCGTGGAGATGGTGGAAAAGGGTCTCATCGGAAAGCTGGTTGAGATTGAAAGTGCCGACGGTGATACCGTGGAAGTGGTCGTAGAATGAAGATTCACATTCGGTCCGGCAAACAAAATCTCCGGTTTTATTTACCGACGGGTTTGATTTTTAGCAAAACAATGGCGCGACTGGGCTGTAAGTACGGTCTTCAGTATGCCGGCGCGGCCATGAAGGATATTCCACCGGAAGCTGTAGAAGCGCTTTTTGCAGAGCTTCGTCGAATCAAACGAAAATACAAAAGCTGGGAACTGGTGAAAGTTGAGGGTGCTGACGGAAGCGTTGTGGACATAACCCTCTGAAAATGTGTATATATTATGAGAGGTCGTGCTGCCACGGCCTCTCGTTTTTATATTATACTTGCAAAATAAACAAAGGCATGATAAAATAACAGTCCGAACTTGTGCAAATCTTTCAAGGAGGGCGAGCTATGAAATTGTATATTGAGAATCGCATGATCGAAGCGCAGCCGGGACAGTCCTTGCGCGAGCTGATCGCAGCATTAGGGCTGGAGCGAACGGAACTTTCTGCGCGCCCTCTGGCGGCAAAAATTGCCGGTGAAGTTTTCACGCTTAACTATATTCCGGTTCGCCAGAAAGAAATAGCAGGGGAGCGTCCGTCCATGCGCCGCGCCATGGCCGCTTCCAACGGTGAGGTTCATTTGCTGCGATACACAGACGTAGCCGGACGGGATGTCTATAAGCGTACGTTCCAGTTCGTTGTTTTTCTGGCTCTGCGCCAGCTCTGGCCGGAAGCGACTGCGAAGATGACCTGCAAGGTCGGCTCCGGTGTTTTCATCAATGTGATTGGTGCCCGGGATTTCTCAGCAGCGCGCTTGAAGGACTGTGTTTTGGAACTGGTGGAGCAGGATATTCCGCTGATTCGCCGCCGTGTTGCGTTGGGTGATGCCATTGCCCATTTTTCTGCAGACGGACTTGATGATAAGGTGCGGCTGCTGAAATGGCGTACCTTTGACTACTTCGATGAATATGCCTACGGTGATTTTGCAGATTACTATTATGGCGAAATGATGCCTTCCACTGGATATCTGCGCAATTGGGACATCCGCGCGGCGGAGGGCGGCTTCATTTTCGTCTATCCGGATGATCATAACCATGACAAAGTTGCGGATTATCACGATTCTCCCAACTTCTACAACGTGTTTGCGGAAGGCGAACGCTGGTGCGAGTTGATGGAGTGCGAGACCGTGGCGGATTTGAACGATCTTACCACTTCAGGGCGCATTCGGGAACTGATTCGTGTCAATGAAGCGCTCCATGAAAAGCGGTATTCGCAGGTTGCGGATATGGTCTGTGCGCGTGGTGCCAAGGCTGTGATGCTGGCAGGCCCCAGCTCTTCCGGCAAGACAACATCTGCCAACCGACTGGCGACCCAGCTGCGTGTTCACGGTAAAAAGCCGATTCTCATGAGTCTGGATGACTATTACATCGACCGGGATAAAATTGCTCCGGGTCCGGATGGGAAACTGGACCTTGAACATATCAATACCATTGACACGGAATTGTTCCGCTCGGATATGGCGCGGCTGCTTCGTGGTGAAGAAGTGGAACTGCCCGCGTTCAATTTCCTCACAGGCCGCCGTGAATGGCGGGGACATAAATTGCAGCTTCACAAGGATTCTGTCATCATTGTGGAAGGTCTTCACGGCCTGAATCCTGCCATGCTGCCGGAAAATGTGGAACAGAATCTGATTTTTAGGCTCTATGTCAGCCCGCTGCTGCCCCTGAATCTGGATAATCACAACCGTATTGCAACTTCTTACCTGCGGCTGCTGCGCCGTATCGTGCGCGACTACGAGACCCGTGGTGCGTCGGTGCAGCGCACATTATCCATGTGGGACAGCGTCAGACGGGGAGAGCATCGGTGGATTTTCCCCTATCAGGAAAACGCGGACGTGATTTTCAACAGCTCCACCCTCTATGAGCTGGCTGTGCTGAAGAAGCATATCTTCCCACTGCTGACGGCTGTGCAGCCGGAGGACGAATGCTACGAGCAGGTACGCAACATTGTTAAAGTCCTGAACTTTATCCAGGAAGCAGATGTGGATGATGAAATTCCACCCACCAGTCTGGTCCGTGAATTCATCGGCGGCAATACCTTCTACCGGAAATAACATGATGCGGTGGCAGCAGAATCTGTCACCGCATTAAAAAATACAAAAAATAGGAAGTATTTTCTCGATTTCAATCGTATGATAAGTGTTAGAAGCAGTAAGGAGGGAACCAAATGGACAACGGTGCCAGTAGCTACCGCCGTTATCTCGATGGTGACGAAGCTGCCTTTGACGAGATACTGCGGCTTTACCGCGACAATCTGACCTTTTTCATCAACCGCTATGTCCATGACCTGGATGCCGCTGAGGATCTGGCAATCGATACATTTATGTATCTGATCGTTCACCGCCTGCGTTACAATTTTCGCACGCCGCTGAAAACCTATCTTTTTATGATTGCCCGCAGCCGTGCTTTGGATTACCTGAAGCACCGCGGCAAGCTTACAACGGTGGAAATTTCGGAGGTGGAAGCAACACTGACGGATGGTATTACGCTGGAAGAATTGATCCTGCTGGATGAGCGCAAGCAGCTGCTTAACCGCGCGCTGAAGCAGCTTCCGGAGGATATGCAGCTGGCGGTGCATCTGGTTTATTTTGAGGATCTTACATACGACGATGCAGCGCGCGTGATGAAAAAGAACAGAAAACAAGTGGCAAACCTGCTGTACCGCGCGAAGGAAAAGCTGCGCGCCATACTGGGAAAGGATGGTGAGCTGTTTTGAGAAGAACGGAACAGGAATTTAAAGAAGAAATTCTGAGACGAACCAAGGCCTACCGTCAGGAACAGGCCCGGAAACGGAAAAAACTGCTGGGTGCCGGTATCTGTGTATGCCTTTGCTGTGTGGTACTGGCAGTGCTTGACCCCTTTGGTGCGGCATCGGAAGCGCCTGCAGCCATGAATGACATGAAGATGGAGTCTGCAGTTTCCATGCAGATGGCAGGAGGTACCGACTCCGGTATCATTGCGGACGAAGCTCCCGCAGAATTTGCGGCAGCACCCATGGCACCGCCGGCAGCGGAAGAAGCAAAATCTGAGATGTCGGCTGCTGAGGTTGTTTCCGTAACTATTATCTGCGGCGACGAAACAATCACATTAGATGAAGCTGATTCTGCTATCGTAATGGAATACTTGGTGTCCGGCCCATGGCTAATGTCCGCGGCAAACTGCCTGTGTGACTATACGCTGGATGCCGGTGGTGAAATCTACCGCTATCATTCCGACTGCGGCACGATTCAGAATGAATCCGGAGAATCTTTGACTTTGAGTGAAAGTGAACGGGAAATCTTTAATCAAATCATCGGACGGCCAGTTGCATAACAAAATAGCCCGGTACCAATGGTACCGGGCAGACTTTTTACTTTGCTGCATAGGCTTCGCGGCACTGCTTGATAATCTGCACCGCTTCTTTCTTGCCATGATAGTGACCAACCTCGACCGTTACACCCTGAAGGACTTTGTAATTGCTGAAGAAATTGGAGATTTCTTTCAGCACGAAGGGGGAGAGGTGCTCCAGTTCTGTGACATCATCGTAACGGGGATCGCAGTCTACCACTGCAATCAGCTTGTAATCCAGCTTTCCGCCATCTACCATGTCCAGATAACCCAGCACGCGGGCGGGGACGATGCAGCCGGGGAAGGTGGGATCGGAGCAGATTACCAGAATATCCAACGGGTCACCATCGGGGGCTAAGGTGCTTTCGATGATACCGTATTCGGCCGGATAGATCATGGCGGCATACAGTACCCGATCCAGCCGGATGCGTCCGGTAGCTTTATCCAGTTCGTATTTATTCTTAGAACCGAGCGGAATCTCGATCAAAGCATCTACAATGTTTTCGGTCATGGGATATACCGCCTTTCGTTATTTTAAGATATTATAGCATAGGCGGGGCGGTGATTGCAATACGGTCATTTTACAGAACGATCGGCAGCACGAAAATTAGTGGTCCGAGTGTCGAGATTCGGGAAATTAAGGAGTCGATGCGGTCGAGCCCGCATCGAGCAAGGCTCCACCGGAGCCTTGCATTTAATGGTTCGAATCTCTCCACAAAAGAAAAAAGCAGAAACAGTGAATACTGTTTCTGCTTTTTTGGTCCGAGTGTCGAGATTCGAACTCGAGGCCTCTTGAACCCCATTCAAGCGCGATACCAAACTTCGCCACACCCGGATGCGTCTGTTGACTGCCCGAGTATATTAGCACATCGCCAAGAAAAAAGCAAGTACTTTTTTCGACTTTTTAAAAGAATTTATTGTTCCTGCTCCAGTCGCTCAATGCGGGAGTAATATAGCACACCTCCGATAATCAGCGCACCACCCAGAATTTGCAGAGCCTTCGGTACCTCGAAAAACAGAATCGCGGCCAGAATCGCAGCAACCACAGGCTCACACAGCTTGGATGCGGAGACGAAAGAAGGGGAGAAGTATTTCAGACACCAGCTGAAAATGCTGTGTCCAAGAATGGTGGAGAAGATTGCAAGAAGCAATCCAACGACGGAAGGCGCCAGACCGAAACCGAAGATGCTGACGCGCTGCACGGCACACAAAATCAACAGAGAAAGAGCACATGCACAATATACAATGTAAGTATAGACTGAGGTGGAAAGCTTTTCACGGACGACGCGTCCGATCAGCATATATGCAGCCACTGCAATCGCCGCAAGCAGAGCAAGAATATCACCGTATAAATGCGCCCCGGAGGCAGAATCGGAAAATGCGATCAGTATGCTGCCGCAGAGGGTGATTGCGATGGCAAGCATGGCTCGTTTCGAGATGTTACCCTTCATAAACAGCCAAAATCCCAGACTGACCCAGATTACCTCTGTGCAGACGATGGTGGTGGAACTGGCGACGGAAGTATGGCGCAGCGATTCAAACCACAGGGCAAAGTGGATTGCCAGGAATACACCGCTGAAACAGCTGAGCAGAATATTGCTGCGGCTCGCAGCAGTCAGCTCCCGGCGGAATTCCTGCTTGCCGAGTACCACGGGACTCATAAGAATGACCGTCCACAGCAGCCGCCATGCGGCAGTTACAGAAGAAGGAGCGGGGGAGTATTTTACAAAAATTGATGACAGAGAGATGCCGAATACCCCGATGACAATCATCGCAAAGGGGTGCTTTTCAAAATATTTCATGGCAGAGTCACACACTTTCCAGTCGGTTTTTGACATTGTAACACGGCATTGGCAGGATTGCAATCTTATCGGGAAAATGCTTAGAAAATTGTAAAAATTTTTGTAAAAAGTGCTTGATTTTTGTGAAGACGCATGCTATACTAAATCGGTCTGAAATCAAGGTGAGTCCTCTGCGAAGCAAAGCTTACGCACGAACGCCTAATATATAAGGAGGACAAAGAAATGGATTTAGTTAAGGCACTGAACAGCCAGTACATGAAGGAAGAGCTGCCCGAAGCAAAGGTCGGCGACACCGTTCGCGTTCATGTACGCATCAAGGAAGGCTCTCGTGAGCGTATCCAGGTTTTCGAAGGCACCGTTATTGCTCGTAAGCACGGCGGTATCGCTGAGACCATCACCGTTCGTCGTGTTTCCTACGGCGTCGGCTGCGAGAAGGTTTTCCCCCTGCATTCTCCCAACGTTGCAATGATCGAGACCGTCCGTAAGGGCAAGGTTCGTCGTGCAAAGCTGTACTACCTGCGCGAGCGCTTCGGCAAGTCCGCAAAGGTCAAGGAGAGAGTTTAATTCACAACTCAATAAAAAAAGAGGGCGTTTGCCCTCTTTTTTTATACCCTTTTGGGTATTAGAAACATAGTAACAGTGTGGCAGCGAGGCCAAAAACCATACTGAAAACCTGCTGCTTTGTTAGATTGTCCTTGAATACAAAGATACCGAACAGAGAGATGACAGTAGCAGGTGCGATATTGGCAATGGGGAAGAACACGACAGCCGGAATGATACCTGCACCCTTGCTGAACAGAACCAGATGAGCACCCATGATCAAGCTGGAGCAGAGCATCACGGACACACGTGACGGATGCATGACGACCATTTTTGGCTGCTTGCGTATATATGTAAAGAACAAAACCGCCAGACCCAAAGCAAGCGCGCCGGAAACGTAGGCACTCAGCAGCATGCCCATATCTTCAGCAGGAAACCGCATCTTCTGGATTTTCAGAATGATACTTGCCAAACCGTTGCAGGTTGTGGCCGTCAGACTAAGAATAAACCAAAGAATATCGAATTTGTGTTGTTTTGCCTGCTTGAAATCAATGGTCAGCACCAGCGACAGGAACATACAGATGAGGCCGATGATGTTGAAGATGCTGAGTGTTTCGTTGCAGTAGGTGATGCCGTAATAAACAGAAAAGAGAATATTAAAGTTAATGATCAGCGTCGTGTGAGATACAGGTCCCCGCTGAAGTGCCAACGTAAAAAAGATCTGGAACCCTGACAGCATCAGACCGTACAATGCACCGTACGGGAGGATGTGCAGACTCGGCAGCCGGAATCCACTGAAAATCAGGTACAGGACGGACATGCCAGAAAAGACAATGGCATTATACAGCGCGGAGTCTGTGAGATTCTTCAGGTAAGTACGGGAAATCATACCCTGCAATAGAACCTTTGCCACGGCCAGACCAATCATGGGAATCAGGATCATGTACTGAAAATTCATATCTGTCACCAGCCCGTTCATTGTTTCAATCCCATTATAAGTCCGGTGCCGGAAAATGCAATGTTCAATTTTAACGTTTGTGTATGATTTTTAAACTTTTCTTGGAGAGAGGCTAAAATTGGAAAAAGCCCCTTTTCATGGACGTGTTTTTTGTGTATAATATATTTTGAATTTATATGCGCTGCGCATTTTGTACTGACATAGAGGAGGTTATCCTGTGGCTTCTGAAGATATTGAGAAAAAAGAAAAGAAAGAAGAATCCGTCACCTGGCAGAAAAGTCTGCTGCTGTACCTGCATGATTTGATCTATCTGCTGGCAGTCGTGATGGTTGTATTTATGCTGCTGTTTCGCATTGTGATTGTATCCGGTTCATCCATGTATTCCACACTGTGGAATGGTGACTGGCTGCTGGTCACCGGATCTGTCCTCTATCATGAACCTGAGGCCGGTGACATTATTGTGGCCAGTAAGGATTCGTTTAATGATGGCGAGCCGATCATCAAGCGCGTCATCGCAACGGAAGGGCAGACTGTGGATATTGACTTTGATGCCGGAATCGTCTATGTCGACGGCATGGCGCTGGAAGAGGACTATACTTATACCCTTACCAATGTGCAGGAGGGCATCGTGTTCCCGATTACAATTGCCGATGGTTGTATTTTTGCCATGGGCGACAACCGGAATGGTTCCAAGGACAGCCGCCACCCCGATATTGGTATGATCGATACCCGTGAGATCCTGGGCAGAGCGGTATTTCTGATATTCCCCGGTATGGGAGAAGACAATCATGAAGCACCGCGAGACTTTGACAGAATTGGAGCACTGAACTGATGGAAGATAAAATGAACATTCAATGGTATCCCGGTCATATGACCAAGACCCGCCGTCAGATCGAAGCGGATCTGAAGCAGGTGGATGCGGTTTGTGAGATCGTGGATGCCCGTATCCCCATGTCCAGCCGAAATCCC
Source organism: Faecousia sp. (assembly GCA_045120675.1). Taxonomy (GTDB): domain Bacteria; phylum Bacillota; class Clostridia; order Oscillospirales; family Oscillospiraceae; genus Faecousia. The sequence continues at coordinate 8,832 of JBGVFB010000080.1, read as the reverse complement.
GATATTGACAGCATCTGCGGCAACAAACCCCGGGTCATCGTGCTGAACCGCATGGATCTGGCCGACCCTGCCGCCACCAAGCAGTGGGCGGATTATTTCAAGAAAAAGGGCATGACCGTGGTTTGCACTGACTGCAAGAGCCGTAAGGGTATTGCGGATTTTGCGCCTGCCGTACGGAATGCCTGTAAGGAAAAGATTGAACGAGACAAAGCCCGCGGCATGAACCGCGCGGTTCGCCTGATGGTCGTGGGTATTCCCAATGTGGGCAAATCCACACTGATCAATCAGATTTCCGGTCGTAAAGGCGCCAAGGCGGAGAACCGTCCCGGTGTCACCCGCGGCAAGCAGTGGGTTACCGTGGACGCAACCTTGCAGCTGCTGGATACCCCCGGTATTCTGTGGCCCAAGTTTGAAGATCCGCAGGTGGGTCTGATGCTGGCTGCTACCGGCGCGGTGAAAGAGGATGTCCTCGATCTGGAGGAACTGGCCTGCCGCCTGATGCAGCTGCTGTGGAACCGCTATCCCGAGGCAATCAAGGAGCGCTACGGGGTGGAGGGTGTAGACGAAGACTGCCAGTTCCCCGGTTATGAGCTGCTGATGCAGGCGGGCAGAAAGCGCGGCTTCCTGATGCGCGGCAACGAGATCAACACGGAGCGCATGGCAAAGGTGCTGGTGGATGAATACCGCAGTGCAAAACTGGGACGGTTTACTTTGGAAATGCCGGAGGCGGAAGTATGAGCAACGTGAATATGTGGGAAATTGAAAACAGCATCCATAGTGAAGGTTATGAAATCATCTGCGGTGTGGATGAGGCTGGCCGTGGTCCCTTGGCCGGACCTGTGTGCGCGGCAGCCGTGATTCTGCCCATGGGACTGGAGATTCCCGGCCTGACCGACTCCAAGAAGCTGACCGATAAAAAGCGGCGGGAACTGTTTCCTGTGATCAAGGAACAGGCGATTGCCTACGGCATCGGACTTGCTTCCCATGAGGAGATTGATGAGATCAACATTCTGCAGGCAACCTATCTTGCAATGGAACGGGCCCTGGCACAGCTGTCCGTGAAGCCGGATATTGCCTTGATTGATGGAAACCGTGCCAAGGATTTTGGGCTGCCGGTGCGTACCGTGGTTAAGGGCGACAGCCTGAGCATGAATATTGCGGCTGCATCCATTCTGGCGAAGGTGACCCGTGATGACCTGATGTTGGAACTGGCCGAAAAGTACCCCGAATATGGCTTCGAGGTACATAAGGGCTATGGTACCAAGGCCCATTACGAAGCACTGCGCGCTCACGGAGCTTCTGAGATTCACCGAAAGACCTTCCTGAAGAAGTTCTATGGGGAAAAGTAATATTGCCGGTGCATGGGGCGAAGCGCTGGCAGCGGAATATCTGCGTAAGAAACGCTATACATTGGTGGCCGCGGGCTACTACTGTAAATTTGGCGAGCTCGATCTGATCGTGAAGGATCGGAAATACCTCGTTTTTGTGGAAGTGAAACTTCGAAAAAATGCCCGGTTTGCGCAGGCGTTGGAATATGTGGACCGCCGCAAGCAGGACCGGCTGCGGATTACCGCGTCCATGTATCTGGCGGAAAACCCTACCAAACTGCAGCCGCGTTTTGATGTGATCGAAATCTATGCCCCGCAGGGGACTGCAACTGCGGAACCCGAAATCTATCATTTGGAGGATGCGTTTCAATGAAACTATCTGTATTTGATCTGCATTGCGATACAGTGACGGAGCTGCTGGGACAGGATCTGTCCGCATCCACATCGCTGCGCAGCAATAACCTGCACATCGATCTTCAGCGTATGAAACAGTATGATGCCTATGCCCAGTGCTTTGCGTTCTGGTCTACCACCGGTTTGAAACTGCCGAAGGGTCTCAAGCCTGAGGATGTGTTCTGGCGGGAGGTAAGTGTTCTGCAGGATCAGCTTGATAAAAACCGTGACCTGATCCGTCAGGCAAGAAGCGGTGACGATGTGAGAAAGAATCAGGAGGAAGGCATCGTTTCTGCAATCTTTACGCTGGAAGGCCCTGCGGGCATCGGTTTTGAACCTGCGAAGCTCCAGAAACTGCACGATCTGGGGTTCCGCATTTCCACACTCGGCTGGAATGAGCAAAACAGCCTGACCGGTTCCCATGTGACCGGTGGCGGCCTGACCAAGCGGGGCAGGGAATATGTAAAGGAATGCCAGCGGCTGGGAATTTTAGTGGATGTCAGCCACATCAGCGATGAAGCTTTCTGGCAGATTATGGACATGACGGAGCGTCCTGTGATCGCATCCCATTCCAACAGCCGTAGAATTTGTTCTGCCAGCCGGAACCTGACGGATGATATGTTCCGTGCCATCTGCAAAACCGGTGGTGTGGCGGGCTTTAATCTGTGCGCCGGTTTTGTGGGCGAGCATCCGACTGTGGATACAGCCTGCGATCATATTTTCCACCTGCTGGAACTGGATCCCGCCGGTACCCACATTGCCATTGGCGGTGACCTTGACGGTATTTCCGAAATGCCGGAAGGTTTCAGCGGTGTGCAGGACTACCCCAAGCTGGCTAAGCGCCTGCTGGAGCGGGGACTGGATGAAACAATTTTGAACCAAATCTTCTGGAGCAACGCACTGGGAGTGATTGATAAGTGCTCTATGTAACCACGCGAGACCCTAATGATGCCTATACCGCAAACCGGGCATTGTCTGAAAACCGCTGTCCGGAGGGTGGATTCTTCGTGCCGATGCGTTTGCCGCACTTCGATGAAAGTGCAATTGCTGCATTGGCGGAGAAGAGTTTTTCCCAGAATGTGGCGGATATTCTGAATCTGCTTTTTGGTACCCAGCTAGACGGTTGGGGTGTGGAATTCGGTGTCGGACGGTATCCTGTGAAGCTGGTTTCGTTGAACAGCAGGACTGTGGTGGCCGAAAGCTGGCATAATCCCATGTACCGCTTTGAAAGACTGGCTAGCGGCATTGAAAAAGCGGTCAGGCAGTCCGATCAGATCAACCAAGCACCGACGGACTGGCTGATGATCGCGTCCCGGATTGCGACTTTATTCGGTATTGTTGGTCAGCTTTTTCAAAACGGGACGCTGACAAAAGGACAGAAGCTGGATATCTCCCTGGCGGCCGGTAATTTTTCGGCACCTATGGCTGCGTGGTATGCAAGAGCTATGGGACTTCCCATTGGTATGATCGTGTGCAGCTGCAATGAAAATACAGCTTTGTGGAATTTGTTCCACAAGGGGCAGCTTCAGACCGGTGCGGTGGCAGGATGGACCCACACACCGGATTGTGATTACGCGTTACCCGATGATCTGGAACGGCTCATTTTCGCGACACTCGGCAGAGAGGAAACGGAGCGATACTGTAAAGCATGCAGATTTGGTGAACAATATGAACTGGAATCCGAGCAGATGAACCGCCTGAGAGAAGGTTTGTATATCAGCGTCATCAGCGACAAACGGATGGCGTCAACCATCCCGAATCTCTATAAAACCACAGGCTTTGTGCCGTCTCCGAAAACGGCGCTGGCATACAGCGGCTTGATGGACTATCGCGCCGCCACCGGTGAGAGCCGGCCGGCATTGCTGCTGTCGGAAGAAAGTCCGATGTTCTCTTTGAAATTTGCAGCGGAATGCATGAACATTACGCCCGCTGAATTAAAACAAATACTTGATTGAAAGAAGGGTCTCTATGGCGCTGTATGCGATTGGCGACCTCCACCTCTGCCTCGGCGCACCGAAACCGATGGATATTTTCGGCGGCGCCTGGGCGGGCTATATGGAAAAACTGAAGCAGGGCTGCAGTGTCATCGGACCGGATGATACAACCATTCTGCTGGGTGACCTCAGCTGGGCACTGGACCTGCAGTCTGCGCAGCCGGATTTTGCGTGGATTAACGAAATCCCCGGCAGAAAGATCATCCTGAAGGGAAATCACGACTACTGGTGGAGCACTGCTGCAAAATTCTATAAGTTCTGTGATGAAAATGGTTTTTCCAATATGCACATCCTCAATAATAACTGCTATGAGTATGGTGACTGGGCCATCTGCGGTACAAGGGGATGGTTTTTTGAAGAAGAACGCAGCGGCACACATGACGAAAAAGTTTTTAAACGTGAATTGTGCCGTCTGGAAGCATCACTCAAAGCGGCAGGGGAGAAGAATAAAATGGTGTTCTTGCACTATCCGCCCCGCTATAAAGGCTATGAATGCAGGGAGATTCTGGAACTGCTGAAAAAGTATGATGTCCGCAGCTGCTACTACGGCCATCTGCATGGCGGAAGCCACGGCCTTGCCATGCAGGGTCAGTGGGATGGTATCGACTTCCGTCTTGTGGCGGCGGATTACATCGGTTTTAAGCCCCAATTGGTAATTTTTTAAAGATTTTTCAAAAAAAGAGTGGACAACCGTCAAATTGTTTGATAGAATGTTACGGTTGAAAAAATATATAATGGTTCCACTATGGAATCCACTTTTAGGAGGATAACAAACCATGAATGTCAAGAGCATTGAAAAGAATGGCAATCAGGCTACCATCGTTGTCGAGATCGACAAGGAACTGATGGAGAAGGGTGTTAACGCCGCTTACATGAAGGCACGCAAGCAGATCATGATCCCCGGCTTCCGCAAGGGCAAGGCTCCCCGCAAGATGATCGAGGCTATGTACGGCGCTCATGTCTTCTATGAAGACGGTCTGGAAGAAATCTTCCCCGAGGTCTACCAGTTCGCTGTCATCGAGCAGGACGTCAAGGCCATCGGCCGTCCCAGCCTGACCGATATGGACATCAATGAAGAGAACATCGTTACCCTGACCCTGACCACCGAGGTTTATCCCGAGGTCACTCTGGGCCAGTACAAGGGCCTGGAAATCGAGCAGGCTCCCGTTGAAGTTTCCGATGCACAGGTTGAGGCCGAGCTGAACCGCATGGCTCAGAACGTTGCTTCCACCGAGACTGTTGAGAAGGCTGCTGAGATGGGCGATACCGCTAACATCGACTTCGAAGGCTTCGACAACGGCGTTCCTTTCGACGGCGGCAAGGGCGATAACTTCGACCTGAAGCTGGGCAGCGGCCAGTTCGTTCCCGGTTTCGAGGAGCAGGTTGTCGGCATGACCGCAGGCGAGGAGAAGGACATCAACATCACCTTCCCCGAGAACTACACCCCCGAGCTGGCCGGCAAGCCCGTTGTTTTCCATGTTAAGCTGAACAAGGTCACCGTGACCAACGTTCCCGCTCTGGACGACGAGTTTGCTAAGGACGTTTCCGAGTTCGAGACTCTGGAGGAGCTGAAGGCTGATATCCGTGCAAAGGCTCTGGAGTCCGCTGAGAAGCAGGCTGCTACCGCTTTCGAGAACGCAGCTGTTGAGAAGGCTGCTGAGAACTGCACCGTCGAGATGCCCGCTGCTCTGGTCGAGGCTGAGCTGGACAACCAGATGGAGCGCTTCGCATACCAGCTGCAGATGAGCGGCTACTCCATGGAAGCTTACGCAAAGATGATGGGCGGCGACGTTTCCACCATGCGCAATGCTTTCCGTCCCGCTGCTGAGAAGCAGGCTAAGATCAATGTCACTCTGGCAAAGATCGTTGAGGTTGAAGGCATCGCTGTCTCCGCGGAGGAGATGGAAGCTGAGTACGAGGCTATGGCTAAGCAGTACGAGCTGGAAGTCGCAAAGGTCAAGGAGATGGTCCCCGCTGAGGAGATCAAGGCTTCTCTGGAGAACCGCAAGGTTGTCAAGACCATCGTTGACTCCGCTGTTGCTGTCGCTCCCAAGGCTGAGTAATGTCATAAGATCAACTACGGCATTGCGGGATTTCCCGCAATGCCGCACACCATACTCTCACGGCGGAGGAATAAGTTTCCTCCGGAATGGTTAGAATGTTTTAAGCCTGAAGTAACCGTGACCGATTTCATCATTGGTTACTTACCCCCGAAAGGAGAACATCACCATGAGTTTTATTCCCTATGTTGTGGAGCAGACCAGCCGCGGCGAACGCAGCTTTGATATTTTCTCCCGTCTGCTCAACGATCGCATCATTTTCCTGTCCGAGGAAGTCAATGATACAACTGCAAGCCTGATTGTGGCACAGCTGCTGTATCTGGAGGCGCAGGATCCGGACAAGGACATCCAGTTCTACATCAACAGCCCCGGCGGCAGTGTTACTGCCGGTATGGCAATTTACGACACCATGCGCTATATCAAGTGTGACGTTGCCACCATCTGTGTCGGTATGGCTGCTTCCATGGGTGCGTTCCTGCTGAGTGCAGGTACCAAGGGCAAGCGACTGGCTCTGCCCAATGCAGAGATCATGATCCACCAGCCCAGCGCCGGTACTCAGGGTCAGATCACCGATATGGCCATCCACATGAAGCGTCTGCAGACCATTAAGGAGCGGATGAACCGCATCATGGCCGAGAATACCGGCCGCAGCATCGAAGAAGTGACCGCAGCTTGCGAGCGCGACAACTTCATGACTGCTGAGGAAGCTCTGGCTTTCGGCCTGGTTGACCGTGTGCTGGATCACCACTAATTTTTAGAAAGGCGGACACTCGTTCATGGCTAGAAATAACGAACAGCCGATCCGCTGCAGCTTCTGCGGAAAGCGGGAGGGCCAGACTCAGCGTCTGATCGCCGGTCATGGTGTATATATCTGCGGCGACTGTGTTCAGGCCTGCAGCGAATTGCTGCGCGACGAGATCGTCTACGATGAGCGCGGCAATCTGCGTGCGCCTGAGACACTGCCCACACCGGTCGAAATCAAGACCTTCATGGATCAGTATATTATTGGTCAGGATGAAGCCAAGATTGCGCTGGCTGTTGCAGTTTACAACCATTACAAGCGTATCTACTTCGGAGCAGATTCCGATGTGGAACTGCAAAAGAGCAACATTCTTCTGATCGGTCCTACCGGCTGCGGCAAGACCCTCTTCGCCCAGACCTTGGCCAAGATTCTGAATGTTCCTTTTGCAATTGCCGATGCCACAACTTTGACCGAGGCCGGTTATGTGGGCGATGATGTGGAGAATATCCTGCTTCGTCTGCTGCAGGCAGCGGATTTCGATGTGGCTCTGGCAGAGCGCGGCATCATCTACATCGACGAGATGGATAAAATCGCGCGTAAAAGTGAAAATACCTCCATTACTCGTGACGTTTCCGGTGAGGGTGTGCAGCAGGCACTGCTGAAGATTTTGGAAGGCACTGTTGCCAGTGTTCCTCCCCAGGGCGGCCGTAAGCATCCCCAGCAGGAAATGATTCAGGTGGATACCACCAACATCCTTTTCATCTGTGGTGGTGCGTTCGATGGTCTGGATAAGGTCGTTGAAAAGCGTACGGACAAATCTCCCATGGGCTTTGATGCACCTGTGCGGAGCCGGAAGAATCAGGATGTGGGTGAATTGCTGGCAAAGGCAGAGCCGGATGATCTGGTCAAGTTCGGTATCATTCCCGAACTGGTCGGCCGTATGCCCGTCATTACCTGCCTGCAGAGTTTGACGAAGGATGATCTAGTTCGCATTCTGATCGAGCCGAAGAATGCACTCGCAAAGCAGTATAAGAAGCTGCTGGCGCTCGACAATGTGGAACTGGAGATTCGCAAGGATGCGCTGGATGCCATTGCGCAGAAGGCTGTGGAACGGAAAATCGGTGCCCGTGGTCTGCGTTCTATTATGGAATCCATCATGACCAAGATCATGTATCGCATTCCTTCCGACCTGTCCATCCGCAGAGTCATCATCACACCTGAAAGTGTGGGCGGCGGAGAACCCGAGATCGTTCGGGATACCACAAGACCCAGAGAAAAGCTGGGCAGCAAGCGATAAAACCGATTGGAGGGGGTAGGGACACTACCCCCTTTTTTGACTAAGGAGGGAGAAACCCTTGTCTGAACAACTAATTTCCGGGAGACTCCCGGTGCTGGCTCTGCGTGGGCTGGCAGTATTCCCGGACCAGACGGTCCACTTTGATGTTGGCCGCGTCAAGTCCGTAAAGGCGCTTGAGGAAGCCATGAAGCGTGATCAGAATATCATGCTGATTCCCCAGCGGGACATTATGGATAATGACCCCGCACTGGAAGACCTCTATCCCATCGGCACCGTTGTAAAGGTAAAACAGGTACTTCATGCACAGGGTGAAAATCTTCGTGTTCTGGTTACCGGCATTTGCCGCGCACGGATTCAGGAGCTGACACAGACCGAACCCTTCCTGATGGGCCAGATTCAGTCCGTTCCTGAAACAGAAGTGATGGATACGACCCGTATTCATGCCCTGCGCCGGGAAGCAAAGAACCTCTATGCGTTGTATTCTGAGCTTCTGGAGCATCCTGCCCAGACCGTACAGCTGCGCATGATCGCATCAGAAAACACCGGCTTCCTGGCGGACTCCATTGCGCAGAACTCCGGCATTGATTATCCCGATAAGGTCAAGATGCTGGGTCAGCTCAATCCTGTCAAGCGACTGGAGCTGGCTGTGAAGCTGCTGCGCCGGGAAGTGGAAATGCTGAAGCTGGAAGCCGAGATTCAGGAGCGTACCCGTGCAAACATCGACCAGAACCAGAAGGATTATTATCTGCGGGAACAGATCAAGGTCCTTCGTGAGGAACTGGGCGAAGGTGACGATGAGAATGAGTTTGAAACCTATATCAAGAATATCCGTGATCTGCATTTGGCGGAGGAGCATGAGAAGAAGCTTCTGAAGGATGTGGAGCGCTTAAAGAAGCAGCCCTTTGGTTCTTCCGAAGGCGCTGTGCTGCGGAATTATCTGGACATGGTTCTGGAACTGCCCTGGAACACCAGGACCAAGGAGCGTGTAGATGTTGCCGCAGCCCGCAAGATTCTGGAC
>JBGVFB010000079.1:0-41677 GCA_045120675.1 Faecousia sp. | reverse complement strand
ATCCATTGAAAGAAAATAAGGAACGTGCCGGGCATTTGCCCGGCACGTTTTTGTTATTCAAATCCGTTTCTTCATTTATATGAATAAACCAATCCATTTGGAACGGTAGCGCGATAAGAACGCAGGAGGGATTTGCGACATTGTGGTGTGCTGCCACCGAGCTGGCAGCAAGCAAGTGTCCAATGGACACTTGCATTGAATTGTTCAAATCCCGCAACTACTTATAAAACAAATCCCCATCCAATAGGATGGGGATTTGTTTTATGGCGGAGCAGGAGGGATTTGAACCCTCGGTACCCTTTTGGGGTACACACGATTTCCAGTCGTGCCCGTTATGACCACTTCGATACTGCTCCATGGGTGCGGCACTCTTGCCGACTTGCATATGATACTACAACTGATCTGATTTGTCAAGTGTTAATTTTACATTTTTCTAAATTTTTCAAACCGAAAGAGGATGGCGGTACTTCTGATCTGAGTGTCGAGATTCGATGCTGTTTTGCCGGTGCAAAACATAAGGTTCGGCTCCGTCAAGCCGTCGCTGGCGCTGCTCATCCGCGCCTTTCTTGGTCCGAGTGTCGAGATTCGGGTAATTAAGGAGTCGTTCCCGCCGAGCCGGGAACGAGCGAATGTCCACCGGACATTCGCATTAAAAGGTTCGAATCTCTCCATCTAACAGAAAAAGACCGAAACAACAATTGTTGTTTCGGTCTTTTTGGTCCGAGTGTCGAGATTCGAACTCGAGGCCTCTTGAACCCCATTCAAGCGCGATACCAAACTTCGCCACACCCGGATATCATCGTTCAGACGACTAAGTTATGATAGCATATCTGTAAAAGAAAATCAAGTCCTATTTTCAAAAACTTCCAAATATTTTTCAATGTGATTGCGGTCGCAATAAAGCAATTTCTAAAAGTAAGCGGTAAAGGAACAGTAAAGTTTTTGTTGACGAGTGGTATAAGCTGTGATATTCTAAGATACATAGATCTTTACCGAATATTTACTGAAAAGAAGGGAATTGAACAAAATGCTTATCTCTGTTCTTTTGTTTGCTGTTGGTCTGGTTCTGCTGATCAAGGGCGGCGACTGGTTCGTTGACGGTGCTACCGGCATTGCAAAGCGCTTCAACCTGCCCGATATCGTTGTTGGTGCTACCGTTGTTTCCATCGGTACGACCCTGCCCGAAGTTATGGTTTCCACGGCCGGTGCACTGGCTGGTTCCGGCGCAATGGCTTATGGTAATGCCATCGGCTCCATCATCTGCAACACCGCGCTGATCGCCGCTATTTCCATTACCTGCAATCCCGGCCCCGTCAATGTCAAGTCCATGAAGACTCCCGCAATCTTCTTCTTCTGCTCCGCTGCGCTGTATTGCTTTGCTTCTTACGTGCTGGGTGAGTTCCCCCGTTGGATGGGCTTTGTGATGCTGGGCATCTTTGTTGTTTACATGGTTCTGACTGTCCGCAACGGTATGAAGAACCCTGATGCAGCTGCTGAGGAAGAAGAGGAAGAGTCCAAGCCCAAGGCACTGTGGCAGGAACTGCTGCTGCTGGTTGCCGGTGCTGCAGTTATCGCAGTTGGCGCTGACCTGCTGGTTGAGCATGGCCAAATCATCGCTCTGGAGCTGGGTGTTCCTGAGACTGTTGTTGCACTGCTGTTTGTTGCTCTGGGCACCAGCCTGCCCGAACTGGTCACCACCATCACTTCCCTGAAGAAGGGCCGTGCTTCTCTGGGTGTTGGCAATGTTATCGGTGCTAACGTGTTTAACCTGGTTCTGGTTTCCGGTGTTGCGGTTTCTCTGGCACCGTTCCCCGTTCCCTGTGAGAACTTCCTGCTGGATACCGGCCTGAACATGTCTCTGGTTCTGGAAATCCCTGTCATGCTGGGTGTCATGTCTCTGATGATTTTCCCCGCATTGGCCACCAAGAAGCTGGGCCGCTGGCAGGGCATCCTGCTGCTGGCTATCTATGCAGCATTCTGCGTTTGCCAGTTTGTTCTGTAATTTGATGTGAGAATCCCCCATCCGAAAGGATGGGGGATTTTTTATATCAGCTGCTGTTCATTAATAATTAAATTAAATTTCAGCCCCAGCTTTTCCGCAGCCTTCCGGCATAACAGCATACGCTGCATGAAAATTTCGAAATACTCCATGACGGAGCCGAATTTGGTATCAATGGTTAGATTTAATGTTACAAGAGTTTTGTCCTCATTGATCTTCAGCGAGGAGTTCTTAACGGAGTAATTCACACGGTCATGGATGTCAAAGGTTGAAAGATCTTTGTTTCGTACTCTGCTGCATCGCACATCCGCTTTATCTGCCAGTATCATGGCTGCAGCCACTGCGTTTACGGGTACGCCGCTTCCTTCATCATGGTTGCCGATTGCTGTGACGATAGTAGCCATTTCTGCGGGATCGCAACCCATATCATTCAGGATGCTCCATGCCATGACGGCTCCGGATTGGGAATGATCTTTGCGGTTTACCAAATTTCCGATATCGTGCAGATATCCTGCGATTTTTGCAAGTTCAATTGTACGCGCGTCATAACCCATGGTCTGCAGAATATAGCCTGCCATTTCAGCCACATGCAGAACATGGGCGAAACTATGTTCCGTAAAACCCAGCGCACCGAGGGATTCATCGGCGCGGATAATATACGTTTTGATTGCTTCGCTCTTAATGATTTCTTTGTAAGTCAGCATGATAATACCTCCTTTATGATATTGTATCATAGAATCTTGAAATATTCAGTAGATATATAAAGCTTTACTATAATTTTACAAATGCGACGAAAAAGGGCAAGTTCAATCGCTATATATAAAAAACCGGAAATCCCATTGGGATTTCCGGTTTTTTGGCGGAGTGAGAGGGATTTGAACCCTCGCGCGGCTTTTGACCGCCTACTCCCTTAGCAGGGGAGCCCCTTCGGCCTCTTGGGTATCACTCCGAATCAAAGAAAACAGTATTTAACTGATTACCAAGGTATTCTAGCATAGGGTTTTGCTTTTGTCAAGGGAAAACCGAAAGAATTTCATGCATACACGATAGGTGAAGGCGATGGTCTTGACTTTTTCACTTCAAAATGGTATAGTTTAGCACACATGGAGAGTTGTCCGAGCGGTTTAAGGAGCTAGTCTTGAAAACTAGTGATTCCGAAAGGAACCTAGGGTTCGAATCCCTAACTCTCCGCCAAAAAAGTTCCACCCCTAAATGGGGTGGAACTTTTTTGATGGGCATTGGGATTCGAATGATTAAATGCAATAGTCCAGTGGACTGTTGCTTGCCGCCAGCTTGATGGTGGCAACTCATTGATTTCCGCGCAGCGGAAATGTAACGAATCCCTAACTCTCCGCCAAAGTAAAAGTCCACCCCTTGTGGGTGGATTTTTGCTTTGATGGATGTGGGGATTCGAAAGGCCGTTAAGAAAACATGCCGGTGGCATGTTTTTAGGCCGCGGGAGAATCCTTCGATTACAAGACGCATTCCGCTTGAATGTGGATTGAAATCGAACTGTGCTTGCACCCAAGTCTGATGATGGGTCTTTTGCATCAATTGTTAAGCACAATGCTATAGAATAAACCTTCCCCCGAGTGGATGGGGATTCACACGATTCGTAAAAAGCACCACCCTGTTGGGTGGTGCTTCATTCGTTTTAGTAGAACAGCAAATCCGCATAAGTGGGGAAGGGCCAGTAGGATTTATCAGTCAATTCCTCCAGTGTGTCTGCGGCGGTACGAACAGCGTCCATGGCAGGAATGATTACCTTGAGGTTGTAGTCAGCTGCCAGATTTTGATCTGTGGGGAGTGCAGCAAGCTTTGCTTTCAGTGCTTCGCAGCAGTCGTAGAGAACATCAGCAAGCTCCGTAATGCGGCCCAGCAGTTCCTTGTCAGCGCGGCTGGAAATTCCCAGCGCCTGCTTGGAGACAAGACCCCCGGACAGGTGATTCGCATAGTGCAGCACGGCAGGCAGGATCTGACGCATGGCCATATCCACCGTGGTTCTGGCTTCGATGCGTACGATTTTGTTATAGGCTTCCGTATAAATCGCATGACGGGCATGGAATTCTGCTTCTGTAAAGATTCTGTGCTTTGTGACCAGCGCCACATTCTTTTCAGCAAGATAAGAAGGCAGGCATTCAGCTGTGGAGGGGAAGTTGCTCAAGCCACGGCGGGCTGCTTCTTCCTTCCATTCGTCAGAATAACCGTTGCCGCTGAAAATGATTCGCAGATGGTCGCGGAAGGTTGCGGCAACCAGTTCATGCAGCGCGTCATCAAAGTTCTCGGCCTTTTCCAGCACATCCGCAAATTTGCCCAATTCCTCCGCCATGATGGTGTTCAAAATGGTATTCGGATCGGAAATGGACTGAGAGGAACCCAGCATACGGAACTCAAACTTATTACCGGTGAAGGCAAGGGGAGAGGTACGGTTGCGGTCCGTGGTATCCTTGCGGATGGCGGGCAGAACGTCCACACCGATACGTAGATTGCGCTTTTCGGGATTGACATAGTTGGTGCCGTCTACGATGGAGCGGATGATAGCATTGAGCTCATCACCCAGGAAAATGGAGATGATGGCAGGAGGCGCTTCGTTGGCACCCAGACGATGGTCATTGCCGGCATAGGCAACGGTGCAGCGCAGCAGGTCCTGATATTCATCCACACCCTTGACAAAGGCAGCGAGGAACAGCAGGAAGCGGGCATTCTGGTAAGGTGTTTTACCGGGGCTGAACAGATTCTTGCCGCCATCGGTATTCAAAGACCAGTTGTTATGCTTGCCGGAACCGCTGATGCCTGCGAAGGGCTTTTCGTGGAGCAGACAAACCAGATTATGCTTGGCAGCGCACTTTTTCATGGTGCGCATGATCATCTGATTGTCATCACAGGAGGTGTTTACATCTGTATAGATGGGAGCCAGCTCATGCTGACAGGGCGCACCTTCGTTATGCTTGGTCTTGGACAGGATGCCCAGCCGCCACAGCTGCTCATCCAGATCTTTCATGAATGCGGAAACACGGGTACGGATGCTGCCGAAATAGTGGTCATCCAGTTCCTGACCCTTGGGGGGCTGTGCGCCAAAGAGGGTACGGCCGGTCAGACGCAGGTCTTCGCGCTGGGCATACAGATCCTTGGGAAGCAGGAAATACTCCTGCTCCGCACCGACGGAGGGGATGACTCTGACTGTTTCAGTATCACCAAACAGACGCAGAATGCGGACAGATTCGCGGGAAACTTCTTCGATGGAACGGAGCAACGGGGTCTTCTTATCCAGAGCCTCGCCGTTATAGGAGAAGAAGCAGGTGGGGATATACAGACTGCCATCCTTCACAAAAGCGGCGGAGGTGGGGTCCCAAGCGGTATAGCCGCGGGCCTCAAAAGTAGCGCGCAGGCCGCCGTTGGGGAAAGAAGAACCGTCGGATTCACCCTTCACCAGCTCCTTACCGGAGAATTCCATGATGACACGTCCGTCGCCGGTGGGGGCAATGAAGGAGTCGTGCTTTTCAGCAGTGATACCGGTCATGGGCTGGAACCAGTGGGTGAAATGGGTGGCACCCTTTTCGATTGCCCAGTTTTTCATGGCCTCTGCGATTTCGGTTGCCACATCCAGTGACAGATGTGTGCCGGTGGCGATGCAGTTCTTCCAAGCTTCGTAAACCTGCGGTGTAAGACGCTGTTGCATGGTAGCCTCTGTGAATACGTCGCTGCCGAATATTTCAGGGACATTGAGAAACTCGCTCATACCGGACTCGTCCTTTCAAATGAATCAGATTTCCACAAAAGTGTGGTAAATTAAGGCAATATATAATAAATTTTATGCGAATTTAGGGCAAAAAGCAAGGAGTGAATTTGAATAAAATTGAAGTGCCTGTGTCATCTGTTTTGTACATATCACTGAAATGTTTTTGGAGTGGTTCAAAAAATGAAATTTGTGACAATATAATATTGCATTTTTTGCCTCCTACGCGTATAATAAGCCCAAGAAATCCAGAGAGGATGATGGAAATGGCAACCTATTCTTGCAGAAGTCGTGAAGAACTTCGTATGGAATTTAAGAAGATGATGGCTCGCTATGAAGAGCTGAAACATGAGAACCTGAATTTGGATATGTCCCGCGGCAAGCCCAGCAAGCTGCAGCTGGATCTGGTTAGCGATATGTTGACCATTCTGACCGATCCGCAGGAGTGCATGATCGATGGCAAGGATGCCCGTAACTACGGCGATCTGGCAGGCCTGCAGTGCGCCCGCGAGTATTGGGCAGATATGCTGGACTGCAAGCCCGAGCAGACCTTTGTCGGCGGCAATGCCAGCCTGCATCTGATGCATGATCTGATTGCCCGCGCCTTTACCCACGGTTTGAAGGAAAGCCCCCGCCCCTGGTGCCGCGAAGGCCGCGTCAAGTTCCTGTGTCCCAGCCCCGGATATGACCGCCACTTCCGCATTACCGAAAGCTTTGGCTTCGAGATGGTGACCGTTCCAATGACTCCCTATGGTCCTGATATGGACATCGTGGAGGAGCTGGTAAAGGATCCTCTGGTGAAGGGCATCTGGTGTGTGCCGAAGTTCTCCAATCCTCAGGGCTATACCTATTCCGACGAAACCGTAGAGCGTTTTGCAAACCTGAAGCCTGCAGCACCCGACTTTACCATCATGTGGGATAATGCTTACTGTGTCCATGAGTTCGAGGGCGAATTTGAACCCCTGAAGGATATCATCTCCCTGTGCGCAGAAGCCGGTCGTCCCAATATGGTTTATGAATTTGCATCTACCTCCAAAATCACCTTCCCCGGTGCCGGTATGTCCGTCATGGCATCCAGTGAGGAGAATATCAAGCACATGACGAAGCTGATTTCTGTGCAGACCATTTCTTATGATAAGATCAATCAGCTGCGCCATGTCAAATACCTGAAGAATCGGGAACATACCATCGAATTAATGAAAAAGCATGCAGAAATCATGCGTCCGAAGTTCCACATGGTGCTGAAGATGCTGCGCCGCGAATTGACCAACAAGGGTATTGCCCACTGGCATCTGCCCACCGGCGGTTACTTCGTCTGTGTGGCAGCTATGCCCGGTACTGCCCGCCGCACGCTGGAGCTGTGTAAGCGCGCCGGTGTCACGCTGACCGAAGCCGGTGCAACCTATCCTTATGGTGTCGACCCCCATGACTCCATGATTCGAATCGCTCCCAGCCTGCCTCCCATTGAAGAACTGGAGAAGGCCATGCGCGTATTCTGCACCTGCCTGAAAATTGCAACGCTGGAAAAGTATCTTGGTATTACGCTGGAGAGTGTAACTGCTGATTCTTTCTAATATAAAAAGCCTCCGCAAGGGGGCTTTTTGCTTTACATTCTAATGCTTTGATGATATCATGAAAGAAAAAACGGAGGGAAAAGCCATGGCAACACCGAAGGAAAAATACTATGAAAAGCGGGGTAATATTCTGGTTAAGAACCTGCAATCCCGCCACTTTGACGCATATTACTGTGCAAACAAAGAGGAAGCACTGAAGAAAGCTTTGGAACTGATTCCGGAGGGTTCCTCTGTCGGCTGGGGTGGAGCAATGTCCTGCGAGCAGATCGGCTTGATGCAGGCACTGCATGCGGGTGATTACCGCGCTATGGACCGCAGTCTGGCCAAATCTCCCGAAGAGCGGGAACAGATGATGCATGACATGCTGGCTGCGGATGTGTTTCTGACTGGTGCAAACGGCCTGAGTCTGGACGGCCAGATGGTCAATATCGACGGTACCGGTAACCGCGTTGCAGCCATCGTTTACGGACCCAAGAGCATTATTGTGGTTGCGGGTATGAATAAGGTGGAGGATACACTGGAAGCTGCTGTGAATCGTGCAAGAACCGTTGCCGCACCTATGAATAACCAGCGTTTTGACAACAATAATCCTTGCTCCGTCACTGCATCCTGCGCCAACTGCAAGAGTCTGACCTGCATCTGCAACCAGATTCTGATTACCCGTCATTGCCGTCCCGCCGGACGTATCAAGTTTATTCTGGTCGGGGAAGATCTGGGTATGTAACCCACGGGGAGGAAATGTTTTTGCAAAAAATACGGATTTTGATCCGGAAACACTATGATATTCTGGCATATCTCTTTTTTGGTGTGCTGACCACGGTTGTCAACTATGTCATTTATCTGCCGTGCTACAATCTGCTGCAGCTGTCGGCGGCAGTCAGTAATGCGATCGCATGGGTTGCAGCAGTCGCATTTGCATATGTGACGAATAAACCCTTTGTGTTCAAAAGCCACGATTGGTCTGCGAAGACGGTAGTTCCGGAACTGACAAAATTTGTGGGCAGCCGTGTTGCCTCCGGCGCACTGGAGACGGCGATTATCTTTGTAACCGTTGATTTGATGTTATGGAACGGTAATGTGATGAAGCTGGTCACCAGCGTTCTGGTGGTCATATTCAATTATGTGGCAAGCAAGCTGCTGGTATTTAATAAGCGATAAAAAGGGCCGTCGGGCCCTTTTTATTTTTCCGTAAATTTACAAAATGTTTCGACTTTTTGGGAGATCTGTGATAAAATACAAACAATAAACTAAAATGGGAGTGGTATGTGGTGGCCTTTATTGAGTTTCATGATGTAGGAAAAACTTACCGTACAGGTGAAGTGAAAATCAATGCACTGCATGATGTAAATTTTGAAATTGAAAAGGGTGAACTGGTAGTTATTGTCGGCCCTTCCGGTGCCGGTAAAACGACGCTGCTGAACATCCTCGGCGGTATGGATACGCTCAGCACCGGAAAAGTTCTGCTGGACGGCCGTGAAATCTCCGGGCTGAATAAAAAGCAGCTGACGGAATACCGCCGTCATGACGTGGGTTTTGTGTTCCAGTTTTATAACCTGATCGGCAATCTGACAGCGTTGGAAAACGTGGAGCTGGCCAATCAGATTTGTAAGGACCCCCTGAACGCAGAGGAAGTGCTGCGCAATGTGGGTCTGGAAGCGCGCAGCAAGAATTTCCCCAGCCAGCTGTCCGGTGGTGAACAGCAGCGCGTGGCCATCGCCCGTGCGCTTGCCAAGAATCCAAAGCTGCTGCTGTGTGATGAACCCACCGGCGCACTGGACTACCAGACCGGCAAAGCTATTTTGCAGCTGCTGCAGGATACAGGCCGGAAGACCGGTATGACGGTTATTATCATCACCCATAACGGTGCCCTGACCGAAATGGCAGACCGCGTGATCAAAGTAAGAAGCGGTACAGTCACGGATGTACGTTTGAATGAAAATCCTCAGGATATCGCGGAGATTGAATGGTAATGAGAAGAAATGCAATGCGCAAAAACCTCCAGCAATCCATACTCAAATCTCTTGGCCGTTATTTGGCGATCGTTATGATCATTGCGCTGGGTGCCAGTATGTTTGTGGGCCTGCTGATGACCAAATCCGATATGGTGGCGACGGGTCAGAAGTATATGGACGAGCAGAACATGTTCGACCTGCGTCTGATCAGCCCCTACGGTTGGGATAAGGCACATGCAGCGCAGATTGCGCGATTGGAAACAGTTGCGGATGCAGAAGGTATCCTGTATCTGGACGCTGTTGCGGATATGGGAGATGCCCGGGAAGGCGCGGTATACCGCTTCTATGAAATCCCGGAGAGAATGAACAGGATTGTTCTGCGGGGCGGCCGTATGCCGGAAAAACCGGATGAGTGTCTGGCAGACGGTTTTACAGCAACGGACGATATCATCGGAACAACAATACAAATCACGGAAGCCAACGAAGAAGCTACACTGGACGCATTCGTGACAAAAACCTTTACAGTTGTGGGCTATGTATCCTCTCCGCTGTACATGGACATGAACAGGGGTAATACATCCATCGGCAGCGGCAGTCTGGCCAGCTATTTCTATGTGCCGTCTGAGGCGCTGGACGCGGATTATTATGCGGAGATTCATGTGGTAATCCCTGGTGAATATGACGTTTATACGGATGCGTTCAATGATGCCATGGAGCTGGCCGCAGAGAGAATCGAACCGATGGCCAAAAGACTGGCCAGAGAACGTGTCAGGGAAATCCGTGCCGATGCCATGGAAGAATACCAGGAAGGCCTGCGTGAATATGAAGACGGCCTGAAAACCTATGAGGAAGAAAAGGCAAAGGCCCTGCAGGAGCTGGAGGATGCATACAACCAGCTTGTGGATGCGGAAAATGCCATTTCGTATAATCAGGCCCGGCTGGCAGAAGGACAAAAGGAACTGAAAGCCGGCAAGGAGGCCATTGCGGAGAATGAGAAGAAGCTGGAGGATGGCCGAAAGACACTGGAAGAAACGAAGTCAGCCCTCTATGCGCCGGTGGATGCCCTGATCAGTTCTCTGATACCGCCCCGTGACAGTGCCTTGCAGAATCTGAAGGCAATTGAAGCGGAACTGGCACCGTATGATGAACAAATCGCGGCAATCAACGCATCCATTGCGGACAATGAAGCACAATACAACGAACTCCGTGCATCTGCCGCCGTTCTGGATGGACAGATTTTGGATTTAAACGGAAGAATTGCCGGTACACAAGCGGCTTTGGGCGCGGCTCAGCTGTTCCCGCTGATCAATGGCGACCGGATTGCAGCGCTCAAGGCGGAACTGGAGAGCCTCCGGGCCCAGCGGGATGCGGCAAAGGCGGAGCGTGACAGTATTTCCTCCCGTATCAGTGAATTGGCAGCGCAGCTGGAGGACCCGTGGGCACAGCGATTGCAGCTTCAGGCACAGCGCGCACCTATCGAGGCACGGCGCGTTCTGGCACAGCAGGCATATGATCTGGCCCAGGGCAGCCTGGATGACGCTTATGGAGCAAAGGCTCTTCTGGACGAGCAATTTGCTGCTTCAGAGGCAGAACTTGCTGCCGGTGAGCAGCAGCTTGCGGATGCGAAGAAACAACTTGCAGCGGCAGAACGTCAAATTGCCAGCGGCAGGGCGCAGATTGAACAGGGCAAAAAAGATGTCGAACAGGGTTGGCTCGATTACGAGGCGGGTAAGCTGGAGGCGGAGGAGGAGTTCGCCAAGGCTGAGGAAGAACTGGAAGAAGCGAAGCTGCTGCTGGATGATGCGCTGGATACCATCAACAGCATGGATGCAGATGTAGTCTATGTTCTCGACCGCAACAGCAATGTGGGCTATGGCTCTTTGAATAGTGCATCCGACATCGTTTTCGGTGTTTCCAAGGTTTTGCCTGCGTTTTTCCTGCTGGTTGCAGCACTGGTGTGTATCACAACCATGACCCGTATGATTGACGAGGAGCGTACCCAGATCGGCACGCTGAAAGCACTGGGCTACAGCAACGGTGCCATCGTCAGCAAGTATCTGATCTATGCAGGTTCCGGCGCTGTGGTTGGCTGCGGCCTTGGTGTCACTGTCGGCAGCGCCGCATTCCCTACGATTCTATGGGAAGCATACAAGATTATGCTCTATATCACACCGGATCTGGTATTAAAATTCAACTGGGTTTTATGTCTGATTGTTGTGTCGGCATATACGGCAGTTATGCTGTTTGTTACATGGTACTGCTGTCGCCGGACGCTGAAAGAGGAGCCTGCGGAGCTGATTCGTCCCAAGGCACCGGATGTGGGCAAGAAGATCTTTATGGAGTATCTGCCTTTCTGGAACAAAATCAGCTTCCTGAACAAGGTTACCATTCGCAATATCTTCCGCTACAAGCAGCGCTTTGCTATGATGCTGGTGGGTATTGGCGGCTGTACGGCACTGCTGCTGACGGGTTTTGGCCTGCGGGATTCCATCGTGAATGTGGTGGATTTTCAATTTGAGAACATCACTGTTTATGATATGACGGTCTATTTCTCGGAAGACCAGACGCAGGAACAGCAAAACCGCTTTATACGACTGACAGATGACTGTACGCAGAATGTTATGTTCTACAATCAGATCAGTGCGGAGCTGGGACACAACGGTCGTGTGAAAGATATCTATCTGATTACGGCAGATTCTAAAATTCAGAACTTTATTAATTTCGAATCGGACAAGGAACCGGTATCGATGCCGGGTGTCAATGAAGTGCTGTTGACGGTGGGTATCGCGGAGAATATGGGTATCAACGTCGGCGATCAGGTGATTATGCGCAATGCGGATATGGAGCAGCTGGAATTGACTGTTTCCGGTATTTACGATAACCATGTTGAAAACTACGCGGTGATTATTCCGGCGACCGTCGAAGCTCAGTGGAACCGGACACCGGAAAAGCAGATGGCAATGGTTCAGGTTGGCGAGGATCAGGATGTATTTGAAGCCAGTACGGTTATCACTGATTTGAGCGACGTACAGAATGTGTCGGTCAGTCAGGATCTGGCAAATCTGGTTGGATCTATGATGGATGCGCTGGATCTGGTGGTCTGGGTCATCGTGTTCTGTGCAGGCCTTCTGGCGGTGACGGTTCTGTATAATCTGACAAATATCAACATCAATGAGCGAATCCGTGAGATTGCAACCATCAAGGTGCTTGGGTTCAACGCATCTGAAACGGCGGCTTATGTGTTCAAGGAAAATCTGGCACTGACTGTCATCGGTGCAGGATTCGGTTTGGGCCTGGGCTATCTGCTGCTGATCTTTGTTATGAGCCAGATCAAAATTGACATGGTCTGGTTCAAGGCGCTGGTAATGCTGCCGTCCTATGTATGGTCTGTGGTACTGACACTGCTGGCAGCTTGTATTGTGAATTTCGTATTCTACTTCAAGCTGGATAAGATTAATATGGCAGAAGCACTGAAATCCGTGGAATAAGAAAAACCGGCTGCATAAGCAGCCGGTTTTTTAATGTCCGATGATACCGTTAAGAAGAGACTTCAGATACAGAATCGCTTCCCGGTAGCCTTCTAACCCATGTCCCATAATGGTCTTGCAGCAAGCGAGGCGGGCATAGGAGATCTGACGGAAGTTTTCACGCTGAGAAACATCGGAGATATGGACTTCCACTGCGGGAATTCCGACAGCCTTCAGTGCATCCAGAATGGCAATGGATGTATGGGTGTAGGCGGCGGGATTGATGACGATGCCATCAAATTTTCCGTAGGCCTCCTGAATCTTATCCACAAGGCAACCTTCATGGTTGGACTGATACTGTTCAATCTCGATGCCTTCAACTGCTGCTGTTTGCTCCAGAAGTGTCAGCAGGTCGGCGAAGGTGCTTTTACCGTAGATGCCCGGTTCGCGGATGCCCAGCATATTGATATTGGGTCCGTTCAGTACAAGAATTCTCATGTTGCTCCCTCCAGAATGCGGAGAATCTGCCGGACGGTGCTGTCCGGATCATTGCGGTTTGACACCGTGTGGTCGGCGAAGGCTTCGTACATAGGCTTGCGGATCTTGTACAGTACCTCCAGTTTGTTTGCCTGGGAAAGCGGACGGCCATCAACAGGAAGGAGATTCAAATCCCGCTGCAGCCAGAAAATCCTGCCGTTTTGATGCAGCAGCCCATAGTTGCACTCCCGTGTCACGCAGCCGCCGCCGGTGGCAATGACCAGACCGGACTGCTTTGCCAGCTGCGCAAGTGCAGTGGTCTCCCAGTCCCGGAACACAGCTTCACCATCGTCCGCGAAGATTTCCGGAATGGATTTTCCGGCCAGCGCTACGATTTGTTCATCGGAATCGACGAATGCCTTACCGGTGCTCTCAGCCAGCAGCTTTCCGATGGTGGTCTTTCCGCAGCCGGGCATACCGATCAGGATGATATTTTGCATCTGATTTTCCAGCGTGTGCAGAATCGGTTCAATCACGTCATCGGAAATGGATGCATCGGTGAACCATTCAGCAGCTTCCTTTGCCTGCGCCACCAGCATCAGAAGACCGTTGGCACAAACGAGGTTCGTATTTTTTTCAGCATCCAGCAGTAGCTTGGTGCGGGCAGGATTGTAGACAACATCCAGCACACCCTGCAAATTCGGAAACTGCTCCAAATCAACCGGAGCAATGCCAGTGTTTGGATACATGCCCACTGGTGTGGTATTGACAATCAGCGCGGCATCCTTATGCAGATGCAAATTCGTATAGTTGTTCTCGCCGGTGCGGGAGATTATTACAACTTCAGCACCTGCATCGTTTAAAACCGCGCAGACCGTATTGGATGCGCCGCCACTGCCCAGAACCAGCGCTTTTTTACCGGAAATGTCCAGTTTACTGGCATTAAGCATGGTTTGGAAGCCGAAAAAGTCCGTGTTATGTCCAATCAGACGGCCGTTTCGGCGCACAATCACATTGACTGCCCCAAGCTTTTCGGCAGTCGGAGTCAGTTCATCCAGATAAGGAATGACGGACTTCTTGTAAGGTACGGTGACATTGATGCCTGCCCAGTCACCGCATTTCAGGAACGCTTCAATTTCCTCCGGCTCTTTTTCAAAAAGCGCATAGGAATAGCTTCCCAACATGGCATGAATCTGCGGTGAGTAGCTGTGTCCCAGCTTTCGACCCAGTAATCCGCACTTCATCACACAACCTCGCAGTAGCTGCCGAGATATTTGAAATCTTCGCAAAGATTCTCAAGCTCGCACATCAGCTGTACAAATTCTTCGGAATAGATGGAGGTTTCCAGATCAAAGTAGAACATGAATTCAAAGTCCCGGTCGGGAATGGGACGGGATTCCAGTTTCGTCACGTTGATGCCGAGGGTATATAGCCGCGCAAGGAACTTATACAGAGAACCGGGCCGGTGGGGGAGGACCATCATGATGGAGGTCTTGTCAGAACCGGGATAGATTTCCAGTTTCTTGCTGATGCAGATGAAGCGGGTGCGGTTATTACCCTTATCCTGAATGGAGGATGCCAGAATTTCCAGATTGTAAAGCTCTGCGCAGGAACGGCTGGAAAGCGCAGCCACATCCCTGCGGTCGGACTTGGAGACTAAGTCAGCTGCAACTGCAGTGTTGGCTACGGGGATGACTGTGATACCGGTCAGCGTCTGCAGGAATTCGCTGCACTGGTTAATGGCCTGCTCGTGGGAATAAACTTCCTTGATGTCGGAAAGCTTCGTGCCGGGCTTTGCCAGCAGATTGTGGTCAATCTTCAGACGGAAAGTACGCACAATGGAAAAATTGTGCTTGATCATCAGATCGTAGACTTTCTTCACAGAACCGGCAGTGGAATTTTCCAGCGGCAGAATGCCGTACTGGCATAAACCCTTATCAATGGCACTGAAAACACCTTCAAAATTCTTGAAGTACATAATGAAAGGGTTCTTGAAGATCTTCTCACATGCAATCTGGGAGTACGCACCTTCAACACCCTGACAAGCAACCATTGGTGTTTGGGGGAACAGCTTGGGGGTATGTTCGATTGCTTCCATGATTTCGCGATACAGGGGACTGACTTCTCCGGTGAGTTTGCTCTGGTAGCTTCGGCTCAGCTCGAAGAGCATGGAGTACAGCACCCGTGTGTAGTTGGCCATATCGGGACCGGCTTTTTCGGCCACATCCGCCAGCTTTTCACGCTCCCGGGCAGGGACGAAAATCGGCAAGCTCTTTTCTTTCTTGTAATCGGCAATTTGCGCGGAAATCTCCATCCGCTGCGCGAAAAGCTTTACCAGCTGGTCATCAATGGCATCTATATCATTTCTCAGGTCTTTCAGATCCATGTTACTTCCTCCTGTCGGTTTGGGTATTACCGAGAATCAGGTCATAAATGGCAATGGCTGCGACTGCTTCCACCACAGGTACAGCGCGGGGCACAATGCAGGGGTCATGGCGGCCCTTGACTTCAAGGGAAACTTCTTCCATGGTTTTCAAATTTACGCTTTGCTGGGTGCAGGCAATAGAAGGTGTGGCCTTCATGGCGACGGTGAACAGAACAGGCATACCGCTGGTAATTCCACCTAAGATACCGCCGGCATTGTTAGTCTGTGCGACGACTTTTCCGTCCTGAACGGTAAAATCATCATTGCTTTGACTGCCGGGGACACAGGCACAGTCAAAACCGATGCCGAAGTCCAGACCCTTTACAGCGGGAATGCCGTAAATGATCTGTGCAATCTTGCTTTCGACACCGCCGAACATGGGCTCGCCGATACCTGCGGGAAGACCAGTGATGGCGCACTCAATAATACCGCCAACACTGTCACCGGCGGCGCGTGCCTGCGCGATGAGATCACGCATAGCGGCACCGGCTTCTTCATCCAGAACGGGAAAATCCTCCCGGACGGATTCAATTTCCGGATCCATGGGGTCAAAATAGAGATCGCCGCACTCACCAATGGCCAGAATGTGGGCGCCAACCTGAATGCCCATCTCTTCCAGCCACTGCTTGCATAGCCCGCCGGCAATACACAGCGGCGCGGTCAGACGGCCGGAAAAATGTCCGCCGCCGGCAGCATCCTGAAAACCGCCGTATTTAACCTGTGCCGTATAATCCGCATGGCCGGGGCGGGGAATATCCTTCAAATTGCTGTAGTCACCGGAACGGGTGTTCTTGTTGTGTACAAGCGCGGCAATGGGCGCACCACAGGTGAAACCATCCATGATACCTGCTAAAAACTCAGGACAATCTGCTTCTTTACGGGGTGTGGACCAGTCGTTCCGGCCTGGCGCCCGCCGGTTCAGAAAGACTTGCAGTTTTTCAAAATCTACAGGAAGTCCCGCAGGAATCCCATCCAGCGTCATACCGATGGCCGGCCCGTGGGACTGTCCGAAGATGGATAATTTCAGGTTTTCACCGTAGGTACTGCTCATAATGACCTCCGAGTCGTTGGTATTCCTTCCAGAAGGAAGGATAGGATTTGTTGACAGCTTCTGCACCGAGAATGGTCACCGGTTCAGTGCAGACCGTGGCGGCGATAGCTGCTGCCATGGCGATGCGGTGGTCGTTGTGACTGATGACCGTACCGCCGCGCAGACCGGTGCCCTGGATCATCAGGGTGTCTTCTGTGGCCTGGGCATGACCGCCCAGATGCTCGATCATTTCCATGACAGTGGCAACCCGATCGGATTCTTTCATGCGCAGCCGCCGGATATTTGTAAAGACAGCACCATGTTTCGCTGCAGCAACAACGGCAAGAATCGGAACCAGATCCGGAATATCTGCTGCAGATACGGTGGGGCAGCCGTCCAGAAGCCGGCGGGTGATATCCACAACCGCGCGGTCACCCTGTGCGGAGTCTTCGTTCAACCCTTGAATGGAAATGGAACTGCCCAGCATTTGTGATGCAACCCAGAATGCACCATTGCTCCAGTCGCTTTCAACGGTCACCGTACCGGGAGATACGTTGCCCGGATAACCAAAAACATCAAATGCGCGGACAGTCATGGTAATGTAGGGCTGGGATTCCAGTTTGCCGGTAATAAACAGGGAATTCTCCGTATTCAGCAGCGGCAGCGCGAAATACAGTCCTGTAATGAACTGGCTGGATACACCACCGTCAATGCAGTAATCACCACCGGTCAGTTTGCCCTGACAACGGATGGTATCGGATGTTGGGCGGGTGAGGGTGCAGCCCTTTCGCTCCATTTCCTCCCACAGAGGGGAGAGGGGACGCTGCGGAAGCCTGCCTTCCAGCTGAAAGACAGCATCCACACCCAATGCGCCCACAACGGGCAGCAGAAAGCGGAGGGTAGAGCCGCTTTCGCAGCAGTTCAGCACAGCACTACGCGGTACGTTCCGAATCGGTTCGATGTAATAACCATCGGCGGTACGGCATATGGCAGCGCCTAACGAATTCAGACAGTCCGCGGTTGCTTCAATATCACGGCTGGTCTCCGGACAGATCAGAGTTGTCGGAGTGGAAGCGAAGGCTGCGCAGATCAAATAACGGTGCGCTTGAGATTTTGATGGAATTGGAGTAATGGTACCGGAAAGCTTTCCCGGCAGAATGGAAATATCCATATTAAAGTCCTGCTTCAATAAAGGCTTGGATTTTTTCAACAGGGGTGGGCTCGATGCGACAGAAGCCGATACGTTCCGGAATAATCAGATTCACCGAGCCGCCGCTGCGTTTTTTGTCAGACAGTGCGGCGCGATACAGACTTTCCGCAGAATAACTGCAGGAAACAGGAAGACCGAACTTGCAGAGAATCCCCACGATGGCATCTGTTACGTTGGCTTCACAAATACCGTATGCAGCACCGGCGCGGGAGACGATGGCCATACCGACGGCAACACCTTTTCCGTGGGAAATTTCAAAATGGCTCTGCGCTTCTGCGCCGTGGCCGATGGTGTGGCCCAGATTTAGTTTCATTCTGGCACCGGTATCAAATTCGTCTTCAGCGACCACGTCGCGTTTCAGCTCTACGCAGCGGGTGATGACCATTTCGCGGTCAAAACCAAGACCGCATTCGGACAGATGGTCAAACAGTGCAGGATCATACAGTACACCGTATTTGATCACTTCGGCGCAGCCGTCCCGGAAAACGTCCTCAGGCAATGTATTCAGGCAGTCAGTATCGCAAAGAACGAGGGAGGGCTGATAGAAGGCACCGACCAGATTTTTGCCAACAGGCAGATCAATGGCAGTCTTGCCGCCGACGGAGGAGTCGACCATAGCCAAAAGAGTGGTGGGAATCTGGATAAAGGGGATACCGCGCATATAGGTGGCTGCGGCAAAACCGGCAAGATCGCCGACAACACCACCGCCCAGTGCCACAATCAGATCGGTACGGGTGATCTGATTGTCTGCCAGATAATACAGTAAATCCAGATAAATGGCAGCATTTTTAAACTGCTCACCGGCGGGAAATACAAACTCCGTAACTTCCAATCCGGCCTTTTCCAGGCTGTCTTTGACCAGACGGCCATAAAGCGGCCAAACATTGGTCTCGCTGACAATACAGACCTTTCTTACCTTCTTCATAGCGGAGGCATGGCTGCCAAGGGTATCCAGCAGACCGGAGCCAATCAGAACATCATAGCTGCGTGATGCGTTTACGTGAACGGTATTCATCCGTCGACCTCCTCTTTGCGGCGTTTGCCTTCTTCCAGCAACGCGGTTAAAAGCTGCAGATTATCATGAGCCAGCGCATCCCGATAGGCGCGCAGGCTTTCGATGTAAATATCCAGTTCGGCCAGGGTAAAGTCTTTGTTTTCCAGAAACAGTTCTGCCCACATCTGGGAATTCAGCCATGCAACACGGGTCAAATCCTTGTAGCTTCCGGCGGAAAAGCCCTTGTGGCTGGAAGCGGTGGGGGATTTGATGAAGGCATTGCTTAAAATGTGGGGCATCTGAGAAGTGAATGCGATCATTTTATCATGTTCTTCAGCAGTTGTTACCGAGAACTGGCCAAAATTACAGGGTGCCAGAGCCTGTTTGCAGCGGTCGAGAAGTACAATGTCATCGAACCGCGGCGGAACAAGTACCATGGGCTGACCTGCAAACAGGTTTGCACGGCTGTACTTGAAACCGGAGAACTGAGAACCGGCCATGGGATGGCCGCCCACAAACGTGAAGCCGTGCCGATCTGCCAAAGGAAAACATCTGCGGCAGATTTCACGTTTGATACCGCAAAGATCCATCACCAGGGCATTTTTGGAGACTAAAGAAGCGTGCTTTTCCAGCCATTCAGCGCTGCCTGCAGGATAGATGGCCAGCAGGATCAGGTCACAGGATCCGATGCTTTCATCATCCAGTTTTCCGTGCACAGCGCCTGCCAGCATAGCAAACTGCAGCATGTGTTCGTCCTTCTCGCAGGCAAGAACCGTGTGCCCCTCCAGCGCGTAGGCCCGGGCCATGGAACCGCCGATCAGGCCAAGACCAAGAACTCCAACGGTCATAAGATTGCCTCCCGTACTTTGTGGATGCGATGGTTCAGTTCGTCGAACTGGACAGGAGTCAGGGACTGGGCACCGTCGCACAGGGCGCAGGCGGGATTGTTGTGGACTTCCACCATGATGCCGTCAGCACCGGCCGCAGTGGCGGCCACAGCCATGGCAGGGACCATTTTTGCCTTTCCGGTGGCATGACTGGGATCCACAACCACGGGAAGATGACTCAGCTCGTGAAGCGCACAGACTGCGGAAACATCCAATGTATTGCGGGTGTAGGTCTCGAACGTGCGGATGCCGCGCTCGCAGAGGATAATTTGCTCATTGCCTTCGCTCATGATGTACTCGGCGCTCATGAGCAGCTCCTGCAGTGTATTTGCAAGACCCCGCTTCAGAAGAACGGGCTTTTTGGTCTTGCCCACTTCCTTTAACAAATCGAAATTCTGCATATTGCGGGCGCCGATTTGAATGATATCCACTTCATCGAAAAGCGGAAGGTCGCGTATGTTCATGATTTCCGTAATAATGGGAAGGCCTGTTGCTTTCTTTGCTTCCAGCAGCAGTTTGATGCCTTCGCCCTTCATGCCCTGAAAGGCATAGGGAGAAGTGCGGGGCTTGAAGGCACCGCCGCGGAGAATATGGGCACCGGACTCCTTGACTGCGGTTGCAACTTCGATGATCTGATCTTCGGATTCAACAGAACAGGGACCGGCAATGACTGCAAAATATCCGCCGCCGATGCGCGCATTGCCGACCTCGACAATGGTATCCTTCGGATGGAATTTGCGGTTTGCCTGCTTAAATGGCTCAGAAACCCGTTTGACACTGTCCACGATTTCCAGACTGCGCAGAAGGTCCATATCAACGCGGCTGGTATCACCGATCAGACCGAGGACGGTGATTTCCTGACCTTCCGATACATGCACATCCAGATTCATGCCCTTCAGCCACTGAACCAGATGCATTGTCTGGTCAGCAGTAGCGCCATGTTTTAATACAGCTATCATAAAAACATCTCCCAAATAAAAAGCGCCGCACGTGCAATTCGTGCGGCACACTGAAATACTTCTTTACACTCCTGTAAACGTAGAGCAGCACAAATCGCTATTACTTTTTAGATGCATAAAAGTAATAGTAGCCAAAATAGAACTGTGCAGCTTCAAAACGAATCATAACAGCCTCCATGTACAGTAGCTGCGCACATTATACCACGCACTGTGGAGGAATGCAAGAGGGTGTGTATAAATTATTTACCTGACAAAGACAAATGTTTGGTGCAGATAGACAGTTGATTTTACAGGGGAGAAATGGTAAAGTATAGAATATGCTCAAATGGAAAGGTGTGAGAAGGTTGGGCTTTGGTTTTGGCTTTGGATTGTTTGAAATCATGTTCTTTATCATGTTTGGACTGTTCTTTCTTGTGTTTGTAGGTACCCTGATCAAGGGACTGGGGGAATGGAACAAGAATAATCATTCTCCGAAACTGAGCGTGCCTGTGACGGTGGTTGCAAAGCGCACCAATGTCAGCCGCCGCCATCACGGAGAACATCACCACACTTCCACATCCACCACCTATTATGTGACCTTTCAGGTGGAAAGCGGCGACCGGATGGAACTGCACGTGAGCGGCTCTCAGTACGGATTGATCGTGGAAGGCGATCAGGGTAAGTTGACGTTTCAGGGAACCCGCTTCTTGAATTTTGAAAGACAGTATTGACCGAAAGGCTGGCGATTAGCTATGAACACCATTTACATTCCTGAGGGCTACCGGCCCGTTCTGGACGAATATGATACCCAGCGGGCGATTGCCTATATCAAGAGCAGATTTCAGGAGGAATTTGCTTCCGCTTTGAATCTGAAGCGCGTATCTGCGCCGCTTTTTGTTACGGAAGATTCGGGCCTGAACGATAATCTGAATGGTTTCGAACGGCCGGTCAGTTTTGATATTCCTGCTGTTGGGAAAGAAGCACAAGTCGTGCACTCCTTAGCGAAGTGGAAACGACTGGCATTGAAGCGATACAATTTTAGTGTTGGCGGAGGCCTGTACACAGATATGAACGCAATCCGCCGTGATGAAGACCTGGACAATATCCACTCCATTTATGTGGACCAGTGGGATTGGGAAAAGATCATTACCAAGGATAACCGGAATCTGGATTATTTAAAGCTGATCGTTCGGGCCATCGTCAAGGCTATTTGCGCCACCAACGACCGGCTGCATGTGCGCTATCCCCAGCTGCGGGTGGAGCTTTCTCCCGATGTTTTCTTTGTGACCACGCAGGAACTGGAGGATATGTATCCTGACATGACCGGCGATGAGCGGGAGAATGCCTATGTCAAGGAGCATCATACTGCCTGTATCATGCAGATTGGCGGCGCACTGCGCTCCGGTAAGCGGCACAGCGGACGCGCACCGGACTATGATGACTGGAACCTGAACTGTGATATTTTCTTCTGGGATGAAGTTTTGGGCCGCGCATTGGAAATTTCCTCCATGGGCATTCGCGTGGATGCCGAAGCGCTGGACCGCCAGCTGACCATCGCAGGCTGCGATGACCGCCGGGAACTGCCGTTCCACAAGATGCTGCTGAACGACGAGCTGCCCCTGACCATCGGCGGCGGTATCGGACAGTCGCGCCTGAGCATGCTAATGATGGGCTGTGCCCATATCGGCGAAGTCCAGTCCAGCGTCTGGGACCATGAAACGGTGGAAGCCTGCAGCAAGGCGGGAATCCGCTTGCTGTAATCTAAGATATTCCGGGAAAGGAGGCAGCACAATGAAAGATGACTATCAAAAACTTTTAGAACTGGAAACGACACCTGAGGCATTGGAAGCAACGATAACATATCTTTCCAATCAAATCAGACCCTTTCTGCAGGTTCTGGAGCCGGTGCTGATCTGCTTCCCTGACGAAGGCAGCGCAAGTCTTGGCGGTATTTTTAAGGAGGCTGTGCTGCGCTGTGATGCGAAGCCGGTTTTCTGGGGACCGGATTACCGGTGGAAGGAATTGCTGCGGATTGCCTTTGATACCCATGCCAATACGATCATCGGACCGCCGCAGGTGGTGCTTGGCCTTATGAAACTGGCTCAGGCAACGGCGACACCGCTGTATGCCTACGATGTGATTATCGCAGGTGATCCTTTTGCGCCGTGGATGATTGAGGGCATGAAAAAGGGATTTGACTGTCACGTATGGGGCTGCTATGCGATCAAGGGCAGCGCTGTGATTGGCGGATTCAGCTGTGCGCAGGAAGTCGGCATTCACATCCGTGAGGATGTATTCAAGCCGTATATCTGCCGCGATGAAAGCGCCGTATATAATCACGGCAGGCTCTTTTTCGAGAGCGCAAAGGATCCCCTGCTGCATTTTGACCCGGAGTTGACAGCGCTGCTTCATCATCAGCCCTGCTGCTGCGGACGCGATGAGCCGAGAGTTTTGGAAGTGAAGTCCACGAAAGATGAGAAACTGATGCGGGAGCATCTGGAGGGTCAGCTTCTGAGCTGGTCCAGTGTGCTGGATTACTATGTAGAGTACACGGAGTCCGGGGCGGCCCTGGAACTGGTGGTGTTTCCCGGCGAGGCCATTCCGCAGCTTCCAAGTTTTGCGAAGCAGAGGGTTCGCTTGTGGAATCCGCAGGAGGATGTGCCGTTTTGCCTACGCAAGCACAGATAAAATATCCCAAAAAACCATGGAAAATCATTGACTTTTCAGACCTCTTTGTGTAGAATATATCAGGATATGCAAAGACTATGCGGAAACCAAGCAGGGGAAGCATCCTTAGAGAGAGGGGAATGGTGAAAACCCTCGTTGACCGGAACCTGCAAGCCATTTCCTGCGTTGCCCGGGATGACCGGGACGGGTGCTCCCGTTACAGAGCATCTAAGATGTCCGCATTGCGGATGAATTAGGGTGGTACCGCGTTTTTTCGCCCCTATCGTCAGATAGGGGCTTTTTCTTTTGCTACCCGTAAATTTGTATTTTTTAATGGAGGTTATTTCCAATGAGCGTAAAACCCTACGGCGTAAACGAACTGCGCGAGATGTTCCTCAGCTTCTTTGAAAGCAAGAACCATCTGCGTCTGCCCAGCTTTTCCCTGATTCCCCAGAACGATGCATCCCTGCTGCTGATCAACTCCGGTATGGCACCTATGAAGCCCTACTTCACCGGTGAGGTGGAGCCTCCCCGTCACCGTGTCTGCACCTGCCAGAAGTGTATCCGTACCGGCGATATCGAGAACATTGGTAAGACTGCCCGTCACGGCACTTACTTCGAGATGCTGGGTAACTTCTCCTTCGGTGATTACTTCAAGCACGAAGCAATCGCATGGAGCTGGGAATTCCTGACCAAGGTCGTTGGCCTGGAAGAATCCCGTCTGTATCCTTCCATCTATGAAAACGATGAGGAAGCCTTCGAAATCTGGAACAAGGAGATCGGTGTTCCTGCAGATCACATCTTCCGTTTCGGCAAGAAGGACAACTTCTGGGAGCATGGTTCCGGTCCCTGCGGCCCCTGCTCTGAAATCTACTATGACCGCGGTGAGAAGTACGGCTGCGGTAAGCCCGACTGTGTGGTTGGCTGCGATTGCGACCGCTACATGGAAGTCTGGAACAACGTTTTCTCTCAGTTCAATAATGACGGTGCCGGCAACTACACAGAGCTGGCTCAGAAGAACATCGACACCGGTATGGGTCTGGAGCGTCTGGCGGTTGTCTGCCAGGACGTTAACTCCCTGTTCGATGTTGATACCGTCATGAACATCACCAACAAGGTCACTGAGCTGACCGGTGCATCCTACGGCAATTCCGTGAAGATGGACGTTTCTCTGCGTGTCATCACTGACCACATCCGTGCATCTTCCTTCATGATTGCTGACGGTGTTCTGCCTTCCAACGAAGGCCGTGGCTATGTGCTGCGCCGCCTGCTGCGCCGTGCTGCCCGTCATGGCAAGCTGCTGGGTGTCAATAAGCCTTTCCTGTACAAGGTTGTCGAGACCGTTGTTCAGGAGAATGAAGGTCACTACACCTACCTGCGCGAGCGTGCTGAGTATATCACCCGTATCGTCAAGATCGAGGAAGAGAACTTTGCCCGTACCATCGATACCGGTATGGCAATCTTCAACGAAAAGATGGCACAGCATAAGGCTGAGGGCAAGAACGTTTTCTCCGGCGCAGATGCTTTCCTGCTGGCTGATACCTACGGTTTCCCCATCGACCTGACGATCGAAATGGTTGCCGATGAGGATATGACCATCGATATGGACGAGTACACCCGCCTGCGTGAGGAGCAGCGTGTCCGCGCCCGCGAGGCCCGTAAGGCACTGGGCGATCTGGCTTGGGCCGGCATCGATCTGGGTCTGGACAATACGCCCACTACCTTTGTTGGTTACACGGAGTATAACTGCGAAGCCAAGGTTCTGGCTGTCTGCGTCGGTGACGAGGTTTCCGGTACCATTGCCGGCGGCGAGAACGGCATCATCGTACTGGATAAGACTCCCTTCTATGCAGAAATGGGCGGTCAGGTTGCTGACCACGGTGTGATTCTGGTGGGCGACAGCCGCTTCGAGGTCACCAATGTCCAGAAGGACAAGGGCGGCAAGTACCTGCATCACGGCAAGATGGTTTCCGGTGCGATCAAGGTTGAGGATCTGGTTCTGGCTTCCATTGATGTGGAGCGCCGTAAGGCTATTATGCGTGCCCACTCCGCAACCCATCTGCTGCAGAAGGCTCTGGTCAGCGTTCTGGGCGACCATGTCCATCAGGCTGGTTCTCTGGTTCTGCCCGACCGTCTGCGCTTTGACTTTACCCACTACAGTGCACTGACTGCTGAAGAACTGGCAAAGGTCGATGCTGTCGTGCAGGCTGCTGTTCTGGAAGGCTACGGCATTGAGACTAAGGAAATGGGCATTGATGATGCTAAGGCCATGGGCGCAACCGCGCTGTTCAGCGAAAAGTATGGCGATACTGTCCGCGTGGTCAACATGGGCAACTACTCCATCGAACTGTGTGGCGGTACCCATCTGGATAACACCGCAAAGGTCGGCCCCTTCCGTATTGAGAGCGAAGGCAGTGTTGCTTCCGGTGTCCGCCGTATCGAAGCCATCACCGGCAAGGAGACTCTGGCTGAAATGGACCGTACCCGCCAGCGTGTTTACGATGCCTGTGCTGTGCTGAAGACCAAGCCCGCAGAGCTGGCTGCCAAGCTGGAGAGTCAGATTGAGGAGATCAAGTCCCTGAAGAAGGCTGTGGAATCCTACAAGGGAAAGGAAACTGCCGGCGAAGTGGACCGCTTCCTGTTTGGTGCCCACAACATCGGCGGCCTGAAGGTCATGACCGTTATGGTTCCCGATGCAGACGCTGCAAAGCTGCGTCAGATCGGCGATATGCTCCGCGACAAGGACGCATCTGTTGCTGCAGTTCTGGCAACCGTCAATGGCGAGAAGGTTACCTTCCTGGCAGTCTGCGGTAAGGAAGCAATTGCCAAGGGCGTCAAGGCAGGCGATCTGGTCAAGCAGGTCTGCACTGCTTGCGGCGGCTCCGGCGGCGGCAAGCCTGACTCCGCAATGGGTGGCGGCAAGGATGCTACCAAGGTTGACAATGCTCTGGCACTGGTTGACGATTTTGTCGCATCCAAAGTAAAATAAGTTCTTTCGGGCGCTGCCGCAAAGGCGGCGCCCGCATTTTTTGAAAGGGGAGGGCGCATCATGCGAAAACTCATGTGGTTTACAGTTGGTTTTGGTGTTGCCTGCACCCTTTGCGCCTATTTCTGGCTGACGAGCGGCTTGTGGCTCGCAGCGCTGATGATGTCGGTGCTGTTTGCAGGATCTGTAATCTTAAGCCGTAAAATCCACTGGGTGCGGTGCGCTGCAGCAGTATGCCTTGGCTGCGCCGCGGCATTCTTATGGTTTCAGTTTTATGCATCGTTCTATTTGTATCCGGCAGCCGAACTGGACGGGAAAATTGCCGAAGCAACGGCATATTGCACGGACTACAGTTATGAAACGGATTACGGCAGTGCGGTGGAAGGTATGCTGCAACTGAATGGCAGACCCTATCGCGCAAAATTCTATGTCAATGGCTGCGTGGAAATGGAACCGGGCGATGTGCTGAAAGGTCCATTTGAATTCCGTGTTACCACACCGGATGGCAGTGACGAGCCGACAGCCCATCAGGGTAAGGGTATTTTCCTGCTGGCTTATCAGGAAGAGGATGCCCAGCTTCTCAAGCTGGCTGAGCCGGCCGCATGGTCGCATATTGCGCGGCTGCGGCATCGTATTCTGAATCTGCTGGAAGTCTATTTTCCTGCCGATGTTTCGGGTTTTGCAAAGGCTTTGTTACTGGGTGACCGGACGGGAATCGATTATGAAACCAATACCGCCTTCAAATTATCGGGTATCTCCCATGTGATTGCCGTGTCCGGTTTGCACGTCACAATTCTGTTTACACTGATCAATATCCTTTGCTTCAAGCGTCGGTTTCTCGTGACGATTCTGGGTATCCCGACATTGATCCTGTTTGCCGCAGTAACCGGCTTTTCGCCGTCTGTTACCCGCGCCTGCATCATGCAGTGTCTGATGATCCTGGCAATGCTGTTTGGTAAAGAATATGACGGCCCCACAGAACTGGCATGCTCCTGCCTTGTGATGCTTCTTATAAACCCGTTGGTGACTCTTTCAGTCAGCTTCCAGCTCTCTGTGGGCTGCATGATCGGTCTCTTCTTGTTTTATGACCATATCCGTAGTTATTTGGCAGATCGATTTGGCAAGAGAAAGTTGAAGGTCAAGCGCTGGTTTGCCGGCTCGGTATCGGTGACAATCAGTGCCATGCTGACCACAACACCACTGGTAGCATTCTATTTCGGAGCGGTTAGCCTTGTAGGTGTCCTGACCAATCCGTTGTCGCTGTGGGTTATTAGTTTCATTTTTTACGGAAGTATTCTGGTGTGTATACTTGCGGTATTCTGGCCTGCGGCTGCGGCGGTTTCGGCATCCGTAATCGCGTGGCCGATCCGTTATGTGCTGGGGGTATCCAAGATGCTTGCAGCATTCTCGCTGTCCGCAGTTTATACGGCAAGTATATACATTGTGATCTGGCTGGCATTTTGTTATGTTTTGCTGGCGGTGTTCCTGTTTGGCAGAAAACGGAAACCTGCGGTACTGCTATGCTGTGCCGCGATCGGCCTTTGTCTGGCGCTGGGTGCATCGTGGCTGGAGCCGCTGACGGATAATTGCCGTATGACGGTGCTGGATGTGGGTCAGGGGCAGTGCATCCTGCTGCAAAGTGAGGGAAAAACCTATCTCGTGGACTGCGGTGGCAGTGACGCGGAGGAAGCGGCTGATGTGGCAGCGGAAAGGCTGCTTTCGCAAGGCATCTTCCGCCTCGACGGTGTGATTCTGACTCATTTTGATAAAGATCATTCCGGCGGCATGGAGTACCTGCTGCGCCGTATTCCTGTAGATACGTTATTTGTTCCCTACAGCACCGATGAAAACCATGTGCTGGAAGCGCTGGAACCGCTGGCGGGCCATGTGATAAGTCTGAAAGAAAATGTCAATATTTCCTATGGAGATACGGATCTGTCGATTTTTGCGCCGGTTGTGCCGGATTCCGGCAATGAAAGCAGTCTTGCGGTCTTGTTCCGGCATGAAGATTGTGATATACTGATTACAGGTGACCGTTCAGACTTTGGTGAACGGATGCTGCTGCGGACCGCGCAGATTCCCAATGTGGATATTCTGGTTGCCGGACATCACGGCTCGAAGCATTCTACCAGTGCACAGCTTCTGAATGCGACTATGCCGAAGATTGTGGTAATCTCCGTGGGAGAAAACTTCTACGGACATCCGGCGCAGGAGGTTCTTGACCGAATTGCGGTCACGGGTGCGGCTATTTACCGCACCGATCTGCACGGCAATATTATACTCAGGAGGTGATACCGTGGCGAAGAAGATGTATGATGAAAAACCGGATACTTTGCAGGAGCTGAAGACTGCCATTCGCAGCGGTATGCCTGCGAATCTCTATATTTTCCATGGTGAAGAGGTATTTCTGCTGCACCATTATTTTGAACAGCTGAAAAAATTGCTGCTGGATGACCTGACGGAATCCTTCAATTTCCACAAGCTGAATAACGAAACCTTTGATATCCAGACCTTTGCCGATTCCGTGGAAGCCATGCCCATGATGGCAGAGCATACACTGGTGCAGGTGGACGATGTGGATATCTTCAAACTGCCGGAGGCGGAACGCAATAAGATTGCGGAAGTGCTGTCGGATGTTCCGGAATACTGCACTGTGGTATTTTCCTACGAGACTCATGAGTGGAAGCCGGATAAGCGTTACAAGAATTTATGGGATGCTATCAATGCCCACGCAACTGTGGTGGAATTTGCCAAGCAGAACCAGCGGGATTTGATTGCATGGGTATCCAAGCATTTTCTGGCCCGTGGCAAGCGAATTTCCAATGACCTTTGCGCGTATCTGATTGAGATCACCGGCGGCACCATGACGGCGATGGCGGGGGAGATCAGTAAGATTGCATCCTACTCCGGTGCAAGCGAGATTGTCAAGGCGGACATTGATGCGGTTACGGAACCTGTTCTGGATGCCGTGGTTTTCCAGATGACCGACCTGATGGGCAGTGGAAAATATGGTCAGGCATTACAGAAATTGCAGCAGCTGCTGAAGATGCAGCAGGAACCGCTGGTCATTCTCGGTGCCATCGGCAGTCATTTCCGCCGTATCGGTACGGCAAGAATATTGCTGGATAACGGCCGTAATACGTCGGATCTGATGAAGCTGTACGGTATGAAGGAGTATCCTGCCCGCAAGGCCATGGATGCAGCACGCCATTTCCGGCCTGAATTCTGCGCGAAAGCAGCGGAACTGGTGCTGGAAACCGACTATAAAATCAAAACCTCTTTTGATGAACCGGAGAGGCTGCTGGAGCTGCTGATTTTACAGCTGGCACAGGAGGCGCGTCGTGGTTAAGATTAAGGAAGCCATCGTGGTGGAAGGACGCTACGATAAGAATACGCTGTCTCAGATTGTGGATGCACCGATTCTGGAAACGTCTGGCTTTGGCATTTTTAAGGATAAGGAGCAAATGGCCCTGCTGCGCCGTGTGGCGGAAATCCGCGGACTGATCGTCTTTACGGATGCGGACGGTGCAGGTTTTGTGATCCGCAATCATATCAAAAGCGCCATTTCCGGAAAGTATCTGAAACATGCCTATACTCCCGATGTTTTCGGTAAAGAGCGCCGCAAGAAAACCGGCGGCAAAGAGGGGAAACTGGGTGTCGAGGGCATGACGCGGGAAGTAATTCTCGAATCGCTCCGCCGTGCCGGCGCTACCTTCGAAGCAGAAGGCGAGACTATAAAACGGCAGGAAATTGCAAAAGCCGATTTGATGGACTTGGGCCTTTATGGCCCCGGCAGC
The DNA here is from genome assembly GCA_045120675.1 of Faecousia sp. GTDB lineage: Bacteria > Bacillota > Clostridia > Oscillospirales > Oscillospiraceae > Faecousia. The sequence continues at coordinate 11,538 of JBGVFB010000079.1, read as the reverse complement.
GCGGAGAACCGCGCTGCGCTGATCAAAAAGCTTGGATTTCCCGAAAAAATGAGTACCAATGCCTTTCTGCAGGCTTTGAATTTACTCTATTCATTGGATGAACTGAAAGAAACATTGGAGAAACACAATGGTTGATATATCTGTACACAATTTAACAAAATTCTTCGTCATCGGTGAGAACCTCCTGCAAGGCTTGTCCTTCGAAATTCAGGAGGGTGAATGTGTTGCAATCCTCGGCCGTAACGGCTGCGGTAAGACGACGCTTTTCAACATTCTCACCGGTCAGATGGACTACGATGACGGCGAAGTTTTTGTCAATCCCAATAAAAAGCTGGGCCTGATTTCCCAGATTCCCAGATTCCCCGTGGGCTTTACCGTGGAGGATGTGCTGCGCTCTGCCTTTGATGTGATCATGGCAGCAAAGCGGAAGATGGAAGCGCTGGAAAAGGAAATGGCAAAAGGTGCCACAGAGGAACAGCTGCGGGAATATGATAACCTCGTCAACCGCTTCCAGTCCGGCGGCGGCTATGAGATGGACGTAGAAGTGGATAAGATCTGCAACGGTGTGGGCAGCACTCCGGAGCAGCGCGTGCAGGAATTTGACTCCCTCTCCGGCGGTGAAAAGACACGTGTGAATCTGGCGCGCCTGCTGCTGGAAAAGACCGATATCCTCCTGCTGGACGAACCGACCAACCATCTGGATCTGCGCAGTGTGGAATGGCTGGAAGGCTATATCAATGCCTTTAAGGGTACTGTTCTTGCGATTTCCCATGACCGCTATTTCATTGATCAGGTGGCAGACCGCGTCGTCGAGATTGTGGATGGTCATGCGGAATTCTACTCCGGCAACTATTCTTTCTACATGGATGAAAAGCAGGCCCGCTTTGACCTGCAGATGAAGCAGTATGAGCAGGAACAGGCGAAATTGAAGCAGCTGGGCTATACCGTTGAACGTATGAAGGGTTGGGGTATCAACAACCGCACCCTGTACCGCCGCGCAATGTCCATTCAGCACCGCATGGAGCGCATCAAGAAAACCGAAAAACCCAAAACTGAAAAGACCATGCGCGCCACCTTCGGCGAAAAGGACTTCTCCGGCGATGTGGTATTTAAAACGAAGAACCTCAGCAAAGCCTTTGGCGAGCGTACCCTCTTTTCCGGTGTGGAGCTGAATGTGGAGGGCGGCGAGCGTATCGCAATCTTAGGCGATAACGGTACCGGTAAATCCACCTTTATCAAGTGTTTACTTGGAGAAGAGGACTTTGAGGGAAAGATTCAGTTTGGTCCTACGGTAAAATGGGGATATTTGCCCCAGATCATTCGTTTCAGCCATCCGGAGCGTACACTCTACGATACGATGCTTTATGAAAAGAACTGTACACCTCAGGTCGCCCGTGACCGCCTGGGACAATTTATGTTCTCCGGTGAAGATGTGTTCAAAACCGTAGGAACCCTCTCCGGCGGCGAGCAGAGCCGTCTGCGGCTGTGCATGCTGATGGATGAGAAAATCAATCTGCTGATCCTCGACGAACCGACCAACCATCTGGATATCGCTTCCCGTGAATGGGTGGAAGCGGCCATCGAGGAATTTGAAGGTGTTCTGCTCTTCGTATCCCACGACCGTTACTTTATTGAAAAGTTTGCCGAACGCATCTGGCTGCTGGAAGACGGAGAAATCCGGGACTTTAAGTGTGGTTATCAGAAATACCGCTCCATCATTGAGCATGAAGCAGCGGCTAAGCCTGTGGTGGTGAATGCGCCCAAGCCCAAAAAAGAAAAACCCAAGGGCGGTACCAAGGATCAGGACAAGCTGATTCGCCGTCTGGAACGCGAGATCGAGAAGCAGGAAAAGCTGGTAGCTGATTTTGATTCCAAGATTGATGCAGCCGCTGCCGATTATCAGGAACTGACCAAACTTCTTGCGGAAAAGGAAGAAGCGGAAATGGTTCTGATGGATTTGATGGAGCAGTGGGAAGCAGCCCAGGAGGGGTAATATGGCGAATGAACTGAAATGGAATGTGACCGTGGACGGGGAGGACTATACTGTCGAATGTGTCACGCAGAAAAGTCTTTTTGAAGTATATATCGATGGGGAAGTGGCCATTCGTGTTCCCCGTAAGATGAAAAATGACGATACGGACTCCGAATATGATCTGCGTATCGGCGGAAAGAAGTGCCAGTTTGTGGTCTACGATGGTGCGCCGGATGTTTGCGTGGACGGAATTCTGCTGGGGGCCCAGCGGGAAATGGATGAAAAGGCGAAGCGTAACCGCCGCCTGATGATTCTTGCGGGAATCTTTTGTATTATCACCAGTTCCTATGCTACCTTCCTGTGGGTTATTTATGAAATCGGCGGCAACCCCATCTTTGGCGGTGTATTGAGCCTGATTTTTATCCAGATTTTCTTCTTCGGCGGCATTGCGCTGATTCTTGCGGCTCTGAAGAAAAAGAAGAGGGAATATTGATGGACGGTAAGCTTCGCAATATGACCTCCGTATATCTGACGGGGGAGCAGGGAATCCTTTGCCTGTACCGGATCGGTTCCCGGGTTGCCAATAATTTGTATGTGGGCTCCGCCGGCGGTCACTTCGAGCAGGGAGAACTGAATGATGCAAGAGCCTGTGCATTGCGGGAAATGCGGGAGGAACTGGGGCTGACGGAAGCTGATGTGGCAGATCTGAAGTTGCGCTACATTACCCTGCGGCTGAAGAATGGAGAGATCCGGCAGAACTATTACTTTTTTGGCAAGCTGATCCGTGACAGAAAACTGGAAAGCACGGAAGGAAACCTTCACTGGTTTACCTATGAGGAAGCAGAATTTCTGCATATGCCGGCCTCTGCCAAGCACATGATGCTCCATTATCTAAAAGTAGGCCGCTTTGATGAGCACCTCTACGCGGGCATTACAGACGAAGCTGGTACAAAGTTTGTAATCATGAAGGACTTCGAGGACTGAGTATGGGCTATAACAAACTGGTGCGGGATAAGATTCCTGCCATCATTGAAGCGCAGGGACAGAAGGCAAAAACCTGCATTCTGGACGATGAAGCGTATAAGCGCGCTCTGGAGGCGAAGCTGGATGAGGAAGTTTCTGAGTTCCACAAAGACAAAAATCTGGAGGAACTGGCTGATATTCTGGAAGTGGTCTATGCTCTGGCTGAAAATCTGGGGCATTCGAAAGCAGAACTGCTGGAAGTATACGAAAAGAAGCATCAGGAGCGGGGCGGTTTTCGTGACCGTATTTACCTGCTTTCAAATGAAGGTTGACACCTGCGCTTTGCAGTTCTATAATAGGGAAAGATATAAATAAAGGAGCGAAAATCAAATGAGTTCATGCAACGGCAATTGCTCCAGCTGTGGCTCTGATTGCGCAGATCGCAAGGCAGAGAGCCTGCTGGCAAGCCTTAACCCCAATTCCACCGTTAAGAAGGTAATCGCAGTCGTATCCGGCAAGGGCGGTGTCGGTAAGTCCACCGTCACTTCCATGCTGGCTGTGTCCATGGCCCGTAAGGGCTACAAGGTCGGTGTTCTGGATGCCGACATCACCGGCCCTTCTGCACCTACCGCATTTGGTGTTACTGAGTGCCAGGGTGCCAATGAGCAGGGTCTGTATCCTGCCCTGACCCGCGGCGGCATTCAGGTCATGTCCATCAATCTTCTGCTGGATGACCCTGCTTCTCCCGTGGTCTGGCGCGGTCCCGTTATCGCCGGCGCGGTTAAGCAGTTCTGGACCGATGTCATCTGGGAAGATGTGGATTACATGTTCGTGGACATGCCTCCCGGAACCGGCGATGTTCCCCTGACCGTGTTCCAGAGCCTGCCTGTCGACGGCATCGTCATTGTCACTTCTCCTCAGGATCTGGTATCCATGATCGTGGCAAAGGCTGTCAAGATGGCCAATATGATGCACATCCCCGTGCTGGGCTTCGTGGAGAACTACTCCTACCTGCAGTGTCCTGACTGCGGTAAGAAGATCAGCGTCTTTGGCAAGAGCCATCTGGACGAGATTGCAGCTGAGTTTAATCTGCCCGTGCTGGCACGTCTGCCCATCGATCCTAAGGTTGCAGAGGCCTACGACAACGGCCTGATGGAGACTGTCAACACCGATGCAATGGTCGACGTGATCAAGGCAGTTGAGAATGCATAAATGAAAGAAATACCCGCAGCGATTTGCTGCGGGTATTTTATATATTACAGCAGATGACCAATCAGATACCACAGTGCCAGCAGCGCGATCAGCAGCGGCAGATAGGAAAGCAGCGCGGTGGCGCTGATACAGATAATGCTGTAGCCGAAAGCTTCCAGTACAAATAGAAGCGCTGTGACCAAAGCAGCGGACAAAATGGCTTTACTGATTTGTTTGCCGAAAATGTTCGAAAAGAAGAATGTATAGAGAATACCGAAAATGGGGTTCATAAGAACCATCACAAGGCTCAGAACGATGTTCAGGAAGCCAATCATCACCGAAACGAGCAAGACAGCGAGCAGCAGAATCGGCGCGTAGGTGACCAGCACACCGGGCAGATACGTTTCCAGAACCCATGTGATGCCATAATGGAGCCAAATTGAAAGAACAACGCTCAGAAACCGCAGAATGAACCAGCGAATTTTTGTTTTGCCCTTTGGAATGATGCTGTCGATGCAATTGACAAGAAAAGCCAGCAGAATCAAGGACAGTACTTCGGAACACAGATCCGGAAAGGCTGCCAATCGGAAGTTGAACAGGTACAGATAATCTCCGGAAAACCCAACAAAGGGCAGGGGAGCGAGGAAACGGGACAGACCCTGCGGGTCGAACGTATACATCACGACGGTCGCAACGTAAACAAATACGATGCCCATGGATGAAGAAACTGCGTGATTCAGGGCAGAGTGTTTGCCGAAAACCAGCCGGCCAAGTATGCTGATAACCAGTCCGGCAGCAGCAATCATCGCAATGAACTTCAGCGTGGAAATCAAGTCAAGCTCCACGGGAATCAGGGAGGTTAATTGTGAAATGGGGAAATCCATAGGGGAGTCCTTTCGTAATAGAGAAAACAGCCGCCGAAAAATCGGCGGCTGTTCAATGTTGCAGTGAAAGATCTAATTACTTGATCTCTGCCTCTGCGCCAGCTTCCTTCAGCTCGGCGACCAGCTTCTCTGCGTCTTCCTTGGAGATAGCTTCCTTCAGGGTCTTGGGGCAGTTGTCGACCAGATCCTTTGCGTCCTTCAGGCCCAGGCCGGTAGCAGCACGGACAACCTTGATGACGCCCAGCTTGGAAGCGCCAGCGGACTTCAGGATGACGTCGAACTCGGTCTTCTCTTCAACTTCCTCAGCAGCAGCGACAGCGGGGCCGGCGACAGCAGCAGCAGCGGCGGAAACGCCGAAAACTTCTTCCAGAGTGTGGACCAGTTCGGACAGCTCCAGAACGGTCAGTTCCTTAACCTGCTCAACCAGAGCAGTGATCTTTTCAGATGCCATGATAATTTCCTCCTAAAATTAAGTGAGTAGTGTTTGTTTTTTTACGAGTAGATTAAGCTTCTGCTTCTGCAGCAGGAGCGCCGCCTTCCTTCTGGATACGGATCTGATCCAGGACGAAAGCCAGGCTGGAGATAGGTGCCAGGAAGGTACCCAGGACGGATGCGACCAGGGCGTTCTTGCTGGGCAGCTCGCTGAAACCGGTCAGCTGTTCGGCAGACAGGACGGAGCCTTCGACGATACCACCCTTGATGGCCAGGGTCTTCAGCTTGTTCTTCTTAGCGAACTCTGCAACGATACGAGCGGGAGCGATGGGATCGCCGGTGGTGTGAGCCATAGCGGTGGTGCCGTTCAGAACCTTGCTGAAATCATAACCTGCATCCTTAGCAGCGAAATTAGTCAGGGTGTTCTTAACAACGGAGTACTCTACGCCAGCCTCACGGAACTGCTTACGCAGTGCGGTATCCTGAGCAACGTTGATACCCTTGTAGTCAACGAAAACAACAGAAGTGGACTCCTTGATGGTTTCGGTCAGGGCGGCAACAACAGCCTTCTTGCTCTCAAGAACCTTTGCGTTGGGCATAATTTTCACCTCCGAAAATAAAAAAGTGTCTTCCTGCCAGAAGACAGAAAGACACGCAAACAATCAAAAGTAATTGGCGCACCTCGGCAGGACTTACATCTTTCGATACCTGCTGTCTTTGGCAACTCCAATACTATACAATATAGAACATGATTTGTCAAGCAATATTTTGAGTTTTTTCTTATTATTCTACAATAAAATTCTCAATATTAAACAATTGATAATCATAGTAATTTCGCATCAGGGGATGAAGCGCGGATTCCTCGTAAACATCTCTCACCCCAAGGTTTAGTATATAGTGTCCACTGGGGAGGGGAGCATATACTTTCGACCAGTCGATTGTAATTTCTGTGGTTCCGTTCATGGTGATTTCTGCAGAAAACGGCTCCATGACCGCGGTTCCATCCAGTTTTTCGACGGCGGTGTCAGAATCAGTGAAAATCCCGTATCCGTCAAGCATCAACTGCCCGATCTGCTGACCTCCGGATTGTGTGACAGAAAAGGTGATCCTTGTGGGTGTTGCAGTGATAACGGCAAAGTTAATGCCCCAATCCTCAAGATCGTAGTTAATAATCTCTTCGTTGTAAAAGGTGGTATATGTAGGAGGTACAAAGTCAGGGGGATAAATAGCGATGTCGCTGATCAGATGGGGCTGCCCGTCGGGAGTTTCGTACATATCGTAAATCAAGCGAAGATTATATTCGGGATAACAATATGTAAAATGTGTTAAACCGAACTCGGATTCATATACTTCTTCGCAAACTCCATTACGTGCATCCGCGCGGGCATAGTAGAAAATGTCTTCTTCGTTCAGAAGATTTTGACTGAGTGCGTCCACCAGCGGCATCGCATCTCCGTCAATTTCAATGTTTACATCCGTCACGCTTACATAGTTAAGTCCTTCTGTGAAGTTTCCGCCCAATTCTTTGCAGCTGTATTTTGCTGTCTTCACGTTCTCATCAACGGTAAGGCTGATGCGAAGCTGGCGGCCAGTCTGTCCGTTGATTTCTTTTGTCGACTGGCAGGCGCTTAGGCCAAATATAATGAGTGCGAGCAGAAGAAATACCGATGTTCTTTTGACGTTTATATTCATAGTTGCATGGAGCCTCCCTACCGTACTATAATGTGGTGTAGCCATCACAAAGATGGCTACACTCGTATTTACTATGCAGTGGCATACAGCTTATTATTACTGAATGTGACGGAAAAGGGGAAAAAGGCTCCAGAAGCGGAACTATAATAGAGAGTATATTCAATTTTAGAACTAGATGCATTTTCTAATTCGTAATCATGGAAATTACTGGCAGTTACAGCACCATAGTCAGTGAAATAGTCGCCACTGTATTCGTAGATAGTAAATTTAACATTGGATAAATGAAAATACAGGTTATTCGAAATCACCTTAAACGTTGCTGTTCCAGCGAAGCCTACCGATCCGATATCTTCTGAACTCACTGAATATTCAATATCGGTTGCATATTGTGTATATGTTACAACTGCATTTCCACTGGAAAGTAAGGCGATGCCAAGAGACTCTGTATCGGATACTTCACGTACTTCGCGATGTACAATATTGAAATCCTGTGCAGAACGTGAGTATGTGCTGGAGGTCGGGTTTTGCCAAAGAATTGCGGATACATATTCAGGAAAAACTTCACATGCGAGTTCAATAATTTCATTGCGTTCCTTGGAGTAAGTATCGATGGCATGAACGGGCAAGGCTGCGGTGGTCAGCAGCATCGCAAGGGCAAGGATGATTGCAAATGTTCTTTTCATAATAAACCTCCTTATTGTGTAGCTTGTGTGTATCCGTGTGTTGGAGTTTATCTGCAACTTCATCATATCATTACAAATACTGTTTGTCAACAATACTTTTGCAACAAAGGTATTGAAAATAGAAAACAATTATGTTTTAATATAATTAAGAGTAGGAGGGGAGGGATACCGTGGCAGTTGATAACGGTCAGGCCAGCTTTCGCCGGGGTGTTATGTCGCTGGTGATTCTGTCGCTTTTGAAGAGAGAGGATATGTACGGCTATCAGCTCGTGCAGGAAACTGAGAAATCCAGCGGCGGCAGGCTTACCACGCAGGAGGGGTCTTTGTACCCGGTTTTGTATAAGCTTCTGGATCAGGGCTATATCTCCGACAGGAAGGTTTTGGTTGGCAAGAGAATGACACGAGTTTACTACCATCTGGAACCGAAAGGGGAGGAAAAGAGAATGGAGCTGGTACGGGAATATGAAGAAGTGACACAGGGCGTATTTCAGATTATGAAGGAGAGTGAGACCCATGGGAATGACTGTATCTGCCCTGCGGTATCTGGGGCAGATTTGGTGGAAGATTCCGGGCAATTGGATACAGAAGAAGAAAATTCTTTCCTGCGTGGCAACCCCTGTCCGGGATTATGCTGAACGAAATCCCGGAGGAGGTTATGATGCTATCGTTCTTCGGTTCGGAGAACCGGAGCGGATTGTAGAATCCTATTTGGAGGAACTGGATATTTCAGATATAAGAAAACAATTGGTAATTCGCAAGAAAATAGTGGTGATTATTTCTCTTTCGGCGATATGCATTGTTTTGCTGTGGATAGGGGTGGTTTCTGCTGCGTGGATACATAGTTATAAACATATCAATGGGCATATTGAATCAGTGATAGAAGTTGAAGAGAGAATACCATTTGAGGAGGAAAACTAAATGAAACGCAGTGCATGTTCTATTTTGGCTATGCTATTGCTAGTATCTGCATTATCAATGAATTGCTACGCAATTGATGACAAAAGCGAAATATATAATACTATTCATTTTGATGATGGGAGTTATTTGACAGAGTGCATCTATATCACACAGACCCGGAGTTCTGGCACAGTATCAGGGAGAAAAGTGGATACTTACTATGCAAGTGACGGGGCGACTGCGTGGCAGGCGGTGCTGAAGGGAACCTTTTCATACACTGGATCATCTGCTACCTGCACAGCTTCAAGCTGCGATGTTACGATATACGATAGTGCATGGTATATTGTTTCCAAGAGCGCAAGCAAAAGTGGCAATAAAGCTACGGCATCGGTGACTATGGGATATAAAGCACTTGGTGTAACAGTAAATAAGGTTCCGATCAGCATGAGCCTTTCCTGCGATGCCAACGGCAATCTAAGTTAATCAAGCAATATAAAAACCCCGGATGCGGTTGCATCCGGGGTAAAATCGTATCAAATTACAGATACTTGGTGGTGGAAACCTTGACGCCGGGGCCCATGGTGGAAGCGACGGTGCAGGAACGGATATACTGACCCTTAGCTGCAGCGGGCTTAGCCTTGACAACAGCCTTGACCAGAGTGTCCATGTTCTCAGCCAGCTTCTCAGCACCGAAGGAAACCTTGCCGATGGGGCAGTGGATGATGTTGGTCTTGTCCAGACGGTACTCGACCTTACCAGCCTTGATTTCCTTAACAGCAGCAGCGACGTTGGGGGTCACGGTGCCAGCCTTGGGGGAGGGCATCAGACCCTTGGGGCCCAGAACCTTACCCAGACGGCCAACGATACCCATCATGTCGGGGGAAGCGACGACTACGTCGAACTCGAACCAGTTCTCCTTGGTGATCTTCTCAACCAGCTCCATGCCGCCGACATAGTCAGCGCCTGCAGCCTTAGCCTCGTCGACCTTAGCATCCTTGGTGAAAACCAGAACGCGGCGGGTCTTGCCGGTACCGTTGGGCAGAACGACTGCACCACGGACCTGCTGGTCAGCGTGACGGGAGTCAACACCGAGCTTGATGTGGATTTCGACGGTCTCGTCGAACTTTGCGGAAGCACCCTTCACAACCAGATCCAGGGCTTCGTTGGGATCATACTGAACGGAGCGGTCAACCAGCTTGGCGCTCTCCTGATACTTTTTGCCTCTAAACAATTTAATATCCTCCTATATAGTGGTGATGCGGAATAATCCTCCCACATTTCCGGGACATTTTTCCCGGATCAGCAATTATCAATCAACAACAGCGATGCCCATGGAGCGGCAAGTGCCGGCAACCTGGGACTCAGCAGCTTCCAGAGTGTTGCAGTTCAGATCGGGCATCTTGGTCTTTGCGATCTCAGTGATCTGAGCCTTGGTGATCTTACCAACCTTGGTCTTGTTGGGGACACCGGAACCGCTCTCCAGACCGATTGCCTTCAGAACCAGCAGGGGGGTCGGAGGAGTCTTGGTGATGAAGGTGAAGCTGCGGTCAGCGTAAACAGTGATGACTACGGGAATCTTGTAGCCTTCCATGTCCTTCGTACGTGCGTTGAATTCCTTGATAAAAGCAGCGATGTTAACGCCGTGCTGACCCAGAGCGGGACCAACAGGGGGGCTAGCGGTAGCCTTAGCGGCGTTGATCTGCAGTTTGATAATACCAGTGACTTTCTGTGCCATTATAAGCACCTCCTGAATAAAATGTGGTAATATGCGCTTTGCGCATTTCTTGCGGGGCATTTGCCCCTCCCACGTTCCGATAGAATAATTCTATCCGATGCGTTTACTGGGAGATGACCTCAACCTGATCGAGTTCAAACTCGACGGAGGTCTCGCGGCCGAACATAGATACGATAACGTTGACCGCATTGTTGTCGATCTCAATGCTCTCGACAGTACCGGTGAAGCTGCTGAGGGGGCCGTCGAGGATTCGGACGGTATCGCCCACTGCGTAGTTGACGATGATTTCCTTCTTCTCAACACCCATCGCGTAAACTTCATCTTCCGTCAAAGGGATGGGATCGTTGCTGGATGTGCCCACGAAGCCGGTGACACCGCGGACAGACTTGATGACATGCCAGGTGTCATCGCTGTACACCATCTTGACCAGAACATAACCGGGGAACACCTTGCGGTCGTAAGTCTTGCTGACGCCGGACTCGGTGATTTCGGTGACAGTTTCCAGAGGAATGGAGATTGCCAGGATCTGATCATGCAGACCGCGGCTCTCGATGGTCTTTTCGATGGTGGCCTTGACAGTGTTTTCGTAGCCGGAGTAGGTATGGACTACATACCATCTTGCATTATCTGCCATGGCTCGTTACCTTTAGTTAAAGGCGCCGATCAGAGCAGTGATGCCGACCTGTGCCACGAAGTCGAACAGCCAGATGAAAACGCCGACGCACAGAACGCAAGCGGCGACCACCAGAGTGTTCTTCAGTACCTGCTGGGGAGTGGGCCAAACGACCTTCTTCAGCTCGCTGCGGAGCTCACGGAAGTACTTGCAGACCTTACCCCAAGTGGACTTGAACCAATTTTCCTTTTTGACTTCTGCCATTGTTGGGGCCTCCTTACTTGGTCTCGTTGTGAGTGGTGTGCTTTCTGCAGAATCTGCAGTACTTCTTCATTTCGAGACGGTCGGGGTCATTCTTCTTGTTCTTCATGGTGTTGTAGTTTCTCTGCTTGCACTCAGAGCATCTCAAAGTGACTTTAACGCGCATAACGGCACCTCCTTAAAAATTGCCTCCCTGTATCACTCCGCCCAGGAAA
>JBGVFB010000078.1:0-80979 GCA_045120675.1 Faecousia sp. | reverse complement strand
GAGCAACCCAACCATTACAGCACTGGATTCTCGCACCCCTTGCGGGGCTAGGCGTACATGCTGCCTGGCTCATCAGTCCGAGTAACGTACTTGATGATCTGATATTCAATTGTCAAGGTGCGGCGAAGTGGTCGCCGCCCTCGTGGAGGAGGAACCCCTTCACTTATTCGGAAGTAGCCCCCCCTAAAAGTCAACCATGGTTCCAAAAAAATTTTTATTTTTTCAAAGTGCATATTTGAGATGTGCTTATTGAGTTGTGCCTATATTCCTTCTTCTCAGTAAGTTGATATATTTATTTATATATTTATATATGTGGTACGTAGCGTACGCTGTTGGATCAGTACGGGTGCCTAAATAAGCGGTGTTATTTCAAAAAAGAAAAGCCCACATGTGTCGGTAAAAACGCGAACACATGTGGGCTTGAAAAAATATTTTGGTTTATAGGGTTGACTTTTACCCCTCCTCACTTCCGAATAAGTGAAGGGAGTATTTTGAACTCCTTTCAGAAGGAGGTTTATATGGCTCATTATACTTCGTTAGATCAACTACCCTTAGCACTGTCTGCTGATGATGTAGCAGAGGTGCTGGGCATTTCTCGTGCAAATGCATACAACTTAATGCGAAGCAAGTCCTTTCCAACATTAAAGATTGGTAAAAGAATGACTGTTCCCAAAGATAAGTTAATTGAATGGATTGAGCAACAAATCAACAGATCATAGAAAACCGTCGGCGGCTTGATTCTGCGATTTGCACATTTCACAAAAGGATCGAAATTTTATATACTGTTGATGCGACACGCATTTACATCAAGGAAAGGAGTATTATGACAAAAAGACTAAATGGTGAAGGCTCCCTAAGACATAGGCCGGATGGTCGATGGGAATGCCGAATCATGGAAGGCTATCGCGATGATGGCAAACCGAACTTCAAGTTTTTCTACGGGAAGACACAGAAAGATGTTCGTGCTAAGGTAAAAGAGTATAAAGAAGCTCGTGCATCCGGCGTAGAGATGGGCCTAAAATACACATTTGGAGAATGGGCAGATATTTGGTTTTCGCACCACAAAGAAACTATTACTGCTACAACACAAAGCCATTATAGCTATACATTGCGTATTTTAAAAGAGTACTTTGACGGTCGAAAATTGGCAGACATCAAACCCTTCGACATTGAGATGTTTTTAAAGTCACTTCGTACTCAAGGAAAGTCTGATTCGAGTTTGGCTGCATGCCGTGGAATGCTCTTCCAGATCTTCCACAAAGCCGAAGCAAACGATTTAATCCAGAAGAATCCTGTGCGCTTTGCAGAGAAAATGCGTTCTAAAGATCCCCAAAAGAGAAAAGAAGCCTTTACAGCAGAGGAGGTCCAGCTCCTCATGAAGCATTTGCCCTATGATCGAATCGGAATTAGTATTCGACTTTTGCTTGGCACTGGAATGAGATCTCAAGAAATATTGGCATTAGAACCTCATCATATCGAGGAAGATGGATCGATCATTCATATAAGGCAAGCTATCAATATGGATAAAGGTAGGGCTGTTGTAGGAAAACCTAAGTCCAGGGATAGTTATCGTGACATTCCAGTACCTCCCAACCTGCGGTGGTGTGCAAAGCAATTGCGTAACTGTGATACAAAGTTTGTTTGGGAGGTAGGAAAAAAAGATCGGCCTTGTAATCCTGAATATTTTAGAGGGCGATTTAAGGAGGCAATTGCGTCAGTAGCCGGTGTTAGACCGCTTACGCCACATTCCTGCCGCCATACCTATGTTAGCCAAATGCAGGCCTTAGGCGTAGATTTGCAGACAATTCAAAGCATTGTAGGACATGCCGACATCGACATGACACAACATTATCTGCACGTTCAGGACTCTATACGGCAGGACGCGATCAGTAGGTTTGCAGATGCTTTTTCTCCATTGCAACAAAACAAAGAATAATAACACGAACAGGAAGGAGGTGATTCTCAAATGAGGCGTATGAAAGGCGAAGGTTCATTAAGAAAACGTCCGGATGGACGTTGGGAAATCCGCGTAATGCTTGGTCGAGACGAAAATGGAAAACGAAAAGGTATTTCTTTCTACGGTAAGACAAAAAAGGAAGTCCAGGCTAATTTCGAAGAGTACAAGAAGAATACTCGCGATGGCATCAGGGCGATGAGCACGCAGACATTTACCGAGTGGAGCGATTTTTGGCTGGAACACCATCGAGAAAATATAAGTCCGACTACATACGAGGGATACCGATACACGCTACGGCGGCTACAAAGCCATTTTGGTCCACAGAAGATATTGGATATCAAACCATATGATGTTGAGGTGTTTCTACGAGAAGTAAAACGGGAAGGGCGTCCTGACTCGTTCATTTCACAGTGCCGTGGAATGCTCTTCCAGATCTTCCACAAAGCCGAAGCGAACGATCTGATCCGAAAGAATCCTGTACGCTTTGCGGAGAAAATGCGTTCTACAGACACACCGCACCGAAAAGATGCGTTTACTGCACAAGAAGTGCAGTTGCTCATGGAGAATCTACCAACAGACATATATGGACTAGGTATTAGGTTGATGTTAGGAACTGGACTACGTACACAAGAACTCTTAGCACTTGAACCTAGACACATTGAGCCGGATGGATCAGTAATTCATGTCCGTCAAGCAGTGAATTTAGTGAAGGGGACCGTGCACGTCGGTGTTCCTAAGTCTAGAGATAGTTACCGAGATGTACCAGTTCCGGTCAACCTGCGGTGGTGTGCAGTGAAGCTTAGAGCAACCAACAAGAAGTTCATTTGGGAGATGAGAGTAAAAGAACAGCCTTGTAACCCATCGCACTTCCGCAATAAGTTCAAGGCTGCAGTCTCTGGTGTTGAAGGAGTTAGAGAGTTAACACCACATAGCTGTAGACACACATACGTATCTCAACTTCAGGCACTAGGTGTCGACTTGGCAACGATCCAGTCTATTGTTGGCCATGCAAGTGAAGATATGACAAAGCATTACCTTCACGTCCAGGATTCCATTAAGGAAGAGGCAGTGCAGCGGTTTGCGGCTGCTTTCCATGTGGATGAAACACATTGGACAGAATAGACACATCGCCATTGTAGGCAAATTCTAGTCAGGAAAAATAGTTTCGCCATCGGAAATAAAGTTGCGCATAGAAAAAAGCCTTGAAAACCAATGGTTTTCAAGGCTTCGATGGTGGAGATAAGCGGGATCGAACCGCTGACCTCTTGAATGCCATTCAAGCGCTCTCCCAGCTGAGCTATACCCCCATATTCGGTTCGCTGCATCAAACAGCTTTTGTATTATAGCATATGGAACCGATTTGTCAAGGGGTAATTTCCGATTTTCCGCATTTTACAGCAGAAGCAGGCAGGAAAGCATATTGTCGTCAAAAATGGGATTTTCATAGGCGGCATCGAGAATTGCCTCCACATTCTCGATGGAATTTTCGATTTCTTTGGAGTAAAGCTGTGCGGTTTCCACCAGATTGCCGCCGAGAATTTTAACTACAAGGCAGGAAATGATCGCAAATTTTACGCGGCTGACCAGATCAAAATCAGAAATGGCCTGCAGCCAGTAACGGTCTATGAAATAGCGCGCAAGAGTCAGGTGGCGGGGCTCCCAGTCGGTGGGGGAGGGGGCTTCCAGACGGGCGGTCCACTCGGGAGTCAGAATTTCAAGATTCTTGAAAAAGTTCAGAATTTCCTGATCATCTCCGGCATTCTTCTGCTTTCTGGAATGCTTCAGAAGAGATTCTGCGTCGGCAAAAGGCGGCACTTCGTAACCGTTCAACTGGGCCTGGGCATATCCCGCATAAATATGCAGCAATTCCAGAACCTCGCCAACAGGGCGGGAGGCATCGGATAGGATGCGTCGCGCGGTATCGCGGGTGCGCAGCAGAATGTCCATGTCGGCTGCGTCATATTCCGGTTCTTCGCCACCGGCAACCGCTTCCGTCACAAAAAGGGGAGCCGGGGTATTCAGAATGATGCGGGCGGCTTCCGGGCAGGAAAGCTCCAGACCGTACTCCACAAAATCGCCGTAATCATGGGTCAAACGGGGGAAATCGCGGCAGGTTTTGCAGAGCGCACCTTCACCAAGTTCTGCCTGAATGCGGCACAGGCCATCAGCGCGCCACATGGGGCAGCGGCGGTTTTCGATGGTCATATAAACTTCGCCATCCTCATCCTTAAGAACCTGACGCAGTCTGTCACCCAGATCGCCGGGAAGCGCGCGGTAAAATGCTGCTTTCTCGGGATCCACCAGCACATCCCACTCTTTGCAGCAGCTGTCGGGACACCGGCCGGCAATGCAGCGGAAGGTGTCGAAATAGGAAGGTTTGATGATTTTCATATTTCCTCCGAAAAAAGCGCGCATACGGAAAGCATGCGCGCTGAAGATCATTTGGATTCGGTATCGGGACGGATGCTGTACAGCGCAGCGGCGGTATCGCGCAGCGACTGGCTGCTGCCTGCAACGGCAGCCTGCAGCTCATTCAGCTGACCCATAACGTTGTCGGACATCTGGGCAATCAGGGCCGCGGTTTCGTCTGCCTTCACGGCAGCGTCGGCCAGAACGGCATTGGCCTGATTGTACATCTGTTCTGCACGCTCGCGGGCCATGCGTTCGATTCTTTCCGCACGGCGATAGGTTTCCAGTTCTTCTTCCACGCTGGGCTTGCTGGCGGCTTGCTCCAGATCGGCCTTCAGTTTCTCGATCTCCAGCTCCTGTTCCTTGCAACGGTCGAACAGTTCCCGGATGCGGGCAGCCTGCTGTTCGATCAGCTCGCTGTTATCGTCGCATGCAGTTTCGGTGGGGGCAGGAACTTCCTGCTCTGCTTTGCTGCGCAGGAAAGCAAGCTCAGAGTTGAGCTGTGTAATTTCAGCGGCATGCTGTGCGTTCAGAAACTCGATATAGCGCACCACATCCTCGCGATGAAAGCCATTCAACGCACTGCGGAAGGTCTGCTGTGCCATGGTGTATCCTCCTTTGACGGTGTGAACATATTTCGGAAATTATAGCACAATCTGCGCCGGAAAACAACTGTTTTCACAGCGCAAAATACCGCCTGCGGCGAAAAAACTCAGAATTCCCCTTTACAAACATGGAAAAGCTTGCTATAATATTCAGGCTTTCCAGCAAATGCGCCGGTGGCTCAATGGATAGAGCATCGGATTCCGGTTCCGAGGGTTGGGGGTTCGAGTCCCTTCCGGCGTGCCAAATAAAGAAGAGGGATACCGGTAGGGGTATCCCTCTTCTTTATTTGGCGCTTCGCGCCGAGGGACTCGAACGATTCTTTCACACCCTATGAGCATGCCTTGCCACGGGGTCTGTGATATCCTTGACAAAGAAGAATACGTATTTTATAATGTAAAAATATACTATTGTGCCACTTAAGGAGTTCATCTTGGTGAAGATTATTCAGAAATATGTGTACCAGTTGATTATTTCCCTCGGTCTGTTGCTGGTGGCAGTCTATTTCGCGGAGGGCAATATGATGTCTCTCCCATACTTTCAAGTTCATAGCCCGAAAGCGGTAGAAACGCAAGAGATCTCCATATTTGATGCGAATGACGGACATTACTATGTGTTTCTTCCGTCATATGCGGAAATGGAACAGGTTACGGTTTCACTTCCCAATCATCGCCGCTTCTCTTTGGGTGATACGGTGTTATCCGATGGCATGGACTGCTCGGTGTTTGAATTAGAGATGCCTTACAGCTTTGCGGTCAACAATCGGCAAGTAGCAACTCTTTCGTTCCATCAATCCGCAAATGTTGCAACGATGTATATCAACACTGCTACCGGCAGTATGGAGCATATTCATAAAGACAAGGAGTATAAAGAACAGGCAACTGTTGTGCTGTACACGACTGATGGTGAGATCAATTATTCCGACGGGAACAGCGCCCTGAAAGGACGCGGCAATTCTACCTGGAAACGGGATAAGCGTCCGTACTCCCTGACATTGGCTTCCAGCGAAAGACTGCTGGATATGGGGGCGGCCACAGATTGGTGCCTGCTTGCCAATTTCCTCGACCATTCAAATTTGAACAATAAAGTGGTCTACGATTTGGCAAATCGGGTGGGATTTTTATGGACTCCCAAATGCGAATATGTCGATGTTTATTTAAACGGTGCGTATAACGGATTATATCTTCTTGCTGAAAAAGTTGAAATCGGGGCGGATCGTTTGGATATTGACCCCGGCCGTGGAGACTTTCTCTGCGCCTTTGATTTCGCATCCCGCATAGGCGAGATGCGGAACCACCTGCGCACAGAAAAAGGGCGCACGGTCGAGATATGTGCGCCTGAAATCCTAACGCAGGAAGAGAAACAACGCATTGAGAATCTGGTGAATCAGCAGGAACAGGACATCTTGTCCGGCAATATCGGAAGCGCGGGATCAATCGTCGATATGGATTCCTGGATTCGCAGGTACCTGATTGACGAAATCGCAGGAAACACGGATGCGGATTTATCCAGCAGCTATTTTTACTGCACTGGCGGGAAGCTCTATGCCGGACCGGTTTGGGATTACGACACTGCATTCGGCAATACGATTCAGAATGCGAATCCGCAGGCATTTACAGCAAAGAACCGGGTTAAGTACGGGGATCTCATTGCACCCTATTATTCCGTATTGTTTGCCAACCCCGTGTTCTACGACCGGATGGCGGAGATCTATCAGCAGGAATTCCTGCCTGTACTGAATGCGTTGATCGAGCATGATATTCAATACCTTGCAGACACCATTCATTCCGCCGCAACAGCGAACAGTATCCGCTGGCCGGTCATTCCGGCATCCCAAGCTGACTTTTCAACATGGGTAGCCTATTCGACATCCGGCGATACCATCAGGCAATATCTGCGCCAAAAAGTTGATTTTCTAAATGATGCTTTGATCAATCGCGTGGATTATGCCACGCTGCAGTTCCAGCTTCCGGATGGGGGTGCCTATTGGTCTGCATCCGTTCCCGTTGATGCTGTCTTAGAAAAGACCGATGTGATCAACGAACCTTTCTATTCAGAAATAGCGAAGGGTATCTGGATTCATGCTGACACCGCAGAAGTCGTTGACCTCAGTCGGCCGATCACGACGGATATGAGACTGGTCAGACCTGTGGAAAACACAGAGCCGTCCGTTTCCCTGATTTCCGACGATAGCATTATCATCTTGAGTGTCGCGATGCTGCTTGTTATGTTTGTGACATTCATAACGATTGATGTTGTGCAAAGGTGCAAAGAAAGGCGGGGGACTAATGCGCGAAAGTGAAATGAAGTATCGCCATGAATTGAAATATGTCGTCAGTGCTGCTCAGATTCCGCTCCTGAAGAGCAGAATTTCAAACTTGATGCAGCTGGATTCCCATGCCGGGATGGACGGTATTTACAATATTCGCAGTTTGTACTTTGACGACTATACCAACCGTTGCTTCTACGAAAATGAAAACGGAACGGATCCGAGAGAAAAGTACCGCATCCGTATTTATAATCACTCCCCCGAACGGATCACGCTGGAGTGTAAACGTAAAGAACGTGGAAAGACAAGAAAAGAGTCTTGCCCCCTCACACAGGAGCAGGCAGAGCAACTGATCCACGGAAAAGCGCTGCCGATGGGAGAGACACTTCCTCCGCTGCTGAATAAGTTTCTGATTGAGATGGTAACGCGCAGGCTTCACCCGGTTGTCATTGTAGAATATGAACGGATTCCTTACGTCTATAAAAACGGAAATGTTCGCATCACCTTTGATACCCAAATGGCATCTTCTACATGTGTAACTGACTTTTTCTCGGATAAACTCCCGAAAAGGCCGATCATGCCTGCAGGACGGCATCTGATGGAAGTCAAATTTGACGAATATCTTCCCGATGTCATTTATCGAAGCCTGAATCTGAGTCAACTGCAACAGACAGCATTTTCCAAGTACTACCTTTGCAGAAAATTTGCGCTAAAGAAATAGGAGGCATCTTATGTCGTTTTCTGATATTTTTAAAAAATCTTTTCTGGACGGTTTTTCGGCCACGGATATCAATATCTATACCGCAACAGTCGCAATGATGGTTACCTGCGTGCTTGCCCTGTATATTTTTGTGGTGTATCGAATCCTGACCAGAAAAACATTCTATTCCAAGAACTTCAACATTTCTCTGGCAGGCATCGCGCTGATTACCTCCGGCATCATCCTGACGATTCAGTCCAGCCTTGTGGTATCCCTCGGCATGGTTGGCGCGTTGTCGATTGTTCGCTTCCGTACCGCGATTAAAGATCCCATGGACTTGATGTTCCTGTTCTGGGCCATTGCTGTTGGTATTATCTGCGGCGTCGGTATGGCTGAAATTGCGATCATCCTGAGCATTATTATGACCGTCGGCATCATCGTCCTGAATGGCTTGCCTGTTGCAAAAGCACCTCTGATCTTTGTTGTGAATGCTTCTGATTTGGATGCAGAGCTGATCATTATGTCCACGGTGAAGAAGTATGCAAAGCATGCCACCATTAAATCCAGAAACATGACCAAGTCTTCTCTTGATCTGATTGTGGAGCTTCGCACCGCCGAAGGAAGCAAGCTGGTCCGCGAAGTACTGGAAATCCCTTCTGTGATGTCTGCGTCCCTCTTGACGCACGACGGTGAAGTAACCTTTTAACAAGATTGGATAGTTTTACGCGTCAAAAAACCGCGGCCCCCTTCTGGGTGGCGCGGTTGTGCATTACTGGGGATCAAGCATCAATGGTGGAAATGGTCAGGGTGGTCTCTTCCAGAACATCCAGCAGAGCGGATACGGTGTCCAGTGCGGTGAACATGGTCACGTTATACTCGGTGGCAATCTGGCGGATCTGGATGCCGTCATTCTCGTTGGAACCGGGATCCTTGGTGTTGATCACGTAAGCGATGTGGCCCTGACGCAGTGCGTTGGGGATCTCCTCACTGCCCTCGCTGATCTTGGTCAGCGCATGGGTGCGGATGCCGTGCTCCTTGAGGAACTTGGCAGTACCCTTGGTGGCTTCGATGTTGAAGCCCAGCTGGTAGAAGCGGCGGATCAGGGGCAGAGCTTCATCCTTGTCCTTGTCAGCGATGGTGGCCAGCACCGTGCCGTAATTCTGCAGATGCATGCCGGATGCCTGCAGTGCCTTATAGAGCGCACGGGTCATGGTCTTGTCGTAACCGATGGCTTCGCCGGTGGACTTCATTTCGGGGGACAGGTAAGCGTCCAGACCGCGGATCTTGTTGAAGGAGAAGACGGGAGCCTTAACGTAGAAGCGCTTCTTCTCATCGGGATAGATGTCGAAGATGCCCTGTTCCTTCAGGCTCTTGCCCAGGATAACCTCGGTGGCGATGTCTGCCAGAGAGTAGCCGGTGGCCTTGCTCAGGAAGGGAACAGTACGGGAGGAACGGGGGTTGACCTCGATGATGAACACGTTGTCATCCTTGTCCACGATGAACTGGATGTTGAACAGACCCACGATGCCGATGCCCAGACCCAGCTTCTTGGCATACTGCAGGATCTGACCCTTGACATTATTGGAGATGGAGAAGGAGGGGTAGACGGAGATAGAGTCGCCGGAGTGGACACCGGTACGTTCGACCAGCTCCATGATGCCGGGGACGAAGACATCGCGGCCGTCGCAGATGGCATCGATCTCTACCTCGCGGCCCTGAATATACTTGTCGACCAGAACGGGCTTGTCCTCGTCGATTTCAACGGCGGTCTGCAGGTAGTGGCGCAGCTGTGCTTCGTTGGCGACGATCTGCATGGCGCGGCCGCCCAGAACGAAGGAAGGGCGAACCAGAACGGGGTAGCCAATCTCGGCTGCGGCAGCAATGCCGTCCTCGATCTTGGTCACAGCCTGACCCTTGGCGCGGGGGATGTTCAGCTCGTTCAGCAGATTTTCGAATGCGTTGCGGTCTTCTGCCTTATCGATGGCGGCGCAGTCGGTGCCGATGATCTTAACACCGCGGTCGGTCAGGGGCTGAGCCAGAGTGATGGCGGTCTGACCGCCCAGAGAAGCCACGACACCCTCGGGCTTTTCAAACTCGATGATGTTCATCACATCTTCGGCAGTCAAGGGCTCGAAGTACAGCTTATCAGCGGTGGTGTAGTCGGTGGAAACGGTTTCGGGGTTGTTGTTGATGATAATGGCCTCATAGCCGGCATTCTTGATGGTGGAAACCGCGTGGACGGTGGAGTAGTCAAACTCGACACCCTGACCGATGCGGATGGGGCCTGCGCCCAGAACCACGATCTTCTTCTTGCCGGTCAGACGGGAAGCATTTTCGCCGGTGTAGGAAGAGTAGAAGTAGGGGATATAAGCATTCGTATGGCAGGTATCAACCATCTTGAACACGGGGAAGATGTTATTAGCCTTGCGCAGGTTGAAAATATCGATTTCCTTGGTGTTCCACAGCTTCGCGATGAACTTATCACCGAAGCCCATCTGCTTGGCTTCCTTGAAGGTTTCCAGATCGCCGATGTTGGCGGCCAGCTTCTTCTCCATAGCCACGATCCGCTCGATGGCTTCCAGGAAGTAGGCAGTGATCTTGGTGATCTCATGGATTTCAGAAACGGAAACACCACGGCGCATCAGCTCTGCAATGGCGAAGATGTTGTCATCACGGAACTCGGTCAGGTAATCCAGCAGCTCCTCGGTAGTCTTGCCGTCAAACTTGGGCAGGTGGAAGTGGCAGGCACCGATCTCTAGAGAACGGACACCCTTCAGCAGACATTCCTCCAGATTGGAGCCGATGCCCATGACTTCGCCGGTGGCCTTCATCTGGGTACCCAGCTTGTTGGTGGCGGAAGCGAACTTGTCGAAGGGGAAGCGGGGCAGCTTTGCGATGACGTAGTCCAGCTTGGGCTCGAAAGCTGCGGTGGTATTGGCAATCTGGATGTCTTCCAGTGCCATGCCGACCGCGATCTTGGCAGTGACACGGGCGATGGGATAGCCGGATGCCTTGGATGCCAGAGCGGAGGAACGGGAAACGCGGGGGTTGACCTCGATCAGGTAGTACTCGGAGGAGTTGGGGTTCAGCGCGAACTGGACGTTGCAGCCGCCTTCGATCTTCAGCTCCTTGATGAGCTTGATGGCGGAGTCGTTCAGCATCTTCTCATCTTCTTTGCTGAGCGTCATGATGGGGGCCACGACCAAACTGTCACCGGTGTGGACACCGACAGGGTCAATGTTTTCCATGCCGCAGATGGTGATGGCATGGCCGGTGGAGTCACGCATGACTTCAAACTCGATTTCCTTGTAGCCCTTGACGGACTTCTCAATCAGGACCTGATGGACAGGGGAGAGCTTGAATGCGTTCAGACCGATTTCGACCAGCTCTTCCTCGCTGTAAGCGAAGCCGCCGCCGGTGCCGCCCAGAGTGAAGGCGGGACGCAGAACAACGGGATAGCCGATGCGCTTGGCCGCTTCCTTGGCCTGCTCCAGATCGTAGGTGATTTCGGAGGGGATGACGGGCTCGCCGATTTCCTGGCACAGCTGCTTGAACAGGTCGCGGTCTTCCGCACGCTCGATGGAAGCGGAGGAAGTACCCAGCAGTTCCACGCGGCACTCCTTCAGAATGCCCTTCTTCTCCAGCTGCATGGCCAGATTCAGACCGGTCTGACCGCCGATGCCGGGAACAATGGCATCAGGACGCTCGTAGCGGATGATCTTTGCCACATATTCCAGCGTCAGAGGCTCCATGTAAACCTTGTCTGCGATGGTGGTATCGGTCATGATGGTGGCGGGATTGGAGTTAACGAGGACGACCTCGTAGCCTTCTTCCTTCAGTGCAAGACACGCCTGAGTGCCGGCGTAGTCAAATTCGGCAGCCTGACCAATGACGATGGGGCCGGAGCCGATGATCATAATCTTCTTCAAATCGGTACGCTTTGCCATAATGAATCCTCCGTATTCTAAATTCTACTCAAAAAAATGCCCGGTTCTGAAATGGAAAATACCACGTCAGATACCGGGGAAGATGGA
Source organism: Faecousia sp. (assembly GCA_045120675.1). Classification (GTDB taxonomy): domain Bacteria; phylum Bacillota; class Clostridia; order Oscillospirales; family Oscillospiraceae; genus Faecousia. Next base: position 69,007 of record JBGVFB010000078.1, on the reverse strand, counting down.
AAAAGAAAGTGAAATGGAAACAGAAGCAATAACTCGACCGGTTGTTCTGGCAGCGATCTGAAACATAGCTTCGTCTCCTTTCTCGTATTCCTAAGAATTATAGCACGAAGAAGAAAAGTTGTCAATTTCTCAAGATGAAATTTTGGCGGCCCAGATGGGGAAATATTTGGATACTTTGCCCGATGAAGCCGGAAGGCAGACCCATATTGTGATTGTGCATGAAAACAGTACCATTTATTTTGCATTGATTTTTGCCGCCTGTTGGGTTACTATATTATCAGAGTATCATGCAGAGTTTGACCCGATTTTGAAACATTTGCCAAGAAAATTGCGGGTGAAAAAGCTGAGAAGGAGCAACAATGGAAGAAATCTGCGATCTGCATATTCATTCTGCTTTTTCGGACGGAACCATGACACCGGCGCAGCTGATCAATCTTGCGCAGCAGCTGCGGGTGGGTGCGGTGGCATTGTGTGACCACAATACGGTGGCGGGGCTGCCGGAATTTCTGGACGCTGCCCGGGACAGCGGTGTATGGGCCGTGCCGGGAATAGAGTTCTCCACCGACTATGAGGGGACGGAGCTGCATATTCTGGCGCTGTTTGTAAAGCCGCAGCACTACGCGCAGATTACAGCAAGAACAGAGCAGATGCTGCGACGCAAGGAGCAGAGCAATCTGGATCTGATCGCCGGACTGAAAACCGCCGGAATCCACATTGATTATGAGGCCATCAAAGCAGCGCGCCCGGACGGCAATATCAACCGTGCGGTGATTGCGGCGGAAATGGTCAGGCTGGGTTACTGCGGAAGCGTGAAGGAGGCCTTCGGAGGCTGGCTCTCCGAAAAACGGGGCTTTTTCCACCCGCCGGAACGACTGGATGCCCTGGAAACGATTCGCTTCATCCGCTCCATCGGTGCGGTATCCGTGCTGGCCCACCCCTTCCTGAATCTGGAGGAAGCCCCGCTGCGGACGTTCCTCGGGCTGGCAGCAGAAGCGGGGCTGGATGCCATGGAGGTCTATTACCCGAAATTCACCGCAGAGCAGACGGAACTGGCAGAGCGGCTGGTGGAGGAATTCGGCCTGCTGCTCAGCGGCGGCAGTGATTTTCACGGAACCAATAAACCGGATATCCGGCTCGGAACCGGCCGGAATAATCTGCATATTCCCCTATCGGTGCTGAAAAAGCTTGCTGCAGCGGCGGGCACACAGGGAATTTTAGAAAACAGATAAAAACCTATGGAAAAAAGCTGGAAGATGTGTTACTATATACTGATGGAACTCTTTCTCAATCGTGGAGCGATGGAATAATGATTTATGATTTGCAGAAGGCCGGTCTGTGGAAACGGATCGCCGCATGGATGTTCGACGGAATCCTGACGGGCATTCTGGCAGTGGGTTTTGGTGTCCTGCTGTCCATGCTGCTGGGTTACGATGCGCACAGTCAGGCGCTGGATGATGCCTATGCCCGGTATGAAACGGAATACGGTGTCGTTTTTGATATTTCTGCCGAGGAATACGAGCGCATGACGCAGGCGGAGATCGATCACTATAACGTGGCTTACGATGCCTTGATCCATGATCAGGATGCCATGTATGCCTACAACATGGTGATCAATCTGACCATGGTGATCACCTCCATCGGAATCCTGCTGGCGGTGCTTTTGTGGGAGTTTTTTATCCCGCTGTGGATCGGAAACGGTCAGACCCTGGGCAAAAAGATATTCAGCCTGTGTCTGATGCGCAACGACGGTGTGAAGCTGAATGGTCTGCAGCTGTTTGCCCGGACGGTTCTGGGAAAATATGCGGTAGAGACCATGATTCCCGTATTCATTCTGATGATGCTCTTCTGGGGCACAGCGGGACTGAGCGGAACACTGGTTCTGTTCGCACTGGCGCTGGCGCAGCTGCTGTGCATCGCCTTCAGCCGTACCAACAGTGCCATCCATGATTTTCTGGCGGGCACGGTGGTGGTGGATATCACCAGCCAGATGATTTTCCGTACGACGGAGGATCTCATTGCCTACAAAAAGAAAATCGCCGCCGAGCAGGCTGCCCGGCAGGCTTATTGATATGAAAAAAGAAAAATTATAGATATAGGAAGGGAATTTGTATGAAAGTAGTCCTGCAAAATCTGACGAAGATCTTCCCCAGCCGTGACAAAAAGTCCGGCAAAGAGGTAGTTGCTGTCAACGATTTTACCTTTGAAATCCCCGATGGCAAATTGATCGGTCTGCTGGGTCCCTCCGGCTGCGGTAAATCCACCACGCTGTACATGATCAGCGGCCTGCAGAAGCCTACCTCCGGTAAGATTTTCTTCGGTGACGATGACGTGACGGAGCTGTCCACCGAAAACCGCGGTATCGGTCTGGTGTTCCAGAACTACGCGCTGTATCCCCACATGACGGTCAAGCAGAACATTCTGTTCCCCCTGCAGAACCTGAAGGGTGCGGACAAGCTCAGCAAGGAAGAAATGCAGGAGCGGGCATACAATGCCGCCAAGCTCGTGCAGATCGACGAGCTGATGGATCGTAAGCCCAATGAGCTGTCCGGCGGTCAGCAGCAGCGTGTTGCCATTGCCCGCGCACTGGTCAAGATGCCCCGTGTTCTGCTGCTGGACGAGCCTCTGTCCAATCTGGACGCAAGACTCAGACTGCAGACCCGTGAAGAGATCCGCCGCATCCAGAAGGAAACCGGCATCACCACCGTCTTCGTTACCCATGACCAGGAAGAGGCAATGTCCATTTCCGATATGATCGTGGTTATGAAGCTGGGTGTGGTGCAGCAGATCGGCAAGCCTCAGGATGTGTACGATGATCCCACCAATCTGTTCGTTGCCAAGTTCCTGGGTACTCCCCCCATCAACGTTCTGTCCGGCAAGGTCGCCGGCGGCAAGGTCTACATCGGCGAAGACATGGTGCTGGAGGTTTCCGGTGTCCCCGATCAGGAAGTCATCGTGGGCATCCGTCCCGAGGGCTTCGTGCTGGATGAAAACGGCCCCCTGCAGTGCAGCCTGAGCAATGTGGAGGTCATGGGCCGCGATGTCAGCATCGTGTCCACCAATCCCGCATCCATCAACCCCTGCGTCCGCTCCATCATCAATGCCGACAATAAGGTGGATCTGGGTACCCAGACTGTCCGCTACAGCATCAAGCCTCACAAGTTCTTCCTGTTCAACAAGGAGACCGAGGAGCGTATCCGTTACGAGGTGAAGTGATATGGTCGACAGCAAACAGCAATGGAAGGCCTGGATCTATCTGGCACCGGCAATTGCCTTGCTGCTGGTGTTCACGCTCTGGCCCATCATCAACACCGTCCGAATGGCATTCCTGGAGAACTACAGCGGCCTGAAGGCTGTTGCGGGTGTTCAGTTTGAATTCGGCCTCGGCAACTTCATTAAGGTTCTGGAATACAAGCGCTTTATTCAGTGTCTCAAGAACACCTGCCTGCTGTGTGTGCTGACAGTTCCCCTGTCCACCCTGCTGGCGCTGCTGATCGCAGTTGCGCTCAATTCCATCAAATTCCTGCAGAAGGGTCTGCAGACCATCTTCTTCCTGCCCTATGTGACCAACTCCATCGCCATCGGCATGGTGTTTGCGGCTATGTTCAACATTGTCGGTTCCTTCTACGGCACCGAAAATGAGATCATTGTCACGGCAGGTATCATCAACAACGTCATCGAATTCTTCGGCGGCGAGCATATCAACTGGATCAACTACGGCTCCAGCTATGAAGCCAACATGTTCGTCATGGTGGTTTACATCATCTGGAATGCACTGCCCTTCAAGATTCTGGTCCTGCTGGGCGGCCTGCAGAGCATCAACAAGCAGTACTACGATGCAGCCAAGGTTGACGGCACACCCCGCAGAAGAGTGTTTACCCACATCACCGTGCCGCTGCTGAGCCCCATGCTGGCTTATGTTATCATCACCGGCTTCATCGGCGGTTTCAAGGAATACACCAGCATCGTCGGTATCTTCGGCGAAAACATGGGTCCCCCCAACGATGCGGGCCGTCTGAATACCATGGTCGGCTTTATCTACGACGCACTGGAAACCAACAGTCAGGGCCGCGCCTCCGCTGCCGCACTGATTCTGTTCGGCATCATTCTTGTGGTTACCCTGATCAACAATCAGGTCAGCAAGAAGCGCGTCCATTACTAAGGAGGTGGAAACGATGCCTGATCACAACATTATGAAAGAGCAGAATATGCAGCAGGTTTCCACCAAACAGAAAATTGTCCATTTTCTGGTGAAATTCTTCCTGTACGCATTTCTGATCCTGATGGCGGTCATTGTTCTGTTCCCCTTCTACTGGATGATCATTTCCTCCCTGAAGACGCTGGAGGAATACCGCCTGAGCGTTCCTACCTTCTGGCCCCAGAAGGTCATGCTGAGCAACTACGCCGATGCCTTTACCACCGCAAATCTGGGCAAGCTGTTTATCAACACCATGATCGTCGGTGTGGTTTCCACACTGCTGAGTCTGGTGATTACGGTGCTGTCTGCCTTCGCTTTTGCCCGTCTGGAGTTCAAGGGCCGCGATACCATGTTCGCGCTGCTGCTGGCTACCATGATGATCCCCGGCGAGCTGTTCACCATTACCAACTATGCAACCGTTACCCAGATCGGCTGGATGAATACCTACAAGGTTCTGATCATTCCGTTCCTTGTGTCGGTCTTCTATATCTTCCTGCTGCGCCAGAACTTCATGCAGATTCCCAACGAACTGTACCTGGCCGCCAAGGTGGATGGCACCTCCGACCTGAAGTATCTGTGGAAGGTCATGGTACCCCTGTCCCTTCCCACGCTGATTTCCATTACCATTCTGAAGATGATGGGCGCATGGAACTCCTATATCTGGCCCCGACTGGTGGCCAATGATGAGGCCCACCGCCTGATCACCAACGGTCTGCGTAATGCCTTCACCGACACCACCGGTGATGTCAACTACCCCGTGCAGATGGCCGCTGTTGCCATCGTCTCCGCCCCGCTGTTCCTGGTGTTCATTTTCCTGAGAAAATACATCATGGCAGGCGTCAGCCGCAGCGGTATCAAGGGATAATAGACAGTATTTGTCTGTTAGATAAACAAAGTCACAAGAGAAAGGAAAAACAAGCTATGAAGAAGAGAATTGCAGCTATGCTGCTGGCAGTTATTATGCTGATGAGCATTCTGGCAGCCTGCGGCGGCAACACCGCTGCTCCCGATCCCACCACCCAGGCTCAGGTAAGCGGCGAGGCAGAGAACACTCCTGCTCCCGCTCCCGCAGAAGTCACCTACGACGGCAGCCCCGTCACCATCAAGTTCTACCACACCATGGGTGCAAACCTGAGAGCTGTGCTGGAAGCTTACATTGCTGAGTTCAACGCACTGTATCCCAACATCACCATCGAGCATTCCCAGGTCGGTAACTACGACGATGTCCGTGAGCAGATTTCCACCGAAATCTCCGTCGGCAACCAGCCCAACATCGCCTACTGCTACCCCGACCATGTTGCACTGTACAACATCGCAAAGGCTACCCAGCCTCTGGACAAGTATATCGACAGCACTGCTGAGGTCACCTGCGCTGACGGCACCACCGAGATCCTGGGCCTGACCGCTGAGCAGAAGGCTGACTTCATCGAAGGTTACTACAACGAAGGTATGGCATTCGGCGACGGCCTGATGTACACCATGCCCATGTCCAAGTCCACCGAGGTTCTGTACTACAACAAGACCTTCTTCGAAGCAAACAACCTGACCGTTCCCACCACCTGGGACGAGCTGGAAGCTGTCTGCGCTGAGATCAAGAAGATCGATCCTCAGTCCATTCCTCTGGGCTACGACTCCGAGGCTAACTGGTTCATCACCATGACCGAGCAGTATGGCTCCCCCTACACCAGCGCTGAAGGCGACCACTACCTGTTCGACAACGAGCAGAACCATGCCTTCGTCAAGAAGTTCAACGAGTGGTTCAACAAGGGCTACCTGACCACCCAGAACATCTACGGCTCCTACACCTCCGGCCTGTTTGTTTCCACCAGCGAAGTTAAGAGCTACATGTCCATCGGCTCCTCCGCAGGTGCTACCCACCAGCGTCCCAGCGCCAACTCCGACGGCTCCTACCCCTTCGAAGTGGGCATCGCTACCATTCCTCAGGTTGACGCTTCCAACCCCAAGGTCATCTCCCAGGGTCCCAGCCTCTGCATCTTTGCAAAGGAAAATGAGCAGGAAGTCATCGCTTCCTGGCTGTTCGTCAAGTTCCTGACCACCACCGTTCCCTTCCAGGCTGAGTTCTCCATGGCTTCCGGTTACGTTCCCGTTCTGAAGTCCGTTGGCGAGAACCCCGTTTACGCTGACTTTATCTCCAAGGCTGACGGCGGCAACAACATTGCTGCTCTGTCCGCAAAGGTCTGCCTGGAGCAGGAGAGTGCTTACTACACCTCTCCCGCTTTCAACGGTTCTTCCGAAGCCCGTGACCAGGTCGGCGCTCTGATGACCAAGTGCCTGGCCCTGAAGGACGGCGACATCGACGCACAGATCGCAGAAGCATTCGAAGACGCTGTTGCTGAGTGTGAATACGCCAGCTAATCCGGAACTGCTATGGATCATTTGAAGAAGTCTGTCATTTTACTTCTGATTGTCAGTCTTCTGGTTTCCTGCCTTTACGGCTGCGCGGAAACACCCGCGCAGCCCACACAGGCACCTCAGGTCGCTGCGACCGAGGCTCCCGCTGTGGAAGAAACCGCACCGGTCGAAACCGTGGACTATGCCGCTTCCGTGAAGCTGAACATGGATTCCGAGACTGCAAAGCAGACGGTTACCGTCAAGATGTTCATTGACGGCGATACCACCCATTTCTACGTTCCCACCTCCGTTTCCCCCAACGGTGTGCTGAAGGCAAGATATCTGGCCATCAACACACCCGAGTCCACCGGCAAAATCGAGGAATACGGCAAAAAGGCTTCCACCTTTACCAAGGAGAAGCTGTCCTCCGCATCCTCCATCATCATCGAGTCCGAAACAGACGGCTGGAATGCCGACTCCACCGGTGACCGCTATCTGGTTTGGATCTGGTACCGGACTTCCGAATCTGAGGATTACCGGAACCTGAATATTGAGATTCTGCAGAATGGTCTGGCAATTGCCAACGCCTCTGCAACCAGCCGTTACGGCGATACCGCTGTGGCAGCCATCAATCAGGCAAAGGCTCAGAAGCTGAATGTCCACTCCGGTCAGAAGGACCCCGATTTCTATTACGGCGAGGCCATTGAGCTGACATTGAAGGAGCTGCGTACCAACATCGATGCCTACAACGGCATGAAGGTCGCATTCAAGGGCATCATCACCAAGAATAACTCCAATACCGTTTACATTGAAGACTACGACTCCGAGACCGATATGTACTACGGTATGGCTGTTTATTACGGCTACAACCTGAACGGTGCAGGCCTTGAAATCATCGGCATCGGCAACGAAGCCCGTATCGTTGGTACGGTCCAGTACTACGAAGCCGGCGGTACTTATCAGGTTTCCGACCTGAACTACCGTATGATGAAGCCGGATGATCCCAACAACATCCAGCTGATCAGTGAAGGCAATGCGCCTGCTTACGTCCTGACTGATCCCGAAACCTTTGCCAACGGCGAAGTTACCGTGGCTTTGGAAGAAGGAACCATCACCGAAAGCTATGCAAAGCTTGCGATGAATACCTCCGTGGAGATCCAGAATCTGTATGTTCTGGATGCCTATACCACGAAGAATGAGGACAGCGCTTCCAAGGGTGCATTCACCCTGTACTGCAGAGTGAACGGCATTCCGATCACGGTTCGTACCGTGGTGCTTCACGATGAAGAGGGCAATCTGGTCAAACAGGATGCCTATATGGGCCGTACCATCAATGTCAAGGGCATTGTGGATTACTTTAACGGCGACTATCAGATCAAAGTATTCTCCCCGAAAGACATTACCATTGTCAAATAAATTTATTACATAAAGGAGTTTGCTATGAAAAGAATCATTTCCTGGGTTCTGCTGGCGGTTATGCTGCTGTCCCTGTTCGCAGGCTGCGGCAATCAGGCTTCTGCTCCCGCTGCTGATCCCACCAATGCCCCTGCCGCAGCTCCCGTCGAGGAAGTTGTTGCAGCAGATGAGAATCTGGAAAATGCCATCGCATATCTGAAGGCATTCTACAAGACCGTCCGTGACGGCGACCTGACTCCTTCCGACTTTGAACGTCTGGGTACCGTTCGCGTGGGCCTGACTGCCTACGAAGTTGTTTACACCGTCGACTGCGACGCATCCGCTGTCAAGGTCGTCAAGGGTGACAACGGCATGGTCACCATTGATGTCAATGAAGAAAGTGAAGTGGAAGTTCCCTATGCCCTGACCGCTACCATTACCGGTACCGACGGCAAGACCGCTTCTCTGACCTGGAATCATGTGCTGCCCGTTTCCATGAGCGGCCGCAGCTCTGAGATCATCGACGCTGCTTACGCACTGGAAGAGGGCGAGGCCCTGCCTTATGAGGCAACTCTGACCGGCGAGGTTATTGCCGTCGATACCCCTTACAGCCCCGACTACAAGAATATTACCGTTACCATCAAGGTTACCGGCCGCGAGGACAAGCCCATTATGTGCTACCGTCTGAAGGGCGAGGGCTGTGACGCGCTGGTCCCCGGCGACATCATCACCGTTACCGGTACCATCAAGAACTACAAGGGCACCATCGAGTTCGATGCCGGCTGCGTGCTGGAGAAGGCTGTCAAGAGCGAGAACTCTCTGGTGATCCCCACCGATCCTCAGGAAATCCTGGAGGCTGCCTTTGCCCTGAAGGGTGGCGAGGCTCTGCCTTATCAGGCAACTCTGACCGGCAAGATCGTTGGCATCAAGTCCGCTTACAGCGAAAAGTATGGCAACATCTCTGTTGTCATCAAGACCGGCGATCCCTGGTACGACATCACCTGCTACCGCATGAAGGGTGAAGACATCGACAAGATCGGCCGTGATGACATCATCACCGTTACCGGTATTCTGAAGAACTACGGCGGCCACACCATCGAGTTCGATACCGGCAGCCTGATGGTCGATTGGGTTGATATGCCCGATCCCAAGTGCCCCGATGATCCTGCTGAGATCATGAAGCAGGCCAATAAGCTGTCCAGCGGCTCCAGCCTGCCTTACTACTGCTATCTGACCGGTCCGGTCACAAGCATCCGTACAAAGTGGAACCCCGTAAATGGCTACGCAAGACTGTCCATCTCTGTTGCAGGCACCGAAGTTGACTGCTACAGACTCAGAGGCGATGATATCGAGAACGTTCAGGTTGGCGATACCATTACCGTCTGGGGTAAGATCGAAAAGTACCAGGGTGCTATCCAGATCTATTCCGCACAGCTGATCAGCCCCAAGGATGGATCCGTTGTGGATGATCTGTACGAGCTGAAGGACGGCGAGTCCATTGACGGCGCACAGCTGACCGGTAAGATCACCTCCATTGACAAGCCTTACAGCGGCTCTTCCCTCACCGTCACCATGACTGTGGACGGCAAGAAGAACAAGCCCGTTCAGTGTGTCAATCTGTCCGGTATCGGTGCAAACCTGCTGGAAGTCGGTGATACCATCGAAGTTGCAGGTAAGCTGACCAATAATGCAGGTGCTTACCAGTTTGCCAGCGGCTGTAAGCTGATGAGCTGGACCAATGCCAACCTGCCTAAGGTGGATAATCACTCCAGCAATGAAGAAGTTCTGGCAGCAGCAGCCCTGCTGGGTACCGGCCAGCGCATGATCGGTGTCTGCCTGGAAGGCACCATCACCGCTGTCAACACCGCTTATAATTCCAGATACGGCAATGTGACCGTCACCATGAAGGTTAACGGCCAGAGCGTCAGATGTAACCGTCTGGGCGAAAACAAGGCCGTTGAGAAGCTCGGTGTAGGCGATACAATCAAGGTCTACGGCAAGCTGTGGAAGAATGCCAGCGGCGGTCTGGAATTCCAGAACGACTGCGGCCTGGTTTCCTACACCCTGTATGAGAAGCCTGAACAGCCTGCTGCAGGTGCCAAGATCACCATTGCAGAGGCACTGGCACTGGGCATAACCGATAATAAGGTTCGCGTTACCGGTACCATTACCAGCATCGAGAACACCAAGTACGGTAACATGTACATCAAGGACTCCACCGGTACGCTGTATATCTATGGAGCTTACGATGAGGCAAACAATAGATTTGACGCAATGCCCACCCAGCCCAAGGTTGGTGAGACCTACACCTTCTACGGCAAGATCGAAACCTACAACACCACCGTCGAAATGAAGAATGCAACCATCGAGGGCCTGGGCTCCGGCGGCGAAGGCGGCGGCACCGAGGTTGGTCCCAATAGTCCCCTGAAGGATCAGCTGGAAGATGCTGTGAATAAGGGAACCTATACCGGCTATACCTCTACTATTCAGGGTGCCATTACGAGTGAACCCGAATACAGATCGAATTACGATAACTATTCCTTCAATGTTACCGACTCTGCAACCGGCCTGACCGTTTACTGCTATGGACTTGGCGGCAGTGGCTATACTCCCAAGAAGGGCGATGTGGTCAAGGTTGCAGGTCAGCTGACTGCCTATAATGGTAAGGCTCAGTTTGACTATAAGTCCACCCTGACTGTCATTAGCCAGGCTGGCGGCTCCGAACCTGAGATTCCTGAAGTTGATGCAAGCAGCTCTCTGAAGGAACTCGTTGCTGCTGTTAAGGCAGGCGCAGTGCTGGACTTCGAGATCACTGTTACCGGTACCGTCAAGCAGGTGTGGGACAACGGCGATAGCAAGAACATTCCCATCATCACAACCGAAGGCCAGATCAACTGCAACTTTGTTAAGGACAACGGCACTGACGGCTGGGACAATGTAGCGGAGGGCGATACTGTTACGATGCGCGGTAAGCTGATCTTGAAAAATGGTAAGGTTAGAATCGATAATGCTGTTCTGGTTTCCGTTACCCACAAGGCTTGCGAACATACCAACAAGGTTGATGACATCACACTGGCACCCACCTGCGGCGCAGCCGGCCTGAAGAACATTGTCTGTGATGATTGCGGCGAAGTGATCGAAAAGGACGTTGAGATTTCCACAACCGGCGAGCACACCTATACAGAAGGCATCTGCGGTGTCTGCGGCGGCACGGATCCCAACTATGTTGCACCCGAAGGCGGCGACGTGACTCCTCCTGAAGGTGGCGAAGGCGGCGACGTGACTCCTCCTGAAGGTGGCGAGGGCGGTGACGTGACTCCTCCCGAAGGTGGCGAAGGCGGTGACGTGACTCCTCCCGAAGGCAGCGAGGGCGGCGAAGTCACTCCTCCTGAAGGCAGTGAAGAAAATACCTAATCAGGTATCCGAACCGAATCACCCCCAATAAAGCGAGGACCGCACCCATTCGGGTGCGGTCCTCTTTCGTTTTGTGTTTTAAATTGATGTTTATCGCACTGTTGGTTCTTCGCTGACAACTGCCGACTACCACTGTCATTGCGAGGAGCATGGCGGAAACTAGCCATGCGACGTGGCAATCTCCTGCTTCGCGGTTTGATGCTGAAACAACCAATTAACATTGTAAATCTTGAATATTCGATGTTAATTGGTTTCTATTACTTCGTGCTGCGGTGCTGGAGATTCCCACGTCGGGGCTTCGCCCCTCCTCGGAATGACATACTTGGTAGTGCGGTGCAACAGAACAATAAACTGAAATTTGAAGGTTATGATTAATCTTTCAATGCAGCCAGCAGGCGGTAGACTTCCCAGTTGGTCTTGTCGATGGTCAGGGGTGTGACAGAGATGTAGCCGTGCAGCGTTGCATCCGTATCGAGGGTGTTATCGCCGCGGTCGGCCCAGATGGAGTAGCCGGTGGGACGGTACAGATCGTTGCCCACAGGGGGGAACCGGTCGGAATAGTAAGGGCCGCCCTGATGGGTGAAGAGGATCTCTTCCTTGGGTTCGGAAGGAATGTTGATGTTGTAAATGGGATTCAGTGCCAGCAGATCATGCTTTTCTACGAAGTCGAAGACACGATCCAGCTCCCGGACAGCCTGATCATAGTATCCGGGAGGTGTGGACAGGGCAATGGCCTTCATGCCCAGATTTACGGCTTCACAGGCGGCACCGACGGTACCGGAATACATCATATCCGCGCCGATGTTCAGGCCGCGGTTGATGCCGGAGATCACCAGATCAAATTCCAGTCCCAGACCCAGCACCGCAAAACGGACACAGTCAGCGGGGGTGGAATCCACCGTCCAGACGGTGACGCCGGGCTCCAGCTCCACCTGCTTGGCTTCGAAAGGCTTATGAATCTCGAAGCCGTGGCTCTTGCCGCTCTGCTCGAATTTGGGAACGAACGTGGTGACATTACCAAGTTTTTGACACCATTTGATCAGGGGAACCAGCTGGGCAGCGCCCACACCGTCGTCATTTGTAATCAGAATTCTCATAACCAGCCCTCGTGTGTTTCTTTGTATGCTTTCACGTGCGCGTCCGCATCGGCAAGCAGCTTTGTGATTTCGTCCTTGCCGTACAGCGTTGCGCCGCTGGCACAGGCATGGCCACCGCCACGGTATTTTTCGGCAATACCGTTGATGTGAACGAAGCGGGAACGAAGCCGGACGCGGATGGTGTCCTTCTCGTCGCCGGTCTCAATGAATGCGATCCAGGCGATGCAGCCACGGATGGAATCCATATCGTTGACGCAGGCACTGGCCTGTTCCAGTGTCAGGCTGAACTGCTCCTGCATGGCCTTGTCCACGAAAATGTAGGCAACACCGTTTTCGGTCTGCTGCATCTTTTCGTAGACATGGGCGGTAAATTTCAGGGATTCGTAGGTATCCAGATACAGATTCGCATAGAGCGTTTCCGTGTCGATACCGATGTCCAGCAACTCTGCGGCGCAGCGCATGGTGTCACCGTTGACCCCTTCGTACTTGAATCGGCCGGAGTCGGTGACCATGCCGGTGTACAGGTGGGTGGCACCGATGGAATCCAGCTTCAGTTCGTCCCGGAAGGTGCGGTAGAAGTCCACCACCATTTCGCAGCAGGAGGAACGTCCCTCCTCCACCCAGTTAAGACTGCCGTAGCTTTCCACGGGGATGTGGTGGTCGATTTTGATGACCTCTTTGCAGAGGGTGTACTTCTTGTTGGAAATGCGGTTTTCAGAAGCGGTGTCCAGCACGATGCCGAGGGCATCTGTGTAAAGGCTGTCGGCGACCTCTTCATCCTCCGGTCCCATAAAGCGCAGGTACTCGGCCTGATCGGCATCGATCAGATACACTTCCTTTTCGGGAAAGCTCAGCTCGATGATGCGCTTCATGCCCTTGGTAGCACCGACACAGTCACCGTCGGTGCGTACATGGCGGAAGAGCATGATGCGGTCATTTTCCTTGATTTTGTTTAAGATTTGCAGCTTGATATCGTAATTCATCGGGTTTCTCCTGTCAATTGATCCAGATCATGCAGCATCTGCATGGCGGTTTCGCGGTCGGGAACGGTAGCACCGCTGGCCTTCATATGGCCACCGCCGCCGTATTTGACCGCAATAGGATTGATATTGGGGCCTGCGGAGCGAATCTCGCAGAGGACACCTTCGTCACTTTCCGTGAAATTGACCCAGATATCCGTACCCTTGATATCGGACATGGTATTGACCATGCCCCGGGATACGGTGAAGATACTGGCATCAATGGCGGTCAGTTCTTCCTTCGTGGTGTAGATGTAGGCCACACGGTTGGGGGTAAAACGGGTCTTCAGCAGGAATTCTGCCTTCAGCTTCTTGCTTTCAAAAGTATCGGCATAAAGATGGCGGAAGATCTCGTTGGTGTCGAATTTCTGCTCCATCAGAAAAGCGGCCAGCCGGAAGGTCTGGGCGGTGGTGCTGTCGTAACGGAAGCGGCCGGAGTCGGTAAGCATACCGGTGTACAGGGATTTTGCAGACAGCTGATTCAGCCGCAGGCCGGACTCCATGGCAAAGTGCGCGATCAGGCCGCAGCAGCTTTCATAAGAGGAATCGACCATCTCCACATCGCAGAAGGCACCGGAGAAGATGTGATGGTCAAACCGGACGGTTTTGGCTGCCAGTTTGTAGCGCTCGTCACTGACCAGATGGGGGGAGCCACAGTCCAGTACCATGGCCAAGGCACCTGCATAGGTGCTGTCGGGGATTTCGTCCATCAGGCAGTCCTCCATGAAGCTGAGATAGCCCGCATCGTCGCCCACCGCATAGATGGCCTTTTCGGGGAAATTCTCCTTCAGGATGTGCTTCATGCCGATCTGACTGCCCATGGCATCGCCGTCGGGGCGGCTGTGACGATGGATGATGATGGTGTCAAAGGCTTTGACGGCTTCTAAAATGGCTTCAAATTTCATAGATGAGATTTCTCCTTGTGAAAATAGCCGCTGTACTCAACCGTATAACGGCTGTCAGGGAACAGGTAATGGTGCAGGTCGATGAAGTAATCATCGGTCATGCTGGCAATGTAGTCCACAACGATCTGGTTGGGTTCTTCCTTGCCATAGGGTACATCCCGGTGATAGCGGGCACCGTTGATGTAATTGATATGATGGCGGAAAATGGGGGAGTTTGTTTTTCCCTGACGGAGGTCACAGAGCATTTGCTCATAGATTTCGGCCATCATGGGCTTGGCTGTGGTGTCCAGCTGGGCGCGGGTAGCGGCGCTTTCGTAAATGTGGGAATAGTTTTCCTTCTTGGCGATTTTTAGCGCGTCGAAATGCTCCTGATCCATGCGAATGAAGGGTTTTCCGTAGCTGTTTTCAATGATGTTGACCACCAGATTGTTGATGATCTCCGAGTTGATGGAGCCGATCAGGGTATGGTCAAAGGCATTTTTGTCCACCACGTTGATCCGCACCGCGTCCTGACGGTCGCGACCCAGATATGCAATAATGTCGGAAATGCGCATGACGGCGCCTTCCAGTGTGGACGGCATCAGACGGCGCACCTGCTTTTTGTCCAGATAGCACTGCTCGATCATGGCATCAAAATCATCAAAGGAGGTCAGGGGAGCGGGGGTGTATTCTTCCAGTTCGATCTCACCATTGTGGCAGGCAATGCCGTCGAGCACCTGCAGGCTGATGTTGATGGGGAAGATGCCATCCAGCACCCGGACGGAATGGATGCTGTGGTTAAAATGGCGGCCGGCATGCTTTTTGTACAGTTCGTCCAGATATACTTCGCCGGAGTGGGCGAAGGGAGTATGACCCATATCGTGACCCAGCGCGATGGCCTCGATCAGATCCAGATTCAGATTCAGCGCGCCGCCGATGGTACGTGCAATACGGGAAACAAGCTGCACATGAAGGCTGCGGCGGGTGATGTCATCGTTCTTGACCAGGGAAAAAACTTGCGTCTTATCGCTGTAACGATTATAATAGGGGCAGTGAATGATCCGGTCAATATCATGGGCGAAATTGGGCCGCCAGATGGTAATGCGGCTGCTGTCTTCAGCAGTTCTGCGCAGGGCATTGCGGTCATCAAAGCCGGTTTTGGCATAGGTGCCGTTTTGACGTTCCTGCGCCATGCGGGCGGTCAATTCGTTGGATAGGTTTTCATAGTTTGGCATAGTTTCCACCTCGATTCTGTTTCGGCGATAGGTTCTGCCGAACATTAAATTATAGATGATAATTTGAAAAATAGCAAACCATAAATTTTTACAAAATTTAAGGGAGAATTATGGATAAACTGCTGATCGTGGATGGCAGCAATCTGCTGTTCCAGATGTTTTACGGGATGCCCGCACGGATCGTGAATGCCCACGGCAGAGCCATTCAGGGCACACTGGGCTTCATAGGGGCGCTGCTGAAAATCATCCGTATGGTGCAGCCGACCCATGTGCTGGTGGCCTTTGACGGGGAATGCAACAACGGGCGCACGGCGCTGGACGAGAATTATAAGGCAAACCGCCCGGATTACAGCGAAATGCCGGAGGAGGACACCCCCTTTTCCCAGCTGCCGGATATCTATGCGGCGCTGGATGAATTGGGCATTTGCCACAAGGAAACGGAAAACTGCGAAGCGGACGACTGGATCGCGGCTTACGCGGTGCAGTTGGGAAATAGCATGGATGTGGTGATCGTTTCACAGGACAGTGACTTTTTCCAGCTGATTACGGAGCGGGTGTCGGTGCTTCGCTATCGGGGGAAGAACACGGCGATTTGCGACCCGGCTTACATTCAGGAAAAGCTGGGCATCCGGCCGGACCGGTACGCTTCGTTCAAGGCATTGACCGGCGATACGGCGGATAACATCCGTGGCGCAGATAAAATCGGCCCCAAAACCGCGGCGGAATTGATGAATACCTTCGGCAACCTGCAGACGATGATCGAACAGGCGGATAGCATCCGCAAGCCGTCCATCCGGCAGTCTGTGATTCAGAATGCGGCGCGAATCCGGAAGAATTATGATTTGATCTGCCTGTCGGGAGAAGCAGCGCTGCCTTTTACGCTGGGGCAGCTGCGGTGGGAAGATTCCGGCAGGACCACCACGCAGGTGCTGGAAAAATGCGGCATCAAATGAAGTTTTGGGTGATTGGATTGACACAGGACACAAAAATGGTATAATATTCCTGCTTCCTTTGTGGGAGCGGAGTTTGGAAAGAAAGAGGAAAGAATATGAAAAAGCTGATTGCTCTATTGCTGGCAGCTGTCATGCTGCTGTCCATGACGGCTTGCGGCGGCGCAGCTGAGCCTGCGGAAACTGCGGCACCTGCCACGGAACCTGTGATGCAGGCAACGGAAGCACCCACGGAGGAACCCACCGTGGCTCCCACTGAAGACCCCAATGCCTATACGGTCTATACACTCGGCGAGAACGAGAGCTATGTGGATGTAGTCTGGAGCCACGGATTCTGGGAAGTGGATCTGGAGGAATGCGTTGCGGAGGCAGAAGAATGCGGTGCAACGGGTGCCCAAGCAATCCCGCTTTCTCTGGAATTAAGCCAGAACGGTTTCCGCATGGAAGTAGATTATGCTGGTTATGACCATGCCGCAGGTAAGGTCGTTCCCTTCGGCACCTTGGAACTCGTTGGTGCCAAAGCCGAGGGTCTTGCGGATATTTCGGGCATCAATCCCGAAAAATACCAAGGCAATATCAATACTGGTGAAATATCTCTGGTCGACGGAGTCTGCTTGTCCGATTCCTATTTGTATTATAATTTCGATGCAAATGGCGATGTGTGCGATATGGTATTCATTGAAGCCACTTATTATGCTCTCACCGACAATCTGTATAATATCATCTATTATGTACCCAATGGAGTCGTGGAACACGAATACCCTGTCCTGCTGTATAGAGTGTATCCGAATGTTCCCCATTCTCCGTTCCATGCCACGGTGCAGAAGCTGACCTATGGCGATTTCACCTTTGAAATGTCCCAGTTCGCCATCCAATGCGGCGAGGAACGGTATGTCTACAATTACCGCCCTGGTATGAGCTTCAGCGACTGGGCCTGCTCCGAGCTGAACACCGATGGCTGGATTCCCTGGTATGGTGATTCTGTTCTTTCTCCTGACCGTGCATATATCTTCAATGGTTATTATCATGATATGCAGGAATGGTGGGTTATGGGGCGGGAGAGCCTCGGCAACCTCCTTATTGCAGAAGAATACGACGGAAAGACAAACCGCCTTAACAATGCCTATACCACAACGGAGGTTTCTGGAGCGGACTTTGGCGGTATGGACACGAGTGGTGCTACCGTCGTATCTGGAGATGCAATGCAGCAGTTCCTGGAGCAGAATGGACTGGCTGGAATGTCCTTAGAAGAAGTCAACGAGTTCCTTAACAACGTAAATCTTGACGATTTGGACATGTCCGCATTATCGCAGGGGAATTCTACTGCAAGCATTTCCGCAGACGGAGATATTTTTATCAGCGAAACAGAAGAGGAAGAGATTGCGAAGCTGGGCAACATCTCCGTTTCTGTGGCTCACATGGTCAATGCCAAAACTCCGCTGTTTACCCCTGGCTTCCGTATCATCAGCAAAATGGATGGCCGTGTGGCCTACCACTCTGTTGAAATGGGTGATGGTTTCTATCTACTGGATGATATTCTCGACATCTACATGAACGGCATTGCTGACGAACTGATTCCCCATATCAAGCTCTATGCCTTCCCCGAATCCGAGGAATTTATGGCCACTCTGGAGGGCCATACCATCCTCAATGCCCACACCGCCCCCTTGGAGCAGGGTGATGCTATGCTGACAATCCCCGAAGATGCGGTGTGCCTGACCTTTGAGCGTGTGGAGGACGGCAAGGAAGCTCCCAACACTCCGAATCCTCTGATAGTTCCGAATGGTGTGGTGCGAAATGGTATTCTTCACGGCAATCTGAACAAGGATGCTGTCTATGCCCGTTATGTGACAAAGGATGACCCCAACTTCGCCGAGGGTGTGAATCTGGTATTTGCCATCACCTTTGATGACGAACTGGTTTACTGGATCCACATGGGTGCCAACTTCAACGAAACTGCGGACGTTGAGTATGTCTCCCCGGAGATGAGATACTGATTCCAATTCAGAACAATATAAACCGCGCGGGGCCGCAGGGCACCGCGCGTTTTTTGTGTCAGCATTGTATCACAGGAAATATCCCGTACCGGGGGATATAGATAAATTTTTATCGAAAATATCCCCCCACCCGGCTTGTGCAGGCGCGCTCCATATTTTATAATGCAGCCATAAAGAATATGGAGGAAATGACACATGAAAAAAGCTTTTGCTTTGATTCTGACGATTGTGATGTGTTTCGGTTTGTTTGCAGGCTGCGCCACAGGCAGCACCAATGTGCAGACCGGCAGAACCATTACGGATGGCGCAGGCCGTCAGGTGACTGTGCCGGAAACGGTGGAATCCATCGTTTGTGTGGGTGTTGGCGCCCTGCGCTACACTTGCTATATGGGCGCGGCAGAGCTGGTAGCCGGTGTGGAAGATTACGAGGCAACCAAAGGAATTGAACGGCTGTATAACCATGTAAATCACGAAAAGTTTCAGAACCTTCCCATTATCGGCACCAACGGAGTGCCCTATGCGGAGGAGATCATCGCTGTGGCACCGCAGGTGATCGTCATGAGCAAGTCGGCCAATGCCGATGCCGATGACCTGCAGGCGCAGACCGGTACACCGGTTGTGGTGATTCCGGGCAGTGACACCACGCTGGATGACAATGCCTATGAAACCATTCGCATTCTGGGTGAGCTTTACGGTATGGAAGGCCGGGCGGAAGAACTGACCACCTACTTGAAGGCAGTTCAGCAGGATTTGGACAGCAGAACAAAGAATATTCCCGACAGCGAAAAGCCCTCTGCTTATGTGGCAGGTGTTTCCTTCCGGGGTGCGCACGGTTTTGAAGGCACGGAGGCCGGATACGGTCCGTTCAAACTGATCCATGCCAACAATCTGGCGGATACCACCGGACAAAACGGCGCTTTTGACATCGATCCGGAGCAGGTGCTTTCTTGGGATCCGGATGTCATTTTTCTGGACTTTAACGGCATGGACCTGATCAATGAGGACTATGCCAGGAATCCGGACTATTATCACGCGCTGACAGCTGTTCAGGAAGGTAAGGTATATTCCCAGATTTCTTTCCGTTCCTACGCATCCAATCTGGATACGGCCTTGGCAGATGCGTATTATGCCGCCTGCATCCTGTATCCGGAGCAGTTTGCGGATGTGGATCCGGTGGCAAAAGCCGGAGAGATTTTCGAAATGCTGCTGGGGGCGAATCCCTACGCAGATTTAAAGGAGGCCGGTTATGAATTCCGTCCCATCAAAATTGGAGAATAATAATATCGAGGGACTGTATCGGAAAAATCAAGTCAAAAGCATCGGGTTTCTTGTGATTCTCAGCGGTATTCTGCTGCTGACAGTTCTGCTGAGCCTGCGCGCCGGTTCCTACGAAACACCCGTGGGAGAACTGGTCAAAGGCATTTTCGGAATGTCCGCCGACAGAAAGATCAACATCGTGGTACGCAATAACCGCCTGCCCCGTATCCTCACGGCAATCCTTGCCGGCGGCGGATTGGGCCTTGCCGGCTGCATCCTGCAGGCAGTCCTGCGCAATCCTCTGGCATCCTCCTCCACGTTGGGTGTTTCTCAGGGTGCGACCTTTGGCGCGGCTTTTGCCATCGTTGTATTGGGCCTAGGCGCAAATGACCGCTTCGGTATTCCGCTGTGTGCGTTTTTCGGTTCCATCGCTGTGGCACTTGTGATTTTGGGACTCAGCAAATTCCGGCAGGTTTCTCCGGAGGGAATCGTGCTGGCCGGTGTGGCCATCAGCTCCATGTTCACCGGAGCAACCACCCTGATCCAGTATTTCGCGGACGAAGTACAGCTTTCCACATTGGTGTTCTGGACCTTTGGCGACTTGGGCAGTACCGGTTGGGAGGATCTAGGCGGCATGACCGTGATCGTGGCCATCCTGTGCGTGTATTGTTATGCCCACCGCTGGGATTACAATGCGCTCTTAAGCGGTGAAGAAACCGCCATCAGCCTGGGCATCCATGTGAAGCGGCTGACCCTTGTGGGTATGATGCTGTGCTGCCTGTGCAGCTCCGTGGTGGTTTCCAATGTGGGTCTGATCAGCTTCATCGGTCTGGTAGCACCGCACATTGTGAGAATGGTGGTTGGCAACAACCATGTGTACTTGATACCCGGTTCCATCTTAGGCGGCGCAACATTGCTTTTGCTGGGCGATCTGTTTGCAAGAACGGTGATCAGCCCTGTGATCCTGCCCATTGGCGCCATTACCTCGTTCCTGGGCGGCCCGCTGTTCCTTTACCTGCTGTTTCAAGGAGGTAAGAGCCAATGATGCAAGTCAAGAATCTAAGCTTCCGTTACAAAGGAAGTCCGGAAGTGCTGAAGGATGTTTCCTTTGACGTAGAACCCGGAAAATTCCTTGCGATTCTCGGCAACAACGGTGTTGGCAAGAGTACATTGCTGAAATGCTTCAACCATATCCTGAAGCCGGACTCCGGTGCGGTGATTCTGGATGGAGAAAATCTTCTGAAGCAGTCCGGCAGGGAAGTGGCAAAGCGTGTGGCATTTGTTTCCCAAAGCGTTCCCAGTACCCAGATGACCGTGCACGATGTGGTCATGCTGGGCCGCAGACCCTATATGAAATGGGGCTTCACGGAGGAAGACCACATGATTGTCCACGATGCCATGCACCGCTTGGATGTGGAGGATATGCGCGGCAGATTTCTAAATCAGCTTTCCGGCGGTGAAAAGCAGAAGGTTATGCTGGCGAGAGCCTTGGCGCAGCAGCCGAAGGTGCTGCTGCTGGACGAGCCGACCAGCGCGCTGGACATTCAGAATCAGTATCAGGTTCTGAAAATCGTGCGGGAAATCTGCCATAAGGACAATATGATCGCCGTGGTCGTTATTCACGATCTGAATCTGGCGCTGCGCTTCTGTGACCGCTTTCTGCTGCTGAAAGACGGCGAGGTTTACCGTCACGGTGACCGCGGCATTCTGGACAGCGAAGCACTGAAGGCTGTCTACGGTGTCGACGCGAAAGTGGTGGAAGTGGAAGGACGGCACATGGTGCTGGTTAATGAATAGGAGGGTATCTATGAAAACATGGAAGGACTGTGTGGCATTTCACGGTCACGAATGCGGTGGCCTGACCATCGGCTATAAGGCAAGCTTGTATGCAATCGAGCTTTTGAATCTGGAATTTTCTACTGACGAGCAGGTGGTCTGCATTGCGGAAAACGATGCCTGCGGCATTGATGGCATTCAGGTGATGCTGGGCTGCAGCATCGGTAAGGGAAATCTGCTGTTCCATATGCGCGGTAAGTCCGCATATTCTTTCTACAACCGCAAGACCGGAAAATCCGTCCGTCTGGTGCTGAAACCGAAGCCGGAGGGCATGACCAGAGAGGCTTCCTTTGCCTATTATCAGGCTTGCAAGCCGGAAGAAATGTTCGATGTGAAGGAAACCACCATCGCAGTGCCGGAAACGGCTCGTCTCTTCGATTCCTATACCTGCGACTGCTGCGGCGAAATCACCGGCGCAAACTGGATCCGCCTTGCGGGCGACAGGAAGCTGTGCTTGGATTGCTATGAAAGCTATGATCGTTTTGATGTGTAAAAATCTTTGACAGATCAAAAATAACAGCTCCGAAAAGACCAAAACGGACTTTTTGGGGCTGTTTTTTGCTGCGCGGTACGCTGAAGCAGGCACCGGGGCCTTGCAGCTCTGCGCAGCCATTTACTTTTTTGCTTGTGTATGTTATCATAAACGTGTATGTGCGTAGAAAATACGCGTCAAATACAGTGGCTCACACAGGGAGGAAACCAAATGAATTATGATGTGATCATTATCGGTGCCGGTCCCGGCGGCATCTTTGCAGCCTATGAATTGATGCAGAAGCAGCCGGAACTGAAGGTGGCTGTTTTTGAGGCAGGTCATGCACTGGACAAGCGCCATTGCCCCATTGACGGTGACAAGATCAAAAGCTGTATCGGCTGCAAAAGCTGCTCCATTATGAGCGGTTTCGGCGGTGCCGGTGCATTCTCCGATGGAAAATATAACATTACCAACGACTTTGGCGGTACACTTTACGAGTACATTGGCAAGAAGCAGGCACTGGATCTGATGCACTATGTGGATGAGATCAATATGCGCTATGGCGGCGATGGATGCAAGCTGTACTCCACTGCAGGTACCCGGTTTAAGACCCTGTGCATCCAGAATGACCTGCATCTGCTGGATGCTTCCGTGCGTCATCTGGGTACGGATATCAACTACATCGTTCTGGAAAATATTTACGCGTATCTTCGGGATAAGGTTGAATTCTTCTTCGATACGCCTGTCGAATCGGTCAAAATCATTGCGGGCGGTTATTCGATTACTTGTAAGGACAGTGCTTATACCTGCGGGAAGTGCATTGTTTCCGTGGGCAGAAGCGGCAGCAAGTGGATGGAGAAGGTCTGTCAGGAACTGGACATCCCCACCAAGTCCAACCGTGTGGATATCGGTGTTCGCGTGGAACTGCCTGCTGCCGTCTTTGCGCATCTGACCGATGAACTGTACGAAAGCAAAATCGTTTACCGCACCGAGAAGTACGGTGACAAGGTTCGTACCTTCTGCATGAATCCCAAGGGCGCTGTGGTCAACGAGAATACCAACGGTATCATCACCGTAAACGGACACAGCTACGAAGACCCCGCCAAGCAGACCGAAAATACAAACTTTGCACTGCTGGTGGCCAAGCACTTTTCCGAACCCTTCAAGGATTCCAACGGCTACGGCGAGTCCATCGCGCGCTTGAGCAATATGCTGGGCGGTGGTGTCATTGTCCAGCGGTTCGGCGATCTGATCCGTGGCCGCCGCTCTACACCCAGCCGCATGACCGATGCTTTTATTACCCCGACGCTGAATGCAACCCCCGGTGACCTGAGTCTGGTTCTGCCGAAACGTATTCTGGATGGCATTATCGAAATGATTTATGCCCTGGACAAGGTTGCGCCCGGCACTGCCAATGACGACACCCTGCTGTATGGTGTGGAAGTCAAGTTCTACAACATGGAAGTTCGGGTCAATGAGCAGCTGGAGACTTGCTATCCCGGTCTGTATATTATCGGTGATGGCAGCGGCATTACCCACTCTTTGTCTCACGCATCCGCAAGCGGTGTCCACGTTGCAAGAAATATTGTAATGTAATCCTTCAAAAGGAAAAACAGAGCGAAACTTCTCAGGATAACGCATCCGTGTGAAAATATAGAAAGCCAAGCTGCGTCAACGCAACTTGGCTTTTTCACATATTTGCCTGTTTAATAGATATTCAGATCCAGAAGCTGGCTGAGCTGTTCCAGAGCTTTTACACCGGCGACGCTGTTTCCGTGTTTGTCCAATGCCGGTGCGAAAACGCCGATGCCCATGCGGCGGGGAATCACACCCATAATGCCGCCGCCCACACCGCTTTTGGCGGGGAAACCGACAGTCAGCGCAAATTCACCGGAGCCATCGTACATGCCGCAGGTCGCAAGGGTGGCATTGACATACTTTGCATACTCCGCAGGAAACAGCTGCACTCCGGACACGGGATGCATTCCATGATGCGCGAAAACACGTGCGATTCTTGCCAGGTCTTTGCAGGCAACGGCGATAGAACAAGCCCGGAAATAACAATCCAGAATTTCTTCCACGGGATCTGAGATCATTCCATATGCGGTCAGCATATAGGCCAGCGCGCGGTTTTTATTGCCGGTCTTCTTTTCGGAACGGTACACGGCTTCGTCCATGCCGATCGCGGGGTTGTCGGCCAGCTTCCTCGCCAGAGCCAGCAGCTTGTTGAATTTTTCCTGATAGGTCTGGCCATGGATCAACGTACACAGGGCAATGGCGCCGGTATTGATCATGGGATTGATGTGGGCCCCGGTCAGGGCCTGATCGCTGTAATTAAATGCATCGAAGGGCTTGCCGGTAGCCTCCACACCCACAAGGGCGCGTACGGTGTCAATCCCGCTGTCCATCAGTGCCTGCAGAAGGATCAGAGGCTTGACCACACTCTGCATGGTAAAAAGGTCCATACAATTGCCGGCAAAATGCTCGGTTCCATCCGGGAGGGAAATATAAATACCAATCCGGTCGGGATCCACGTTGGCCAATTCCGGTATATAGGTTGCAACGTGTCCCTGCGATGTGTATGGTGTACAATCAGCAAGGATTTGCTCTAATAAATCATTCATAAGGTTCGTTCCTTTGTGCAGTTGCAGGATCAGGGCGCTTTTAACGGAGCATACGCGTAGACACCGTATTCGAAAGGGTCACAGTCATACACCGTAGAATTCCAGAAACTGCCGGGTTTTTTCATTGACCGGTGCATTCAGCACCTGCTCTTTTGCGCCGTACTCTGCCAGCTCACCCTTGTAGAAGTACAAGGCTTCGTCCGCAATACGGCGGGCCTGCTGCAGGCTGTGGGTTACCAGAATCAGGGCGCAGCCGGTTTCCCGCACGTAGTCCACAATCAGCTTTTCGGACAGAAGGGTGGTTTCCATATCCATGGCAGCCGTAGGTTCGTCCAGAATTACCAGATCGTAGCGCTTCATCATCAGGCGCGCCAGTGCCATGCGGGCAGTCTCACCGCCGGAGAGCCGGTGTGCCTGCTTATTTTCCAGATGACGGATATGGAGCGCATCCATCAAATGCTCCGCGCGATGCGCGTCTGTGCCGTTCAGCAGAATGTTCTTGCAGGTGCTCATACGGAAGGCATAGTTCTTCTGGGGCATATAGCCGATGGAACCGGCATCTGTCAGCGCACCTTTTTGATCGGCATGGATAATGCCCGCAAGGATCTTTGCAAAGGTGGACTTGCCGCTGCCGTTGGCACCGATGATTGCATAGATTCTTCCGGAGTGCAGTTCCATACCCGGAAAATTCAGCACGGTGCGCTCCTCGTAGGTTTTGGAGAAAGATTGAATCTTCATCGGCTCAGCCTCCTCTGCATCAGCGAGATTACAATGTTCACAATCAGAGAGAGCGTCAGCAAAATAATACCCAGTGCCACACCCAGTGTAAAATTACCGCGGTTGGTATACTGCATGATCGCCGTGGTCATGACATTGGTCTTCCAGGAAATAGCGCCACCGACCATGGACACCGCACCCACTTCCGCGATCGCGCGGGAGAAGGCCAGAAGATAGGTGGAAATAATCTGATACACACATTCATTGCAAAGCAGGCGGAATGTTCTGAAGCCTCCAAGACCCAGACCTTTTGCAGTTTCCCGCACTGCGGGTGCAATGCCGGAAACGTAGGTTTCCATGCTGCCGACCACGATCGGTGTAATCAGCGTGATCTGCGCAATAATCATAATTTCCACCGTAAACAGCAGCCGCATATGACGCAGCGGACCGACACCGGAAAACAGCATATAAAACAGCAGACCGCAAACCACGGGCGGCATGCCCATCAAGGTTCGATTGGCAACCAGCAACACATTGCGTCCGGGAAATTTACAGGCGCCCAGAAGAATGCCGATGGGCAGACCGATCAGAAGGGCAATCACAGAACTCTGCAAACTCATTTCCGCGGTAATGCCTAAGATATCCAGCAGCTCTGCATCCATGGACATAATCAGCTGGATTGCCTTGATCACAGAAGTTTTCATGTTTTTTGCCCCTTTCTTTTAGAAAATCCCGTGGGTTGCCCCACGGGATTATTGTACTTTATGTCAGGTTGAAAATCAACCCATAACACCGCCGTTGGCCTGGAAGGTCAGGAAGGTGGCCTTGTCGGTCAGGATGTAAGCACCCAGCTGCTCAGCCATCACGAGGCATGCGCCCATGCCGGTATTGGCGGAGTTGTACCACTCGGTGTAAGCGGCGAAGGAATCGGCTTCAACGGTGATGCCCAGGTCTGCGGGCCACAGAGCCAGCTCCTTGGTGTGGGTGCCGGAGTTGTCACCACGGGAGATGAAGGCGTACTTGCCTTCAGCAATGGCGGCGAAAGCGTCCTTGACGGAAGCAGCAGTCTTGACACCGGCGGGGTCAGCGGAAGGACCGCACAGGACGAAGTAGTTGTACAGGAAGGAGATGCGCTCTGCCTCGAAGCCCTCGACCACGCGGCCGAAACCAGCTTCCACGAAAGCATCTTCCTGCTTCTTGGAGTGAACCAGAATCAGGTCGGCATTGCCGTCCTTGGCAGCCTGAATGGCCTTGCCGGTACCGGCGGAAGCGATATCCAGCTCATAGCCGTACTTGTCTTCGAAAGCGGGCTCCAGGATGCCCCACAGGCCGGAGTCCTTGACGGAGGTGGTGGTGGACAGGCGGATAGCCTTGGTTTCTTCGGTAGCGGCAGGGATCTCACCGGTGTAGATGGGAGCGCCCTCCAGCTGATAGAACAGGAACTCGTCGCCCATACCGAACTCGGTAGCCAGCTTCATAGCCTCTTCGCTCAGCAGCCACTTGATCAGTGCATCAGCGCCGGCGGTGTTGACGTAAACGTCGGGAATTTCCTTGCCGTCAGCATCGACGAAGGGAGCGTCGGGATTCACGGCGATGACGGAATAGGTGTTCAGCATGTCCTTGTCTGCTTCCATCAGGATGACGGTGTCCACAGCAGGAGCGGGAGCTTCCGTGGGAGCCTCGGTGGGAGCAGCGGTAGGAGCAGGTGCGGGTGCCTCGGTAGCCACAGGAGCGGGAGCTTCGGTGGGAGCGGGTGCAGGAGCAGCACCGCAAGCTGCCATACCCAGAACCATGATCAGAGCCAGCAGCGCAGAAACGATCTTCTTCATTGTTTTTCCTCCAGATTTTGGTAATAAAAAGACGAACCCGCTCCAGACAAAAGGGTACACTGACTGCGTGACCCAATATGCTTCCGGAAAGAGGCTCGTCCACCAACTTTACAAAACGCTATGCACCCTGAATCTGAGAGGGCTCGTTCTTACCTTCAAAGTATACCATACGAAAATACAGATTTCAATAGATTTTCCGCTTTCTTTTTGGCCCCGTTTCCTGTATGATAACTTTGAGGTGGTAAACATGGTCAAAGAAGAGATCTGGAGCATCGCACTGCCACGGGTCAGCGCTTTCTTCCGGAAGCAGGAAGACGTGACAGAGGAAGATACCAACACCTTCACATTCCGCTCCTGCCGTATCCGGCTGACAGAACTGCCGCCCAGGGGCGAGGGCATCTGGGCCGTAAAGCGCATCCGCCTGCACATGGAGGGCGATGATGCGGATGTCGAAAACATTTATCACCGGTATTTTATGCAATTCCTATCTGCTGGAGGTTAACAATATGAAGAAAGAAGTCCCTTCCATCGATGCGTGGCTCCGCGAAGCCAAGAACCACGAAACTGCTCCTTTGTGCGGTATGTACTTGACCCACAACGGCACTGTCCGTCAGACCGCCAAGGCCAAGGTGCGCTACGGGGAAGAAAATACCAAAGAAGTTACCGGCATGCTCTTTTCCTATGACGAAGAAAAGGTCAATGCCGTCATTGCCGACACCTACAAGATGGAGGGCATTTACTACATCAAGGTCTGGCTGAACGAAGGCGAGCTTTCTATGGGTGACGATATCATGTATGTTCTCATCGGCGGCGATATCCGCCCCAGAGTGGTGGATGCCCTGCAGTACTTGGTCAGCCGCGTTAAGAACGAATGCGTTGTGGAAACGGAGCTGAACTGACGGGAATCTTTGGGGAAAACGCGTGGATTTCCACGGTCACTGCTGCGGCGAGAAGACCGCTGCAACCGCTTCGATGTATAACAAAATCCCCTGCTCGGGCAGGGGATTTTTGCATGTCTGTTATTTGGCGCAGTCAGCGCTGCCCTCCGAGTAGAGCATATCGAGTCCGTGGGCAACGGGATCGATGACCGCGAGAATGTTTTCCTGAGAAGCCTTCTTGCTGCCGGGCAGGGTGATAATCAGGGTGCGCTTGCGAATGCCCGCTACGCTGCGGCTCAGGCAGCCCTTGGGAGTGATCTTCATGGATTCTGCGCGCATGGCCTCCGGAATACCGGGGGTGGGACGTTCGATGATGTCCATGGCGGCTTCGGGGGTAATGTCGCGGGGAGAGAAGCCGGTGCCGCCGGTGGTCAGAACCAGCGCGATGCCCAGTTCATCGGCACATTTGACCAGTTCTTCCCTGATTATTTCCCGTTCGTCGGGAATGATGGAGGTGTAGGTCACATCAAAACCTTTTTCTTTCAGGATTTCTACCAGATTGGGACCGCTGGTATCCACGCGCTCGCCCCGGTAGCCTTTATCACTGATGGTAATAACAGCTGCTGTATACATCATTCATTCCTCCCGTGTATAATCGCCGTGGACACCGCCCCGCTTGCTCAGCAGACGGATATCGGTGATGACCATATCCTTCTGAACGGCCTTGCACATATCATAGACCGTCAGCGCTGCGGTGGAAACGGCGGTCAGCGCTTCCATTTCTACACCGGTTCTGCCATCGCAGGAAACGGTGGCTTTGATTTCCACAGATTTCCGGACTTCATCCAGAGAAAGCTCCAGATTGATGCCGTCCATCAAAATGGGGTGGCACATGGGGATGATATCCGGGGTGCGCTTGGCACCCATGACACCGGCAATCTGAGCAACGGTCAGCACGTCGCCCTTCTTCATGCCGCCGGACTGGATCAGCGCGAAGGTCTTCTCGTTGACCAGCACACGGCCGGCTGCCACAGCCACGCGCTGGGAGATGGGCTTTTCACCCACGTCCACCATCTTGGCGCGGCCCTGTTCATTAAAATGGGTAAAGTCGGACATGTTCTTATCCTCCGATTTCATTCATATTTCGTCCCGCCTTGGAGCGGTTCACTGCATCCAGATCACCATGCCACGCAGGCTTGTTCCAGATTGCCTGCTCCATGACGGCTTTCATTTCGTCAAAGGTCAGACCCTTGACGGAATACTCATCCGCCGCATGCAGACAGGGCTTCAGTTTGCCGTCAGCTGTCAGCCGCAGGCGGTTGCAGGTGCCGCAGAAATGGGCATTCAGGGGGCTGATCAGGCCGATATTGCCCTGGGCACCGGGCAGGCGGTAAAGCTTTGCAACACCGCCGTCATGGGTGCCCGGTGCCGCTTCCGGCAGAGCCTCCAGTACCCGGGCATAGGGGACAAATGCTTTTTCGCTGAAGTCGCCGCTGTCATACATGGGCATCATTTCGATGAAGCGCATGTCCAGCGGATACTGCTTCGTCAGCTCTGCCAGCTGCACAATTTCATCATCGTTAAAGCCGCCGATGAGTACCGCGTTGACCTTGATCTTCTCGAAACCTGCCGCAAACGCCGCATCCAGACCGGCCTTGAAGTTTTCCAGCTTGCCGATACGGGTGATGTAGGCATATTTTTCGGGGTCAAGGGTATCAAGGCTTAGGTTGATCCGCTTGACACCGGCTTCCCGCAGCGGAACCGCCAGTTCCGGCAGCAGAATGCCATTGGTGGTCAGGCACACCTCTTTGATGCCTTCCACAGCGGCGGCACGGCGGCAGATGGAAACAATGTTCTTTCTGACCAGCGGTTCACCGCCTGTGATGCGGATCTTGGTGATGCCCAGTGACGCAGCTACTTCCACCGCGGTGATGAATTCATCTTCCGTCAGCATATCCGCGTGATTTTTCTTGCAGACACCTTCCTCGGGCATGCAGTAACGGCAGCGCAGGTTGCACTTATCCGTTACGGAAATGCGCAGGTATGTAATATCGCGTCCCAACCGATCGATCATAAGCTTACCTCATCTGTTCCAAAGCGGCTTGAGCCGCCGTTTTTCCTTCCTGTACCACTGCTTCCACCATGGGATGTACCTTGCTGCAGTTTCCACAGATATGAAGCCACGCAGGGTGTCCCAGCCGGGCAACCAGTTCCCGTTCCGGACGCAGACCCACCGCAACCAGCAAGGTGCTGCAAGGAATGTACACACCCTTTTTCGTGGTGCAGCCGGTGATGTGGGGATGACCGTGGATCTGGCTGACTGTGTCAGCGCAGATCAGGCGGATGGATGGTTTTCTCAGGCATTGCTGATTCCGCGCCATGCCGCCACAGGTGCTTTTCTGCTCGACCAGTGTGACAGGAAGGCCTGCCTCTGCCAGCTGGTTTGCCATAATCAGTCCTAAATCACCGCTGCCCAGAATCACAACGGGGCCTTCCGGTACAAATCCGTGAAGATTCATCAGCTCCTGCAGCTGTCCGGCGGTATAAATTCCTTTCGGACGGGTTCCGCCTACAGGCAGCGCGCCGAGGGGAATCTCCCGACAGCCGGCTGCGAGAATCAGCCGGGAAAAAGCGATTTCCTTCCGCCCGAAGTCCTTTCCGGACAACAGGGCGGTTTTATTTTCAGATACAGCCAGTACCGTCGTATGCAGTGCCAGGGAAATGTTTTCCGGAAAATCCTTCAAAAGATCAGCCGTATACTCTGGTCCGGTTTTATTTTTGCCGAAGCCACGATGGGTGCATTGGAGAAGGACACCACCAAGACGTTCCTTGCGGTCAACGAGAAGCACCTTTGCGCTGCGGGCTGCCTTTGCCGCTGCGATACCGGCCGCGCCGCCGCCGATGATGAGGATATCATAATGCTCCATGACCGTATTCCTCCAGCAGCTTTTCGATTTTGCGTGTGCAGCGGCTGCCCTGACAGCGACCCATGCCGCTGCCGGCACGACGCTTCACACCGTCCACCGTGGTGGCACCGCGGTGGATGGCTTCCACGATCTCCGCACGGGTAATCTGCCCGCACTGGCAGATAATTTCATTGTCAGTTTCGGAAATGGCTTTCCGTTTTGGATTAAAATCCGCATTTTCTTCTGCATGCAGGTATGCTGCGGCCTTTTGCGCCAGATGCATACTCAATTCGCCTGCCGCAGTCAGACCGGGAGTCTTGATGCCGATCAGACTGTAGAAACCGGGAGCGGGATTTTCAATACAGAAATCGTGCAGGCTTTCTCCGCTTTCCAGATACGGGTTGGGGCGAACCGCGCCAAAGGAGCGGATCACCATGGAAAGGTCCATATCCGGAAGCAGTTCCCGGACGGCGCTGTGCAGTTCCTGCAGTCCCTCCGCCGTGGTGGCAAAGGGGATTTCAAAATCCTTACGGACACCGCTGATCAGCAAGTTGCCCTCGGTGCAGGGAATTGCAGTAATGCCCTTGCCGCAGCTATGTGCCTGCAGGAAGATGATCCGTTCCGGCTTGTCCGCCAGTTCGTCGAATACCAGATATTCCGCGCCGTCCAGCTGCAGTCGGACGGAAGGTTCAAAGGCCAGTTCCTGCACTTTATCCGCAAAAAGACCCGCGCAGTTAAAGACCATGTTCGCATGATAGGCTGCATGTCCTGTCTGAACTACAAAGCCGTCCGCCACGGGTTCAATTCCTGTAACGACCGTATGCAGCTGCGCCTGCGCGCCGTTTTGCAGTGCGTTCTCAAAGGCCGCAATGCCCAGCTGCCACGGATTTACCGTGCCGGTGGAGGGCGCGTAAAGCGCTGCCGCCACACCCTTGGCCAGCTGCGGTTCCATGGCTTCTGCTTCGCTTCCTGTCAGCAGCTGCAGGCCGGGAACACCGTTC
The DNA here is from genome assembly GCA_045120675.1 of Faecousia sp. Lineage (GTDB taxonomy): Bacteria > Bacillota > Clostridia > Oscillospirales > Oscillospiraceae > Faecousia. The sequence goes on along the minus strand of JBGVFB010000078.1, from coordinate 36,949 downwards.
CTGATGCCGTTTTTCAGCTTTTTGTGCAGCTTGGGAACCGATTCCGCATCATAAGTCACAAGCAGCGAGCCGCAGCGGGAGAAGGGGACTTCCAGCTCCGCGCAAAGACGCTCCATATTGGCATTGCCCCGGACCGTCAGTTCCGCCTTCAGACTGCCGGATTTGTTGTCATAGCCGGCATAACAAATCGCAGAATTTGCCCGTGTGATGCCGGTACAGACATCACCCTCTTTTTCAAGAAGCAAGGTAGAGATCTGATACCGGCGCAGATTCCGCGCCATCATGCAGCCAAGTATTCCGCCGCCGATGACAATGGCATCAAAATGCTTCATATTATTCGATGGGGATGATCTGGCCGGGATTTTCGACCGTGTAGCCGCCCAGCGCCAGAATCTTATTCTTAAATTCTTCGCTCTTCAGTGTTGCAATCATCTGCTGCACCTGAGGGGTATCCCATGCATGGTCGGGAATAATCAGGTCATATTCTTCGATGCAGATGGGAATGAAGTCCAGATCATAGAGTTTTGCCGCAGAGTAGATACCCATGCCCGCATCGGCACTGCCGCTGACGATCTGGGCAGCCACGGAGGTGTGGGTCAGTTCTTCACGGTCATAGCCGTAAATGGCGGATACATCCAGATTTTCCTGCTTGCACAGGTAGTCGGTCAGAATGCGGGTGCCGGAACCCTTCTGGCGGTTGACGTAGCGAATGCCTTCCTTGGCAATGTCAGAGAATTTCTGAATACTCAAAGGATTGCCCTTGGCAACCATCAGACCCTGCTGACGGCCAACACAGGAAACCAGCTTCACACCGCCCTTGGCAAAATATTTCCGGATAAAGCTGCGGTTATATGCACCCGTTGCGGTATCCAGCAGATGGCAGCCGGCCGCATGGGCTTCGCCCCGGCGGATCGCCATGATGCCGCCCATGGAACCAACATGGGAAGAAGCCATATAAACATCCTGATCGGCCACGTGGAGCATATCACCCAGCTCGTCCAGCAGCGGGTCATGGCTGCCGATGACCACCACGGTATTCTTCAGCTTTTCCTCGGGACACAGCAGGCGGATCTCCACCTCGCTGCCCGCATCAAAACCTTCCAAGCCCTGGGGCACTTCCAGAATGCCGTCAGCCTTCATAAAGGAGCTGACAACACCGCTGCCGCGGCTGAGGGGAGAAGCCATCAGCTTGTCACCCACATAGCCCATGCGGACACGGACAAACTCCTGATACTTCAGACCCGAAACCACAGGGCGGGTCAGCATCGCCTTTGCGTACTGGGTGTTGTTGGTGGCTGCCTTCAGCCAGTGATCGATCAGCGGTTTCAGAAGCTGCTCCACCACGATGATGCCGGAAACAGGGTAACCGGGTACACCCAGAATCGGGGTATCGCCCTTGCAGCCCAAAATCGCAGGCTTACCGGGCTTCATGGCAATGCCGTGATACAGAACTTCCCCCAGCTCGCGGATGACTCTTGCGGAGAAATCTTCGCGGCCGGCAGAGGAACCGGCATTGAGAATCACAAGGTCACATTCTTCGGCCGCCTTGGCGACCATGGCCTTGATCTGGTCGAATTTATCGGGAACGATGGGGTAGACCTTTGCTTCCGCACCCCACTGGCGCACCATTGCGGAGAAGATGGAGCCGTTGAACTCCAGAATATCGCCGGGCTTGGGATCGGTGCAGGGCGGGATGATCTCGTCACCGGTGGGGATGATGCCCACCACAGGTTTGCGGATAACCTCCACTTCCAGCACACCGCCGGCGATCATCGCGCCGATGGCTGCGGGGGCGATGGCCACATGGGAGGGCAGGATCATTTCACCGGCGCAGATATCCTCGCCGATCTGGCGGATATGCTGCCAGGGAGCGGCGGCAGCATGGATGGTGACGGTGCCGTCCTCGTTTTTTACAATGTCTTCCACCATGATGACTGCGTCACAGGTTTCCGGAATGGGATCGCCGGTATCCAGCACGATATACTGTGCTGCGCTTAATGTGACGGGGGTAGTCTCCGTTGCGCCGAAGGTGTCCTTCGCGCTGACAGCAATGCCGTCCATGGCGCTGGCCGCATAGTGGGGCGCACAGATATGGGCATAGACTGCGTGGGCCGTGACACGGCCGCAGGCATCCCACACGGGAATCACTTCGGTTTTGGAGCCAAAGCCATGGCCTTTCAACAGGTCCAGATAATCCGCTCTGGCTTTGTCCAGCGGAATGTTGGTCAAATATTCAAATCCCATATATTCAATCTCCCTGTGAAATCGTTACTTGGATTTCCGCACCCTTGGGAAGACCTTCGCAATCCCGGTCGATGCAGAAATATCCGTCCGCGCCGGCCAGTGTGGTGATCAGGCCGGACTTGCCGCGGATGGGGGTGGCATAAAGTTCTCCGTCCCTGCGCTCCAGACGGCAGCACTGATACTGGGCTCTGCCGTGGTTTGCGCCGAGACTTTCGGTGATTTTAGCAGCTACCGTATAGCTTTCCTGCTTTCTTCCCGTCAGGCGGGAAAGCAGAGGTAAAACGAACAGCTTCGTAATGAAGTAAGCGGCCACAGGATGGCCGGGCAGGCCGACCAGCGGTTTGCAGCCTGCTTTGCCCAAAATGGTGGGCTTGCCGGGCTTGATGGCAATGCCGTGCAGCAGCAAATTGCCCATGGACTCGATGATGCGGCAGGCCGCATCCTTCACACCCACACTGCTGCCGCCGGAAAGCAGCACCGCATCGCATTCAGCCATAGCCTTTGTCACCTTTTCAGAAAGCAGCGCTTCGTTGTCAATGACGATGCCGTAATTGATAACATTGACACCAAATGCGCCCAGCATGGCTTCCAGCATGGGACTGTTCACATCCCGCACCTGACCGGCTTTTGGTGTTTCCTCTGGCTTCACCAGTTCATCGCCGGTGGAGATGACACCGACCGTCAGCTTCTTCCGCACCGGCACCTGTACCTGCCCGATGGCGGCCAATGCGCCGATATCCTGCGAAGACAGCACTCTTCCTGCTTGCAGGATTACCTTGCCGGGATACACATCGTCTCCCCGGAAAATCATATTCTGACCGGGGGCGGCGGACTTGGAAATGCCGATGGTTCCGTCGCCGTAATCTTCGGTGTATTCCACCATCACCACGCTGTCGGCGCCCTTGGGCACAGCACCGCCGGTGGGAACCGCGACGCAAGCGTCCGGATCCAGCTCAAATTCTGCGCCTTCTCCCATAAAGACTTCGCCCTGAAGCGGCAGAATTGCAGGGATGGCATCGGTGCAGCCGAAGGTATCCCGTGCGCGGACCGCATAGCCGTCCACCGTGGAACGGTCGAAATCCGGGACATATTCCGTGGCGGCAATATCTTCAGCCAGCACACGGCCCATGGCGGCACTCAGAGAGACGTTTTCCACGGGGGAAACGACCTCAAATTCACTTTCAATCAAGGCCAGAACTTCCTCCGGCGTTTTTACATACAGCATCTTAAACCTCCGTGATCAACTTGCCCAGATCCCGGTAATCATTGCCGGAGAATCGGGCGATTTCCTGTCGGAAAACAGGACTTTGCAGAGTTTTCATCAATTTCTTAACCGCATCGGTTTCCAACATTTCCTTTTTGATCACCAGATCAAACCGCTCTTCCAGCAGCGGGATGAAATCCAGTTCCTCAATCTGATGGGAGATGCGCTCCGTGCCGATGGCAAGATCCGCTTCTCCCGCTGCCACAGCCGCAGCCATGGTCAGATGGGACTTCATGATTTTGTCGTAACCCTTGACTTTGGATGCAGAAATGCCCAGCCGCTTCAGCTGGATATCCATCAGAATACGGGCGCTGGAGCCGACCCGCCGGTTCAGCACCGTAATGTCCTCGCGGCCCAGATCCGACCAGCCCTTGATATTTTTTGGATTTCCCTTCTTTACATAAAAACCCTGGGTCCGGTAACTGATGTTCACCAGCACCGCCGGAACACCCGGCATCAGAGAGCGGACGAAGGAAGCATTATAATCAAATCCGTCGAACAGGTGGCAGGCTGCCACATGGATATTGTCCTGATACAGCGACAGCAGACCCTCGAAGCTGTTTAAGTATGTACGGGCGATGCTGATCCCTTCCTGCTGCAGGTAGTTGGCCAGAATATCCAGCACCACATCCTGACCGGATAGGATCAGATCGGGTTTTTCGTCTTTCTCCGGAGTGAGCAGGGTGGAATGGGTATCGATGTTCTTTACCGGTCTGGTAGAGTGTTCATGGCGGGAGCGGGCGATATAGGCATCCACATCGTCCTGCGTAAAACGCACCTTGCGGCCGATTTTGTAGGAGTGAATCTCTCCTTTTTTGATCAGATCATAGATGGTGGACTTGCTCACGTGGAGGATCTGGGCCACCTCCTGCGTGGAAAGGGACTTGTTCTGGCTCATGGCATTTCCTCCTCCGTGTAAATCTTTACCGGTTCTTATTTTACATTATACTGCTATACACGTTTTTGCACAATACCCAATCCATGTTCACATTCATCTTATTTCGAACTATTTCGCATCATTTCGCACAATATCCAAATTCTTACAGCTATATTTTCGTACAATTCAAGTCTGTTTCGTATCAGTTCGCACAGAGATTCGTTCAACACCTTGAACGAATCGTATTTTCCAATATAATGAAAGTATCCAAATACACAAAAAACAAATATTATTTTTTTGGAGGCATTGCTTATGGCTGGCGCATATTACGAAAAGATTGCCCGCATCAACCTGACCACCGGCGAAATCAAGGTGGAGAAGCTGGACCTGGAACTGGCCCACAAGTTCATCGGTGGCCGTGGTCTCGGCACCAAGATCCTGTACGATGAGGGTGTCGCTACTGTCGATCCTCTGTCCCCCGAAAACAAGCTGGTTTACATCACCGGCCCCATGACCGGCGCAGCTGCTCCTTCCACCGGCCGTTACATGGTCGTCACCAAGTCCCCTCTGACCGGTATGATCGCTTCTTCCAACTCCGGCGGTGTCTGGGGCCAGAAGCTGAAGTATGCCGGCTGGGATGCTCTGATCGTTGAGGGCGAAGCTCCCGCATGGAAGTACCTGAACATTGAAGACGACAAGATCGAACTGCTGGATGCTGAAGAGTATGTCGGTGTCATGAGCGAAGAGATCGACGAGAAGCTGAAGGAAAAGCACGGTGCAGATGCTTCCGTCCTGAACATCGGCCCCGCCGGTGAGAAGAAGGTTCTGCTGGCTGCCATCATGAATGACAAGGACCGTGCAGCAGGCCGCAGCGGTGTCGGTGCTGTCATGGGCTCCAAGAAGCTGAAGGCAATCGTTGTCAAGACCAGCCGCAAGAATCTGGATAACATCGCTGACATCGATGCACTGAAGGCTGCTACCAAGCGTTCCATGGAACTGATCAGAGAAAACGGTGTTACCGGCTCCGGTCTGCGCGCTCTGGGTACCGCAGTTCTCGTGAACATCATCAACAACGTCGGCTCCCTGCCCACCAAGAACTGGCAGGAATCCTATTACGAGCAGGCTGAAGACATCTCCGGCGAAGCTCTGGCTGAGAAGTATCTGGTTAAGCCCAGTGCCTGCGCCCGCTGCCCCATCGCCTGCGGACGTGTGGTCAACATCAACGGCAAGGTTGCCGGTGGCCCCGAGTACGAGCCTCTGTGGGCTTACGGTGCAAACTGCGGCAACAATGACCTGAATGTCATCGACGAGTGCAACATGCTCTGCAACGAGTATGGTCTGGATGCCATCGGCACCCCCTGCACCATCGCTGCTGCTATGGAACTGTACCAGCGCGGCGCCATCAAGGAAGAAGAGTGCGCCGGTGTTCCTCTGGAATGGGGTTCCACCAAGGCTCTGATCGAGTGGACCAAGCGCATGGGCAATCCCGAAACCGAACTGGATTGGCTGATGAGCTCCGGTTCCGCCCGCCTGTGCGAGCACTACGGTATGCCCGAGATCTCCATGTCCGTTAAGAAGCAGGAAATGCCCGCTTACGACGCTCGTGGCATTCAGGGTATCGGCATTACTTATGCTACCTCCAACCGCGGCGGCTGCCATGTCCGTGGTTACATGATCTCTCCCGAAATTCTGGGCCTGCCCCAGCAGCTGGACCGTACCGTGACCAACGAGAAGGCAGCATGGGCTAAGACCTTCCAGGATCTGACCGCTGTGATCGACTCCATGGGTCACTGCCTGTTCACCTCCTTTGCTATGGGCGCTCCCGAATACACCGACCTGCTGAACGCAGCTACCGGTACCAACTGGACTGTTGATCAGGTTCTGGAGATCGGCGACCGTATCTACAACATCGAGAGAATGTTCAACAAGGCTGCCGGCATGAAGCCCGAGGATGACCGTCTGCCCAAGCGTCTGCTGCAGGAGCCCGTTGTCAACGGTCCCTCCAAGGGTATGATTTCCCAGCTGCCTCTGACGCTGCCTCAGTACTACGAGGCTCGCGGTTGGGTCAATGCATTCCCCACTGACGAGACTCTGAAGAAACTGGGTCTTGACGAGTGCATCGGTAAGTAAGTATCATAATAACGGGGAGGGGTTCTGCCCCTCCCCGAGTTTCTTATGATTGGAGCATCGCTATGATTGAAGTCAGACTTTTCGCTACCCTCCGGGAAGGCCGCGGCAAAGTCCAGATGCTGGATGTAGCCGACATCGCCGTTGCCGGTGATATCATCCGCCGGCTGGAAATCCCCGCCGAAGAAGTTGCAATTCTGCTGATCAACGGATTCCATCAGAAGCCGGAAACTCCGGTAAAGGATGGAGATATCGTGGCCATCTTCCCCCCTGTCGGAGGCGGCTGATATGGAGCGCCGCTACGAACGGAATTTTCCTGCTCTGACGGAGTCAGAGTGCCTTTTGCTGCGTCAAAAGCGCGTTCTGGTTGTGGGTTGCGGCGGTCTGGGCGGCCATATCATTGACCAGCTGTGCCGCATCGGCATTGGATCGCTGAAGGTTGCAGACGGCGATGTTTTCGAAGAAAGCAATCTGAACCGTCAGCTGCTTTCCAGTGTCCAACTGCTGGGTCAAAGCAAGGCGCAGGCAGCTGCGGAACATATCGCGCGCGTCAATCCTTCCGTACAGGTAGAAGCCGTGGCGGAATACATGACGCGCGACAATGTCCATGCCCTGATCGCAGGCTGTGATGCCGTGATCGATGCGCTGGACAATGTTGACGGTCGGCGGATTCTGGCCGCTGCCTGTGAAAAAGCGGGCATTGCGCTGGTATATGGTGCAATTTCCGGTTGGGTGGCGCAGGCGGCTGTTTCCATGCCCGGTGACGGCCTGATTGAAAAGCTGTATCCCGAAGATGTGGTTCTTCGAGATAAGAGTGTTCTCAGCTTCACCCCGGCGCTCTGCGCCTCCATGCAGACTGCGCTGTGCGTCAAATATCTGGCAGGACGTCCGGTCAATACCGGTATGGTCTACTATTTTGATTTGCTGAATCAGGAATATGAGTCCATTCCGCTTGCATAAGCTTTTTATATCCGCGAGGAAATTTCCTTGCGGATATCGTCGTTTTTTACAAACAATCATCAATTAAACATTGAACTTTATTGATTATGCATATATAATAGAGAAAGAAGGAGGGATTGCCAATGGCTTCTAAATACGCAGGCTATATGGGTAAGGTCATCATGGTTGACCTGAGCAGCGAAACAATTTCCGAATACCCGTGGAGTGACGAGCAGCGGGAATTGTATCTTGGCGGCAAAATCATGGCTGCCCGGATTCTCTGTGATCACTTGACGGGAAAGGAAACCGCTTTCAGCGAAGAAAACTGGGTGGTGATTTCCACCGGCCCCCTGACCGGTACCGGCGCGCCCAGCTCCGCCCGGTTCAATATTTCCGCCCTCTCTCCGCAGACCGGCATTCTGGCCTCCTCCAACTGCGGCGGCAGCTTCGGCTTCCATCTGAAGAAGGCCGGCTACGATGCACTGATCCTGAAGGGCAGATGCAACGGCCGTAAGTGGCTGGAGATCAACGAGGATCAGTTTACCTTCCACGACGCAGATGACCTTTGGGGTATGAAAACCGGTGAATGTCAGGAAAAACTGGCCCAGCTGACCGGAAAAAAGAAAGCAGGTAAGCTGTGCATCGGCCCCGCCGGTGAAAATCTGGTCAAATATGCGGGCATCATCTCCGACGAGCGGGCCGCAGGCCGCACCGGCATGGGTGCCGTACTGGGCTGGAAGAACTTAAAGGCCATCACCGTCACCGGCAGTAAAACCGTCCCCGTCTACGATAAGGAAAAATGCACCGAATGGTGCAAAAAGTGGTTCGCTTATCTGCAGAGCCACCCTCTGACCGGCAATCAGCTGCCCAAGGTAGGTACCGCCGGACTGGTCAGTTCCATGCAGATGCGGGGCCTGCTGTCCACAAAGAATTATTCCGCAGGTCAATACGAACACTTTGAGGATGTCAGCGGCGAACGGCTGGCTGAGGAATTCAACATTACCAATAAGGGCTGCCTGACCTGTCCCATCCGCTGCGCCAGAACCGTTATGGTGCAGGGCAAGGCGGTCAAGGGACCGGAGTTGGAAACGCTGGGTCTGCTGGGCGGCAATATCTGCAACAACGATTTGCAGAAAATCCTCGATTGGAACTATGAGCTGGACGAACTGGGTATGGACACCATTTCCACGGCCAATACCATTGCGTGGGCCATGGAAGCCAATGAGCAGGGTTTGTGGGACAATGGGCTGAAATTCGGCTCTGTGGAAGAATTGTCCGCGATTTTTGACGATATTACCCATCGCCGCGGCATCGGCGACGAGCTGGCAGAGGGCAGCAAGCGCCTGAGCAAAAAATACGGCGGAAAAGAATTTGCCATGCACTCCAAGGGACTGGAACTGGCTGCCTACGAGCCCCGCCGCGCAGTCGGTCAGGGATTGGGCTACGCGGTTTCCAACCGCGGCGGCTGCCACCTAAACGGCGGTTATCTGGTGATCCTGGAAGGTCTGGGCCTGAATGTGGATGCCCAGACCCCCAAGGCGAAAGCAGATTTCACCATGCTGTTCCAGGACCTGATGGAGACCATCTCCGCTTCCGGCCAGTGCCTGTTTACTTCCTATGCCTTTTTCCCCGGATTCCTGCTGACCAAGCCCAACGGCATTATCACCCAGACCGTCAACAAGGTTGCCACCCACATCGGCGGCGCGGTCCGGCTGATCAACAAGTTTCCCAGAGTTGCCGCCCTGCATCTTCCTGTGTTCCATCACACTAAGATGATCAAACTGGCAACCGGTATGTACATGGACTTCGGTAAGTACATCCAGATCGGCGAGCGCGGCTATACCATGGAACGTTACATCAACTGCAAATTCGGCATCAGCGAGGCCAATGACAAACTGCCCAAGCGCTTGACCGATGTGCCGCAGGATCCGGGTAACCCCAAGACAAAGATTCCGCTGGAAACCATGAAGAAAACCTACTATGCCGCCCGCGGCTGGGATAAAAACGGTATCCCCACGGAAGCCACCCTGCGGCGACTGAAGATCAAATGATCACGGTCAAATTATACGGGCTGCTCCGGATCGAGACCGGCATCAAGGAAAAGCGGCTGGAAGCCGCAACCGTCAGGGATGTTTTGCAGCAACTGGCGGACTGTGGCATTCCGGGGAAAGATCTGAGCGGCTGCGTGATCCTCATTAACGGAAACAGTGCAAATAAAAGAAGTAAACTAACAGACGGCGATACGGTGGTGCTGATGTCCCCCGTGGCCGGTGGTTGAAAGGAGAATTACGATGGAAATGCCCTACCAACTGGAAGTTTTATGGTGCCGCACCTTTCAGAGCGTACTGAAGATCGGCAACTACTTTATGGGTTACCGGATGCCCAAGTATCTGGAAGGCCCCGGCAAAATCAAGGAGCTGGGTGCGTTCCTGAAGGAAAAGGGCATCAATGATGTGCTGGTCGTGACCGGTTCCGGTATGATCCGCCGCGGTCAGGTGCAGCCTATGCTGGATGGTTTCGATGAAAACGGCATCCGCTACACGGTGCAGACCTACGACACCACCGACCCCACCTCCGATGATGTGGAGCTGGGTTATAAGACCTACAAGGAGCATGGCTGCAAGTCCATCGTGGCCATCGGCGGCGGCAGCCGCATCGACTGCGCCAAGGGCATCGCCGCCAAGGCTGTCCATCCGAAAAAGACGGTTGCCCAGCTGCAGGGCCTGCTGAAGGTCCACTGGCCCATTCCTCCCTTCGTGGCCATTCCCACCACCTCCGGTGCCGGCTCCGAAACCACGGTTGCAGCAGTCATCACGGACTCTGCCACCCACCGCAAGGCGGCCATTAACGATCCCTTCCTGATTCCGAAGTACGCAGTTCTCGATCCGGAGCTGACGGTCGGCCTGCCGCCTTATACCACTGCCACCACCGGCATGGATGCGCTGGCACATGCGGTGGAAGCCTACACCAACAAGACCTACAACACCAAGCTGGAAAACAAGCTGGCAAAAGAGGCAGTCAAGCTGATCCACGACAATATTCTGGTTGCATTTGAGGATGGCTCCAATCTGGAGGCCCGCCAGAATATGCAGCGCGGTGCCTTCTATGCAGGCCGTGCCTTTACCCGTGGCTGCGTGGGTTATGTCCATGCCATCGGCCACACCTTAGGCGGCCTGTACGGTGTTGCCCATGGCCTTGCCATGGCGGTGCTGCTGCCCCACGTCATGAAGGAATTCGGCTCCTCGGCCCACAAGCGTCTGGCAGAGCTTGCGGATGTCTGTGGCATCGGCGGTAGAAACGATGCCGAAAAAGCCAATGCTTTCATCCGCTGGATCGAGGAAACCAACGCAAAAATGGGCCTTCCCGACAAGTTCGATGTGGTCAAGGATGAAGACATTGACCAGATGATCACCTGGGCCAAGAAGGAAGCCAACCCGCTGTATCCTGTTCCCACCGTCTGGGCAAGAAAAGACTTCCGCCGCCTGATTGAATCCATTCGAAAGTAAAACTCAAAAGTTATGAAAAACCCACAGCTGCGTCCTTCGGGGAGGAGCGGCTGTGGGTTTCCTTTTCCGGTTATTCGACAAACATCGTAAATGCTCCGGGAGCAAGGTGTTAGCGGGTCAAAAAAGAATCGAATTTTTGCAGCACATCCAGCAGCTGCGCCGGCAGGCGGTTGCGGCATTCCTGCCTGAGTTCTTCCGGAACACCGTAGAAGCCTTCCGCGATGGAACCGGCGATACAGGTCAGCGTGTCGCAATCGCCGCCCAGAGATACTGCGGTGCGGATCACATCTTCGAAGGATTCGCCCTCCAGAAACGCGGTGATGGCTTCCGGAACGGTTTCCTGGCAGGTTTCTACATGATGATAAGTGGGACGGATCTCATCACAAGTACGGCTGAGATCATAGCCAAACTGGTTTTCAATGTATGCTTTGATTTCTGCCTTGGAGCATCCGGTACGGGCCAGAAAGATGGCAGATGCGGTTGCTTCTGCGCCCTTGATTCCCTCCGGATGGTTGTGGGTCACTTCTGCGGAAAGATGGGCCATGCGCCGGACCATTTCCAAATCATCAAACAGCCATGCCACAGAGGATACCCGCATGGCAGACCCGTTACCGCAGCTGCCATAAGGCTGCGGATCGCGGCTTTTCAGCCAGTGACGGAACATACCGCCGTATCCTGCGTGGGGGTATCTCTTTCCGTACCGCTGCATGGAAGTAATCAACCGATTCCGGATGATCTGCGCATCCATCGCAAGGGCATCGTCTAAAAAAGCTTCTGCCACAGCAATCGTCATCACGGTATCATCCGTAAAGGTAGAATGATGGGAGAACAGGGGGAAATCTTTGGTTTTGCTGCCCATATCAAATTCATAGGGACTGCCGATGATATCGCCGAGTATTGCTCCGTACATATTACTTACCTCTTCTCTTATAGTCCTCGTCTACCCGCTGCTTCCAATCTGCCGACAAAGGTGCGGCGCAGCAACGCACCTGAGTGATCGCTTCGCTGACGGTTTCATAGATCACATTGGTGCCTTCGCTGTCGGCATGATAATTGGCGGCACGGTCTGCGCCGATGCCAAACCGGGCAGCTTCCCTGGCTGCATCAATGTTGGCACCCAGGAACAGGAATTCCCAGCCATGCTTTTCTTTCTGCCGTTCGATCATCGCTTTCAAGCGGGCATAAGAATACTTGTGGCTGGCATTCTCCATGCCGTCGGTGGTGATGACAAACAGTGTTTTCTCGGGACGGTCTTCCTCGCGGGCATACTTATGGACATTGCCAATGTGGTGGATGGCACCGCCCACCGCGTCCAGCAGCGCGGTACTGCCACGGACATAATATTCCTTGCGGGTTATGGGCTCGATTCTGCGAATATCCACACGGTCGTGGATAACCTCAGTTTCATGATCGAACAGCACCGTGCTGACCAGCGCTTCACCGGCTTCTTTTCTTTGCTTCTCGATCATGGCATTGAAGCCGCCGATGGTGTCATCCTCCAGACCGGCCATAGAACCGCTCCGATCCAGAATGAATACGATCTCCGTCAAATTTTTCTTCATAATAAAACCTCCTGTAATGTGTTCGGGGTCCCCAAAAAGGCGAACGGCCTTTGTGGGGAAAGGAGAAGCCAAGGCACAGTTGGTATTTCCCGCTTGCGGGAAATATAGTGTTGTGACTTGTGCTTCGACGTGCTTACATGAGCATTATAGGAGGTTTTGATCTTCATTTGGTCAACTGTCAGGGGACTTTTACGAACCCAGCAGACTCTGGTCGAATTCGTACAGCACCGTATTGATCTCAACTACATTGTATTTCTTGTTTTCAATGTGATACTGAATGATCAGGTCAAATTTGCTGCTGTTGGTCAGCGCATAACCTGCTCTGCCAATCAGATCACGGGTCTGATCCAGATTCAGTTCCAGAGCAAGTGCCAGGGCAATTGCCGTCGGCTTGGTAGGCTTGTAATTCGGGTTATTGCGGATTTTGGAGAAGTGCTGCTTGGAAAGCAGTGCTTTCTTATAAACTTCCGAATCCTTCTTGCCTGAATCGTCGATCAGCTTCAGCAGCGTTTCCGTAAAGCCCGCATCTGCCTGCTTCAGCATGTCCTCCAGGGACCTTGCCTTGGATGGTGCCGCGGGCATGGGATAGCATGGGGCGCATTCTGCCAATACCATGCGCTCTTCCGCGTCAAAATCCCGACGGCGCCGGATGCGGCGGTTTTCCGGGGTTACACCATAGGCCGCAATCGCGCAGTCTTCCACATAGTGTTCGTCTATGTAGCTGGCGACACTTTGGAACAGCTTCTCCGACAGCTTGAAGGAGGTTCGGTCAAACACCACCAGATAGATCTGCATCTCGTGCTCCAGCAGGAATGTACTGAACGCGGAGATTGCAATCTGCAATGCTTTATCTTTGGGGAAACCGTAATTACCGGTGGAGATTAATGGAAAAGCAATGGAGTTACAGTGATGCTCCAGAGCCAGCTTCAGAGAATTGTCATAGCAATTTCGAAGCAAGGCTTCCTCGCCGTAGCTGCCATCGACCCATACCGGGCCAACGGTGTGGATCACATATTTGGCCTGCAGGTCAAATGCCGGTGTGATGGCGGCGCAGCCCGCATCAATTCTGCCGATCATCTGCCGCGCGGCCAGCAGCTTTGGACCTGCCTTTTTGTGGATCATGGTGTCCGTGCCGGACCCAACCACCGGCTTGAGATTTGCCGTGTTTACAATGGCATCTACGGTCATATGGGTAATATCGTTTCTGACAATCTCAAAGGGCATACGCACACCGCCTTTTCTTTTCTCCCAATCAGTATAGCATATTTGCTGACTGCGTGGAAGCTTTTTCAGTCGGCAGACATACCGACAACGATCGATCTTGTGGTTTGTGCAGACTTGAGATTCTCCGGTAGAAGGCATCTGCATCCTTAATTTATGCCCTGTATTCCGTTTGCCCGGAACGAAATCCTGAAATCTTTGCTGCTTCTTAACCAAAAGCAGGGCTGTGCCTCCAGAATACAGGGATGAATTTGCTTGGAAAGAATGCTATAATGTGATCATGCGAAAGTTTGGAGGTTCGGTCATGGTAAGCAAAAAGCATATCCTTTCAGATAGCCTGTTTACGGTTGTTACGCTGATCGTGGTGTTTTCGGTGAATCTGTTTCTGGTGGAACAGTTTGATACCAAGACCATGACACCCATGATCTTTGTGCTGGGTGTATTTCTGGTGTCCTGGCGGACCCAGGGATATGTTTTCGGCATTGCATCCAGTCTGCTCAGCGTGCTGGCTGTGAACTGGGCCTTTACCTATCCTTATTGGGCCTTTGACCTGATCTCACCGGAGTGCATTTCCTCTGCGGTGGTCATGCTGATCGTCGCCACCATGACCGGTGCGCTGACCACCCGCTTAAAGCAGCAGGAAAAGCTGAAAGCGGAAGCGGAAACCGAACGGATGCGGGGTAACCTTCTCCGGGCGGTGTCCCACGATCTGCGTACACCCCTGACTTCCATCTATGGCTCCAGCTCTGCCATCCTCGAAAATTATGACAGCATTCCCGACGAACGGAAAAGAAGACTGCTGAAGGATATCCAGACCGATTCCCAGTGGCTGAATCGCATGGTGGAGAACCTGCTGTCGGTCACCCGTGTGGACGCGGATAGAGTCCGTCTGTCCAAGCACAGCACGGTACTGGAGGAACTGATCGACGCACTGCTTGTGAAGTTTCACAAGCATTACCCGAATCAGAAAGTACAGGTCACCATTCCGGAGGAATTTATCAGCATCCCCATGGATCCGGTGCTGATCGAGCAGGTGCTGATGAATCTGCTGGAAAATGCCGTGTTCCATGCCCATGGTATGCAAAATCTCTGGCTCAGGGTGGAGCTGAAAAACAGAAAAGCGGTCTTTTATGTGGAAGATGACGGCTGTGGAATCCCGCCGGAGAGAATGAATCATCTGTTTACCGGACTTCTGGACAGTGAAACTCCGGTGGACTCCACACGCAGCAATATGGGGATCGGCCTGAGTGTGTGCAAAACCATCATCAAGGCCCATGGCAGCGAACTGAAGGCAGTTAACCGCCCCGATGGCGGTGCGTCATTCAGCTTCGCTTTGGAAATGGAGGAAATGGGAAATGTCGAATAATAAATACAAGATTCTCGTTGTGGAGGATGACCATAACATTCTGAGTATGATCCAGACGGTCTTGGACTTGGGTGGCTATCAGGTGCTGACAGCCCAGCGGTGCCAGCAGGGCATTCTGATGCTGACTTCCCATATGCCGGATCTGGTGGTGCTGGATCTGGGGTTGCCGGACATGGATGGCGCGGAGTTCATCCGGGTTGCCCGCCGCAGCAGCATGATTCCCATCATTGTGCTGTCTGCCCGGTCCGATGAGCAGGATAAGGTATCCGCTCTGGATCTGGGTGCCAATGATTATATTACCAAGCCCTTCGGCACCGGGGAATTGCTGGCCCGTGTCCGTGCTTCCCTGCGGATCAACCGCATGAATCTGCAGGCATCACTTCCCAACAGTGTATTCATTCTGGATGATCTGGAGATCGATTATGACCGGCGGCAGGTTGCGGTAGGCGGCAGTGTCATTCATGTGACTCAAACAGAATTCAATATTCTCTCGCTGCTGAGCCGTCAGGTTGGTAAAGTCATGACCTATTCTGCCATCATCAATTCTATTTGGGGAACAATGGATGATGGCAGCGTAAAGAAACTCCAGGTGAATATGGCGAATATCCGCAAAAAGCTTGGCTGTAAGCCCGGAGAGAATAAATACATCATCAACGAACTGGGTGTCGGCTACCGGATGCTGGACGAGCATGCGTGATTTTCACCGCATCTTAACCGTAACTCTATAATATTTGCTCTAAATTTACCGCCTCACCCGTATAATGGGTGAGGCAATTTTTTATAATCGGAGGATTATTATGGAAGTATTGATTCAAAACATTTCCTACATTACCGGACCCATGCTGGTCATGTGGGCAATTGGCGGTGTGCTGATTTATCTTGCCATCGTCAAAGAAATGGAACCGACCCTGCTGCTGCCCATGGGTTTCGGTGCTATCTTAGTGAATCTGCCTGTTGCGGTGGAGGGAACCGGCGTGCAGCATGTGCTGGATACGCTGTTTTCCATCGGTATTGACGGGGCGGAGCTGTTCCCTCTGATGCTGTTCATCGGCATCGGTGCCATGATCGATTTTCAGCCTTTGCTCACAAATCCCAAACTGATGATCTTTGGCGCTGCTGCCCAGTTCGGCATTTTCTTTACTCTGGCGCTGGCATCCCTGCTGGGCTATGACCTGCGGGATGCTGCATCTATCTCCATCATCGGTGCTGCAGACGGCCCCACATCCATTTTTGTGGCTACGGAGCTGGGCAGTAAGTATCTGGGTGCCATTATGGTGGCAGCCTATTCCTATATGGCACTGGTTCCGCTGATCCAGCCGCCTATTATTAAGCTGTGCACCACCAAGGCAGAGCGGAAGATCAAAATGCAGTATAAGGGTAAGCCTGTTTCCAAGACCACCAAGATCCTGTTCCCCATCGTGGTGACGGTCATCGTTGGTATTGTTGCACCGGATGCGGTGGCACTGATCGGTTTCCTGATGTTCGGCAACCTGATCCGCGAGTGCGGTGTTATGAACTCCATTTCCGAAACTGCGCAGAATGCGCTGGCGAACCTCATCACCATTTTCCTTGGCATTACCATCGCTTCCCAGATGAAGGCAGCGGATTTCCTGCAGCTGGATACTCTGATCATCATCGGTCTGGGTCTGGTGGCATTCGTGTTCGATACCTTCGGCGGCATCATGGTGGCAAAGCTTATGAACCTGCTGAGCAAGGAGAAGATCAATCCTATGATCGGCGCAGCCGGCATTTCCGCATTCCCCATGTCCGCCCGTGTGGTGCATAAGCTGGGTTTGGAGGAGGATAACTCCAACTTCCTGCTGATGCACTCTATTGGTATCAACGTTTCCGGCCAGATTGCATCCGTCATCGCCGGCGGCCTGATTCTGGCTCTGGTCAAGGCTACGATTGGAGGTTAAGAACATGCGTGTGGATCTTTTGATGGAAGCTCTGCCCATTATGGGTACCGGCTATCTGGGTATTTTCATTGTCACCGGTGTGATCATCGGTGTTGTAACGATACTGAGAAAACTGACCGACAAGTAAGGCAGAGGTTATACATATGACAATTTTTGATGTACTGACTATGATCGGCGGTCTTTGCCTGTTTCTGTTCGGTATGAATATCATGGGTGACGGCTTGGAGCGCCGGGCAGGCAGCAGTCTGAAAGCGTTGCTTGCCAAGCTGACAGACAGCAAGATCATGGGATTCCTCACGGGCCTTGGTGTCACAGCGGTAATCCAGAGTTCCTCGGCTACCACCGTCATGGTGGTGGGCTTCGTAAATTCCCGGCTCATGACATTGAAGCAGTCCATCGGTGTGATCATGGGTGCCAACATCGGCACCACCGTCACCGCATGGATTCTGTCCCTGGGGGGTATTTCCAGTGACAATTTGTTCATTCAGCTGCTGAAGCCCACGTCCTTTACCCCTGTGCTGGCATTGTTGGGAACTGTTTTTATGATGTTCTCCAAGTCTACCAAGCGAAAGGATGTGGGAACGATCCTGCTGGGCTTTGCAACTCTGATGTTCGGCATGGACACCATGTCCGATGCGGTGTCCGGTCTTGCGGATATTCCCGCCTTCCAGAACCTGTTTTTGATGTTTGAAAACCCGGTGCTGGGTGTGCTGGTTGGTGCGGTGTTGACGGGTATTATTCAGTCCAGCTCTGCTTCCGTGGGCATTTTGCAGGCGCTGTCTGCTACGGGAGCAGTCAGCTATGCTGCGGCTATCCCGATTATCATGGGTCAGAACATCGGCACCTGTGTGACAGCACTGCTTTCTTCCTTTGGTGCCAACAAAAACGCAAAGCGGGCGGCATACATTCATCTATCCTTTAATGTGATCGGCACAGTGACTTGGCTGACAGTGTTCACCCTGATATCGAAGCTGCTGCAGCCTGCGCTGCTGGGTGCGTCCGCAACGTATCTGGGCATTGCAGTATGCCACTCCTTGTTTAATATTCTCTGCACGGCGCTGCTGCTGCCCATGTCCGGCCTGCTGGAGCGGATTGCTTATCTGCTGGTGCCGGAGGGAAAAGACACTGCCAAGACGGTGGAGTTGGACGAGCGATTGCTGGCTACACCCTCCATTGCGCTGGGTCAGTGCCACAACCTTGTCTTGAAAATGGCGGAGGAAACCCTGGCAGGCAGCCGGATGAGCCTGCGCGCTCTGCTGCGGAGCGATCTGACAGAAGCGGATAAGATTCGCACCAGCGAAAAGAATGTGGACCATTATGAGGATGTGCTGGGTACCTTCCTGACCAAGCTTGCCCGGGCACAGATTTCCGATGATGACAGTTCCGAGGTTTCCAAACTGCTGAAAGTCATTGGCGACTTGGAGCGAATTTCTGACCATAGTGTCAATGTTTTGGAGTCTGCAGAGGAGATGCAGGAAAAGAAAATCACATTCTCCGAAGGCGCAAAGCAGGAGATGGAAGTTCTCTGCAGCGCGTTGACGGAAGTTCTTGGATTGACGGTGGATGCCTTGCGGCGAAACGACCGGGAAGCCGCCGGCTCCGTAGAACCGCTGGAGCAGGTGATAGACCACATCAAGTCCATCCTGCGCAACCGGCACATTGTCCGTCTAAAAAAGGGCGAGTGCAGCGTGGAGGCGGGCTTTATCTGGGCCGATCTTCTGACCGATATAGAGCGTACCTCCGACCACTGCTCCAACATTGCGGTAAGCATCATCGATGCCCATGATCACAACATGAATGCCCATGAAGCCATGCGGAGCATGAAAAAAAGCAATCCTGCTTTCCTGGAAATGCTGGATGACTATTCCCGAAAATATCAGCTTCCCCAATCATAAAAAACAGCGCCGCGGAGTGATTGCATCCGTGGCGCTGAAATTTTATACTTCGCTGTCTGTGGCGGGTTCCTCTGGTTCCGGAGACACGATGACTTCTTCTACTTTTTCCCGTTCAGGCATTTTTGCGGAAACACTTTTGAATACATCCGCTACCTCAGAGATGGTCAGGTATGCAGAGGGGTCAATGGCATGGACGATATTTTTCATCCGGGCGATCTGGAAGCGGTTCACCACGAAGTAGATCACCGTTTTGTCCACATTGGTAAAGCCGCCCTTGGCGGGAATTTTGGTGGTGCCGCATTCAAAGGCTTCCATCAGGGCGAGGCTCACTTCCTCCGCCTTCTCCGTGATGATCATCACGCTCTTGGAACGGTCCAGACCCTCCACAATAAAGTCCACCGCGTTCTGCCCCACATAGTAGGTAATGATGGAATACAGGGGCAGGATCCAGCTTTGACAGCTGATGCCCGCCAAAATGTACAGTACCACATTATAGGCCATGACAAAGTTGCCTACGGTGATACCCAGCTTCTTTGCGAAGATCACAGCCATGACCTCCATGCCGTCAATAGCGCCTCCGGCCCGGAGGGTCAGACCGCTGCCCACACCGGAGATTAAGCCGCCGAAGATGGCGCACAGCAGCAGATCACTTCCTGCAAAGGGGGAGGCATTGGCAACAGAAATGGGCAGAACATCCTGAATCAGCCATGCCACCGCCGCGTAGACACACACCGCAAAAATGGAATACACGGTAAAGGCTAAGCCCTGCTTTTTCAGACCGTAGAGAAACAGCGGCACATTGAGTACCACCAGAAATACCGACAAGGTCAGCCATGCGGGCGTAAGCTGATCCAGCAGCATGGAGGTGCCGGAAATGCCGCTGTCGTACAGCCCCACGGGGGTGAGAAACATGGTCACACCAAAGGCATTTACCGTGCCGGAGACCAGCAGCAACAGGAGATTTTGCAGCTTTAGCGGCTGGCGAATCTTTTTGGTCCTTTTCGTCAATGAAAGCCCTCCTTTGGAATTTTATTCAGTATAGCATAAAAAGCAGGTTCAGACAAGAATGCGGTTCAACCATGCACAAAACGAATTGCTTCTTAGCCGCATCTTTACTGGGCATCCTGTATAATGATTGAGATTATAAGATAAGAAAGGAAGATTTTTTTGTTACCTGCCATTATTCTCTTTGCGGCTACCTATGTACTGATGCTGACCTTCAGTAAGTACCGCCCCTACATCGCGCTGGCTTCCGGTATGGTTTTTATCGTTTTCGGCATGCTGCCTATGAACCAGATCATCGGCGCTCTGGACTTTAACGTTCTGCTGATGATCGGCGGTACCATGGGTCTGGTGCAGCTGTTCATCGACAGCCATATGCCCGAGCGGCTGGCTGACATGATCATGGATAAAGTTCCCAATGTTCAGTGGGCCGCTGTTTCTCTCAGCCTGTTCGCCGGTATCATCTCCGCCTTCGTGGACAATGTGGCCACCGTTCTGATGATCGCCCCTGTTGCCATCGAAATCTGTAAGAAGCTGAAGACCAATCCCATTCCCTTCATCATTTCCATCGCGGTTTCTTCCAATCTGCAGGGCGCTGCCACTCTGGTTGGTGATACGACTGCCATCATGCTGGGTTCCGCTTTGGATATGAGCTTCCTGGACTTCATCTGGTACCAGGACAAGCCCGGTATGTTCTTCATGGTGGAGCTGGGCGCTGTCCTGTCCGCCTGCATCGTTTACTTCACCTTCCGTAAGGATAAGGGCGCGATCCCTAAGACCGGCAAGATGACGGAAGTCAGCGATATGGTTCCCACCGTACTGCTGGTCGGTGCCATTGTGCTGCTGATCGTGGCATCCTTCCTGCCCTTCGAGATGCCCGCTGAAACCAACGGTCTGATCTGCTTCACCCTGCTGATTATCGGTCTGATCTACAATTACGCTACCAAGAAGAATCTGGATGCTATCACCGGCCCCCTGAAGGCTATCGATTTCGAGACGCTGGGTCTGCTGGTCGGCCTGTTCCTGATGATCGGCGGCATCGGCAATATGGGTGTCATCGACGCGCTGGCACAGCTGCTGGCAAAGCTGGGTGCCGGTAACCCCTTCCTGATGTACACCATCATCGTCTGGGCTTCCGTGCTGATCTCCGCCTTCATCGATAACATCCCCTATGTTGCCACCATGATTCCCGTCATCGCCGGTATTGCCATGGAAATGGGCATTGATTCCACTGCTCTGTACTTCGGTCTGCTGTCCGGCGCAACCCTGGGCGGCAACTGCACCCCCATCGGTGCTTCCGCAAACATCACCGGTATCGGCATCCTGCGCAAGGAAGGTCATGAAGTTTCCAACGGCGATTTCTTTAAGATTGGCATTCCCTTCACGCTGTCGGCTATTGTTCCCGCGTACATCCTGATCTGGATCCTGTTTGGTGTATAATCCATAGAAAGTATAATCTCACAGTCTTTCCACCCATACCGGAGGAATGACTGTGAGATTTTTTATGTGTCGGGACAAATGCTTGCATCCAGTCTCCGAAAACCACGGTTTGCGATTCATCAGCAGGGTCTTTTGTGTGCTTCATAACCGGATCAGCAGCAAAAAATTATGTATTTTACATATGGGGGCTTGAACATCGCGGGAATTTGTTGCATAATATACAAGAAGCATTTTGCGCGAAATTGAATTCTTTCATGTTGGGGGATTCCAAGTTTTGCAGTCCACTCTTATTGCAGGCATCTGGGGCAAATGCTTTATGAAACTGCCAGATGCCAAAACCGGCAATCGGGGTGGAATCTGTGCGCTGTGTGTCAGCGCACAAAGATAAAAGTGTGAGTTATTTTATAAAATGTATATTTTGAAAGGAATCTGATTATCATGGCAAGAATTGTTACCTTTGGCGAACTGATGCTGCGCCTGCAGCCCTTCAACTACGAGCGTTTCGTTCAGGCTCAGAGTGTTGAATTCACTTTCGGCGGCGGCGAAGCAAACGTAGCTGTTTCCCTGGCAAACTACGGTATGGACGCAGCTTTCGTTTCCAAGCTGCCCGCACACTCCATCGGCCAGGCTGCTGTCAACTCTCTGCGCCGCTATGGCGTCGACACCTCCTTGATCGTCCGCGGCGGCGAGCGTGTTGGTATCTACTACAATGAGAAGGGCGCTTCTCAGCGTGGCTCCGTCTGTATCTATGACCGCGCTTACTCCGCAATTCAGCTGGCAAAGCCCGAAGACTTCGACTGGGACAAGATCTTCGACGGCGCTGACTGGTTCCACTTCACCGGCATTACCCCTGCACTGGGCCCCAACTGCGTTGAGATCTGCAAGCAGGCATGTATTGCTGCAAAGGCCAAGGGCATCAAGATCTCCTGCGACCTGAACTACCGCGGCAAGCTGTGGACCCGCGCTCAGGCTAACGCTGCTATGACCGAGCTGGCAAAGTACATCGATGTCTGCATCTCCAACGAAGAGGATGCTAAGGATGTCTTCGGCATCGAGGCTGAGGCTACCGATATCTACGGCGGCACCATCAACCACGAAGGCTACAAGTCCGTTGCAAAGCAGCTGGCTGACAAGTACGGCTTCGAGAAGGTCGCCATCACCCTGCGCGAATCTCACTCCGCATTCGACAACGGCTGGTCCGCAATGCTGTACGACGGCGAGAACTACTGCTTCTCCAAGAAGTACGACCTGCACATCATCGACCGTGTTGGCGGCGGTGACTCCTTCGGCGGCGGCCTGATCTACTCCCTGCTGAGCGGCAAGTCCACGCAGGAAGCTGTTGAGTTCGCAGTTGCTGCTTCTGCTCTGAAGCACTCCATCGGCGGCGACTACAACATGGTCACTGTCGCTGAGGTTGAGAAGCTGGCAGGCGGCGACGGCTCCGGCCGTATCCAGCGATAAGCATTCCTGTAACCATATATTCCCATAAGTTAACATTATTTAAGGATAGGTGACGCTAATGTATATTGATGATTATAAGCGCTGGCTGGGTGCCAAACTGGAAGATCCCGCACTGACCGAAGAACTGAAGAAGATCGAGGGCCAGGATGAGGAAATTAAGGAACGTTTTGCTGTTGCACTGAAGTTTGGTACTGCCGGTCTGCGTGGTGTTCTGGGCGCAGGTTCCAACCGTATGAATATCTATGTTGTCCGTCAGGCTACTCAGGGTCTGGCAAACTGGGTTAAGACGCAGGGTGGCAACCAGCTGGTTGCTGTTTCTTACGACAGCCGTATCAACTCCGATGTTTTCGCCAAGGAAACTGCAAGAGTCCTCGCTGCCAATGGCATCAAGGTTCGTATTTATGATGCACTGATGCCCGTTCCCGCGCTGTCCTTTGCAACCCGTTACTACGAGGCAAATGCCGGTGTTATGATCACCGCTTCCCACAACCCCGCTAAGTACAACGGCTACAAGGCTTACGGCCCCGACGGCTGCCAGATGACTGACGATGCTGCCGCTGTTGTTTATGCTGAGATTCAGAATACCGACATCCTGACCGGTGCAAAGCTGATTTCCTTCGAGGAAGGCATTGCTTCCGGCATGATCGAGTATGTTGGCGACGACTGCAAGGAAGGCCTGTATGATGCCATCAAGGCTTGCCAGGTTCGCCCCGGTCTGTGCAAGACTGCCGGTCTGAAGCTGGTCTACTCTCCCCTGAACGGTTCCGGTCTGGTTCCTGTTACCCGCATCCTGAACGATATCGGCATCGATGACATCACCATCGTTCCCGAGCAGAAGTATCCCGACGGAAACTTCCCCACCTGTCCCTATCCCAACCCTGAAATCTTCCAGGCTCTGGAGCTGGGTCTGAAGCTGGCTACCGAAACCGGCGCTGACCTGATGCTGGCAACTGACCCCGATGCTGACCGCGTTGGCATCGCTATGAAGTGTCCTGACGGTTCTTATGAACTGGTTTCCGGTAACGAAGTTGGTGTTCTGCTGCTGGATTACATCTGCGAAGGCCGCATTGAGAAGGGCACCATGCCCAAGAATGCTGTCGCTGTGAAGTCTTTGGTCTCTACGCCTCTGGCTGACGCAGTTGCTGCAAACTACGGTGTTGAGATGCGTAATGTCCTCACCGGCTTCAAGTGGATCGGCGATCAGATCGCCCGTCTGGAAGCTGACAATGAGGTCGAGCGCTTCATTCTGGGCTTCGAGGAATCCTACGGCTATCTGGCAGGTCCCTATGTTCGCGATAAGGACGCAGTTGTGGGCTCCATGCTGATCTGCGAAATGGCTGCTTACTACCGCTCCATCGGTTCTTCCATCAAGGAGCGTCTGGAAGCAATCTACGCAAAGTACGGCCGTTATCTGAACAAGGTCGACTCCTTCGAGTTCCCGGGCCTCAGCGGCATGGACAAGATGGCCGGCATTATGGCAGGCCTGCGTGAAAAGCCCCTGACCGAGATCGGCGGCTACGCAGTGACCAAGGTCGTTGACTATGCAGATTCCGCTGCTACCGGCCTGCCCGCAGCAAATGTTCTGGTCTACTCTCTGGAAGGCGGCGCAACTGTCATCGTCCGTCCCTCCGGCACCGAGCCCAAGATCAAGACCTACTTCACCACTCTGGGCAAGGATCTGGCTGAAGCTGAGGCACAGAAGGCTGTTCTGGCTGCTGCACTCAAGCCCATTCTGGCATAATCATTTGGCAAATCTCATCAGACAGGAATCCAGCAGGATTCCTGCCTGTACGAGTCTTTTGTTTGAAGCGACCCATCATGTTACAGC
The DNA here is from genome assembly GCA_045120675.1 of Faecousia sp. GTDB lineage: Bacteria > Bacillota > Clostridia > Oscillospirales > Oscillospiraceae > Faecousia. The sequence goes on along the minus strand of JBGVFB010000078.1, from coordinate 12,298 downwards.
AAAATATAGAAACTGCGCCTGCATTTTGAGTGCAGGCGCAGTGATTCTGTTTACCATTCTATCCGGCATGGGCTTCACGGGCGATCTGGCACTGATTGCCTATTCCCTGATTCTGGCCATCAATCGTCCCATTGAAATGCTGGTTACTTCTTTGAATGTTGCCGGTGACTCTGTGACCTCCATTGCTGTGGCAAAATCCGAAGGCAAGCTGGATGCAGACATCTACAACAAATAATCTATCGTCTGAACATAAAAACCGCCTGATTTCCCATGGGAAGTCAGGCGGTTCTTGCTTATGGAGAGGAATGATTATTCTTGGGCCAGAGCCATGGCGATCTGCTCAGGGGTAATGGGCAGTTCGCGGAACCACTTGCCGGTTGCGCGGTAGATTGCGTGGGCAATGGCAGGACCGGGCGTGTTGATGACGATCTCACCAATGGATTTTGCACCGAAGGGACCGGTGGGTTCGTAGCTGTGCTCGAATTCCACTTTCAGACGGCCCATATCCAGACGGGTGGGAACCTTGTACTGCATGAAGCTGGATTCGGCAGGGCGGCCGTTGCGGTCATAGGTTACATTTTCCATGAGGGTGTGGCCAATACCCTGAACGATACCGCCCTCGGTCTGGATTCTTGCCAATGCGGGGTTGATGGGAATACCGCAGTCCACAACTGCCATGTAGTCAATAATATCCACCTTACCGGTCAGCTTATCCAGTTCGATTTCTACCATGCCAACCATGTAGGGAGGAGGAGAAACGGGAGAGGTATGGGTCTGAGTAGTTTCTGCGGGGGTGGTATTGTTCACCTGCGCTTTGTAAGCGATATCGGTAAGGCTTATGGTCTGCTCGGTGCTGATACGGCGGACGCAGGTGCCTGCAAACTCTACTTCCATCTCTTCGCAGTTCATCATACCTGCGGCAATGGTGCAAATCTGCTTCTTCAGTTCGTTGCAAGCCTTCACGACGGCCATACCGGTGATATAGGTAGTGGAGGAGGCATAGGAGCCGGAGTCGTAGGGAGAAACGTCGGTATCCGCACCGAAGACGGCCACGTCATCTACATCGCAGTCCATCAGTTCGGCCACCATCTGGGCCAGAATCGTATCACAGCCGGTACCCATATCGGCAGCGCCGATTACCAGGTTGTAGGTGCCGTCTTCGCTGAGCTTCAGCGTTGCGGAGCCAACGTCAACATTGGAAATACAGCTGCCCTGCATGCCCATGGCGACACCGGCAGTTCTGACCTTGCCGTTGCCCATATCCCGAACCTTGGAGCGCTCTTCCCAGTTAAACATCTGGCGGCAATGCTCCATGCAGCGGTCCAGTGCGCATGCATTGGCGATCTCGTTGTAGTAGGCAGGCATGACCATGCCTTCTTTGATCATGGTGATGTCACGGATTTTCGTGGCATCCATGCCCAGCTTTTCTGCCAGTTCGCTGACGATGGACTCCACAGCGAAGATGCCCTGTGTAGCACCGTAACCACGGTAAGCGCCGGCAGCCTGATGGTTGGTGTAAACCACATCATAGTGGAAGCGGTGTGCTTCCAGAGAGCCGGTGTACAGAGGCAGTGCTTTGTGGCCGGACAGGCCGACTGTTGTGGGTCCGTGCTCGCCGTAAGCACCGGTGTTGGACAGGGTATACAGATCCATTACCCGGATTTTACCGTTGTTCATGGCACCCATTCTCAGGGTGATTTCCATCTCATGACGGGGAGAGCCGGCGATCTGGGATTCCTCACGGGTGTAGCAAATCTGTGCAGGCCGTCCGGTCTTCATGGCAACGAAGGCAGGATACACATCACAGACTGCGGTCTGCTTCGCACCGAAACCACCGCCGATGCGGGGCTTTTCCACGCGGATCTTGCTCTTGGGAATGCCCAGCGCGCGGGAGAGGATTCGGCGGGTATGGAAGACGATCTGGGTGGAAGAAATAACATGCAGACGGCCGTAGCGGTCGAAGTTTGCATAGCAGGTGAAGGGTTCCATCATGGCCTGATTGTAGGCCTTGGTGTGGTAAGTCCGCTCCAGAACGATGTCACACTCTGCCAGAATGCCTTCCACATCGCCGTGGATTTCATCAGAGCTGGCAACCAGATTCCGCTTGGGATCGCCGCCAACCTGGCAGGGAGGGAACCAGTCGTCTTCGGGGTGAACCAGAACGGCATTGTCCTTGGCAGTGCGGAAATCCAGCACAGCGGGCAGGACCTCATACTTGACTTTGATGAGCTTCATAGCCTTCAGAGCGGCCTTTTCGGTTTCGGCTGCAATGATGGCAACTGCATCGCCGGAGAAACGCACATGGCGGTCGATGATCAGACGGTCGTAGGGAGAAGGCTCGGGGAAGGTCTGACCGGCGATTGCAAAACGGGTCTGGGGAACATCTTCCCAGGTGTAAATGTCCACAACACCGGGTACCTTCTTGGCGGCGGCGGTATTGATGGATTCCACGATGGCATTGGCATGGGGAGAGCGGAGGATTTTGACCACCAGTGCATCATGGGGGGTCACATCGTCGGTATAGACAGGCTTGCCCAGCAGAAGCTGCATGGAGTCCTTCTTGCGGACGGATTTGTTAATGGATTTGTATTCTTTGTGTTCCATAGCTGCCTCCTTATGCCTTGCGGGAATTCAGGTAGTTACGGATACCGCGCAGCTGGCCGTCATAACCGGAGCAGCGGCACAGATTGCCTGCCAGAAATGCGCGGATCTCGTCATCCGTGGGATCGGGATTCTCGCGAAGCAGAGCAATGGTATTCATCACAAAGCCGGGATTGCAGAAGCCGCACTGGTCAGCGCCCTGATCGGCGATAAAGCCGACAAAATCGGATGCTTCCTCCTGCAGACCTTCCAAAGTGTAGATATCATGGCCGTCAGCGCGGACAGCCAGCGTGGAACAGGACAGGATGGGTTTTCCATCCATCAGGACGGTACACAGACCGCAGTTGGAGGTATCACAGCCGCGCTTGACAGACAGGCAGCCCTTGTCCCGCAGGAAGTCCAGCAGAACAGTATCGGCTTCCACGGAGGCAATGACGGTTCTGCCATTGAGTTTCAGTTTGATTTCCATATCACATACCTCCCAGTTTGTTCATAGAACGCGCTGCCAGCACCTTGATCAGATGGGTGCGGTAAGCAGCACTGCCGCGGATATTGCCCTCGGTGGGTGCATTCTCTGCAACAAAGTCGGCAAAACCCTCTGCCTTTTCACTGCGCAGGAGCATTGCACGGGCGGGGCGGGCACCAATGGCGGCATGGTACTGGCCGTTCATGAAGGAAACAGCGCAGGCAATCACAGGGAAGTCGGTGCGCTGGTTGCGAACGGAAGAATAGACGATTTTGCAGGGAGTTTTCTTCACGATCAGACGAACCAAAATATCGTTGTCCTTCTTCATTTTGGCAAACTGCTCCAGGGGAATGATGCCGCCCTTGTACAGTTCCACGTAGGAATCCATAGCCAGGAAAACGGTCAGCACGTCAGAGAAGCCGAAACGGCCCCAGATGCTGCCGCCGACCGTGGCCATATTCCGGAACTGAACGCCCACGATATCCTTTACGGCATTTGCCACAGCGCCATCGGCATATGCATTCAGGCCTGCGTGCATTTCGATATCACGGAGTGTTGCCATAGCGCCGATGGAGAAGGCTTCTTCGGTTTCCTCAATGGTGTTCAGCCCCAGGTCGCACAGGTCAATGGCAGTGCCCACACTACCTTTTCCCAAGCGCAGCCACAGCATACCGCCTAAGATGCGGTTGCGCTTGTTCTGGTTCAGCTGCCAGGCTTCCTCCAGAGATTGGGCGCGAACATATTTCTGTATGGTTATCATAAGCAAAAACTCCTTTGCGGAAATTCGCATATTTTGTCTTCTACAGTATACCAGTTTCGGTTGATTTTGGGAAGAGGATTTGTTAGAATAGCGTTGTACTTTCAGAACAACAACGACAGGAGAGAACCCACTATGAAGAATCTGATTTCCCTGCTTCTGGTTCTGGCCATGCTGCTTAGCTTTGCAGCCTGCGGTCAGTCCGGAAAATCCGAAGAAACTACCCCCGTAACTACCGAAGCTGCTGCTCCTGCAACCGAGGAAATTGTTCCCGAAACCACGGCTGCACCCAGCCATTATCCCATTACCGTTACCGACCATGCGGGCCGTGAAGTGGTGATCGAAGAGGAACCCCAGAAGCTGGTCAGCGGTTATTACATTTCGACCAGTCTGCTGATTGCTCTGGATCTGGACGAAAAATTAGTTGGCATCGAAGCCAAAGCCAATAAGCGTGCCATCTACTCTCTGGCTGCCCCCGAATTGATTGAACTGCCCAATGTGGGTACTGCCAAGGAATTTGATCTGGAAGGCTGCGCCGCTCTGGAGCCCGATCTGGTGATCCTTCCCATTAAGCTGAAGAGTGCTGTGGAGACTCTGGAGGGTCTGAGCATCGATGTTCTGCTGGTCAACCCTGAAAATCAGGAACTGCTGACCGGCATGATCCATATGATTGCTGCGGCTACCAATACCGAGGACAAGGCTGCCGCGCTGCTGGGCTTTACCGCTGCTCAGGAAACCTATCTGGCTGAAACTCTGGCCGGCACTGAAACTCCCAGTGTCTATCTGGCGGGCAACTCCAGCATGCTTTCCACCGCTGGCAATGCCATGTACCAGTCCGATATGATCCGTCTGGCAGGCGGTGTGAATGTGGCGGCTGAAATTGAGGACACCTACTGGGTGGAAATTTCCTACGAGCAGCTGCTGACCTGGAACCCCGATTACATCATTCTGGCTTCCGATGCTGCCTATACCGTAGACGATGTGCTGGCTGATCCCAATCTGACAGACTGCGCGGCGGTTGTCAGCGGTCATGTGTATCAGATGCCCAGCAAGGCTGAAGCCTGGGACAGCCCTGTTCCCAGTGGTATTCTGGGTGCCCTGTGGCTGGCCAATGTGCTGCACAGCGAAGCCCTGACCGACGCTGACTGCGCCGCCAAGATCGATGAGTACTATGAAACCTTCTATGATTTCACTTACAGCGAAAACTAAATACTACTGCGCAGCCGGAGCGACCATCCTGATCGCTCTGGCTGTTGCCAGTTTGTTTGTGGGAAAATATCCCCTTTCCATGGAAAAACTCCTGGCCGGTGACCAGATGCAGTGGCGTGTCTTTCTGACTTTGCGCCTCAGCCGGACGGTGGTTGGCATGATCGGCGGCTTCGCCCTGGGTGTTGCCGGATTTGTTTACCAGACGGTATTTCGTAATCCTCTGGCATCTCCGGACATCATCGGTGTCGCCTCCGGAGCCAGTGCGGGTGCAGCTGCGGGTATCCTGTTTCTGTCCGGCAGTGCAGCCGTTACGGTGTCTGCATTTACCGGTGCTTTGGCAGCAGTTGTATTTGCGTTAGCACTTTCCAGCCTGGACAGAAGCGGAAGAAACAGCACCATCGTTCTGGCCGGTATCGCTGTTCACTCCCTCGCACAGACCGCACTCATGTGCCTGAAGCTTACTGCGGATCCGGAACGGGAACTGGCTTCCATCGAATACTGGATCATGGGCAGCTTGAACGGTATCAGTGTCTATTCTATCGGGGGCAATCTGATTCTGTGTCTTATCTGCATGGCTGTGCTGTTTTTGCTCCACCGTCAGGTGATTCTTCTCTCTGCTGAAGAAGGGGAGGCAAGAATGCTGGGTGTCAATGTGGGAACTCTGCGGTTGGCTGTTTTACTGGTTGCAACGCTTGTGGTCGCATCAGTTGTCAGTTTGTCGGGCCTGATTAGCTTTGTCGGATTGCTCGCTCCTCATGGCGCAAGACTTTTGACCAAGCATAACCGCATTGGGACCATGTTCCTCAGTGGACTTTTGGGCGGTGTGCTGCTTTGCGGCGCGGATATTCTGGCCAGATCTGTGGCAGCAACAGAGCTTCCCGTGAGCATTTTCACCAGCATCCTTGGAGCGCCTTTCCTGATTTTCCTGATTGTCCGGGGGAGGAAACAGCTATGAGCCATTTGTCTGTAAAAAGAATCAGCGCCGGATACGGTAAGAACAATGTCATTGAGAATATTTCTTTTGATCTGGATGACGGCACACTGATGGGCATTATCGGAGCCAACGGCAGCGGTAAGACAACGCTGCTGAAAGCACTTTGCGGCATTCTTCCGCATCAGGGAAACTGCACGCTGGAAGGCACCGTTCTGGAGGAGCTTTCTGCCAAACAACTTGCCAAACTGGTTAGCTATATCCCCCAGAGAAGCGGTATTTCTATTGATATTTCCGCGCTGGATGTGGTGCTGATGGGCTTCAATCCCAAGCTTGGCCTGCTGGAACATCCAACCAGAAAAATGAAGGATACGGCAATGCAGGCGCTGGAACAGGTTGGCCTCGCCGGTAAGGAAGAAACCAATTATCTGCACCTGAGTGAAGGACAGAAGCAGCTGTGTATTCTGGCCCGGACCTTGGTTTCCGACAGCAAGCTGCTTCTGCTGGACGAGCCGGAAAGTGCCCTTGACTTCCGGTTCCGGCATCAAATGCTTTCTTTGTTACACAGCTGGGTTGCATCCCGGGAATGCAGTGCCATTGTTACACTTCATGATCCTGCACTTGCGCTGAATTTCTGCGATAAGCTGCTGCTGCTCTCGGACGGCGGTGTACTGGACATCATTGCGCCGAAATCCGATTCCCTTGACAAAATGGAGCAAGTGCTGCGCAAGGTTTATGGCCCCATCAGCCTGCAGCGGTGCCATAACCGCAAAGGCGAGGCGCAAATTATTATGCTGAGAGAGGATGACCTATGAAAGCGGTAACGAAAATTACTTTTCTGGATGACAACAATGAAAAGTTCTTTGGAGAAGGCCCTGCCAGACTTCTTCATGGGGTAGAAAAATCCGGCTCTCTTCGTGCTGCTGCCATATCCATGGACATGGCATACACCAAAGCATTAAAGCTGATCCGCAACGCGGAAAATACATTGGGTTTTGCGTTGATTCACAGAACCACAGGCGGAAAAGACGGCGGAGGAAGTTGCCTGACACCGGAAGGAAAGGAGTGGCTGGTGCGTTATGAAGCATACCGGGATGCCTGCAAGCAAGCTAACAGCAGATTGTATTTGGAATTCTTTCCGGAGCAGCGGTAAGCGCCATCTGATCCTGACCGGAAGTAGAGGTTCCGGCAAAACGACGCTGCTGAACGCACTGTTTCCGGAGCCACTTCCCGGCCTGACCACCTGGGCAAAGCCCAAGCAGGCAGTTTATCTGCGGGATAATTGCTCTCGGGAAACGGTGCAGGTGGGCATCTTTGATGCAACGCTTCCCGGACCGGGAAACCAGATGGTTCTGCTGCAAGATGGTTTTACCAATTTGGGTATAGCTGCCTTGGAGAGATGCATGGAATCTGACAGTCCATGGATTTCCATTGATGAAATCGGGTATCTGGAAGCATTGTGCGAGCCATATCATGAGACTTTGCGCAATCTGCTGGAAAAGAAACAGGTGGCAGCGGTTATCCGCAAACAGAGTCTGCCTTTCCTCGAAGAATTGTGCAGCCGGGAAGATGCCTTTGTGATTGATCTGGATGATCCCTTTGGGAATATCGGCTGTGTCATCATGGCCTCCGGCCTTGGCAGGCGGTTCGGTGGCAACAAGCTGATGGCGGATTTCCACGGTCAGCCTATGATCTGCCGCATTTTGGACGCAACGGAAGGCATCTTTGCAAAGCGGGTGGTAGTAACCCGGTCTGAAGAGATTGCATCACTTTGTCAGGAACGAGAAGTTCAAACCATTCTGCACAGTTTGCCGCATCGCAGTGATACCGTTCGGTTAGGCTTGGAAGCCATGTCCGGAATTGACCGGTGTATGTTTGCCACTTCGGACCAACCGCTACTGCGCAAAGAGACTGTGGCGGCCCTTGTGCTCGTTTCCCAAAATGATCCGAATGCCATCTGGAGAACCAGCTGCAATGGTACACACGGCTCCCCGGTGGTGTTTCCACAGTGGTCTTTTCCGGAGCTGCTGGATCTGCCGGAGAGAAAAGGCGGCGGCTGGGTGGTAAAAAAATATCCCGAACGCTTACGCACGGTAAACGTCCGGGATATGTACGAACTAAAAGATGTGGACAGTCCGGAGGACTTGGAAGAATTGCTGGAGCGGTAAGAAATTACTGCTCCACTTTTTCTTCGGCTTTTTCCTTGGGCAGCAGGATGTTCAGCAGGATAGCAACCATAGCGGCAGGAACAATGCCGGAGCCGCCGAAGATCAGCTTCACAGCCTGAGGAGCGAAGTTCAGGATGGCGGTGTTGGCACCCATACCGTAGCCGACACCCAGAGCAACAGCAACGATGGACAGATTACGGCCGGTCAGAGGCTCCTTGGTGATCAGCTGGATACCGCTGATGACAATGGAGGAGAACATCATAACGGCTGCGCCACCCAGAACAGACTGGGGCATGATGGAAACCAGCGCACCCAGCTTGGGGCACAGGCCGCACAGAATCAGGAAGATGGCACCGGTGGAAATGGCGAAGCGGTTGACAACCTTGGTCATGGCAACCAGACCAACGTTCTGGCTGAAGGAGGTATTGGGCAGGACACCAAAGAGCGCTGCGAAGGAAGAACCGATACCGTCGCAGATGACACCGCCGGACAGCTCCTTGTCGGTAGCTTCACGGCCCAGACCGCCTTCCATAACGCCGGAGATGTCGCCGACCGTTTCCACTGCGGTAACGATAAACATGATTATGACGGGCAGAATTGCACGCATATCAAAAATGGGCTTTACGGGCATGATTTTGGGAATTTCGAACCAGGCAGCATTGGCAACCTTATCCCAGTTCAGGACCCATGCCTTGGTGTACTCCACACCGTCAGCGGTAACACCGGTGGTGGGCAGGACCAGACCCATGATGAAAGAAGCCAGATAACCGCAGGCAATGCCCAGCAGGATGGAGGAAGAACTGGTGAAGCCCTTGGTGCCGTGCTTGAAATACAGAATCATAGCCAGCACGAAGATTGCCAGCAGCAGGTTCTCCATGGAACCAAAGTCCTTGGCGGAGTTGCCGCCGCCGAAGGAGTTGATGCCAACGGAAATCAGGCTCAGGCCGATGGACATAACCACAGTGCCGGTAACAACAGCGGGGAAGAATTTACGCAGAGGCTTCAGGAAGAAACCCAAGATGCCTTCAAACAGGCCGCCGATGATGGATGCGCCCATAATGGCACCGTAGGCGATGACACCGCCGCCCATGGTGGCTGCAACGGAATTGAAAACACCCAGGAAGCCGGAGGAGGTACCCATAACGATGGGGACATTGCCGCCGATGGGGCCGATGGAGAACAGCTGAACCAGAGTAACGATACCTGCAACCAGCATTGCGTTCTGCAGCAGGTGCAGCTGCAGTTCTGCAAATTCGCCACTGGCGATGCCGCAGGTGCCGGTGATGATCAGCAGGGGGGTCAGGTTGCCGACAAACATGGCCAGAACGTGCTGCAGACCCAGAGGGATAGCCTGGGACAGAGGTATCTTTCCGTCCAGCTGGAAGGCTTTTTCAGACAGTTTGTAAGTCTTCTTCATAGTGGAACCTCTTTCATTTATGTATTTACGAAAGTAATTGTAGCATTTTAAAGGGAATATGTAAATTGCCAAAAATAGAAAATATTCACATATTTTTTACATTCTTACTGACATTTTGCAATCATCATGGTATAATGCGGGTATTCTACTAGGAGGTACCCGCAATGAATTTTTTAGAAGAGAGAATCGTAAAAGACGGCATCGTAAAGCCCGGTAATGTGCTGAAGGTGGATAGCTTTCTGAACCACCAGATGGATATCCGACTGATGCAGGAAATCGGTCGGGAATTCAAACGCCGATTTGGCCATAAGACCATTACCAAGGTCATGACCATTGAAGCATCCGGCATTGGCATTGCTGCCTTTGTTGCTCAGGAATTTGATGTTCCTCTGGTTTTTGCCAAGAAGTCCAAGTCTATCAACATTGATGGCGATATGTTCGTTGCCGAGGTGGAATCCTTCACCCACAAGAATAAGAATCAGGTCATCGTGTCCAAGAAGTTCCTGCACGAGGGTGAGCATATTCTGATCATCGATGATTTCCTGGCCAATGGCTGCGCATTGCAGGGCCTGATCTCCATTGCGGAGTCTGCCGGTGCGGTTGTGGAAGGCTGCGGCATTGTTGTCGAAAAGGGATTCCAGATCGGCGGCCGTGTCATCCGCAATCTGGGTTATCATGTGGAGTCTTTGGCTATCGTGGATGCGATGGATGCAGAAAACGGTACCATTACTTTCCGGGAGCAGAACTGATTCATACCTGGAACTTTTCGCCCCCATAATGGCATTCCTGGAGTGATTATATGGATAAGAACACATTCTTTGCTGAATTCAAGCTCGGTGAAGACGATTTGATTGAAGCGAATATTACCTGGGATGAACTCATACGGATCGAAGAATCGTATTGCGGCATGGAGCGTTCCCTTCGGGAAATTGGCAAGTCCTTTATCGATGAATACCTGTACGACATTGAAACTGCCGGCATCCATTCCTATCGCTACCGTACCAAGGGTGTTATGCAGCTTTTAGAAAAGGTGATTCGAAAGAAAAAGGAAAATCCGGAAAAGTTCGCACAGCTGGATCATACCAACTACTATAAGTTTGTCACCGACCTGATCGGCATCCGCGTATTCTTCCTTTACCGGGAGGACTGGAAGAATTTCCATCAGTATCTGACCGGTCAGTTTGAAAATGATCCTGCGTTGTATATCCAGGATCGCCTTGCAGACTTTGATGAAAATCCGGACCACTATTATTTGGCAGAGCGGCCCAGAGCCTATAAGCGAACCGGTGACAGCAAGATCTATAACGGCAAAGAGATCGAAATCATCTCCGACGGTATCTACCGTTCGCTGCATTATATTGTCAAGTATAAAGGACAATATATCGAAATTCAGGGCAGAACGCTGTTCGAGGAAGGCTGGGGCGAAGTGGACCATGATATCGTGTACAAGGATGCGGAGGATGATGAGATGCTCCGTGACTACTCCAAGCTGTTGAACCGGCTTTCCGGCCTGGCGGACGAAATGAGTTCTTACTTCCGCCGCATGAAGCATGAGCGGGAATGTGAAGACTAAGACTTATATGGAGATATAAGACAATGATAAAAATCCTATTTATCTGCCATGGCAGGATTTTCCCGAATTCCGAAAACTCCTTGTGCCTCTAAGGAAATTCACTTTACGAAATTAAATTTACCAACGGTTTACCAACGAAACCGGAGAGCCAAACTTGCAGTAAATACAAAGAACACCTGTCCAGGTTGATTCTGCCATAGGAGCCTGGAAGAATAAGTAAAATCAGCACTGCCCGTCGCATGGCAGTGCTGATTCTTTTAGTCAAATACATACATTCCAAACAGGCCAAGAAGACCTTCTCCGCAATCATATTCCATCTCGCAGGCGTCTGCCAGCTTCTTAACGAAGATACAGTAGGCAGACATGCAGGAATATTTCAGATCCGGGAAGTTACAAGGCAGTCCTTGCGTTTGGGCGCAAGGTGTACAGAGAGCGCAGCCGCTGGCTCCCACGATCAAACCATCGTGACCGGCTTCACGCATTTTCTTCACCACACGAATCTCGGAAGCGTTGTGGTTATTCTTTGCGTGCTTGATGGCAGGAACATCGGAATAGTCTGCTACCTGCCAAATAGTCTGCAAGACCAGCGCTTTCTTATGTGCCAAGATCCGCTGCTTCATTTCCTCCGGACTACCGCAATCGGGCGGGCAGGAGTAGTTTGCGCCATACTGACCGCAGAGGTTTTCTTCACAGTATGGACGGAAGGACGGGTCAAATACAATCTGCGTGGTATCCACGATTGCTGCTGCAGCAAACCCTTCATCGATAGCACATTGAATCATTTCTGCTTCTGTCATAGTAACCACCTCGCATTAAATATACTGACGGGGAGAATGGTTGTCAAGCGGTATGAAGTTGCCTATAATCTTTAGATTTTAACGGTTTATGTTGCGATTTATGTCATATATTAAGGCCTTTTCTTTTTGAGATTGACATTTGAACCCTAATCGTGTATACTGACCGTGCAAGTAAATATTCCGTTTAAGTGCCTGCGGATGTGGTAACAGCGCCGCAGGAGAATAGAAAACCGGGTGTGAATCCCGGACGGTACCGCCGCTGTATGCGTGGAGGCACCACACTTGACGAAAGTCGGTCATTGGGTTAGTCCTGAGAAGGCTGTGTGGAGCTTAGGATGCGTAAGTCAGAAGAACTGCTTAAATGAGGTAAAAACACTAG
>JBGVFB010000077.1:0-10423 GCA_045120675.1 Faecousia sp. | reverse complement strand
ACCGCAAGGGTCGCCCCTACGCGAAAACTGTATCACGACCGAAAAAATCCCCGGCTCGAATGAGCCGGGGATCGTTGTTTAGGTTAAGCCATTAACCCTTGATGGCAGCCTGTGCCGCTTTCATCCATGGACGGGGAAATTCCCGTGGATACCATGATTTTGGTATTTCCCTTCTTCTTGCCCTGAATCTGGCAGTGGAGGGGGTTATCGGGGTCGCCGTCGAAGCGGAGATACCAGTCGAAGCCGTCCTTGGAGGCCACAATCCGGGTGACGAAGGCTTCCACCACACTGTCGGGAATGTTCTCTCCTTCATTACGGTAGGTGTACTCCCGGAGGGCGTACTGCAATACCGTCAGCTTCTCGGTGTAGTCCACCACTTCTCTGGGCTGGTTTTCGGCGGTAAGAGCTTCGATTTCCTCTTCCAGACTGTGGATCTTCGCTTCCACCTCATTGCACTTGCTGCGGAAAAGCTCCCGGCTCAGGTCGCCCTCCGACCGCATTTCAATGTAGGCATCCAGCTTCTTGTGGAGCCTGCCCAGTTCTGCCCGCTTGGCTTCCAGCAGGGCTTCGTTGTTCTCTTCCTCCTCGGTGTCGCCGATATGTGCCTCCAGAATAGAATTGGCCAGAGCCAGCACCTTGTCCTTCTCGGACAGATACTTGCGGAAGATCAGGTTGGCCATCATCTGTAATCTCCATTCGGGGATCATCGGGGTCTGGCAGATGCCCTCCACACTCAGTCCCTTGTTCAGACGGCTTTGGTAGGAGCCGGTTCGGACGGAACTGTAACACTGGTAGGCGTTCTGCACCTGCCGGTCGGTGCGATCCCATTTTCGCATATTGAAGGTGTGTCCGCACTCGCAGACCAGCAGCTTGCCCCAGACCGTGGTGCGGGGCTTCTTGCCTTTTGTATTGCGTCCCGTGTTCAGATTTTTACAGTCTGTCCGCTTCGTTTCCATAATTCTTTGCACCCTTTCAAATTCTTCCACGGAGACGATGGGTTCGTGGGTACCCTGTACCTGAGTGAACTCCACCTCGCCGTAGTTTTTGACTTTCTTCTGCTTCAGATAATCCGGCGTGTATTCCTTGTGGTAGGTCATGATGCCGCAGTAGAAGGAGTTCTTCAGCACATTGGAGATCACCCGCACATGCCATCGCTCCTTACCCTGAGAGGTCTTGTATCCCCGGCGTTCCAGCTCGTCCTTGATCCTGACCAGGCCGTTGCCGTCCAGATACATGTCATATATGAGGCGAACGGTTCGGGCCTGTTCGGGGTTGATAACCATTTCCTTGCCCATCTTGTCGTAGCCCAGAATGTTGCCGTTGCCATAGACCACACCGTTGTTCATGGAGGTCTGCTGGCCGCTTTTCACACGGACAGAGGTCTTGCGGCTTTCGTCCTGGGCGAGGGTGGCCATGATGGTGAGCCGAAGCTCGCCATCGCCGTCAAAGGTTTTGATGTTGTCGTTGATGAAGAATACTTCCACACCGTTCTCCCGGAGCATCCGGGTGTATTGCAGGGTGTCCACCGTGTTTCGGGCGAACCGGGACACCTCACGGGTGATGATCATATCGAACTTGTGCTTTTTGGCATCGGCGATCATCTGCATGAACTGGGGTCGCTTCTCAGCGGAGGTTCCCGTGATGCCCTCGTCGATGTATTGTCCCACCAGTGTCCAGTTGGATCGGGCTTCCAGAATGGGCTTGTACCAGTCCAGCTGGTTTTCCAGTGCGGAGATCTGTGCCTCGTGTTCCGTGGAGACACGGGCGTAGATCACCACACGGCGGTGCAGAAAATCAGAACTGATCATGCTGCTTCCTCCTTTTCATCAGTGATGGAGAATTGGGAGAGATCCACGGTTTCCGCATGGTCGTTGAGAATGTTGCGGAAGATGAATGCCGGGAGCGCACCATCCTTGTAGAGCTGTTCGATCAGCTTCAGGGCGGCGAAGTAATGCTCCGGGCGGTAGACGGCAGAGACATTAGCTTCCATAGAGTCCCTCCATTTTCCAGCACACACAATACCCGGAACGAGGCTTCAAGTCTATTGACAGATATACCACAGAAGGGGTTACGGGATTGGTGACGATTGTAAACAGATTTGTTTCCCTTGCGGGGGTGTTGTTCATTGGCAAGTCCTCCATAAAGTGATCGCCCCGGAACGGGTTCGTTCCGGGGCGTGGGTCGATTGTTGTTACATGGCAGGGCCATGGTTTTTCCGTTCGGGGCGGAAGTGTTTGGTGGTGCAGTCCTCCACCGGGGTGTCTTCGATCAGGTTGCTCAGGTCGGCGGCCAGATATGCGGCATCCACTGCAAAAGAAGGAACAGCAGGCTGGGCAGCAGTCCCAGAAGAAAACTGCGCTTCATAAACACGGTCATCTTCGATCTCTCCTGCGATAAGCACTTCGAAAATTCCTCGCTCACGCTCCCACAGTGTTTCGTCAGGAGCTCCGTAGTCTGTGCCGTCTGCTCGGCTAAGGTCTGGCGGTACTGATCCACCAGCTCCGCACTCTGCTGGGCCTCCTCCTTCAGGGTGTCCAGCTGCCAGTTCAGATACTCCGTCAGCAGTTCCGTCGTTGCCAGGGTATCGAAGGTCAAAAGGATCTGTTCCAAAGCTCTGACCTGCTCCTTCTGGGAATCGATCAAGGCCCGCCAGTTCGGTTCCGTCACCGTCACGGTGGGGTGCACCGCTTCCGCTCTGGCGAGCATCTGCTTCTGCTGCTCTCTCATATCGGCGGCGGATTTCCTGCCGCAATTGGAATTCATACTCCATCACTTCCTTATGATATTTTCGTCCGTTGAGCCTGCTGTCCCGGCAGCGGTAGCCCTCCGGCGTTGTATAGGTGATATACTTACGATCCGCTGTCCAGCGGACACTGTAGCCGTTCCACTCCATGAGCTTGGCAAAATGCTCCTTGTCCTTCGCCATGGTCATGCACTCGTCGATGTTGATTTCCAAATCCATCTTCCAGCTTTGCCCCTTTTCGTAGGCTCGGTACTCCCGGTCGGACATGGTATGTTCCTTCTTCTTCGGCTTCGGCTGGATGACGGACAGCCCGTACTTCCGGCAGAGTTCGTCCGAGGCATCCCGCAGGGCACATAGGCTTTCCAGATTGCTGTGGTATTTCTTTCCCGTCTCACAGCTGACCGAGTTGATGAGAAAATGGGAATGGATATGTTCGGCATCGCAGTGGGTGGCAATCAGAATCTCGAAGCCGGGGAACTCCTTTGACATGTCCAGGGCAATGGCGTGCGCCGTCTCCGGGGTGATCTGTTCCTCCGGGGAGAAGGACTGAATCATGTGGTAGAACATCCTCCCACCGGTTTTTTGGTAGAGCTGCTTGGTGTTCAGGAACTCCCGGCAGGCGGTTCGGGGAAGACAGTTGACGCCACTGATCAGCGTTCTGCCCTCATGCATGGTCTTTTTCATCTGGCAGATGTACTTCATGATGCCGTTCATGCCGCCGGGAGTCTGGGACTTCAGGGAGGGGATGAATTTCACGATGGCCATTACTTCCACCGCCCTTTCCGCAGCAGGTCGGCCAGCAGAGAGCTGACCTGGGCGTACTGTTCGGAAAGTTCCCGGAGTCTGACCGTCCGAATCTTTCCCATGTTGGCTAGGGTGGTCAGCTGATTCAGATTCCGTCCGATGCCCTTCTGCTGGCGGATGACCTCCTCCAATCCCTCGACCACGACGATTCGCTTCCCCAGACAGCAGGCTGTGACATACTCGGTCAGAGTCATTCCCGCCTGGGAAGCCCGGTCATGGATCTGCTGTAAATCCGCATCTGAAATGCGGATGCTCATTTTTCTGTCTTTCAAATATACCTCCGTTTCCAAGTGGGTCCGGGCTTCTGCCCGGTTTTTCTGCGCCCGGTGACTAGCCGGGTGCGATGCTTGCCTCCCCCAAAGGGGAGCAAAAGCGTGAATTCCTGAAATTAGCCCCACGTGTGGATTCTTCGCCCGAATGGCATCGTTACCCCAGAAACGAAAAAAGTGCCGACACGGGGGCAACAACGCCCTCACGTCGGCGGAATCCGATTGGGGATGTATCTGCTTTTCAGGCGTGATTTCAGCGACAAATCCGAAAAATCAAGCAGTCCCAACGTTTTTTAAGCCCTGGGATCAGCTTCACACCAGAGACAAAACAGCGGCTTGTAACGCCTGCGCTACTGCATGGGAACGAAGCAAATGTCTTACGGCGTGAATGGCTTTTTGATCTCTGCGACACTTGCCACACCTGTTTTGCATCAGGCTGCATCTGCGATTTTCTTCGCTCTGGATTTGATCAGGCACACCACACGTTTGGATTTTCCACCGATGCGGACAGACCGGGTGTTCTGCCCGGAAGCTGTTTCGATGAAGCCCTCCTCTGCCAAAGCTTTCAGAAGCGACTTGGAAGAGACGGTGAATGTCTCGCCCTGTTCTTCGCACAGCTTTCGCACCGCCTTGTGGACGATTTCGTTGTGGAGATAGAAATAATCTTCATCTTCATAACCGATGCAGTTGCCGGGAATGAAATCAGAAAGATGATTCTTGCTCAGAACGCAAGCTTGTCCGCTTTCAATCAGGGCGTAGAGCTTACGGATGAACTTGTGGGTGGGTCTGTCCTCTTCAATGTTCTCGGCCTGCTTTGCCGCAAGACGGTAGAGCATGATTTTGAATCGTGATTGAATCTCAGCGCACTCGTCATCGGTCAGGCATCCCGTTTCCTTGAGAAACAGCAGAAAGAAATCCATTCCCAATTGCAGCCATGCAACGGTTTCCGGCACACGACCATGGCAGCGGACGTCGGACTTGCTGAACGCATCCCGGCGTTCCACGAACCACAACCGCAACACACGAAGGAACTCCTGTTCCAGATCGCTGTCCGGAAAGAAACGAACCTGGAGCCATTCGAGGAAGCCGCACATGCATCGGGATAGCACACCTGCGGCTGCTGCACTCTGAAAATAAGAAAGGACTTCCAGATTCACGTCACCCGCTTTCAGTTCCAGCGTAAAATATCTTGCGGTGCCGCTCTCACCAATGTCGGGCGCAAACTCTGCGGTGATGATGGCATTGCCCTGGGGCGGACGGGATTCCATGGGGGAGGCGTCCGCCCGGAGCCGTCCCTTGCCGGTGCGGTCACCGTAGGCACGCATGATGGCCTGGGCGGTTGCATTCATTTTCTGTTCTTCGATCCGGCTGGACGGATGGAGATCGTCAATACAGGTCAGCACATCTTTCAATGCGAAGGCGTGATGGATGATGCTGTTGGCGGTGTCCCGAAACGACAAAGGCAGCTCCGCACCCGTAAACCTTCCGAAGAAGGACAGGAACAGAGCTGCCAATGTACTTTTGCGGGAGCCAGTTTTGCCCACCAGAAAGAGAACGAATTTCGGTTCGCACCCGGCGCGCTTGAGAAAATGATTCAGGGGACTGAGAAAGGTGAACGCCAGAAGGGGAAAGAGAATCTCTTCCGGCACCAGGGGGGGTGCAGAAGCGAAGCTGCAACCTGAATGTCGATCATGTTGTAGCTGCGCTCCATGAAGTAACCGTTCATTTTTCCGGGCAGATCGACGCTGCAATCATCGTCTCCCGGCATGAGGAAATGATAGGCACCGTTTATCTGACGCCAACCGGTGACGGCGTAGACGGTCTGATGCTGGGCGTCCTTTGCGGTAGTCTGGATGGCATAGCGGACACTGTCTTTCACACTTTGCCCCACTTCCAGAATGCAGTCCATGCCCCAGTGCTGGGCCAGCCAGTTGAACCCGGCTAGCTCCGAAGCGGGGATTTCAATTTCCGGCAGACTGCGTCCGCTCTGATGAATGCCCCGCAGACGAATCCGGGTGGTGGTCTCTACACCATCGTCCCGTGTGATCTCGGTGACGATCCAGGGCGTGAAGTTGCACAGCTTCCGATCGTAGGGACCCTGTTTGCTGTTCCTGATTTCCAGCAGACAGTGGTCAACGATTTTGTATTGCTGTGCATAGTTTGGTTCTTCGGTCATAGGTTGACCTCCCTTGCAATAAAGATTTACCGCTCCCGCTTCTCACTGACCACCGATCGGCCGCATCGGTGTCAGAAAAAAGTGGGAGCAGTATCTATATTGCGAGTTTGTGATTCTGAGAACGCCAACCTGACAGATTCGGCATTTCCAACCTGATAGATTTCGGGTTTTCAACCTGACGGATTTTGAAAATAAGTTAACGATGATAACATTTCCCTTGCATCCTGAACGGGAATCTGATACACTGATAACCTGAAGAAGGAGGCGAGCAGATGCCCCAGAAGAAATATCGGATTCATCAGCTCTCTGCGAGGGCTGCCATGGGATACAGCAAAGAAAATACAGACGGATACTATTCTTTTGAGCTGAACAGCATTGCAACGGAGAAGTGCAAGATCAGCGGTGTGACGGAGCAGGATGACAATGCTCTGTTCTATCAGATCATGGATGAACTCCATGGAGACAATCATATAGAATCGGAAAGTGTCATTGATGACTTAGCGGAGATCATTTTTTACATGGACTTCTCCGGGATCTTTGACCGCACCGGCAGACAGAAGAAATATATAGACCGGCAGAAGAAAGCGGAATCCATGTTCCGCCCGGAGGGGATCACCCTGGACTTCGGTCCCGGGCCGCATCGGTATGTGGCTTTTGAACGCTCGGCCAGCATGAGCAGACGGGCCATGCTCAGTTTTATCCGAGCAGATTTCTATGAGACGATCCGCAGAAGAATCATGATGGATCTCGCTGTTGGACAGTGCCAGCTCAGTAAACTCTACGCCTACAACGGCCTGATGATGTCCAGTGGCATCCGGGTGGACGGCATTGGAATTGACCACCCCCATCGGGTGGTGGTGATTGAGAACCATGTCTTTGATGACCGTGGTGCCCAGGTGATTACGGTGGAGGATGACGGTTCGACTGGCAGTATGCGGAAATACCACCGGGTGGAAAAGCGACTGGACAAGGTGGAAACGGTATGTTTTGACGGTGAAGGGCTGATCTCGAAGCAGTATGCACAGATCCTGAACAAGGCCCTGGGGCCGAGGCGGAAGCATACTTCGTTCCAGATCCGTATGCCCTATGTCAAGGGAATGCTGCATCAGGTGGATTTCAAGGACTTTCTCACCAGTGCAGGCACCATGACCATTACCGATATCTGGGGTGTGGAACATGAGGTTAAAGATGTGGATATCATCCTCACCAAGAGTATGTTCAAGGGCGCAGGCTGGCTGAAGGAGAACGGAAAATCCTGGGAGGACTACTGGACGGCATTCCGAAAATATCACCACGCACTGTACATCACCAATGCGAGCAAGCCCAAGCCAGAGTACCAGACGGAACTGAACTTCCAGTTCCTGAACACCCTGTCCATGAGTGCGGAGGAGTTTCGTCCAACAGACCTGCCGCTGGGATGGAGTCACAGTCCGGCAGAGGACAGTCGGGACTGGCTGACCAAAGAGACGGAGCTGGCCTACTACAACCTCTGCGCCAATGAGGCTTACCGCATTCAGTATTTTACGGAGCATGCCGTTGGCTGGTGGAGGCCCTAGAGCAAAGAAAGCCAGATGGCCAGGATTCTGAAGAAGAATCCGCTGTTCATTTCGGAACCGCCATATGTGAAGAAGCTGGAGTCCGAAGCCGAAGGCATTCTAAGTCGGTATGCCAAAGGAAAACTTATCGTCCCCGGAGATAATCGTTTCTTGTCCGGCGATCTGTTCCACATGCTGAGAATTCTGCTGGATGTTTCAGGCGGCAAAAACAAACAGCAATCTGTATTTTTCTCTAAAGCTGTCACCGAACCGTACCAGGAGGATGCTTTCTATGCACCGGGGGCGCAGTATAGCACAGATGCCGTCTGTACGATTCTGCGCAACCCGCACATCGCAAGAAATGAGGAGATTCAGTTAAGATCCTATACCGAAAACTATCGGATGCGAGAATACTACTTTGGACACCTGACCGATGTGCTGATGGTTGATAACCGGGTGCTGGCGGCAGAGCGTTTGGGTGGTGCGGATTACGACGGCGATATGGTCAAGACCATTGCATCTCCCGTGGTCAACAAGTGTGTAAGCAGGAACTATGATGGTTTTGCTGACAATCGGACAAACTTGTTCAATATTCCTCTGCTGATGATCCCTAGTATCGAACCCCTGATCCGGGATGCCAACGACTGGAAGGCTCGGTTCGAGACGGTGAAGAACACCTTTTCCTCCCGTGTGGGGCAGATTTCCAACGCCGCACTGAACCGAAGCATCATCGCTTACAACGAAAACTCCACCGCCGAGGAGCGGGAACGGTACCGCCAGGAGGTGGAGATGCTGGCGATCCTGACAGGTCTGGAGATCGACTCGGCAAAGAGCGGCGTCAAGCCGGATCTGTCACAGTATCTGGGTGCCAAAGACATTCAGCGCAGCAGGTTCCTGCGGTTCAAGGACATTATGGACGCTGCCGAGGAGCAGCGGAAGTGGTACGAGCCCACACCGGCGGAACGGCTCAAGGCTTACTACGAAAAGACCGACTGGTCGAAGGTGGATTCCAATCTGGAGAAGCTGCCGTATCTGGCCTATCAGCTGGAGCAGAACACGCCCAAGCTGAAACCCAGGCGGAACAGACCGGCCGACCTGTACACCTTTGCCGAGCGGGGCTGGGAGAAACAGCTGGATGGGACTGTTCTTTCTGCGGTGTCTGCGCTGGCTCAGGACTATAAGCACTGCCTACAGCGCATCCGTGCCAGCCGTCGCCCCATCAAGGAGCGGGCCAGACAGAGTGACATTGCGAAAATCCTGTTCGCCAGAGGACAGGAAGATGATTACGATACCGATACCCTGTACGCCCTGTTCTCGGCATTGTCCGAGGAACAGGTGGCGGGGCTTTATCAGGCTGTCCGGGAGCAGAACTGGCACCTGATGCCGGAAGCGGACCGGGAGGCGTTTCTGAATCAATTTCTGCCAGAGGAGTTCGTGGATTTCTACGACCTGCTGACGGATTTCCGGTGCAGCGGTTATCGGATTCTGGGAGATCTGGTCTGCGACTGCATGGACGCTTACCGCCTGGAAGCCCAGCGGCAACTCCACAGTGAGCAGGATTCCGCAGCCATGACCGCTATGTTGGATGCATACTTGACGAAGTCCACCAGTGTTGACTACAAAACCGCCGTGGCGACAGAATGCAGAAAACTGGTGGAGACCATCATCAAACCCGGCGAGGCTGTAAAGTATGCGGTGGCCATCAAGGACAAGGACTTCCTGTGGGATGTGCTGTACGACAGGATCTATGAGCATGTGAAGAAGGTGGAGGTGAACCGGGATGCTGAATGAATTTGACGAGTTCCGGGCATATATCACCCCGGTCAAATATGAGGTCACCCGCAAGGGAGACACGGGCTTTCTGGGGCGGTTTACCTTTGATTCGCTGCTGAACTTTGAGGGTTTGGGGCGGATCTTCACCATTCTGGCACGGGGCTTCATGTTCCAAACCCCGGAGCCGGACATCGATCGGGCGAGAGCTGCCCTCTGCGCCTGGTGCAGTATCCCGGAAAGCAAAAATGCCGCTCCCAGAGAGGAGTGGCAGAGCAAAACGGTCTTCCGGGAGCTGCATGAAGCATTCCCAAAGCTGGTGGACAAGAACGGCAGAGGTTGGTTTTGCCGCCATGTTCATGGCGTAGCCAAGTTCGTGCTGGATCATCCGGATGCGGTGCGGAAGGGCTACACGGAATATGCCGAGGCCATCCGCAGGAAATTCGATAAGATGTGGCGGGACAAGGTGGTGCAGTTCCAGGTTCCGATCTTCTCGCTGACCACCAAAGGTGCCTGGACACTGCGCTTTGACGATATTCTGGCGGACGCCTTGGAACAGGGGTCTCTGCAAAATTACGAAATTGAAGTAACCGACGATCTGCGCCAGCGAGTAGAGGAACTGAGCGGCAAGAAAGCCGCACCCTATGTTTGTGACCTGATCGCCTACTACCGGGCACATCAGCAGGAGGACTCCGACTGGGTCATCCTGCCCGTGACCAGCTTCGATATGTACTACGGCGGCAGTTACTTCAGCAAACGCATCCTCTCCACCATCCCGGAGGCGATCCTGGAACGGCAGAACCACGTGGGTACCTGCCGGTATCGTGTCACAGAAGATTTCCGCCTCACGCAGGAATTGACAGTAGAAAATGCGCCTTTGTAGCCGACAGCTTTCTTTGGATCGATGCCTGCCTCGATTCAAATGCTCAAATCGGCTACAAAGGCAAATCATGAAGTTGGTTAAGGGATTTTTGTCAGCTTAGGCGTAAGCGTCAAAACTGACTGCGTTTTGAAAGTAGCAAGCACTGGCTAACGGACCACAAACTAAGAATGCCGCCTCTGAGATAAACCTCGGAGGCGGCATTGGTATTTACTTTGTGCGGCAGTCAGCCGGGACATTCCAGGG
>JBGVFB010000076.1:0-5325 GCA_045120675.1 Faecousia sp. | reverse complement strand
AAGAGCCATGGAACTCTACCGGTAGATCTCTTTCATTATACACAAAATTTTAAAGCCCGCAATCTGGTGGGTTAACTTTTTGCGCCCTTTTTTAGGAACAACAGAGCAGAATTTTAGGCTTGACAAACATTAGCTAGATTTTTCTAGATGAACAATCCCATCACGCAACCGTAAATTCGATCGTTACGGGTGTCAGGCCATCCGCGCTGATGGTCAGCTTTGCGTTGCCGCTTTCTCCGGTGGTGCGGATGTAGGTGCCGCACATGCCGCCTTCGGCAGTGACCACATCGGGGCCGACCAGCTGGGCTGCGCCCTCCAGCGTCAACCGCACCGGCAGCTGCGCATAAGGTGCTACATTGCCGAATTCGTCCAGAATCCGGATGCGCACTGCTGCCATGTCATAGGTCGCGCCTTCTCTCAGTTCCGTGCAACTGGGCACCGCTTCCAGCTGCAGCTTCGCACTGGGACAGCAGGTGACAGATGCCACCACTTCTCCATCCTTGATGGCATCGAAGCGCCAAACGGTGGCCGCACCGCCCCAGTTGCCCACATACTTGCCGTAGAGGGCCACACCATCCTGAAAACTCATTTTATAGCGCACCATGGCATAACCCATCCGCAGCAGATCGGATTTGGGCATACCCGCCAGACCATAGCGGGCAGCGGAATTCAGCGCCTTCTTCAAAAGCTCCGCCTTCTGCTTATCGAAGCCCTCCTCCGTTTCCAGCAGCTGGCCGATGGTATCATCCAGCACCATAGGGCCATGGGGCAATGCCTCAAAATCACCTTTACTCAGTTTGGATACAAACAAATCGTTCTTATAGAGCGCCACTTCGTCCGCATTGGTAAACACACTGACCTGACCGATATTACCCGCCGGATAATCACCAATGTCCATGGGCGAGCTTACGGCCAACACAGGCCGTTTTTCCTGCTGGCTGGCATAGACTGCCGCTGCCAGTTTCGGGTTACGGAAGGAATCCAGCACGCCGTGGTAGCAGATGCGGTCGCCGGAGCCAAAATCCTTGTGGGTGGCATAGTCAAACATACACCAGCCGATGCAGCCCGCATGCTGTCCATCTGCCGCCGCATCATTCTGCACCCGCGCATGGCGCAGGGCATGCGCCTGCCGCTTAACCCACGGGTCAAAGGATTTCGTCGGGAACATATGTCCGTTATGCTCCGTGATCAGGAGCGCCTTCCCCAGATCCGGTGTAACACTCTTTTTAGGCTTGACACCGGCATTATCGCCCGTGTGGGAAAAATCGTTGTAGGAATACACATCCTCCAGCAGGCTGCTCTTTTCCATAAACCGGACACCGGTGGAGGCACGGCTGGGATCCAGTTCGTGGGCTGCTTCATTGGTCAGGCGGTACAGCTCGTCGCAGTCCTGACTCTCGTTGATACGCACACCCCAGACGATGATGCTGGGATGATTGCGGTACTGCAGCACCATTTCCCGCGTGTTCTCCACACACTGCTCCCGCCAGCCGGGAGCTTCACCGATGTGCTGCCAACCGGGAATTTCCGTAAACACCAGAAGTCCCAGTCTGTCACATTCATCGATAAAATGCCGGCTCTGAGGATAGTGGGAAGTGCGAACAATCACACAGCCCAGTTCTTCTTTCAGGATTCTGGCATCCTCCCGCTGCAGGGTTTCCGGTGCGGCGTAGCCAATGTAGGGCCAGCACTGATGGCGGTTCAATCCCCGCAGAAACACTTCTTCTCCGTTCAGGAAGAAGCCGTTTTCGCGAAATTCTGCGGTGCGGAAGCCGAATTTTACTTCCTGTATATCCAGCACTTCCCCATTCCGGACCAGTGATACGCGGCACAAATAGCGGTTGGGCGCTTCACAGCTCCACGGATGCGCGCCGGATACTTCCAGCTCCAAAATAGCATCCAGTGTCTTCTTTTTCAGCACAACCACACCGGAATCATCCAGAATTTCCACCACATACTGGCAGTTTTCCGCATTTTCTGCGGTAATTTCCAGATGTGCGGATTCCGTGGTGGGTGTCGTGATGTACAAATCGGAAATCAGGCTTTCCTCCCGCACATCCAGCCAGACCTCCCGATATAATCCGCCATAGGTCAGATAGTCAATCACGAAGCCGAAGGGCGGCACTTCGGGATTTTCCGTGGTATCCAGCTTCACAGCGATGATGTTTTCACCCACCTGCACTGCGCCGGTGATCTCCACGCGGAAGGCTGTATAGCCCGTACGGTGGTGAGCCAATTCCCTGCCGCTGACATAGACCGTTGCAATATGTGCTGCACCGTCAAACTGCAGGAACAGCCGCTTGCCCATCATTTCTTCCGTGATTTCCAGCTTTTTTCGATAGCCGCAAACCATCTGATAGCTGTTGTGATCCGCATAATGCAGCGGCAATTCCTGCACCGTGTGTGGCAGGCGTACGTTCTCTGCGGTTCCTTCTCCCAGCAAAAAGGCATCATGCCACTGTTTTGTAAATTCCCATTGATTGCAAAGGCTGATCATAAGGCCACCTCCTGTCATTCTCAATTCATCATACTCCAACTTCCATTCAAATTCAAGGCCGTATCGCCGCTGCTTCATGGCATAACGAATTTTCCTCTTGCAATTTGGCCCAAAGTGTACTATACTATTTAAGCACCTGCCGGTGTGATGAAATGGTAGACGTAGTGGACTCAAAATCTAGTTCGTCATGCTTGGCGGCTGTAAGCGAAAGTGATTGCGGTGCAACACTTTTTTAGAATTGAATATCAAGCAGTTTTTTGATGGACCTCCATGATGGACCTCCGATTTCCAAGCGGGCCTCTTTTGGAGATCGCCATTGAAAATATAACTGCCGGTGTGATGGAATGGTAGACGTAGTGGACTCAAAATCCACCGCTGGCGACAGCGTACCGGTTCGAGTCCGGTCACCGGCACCAACTTTAGGAACTCGCAAATATAGGATTTACCTGTATTTGCGGGTTCTTTTTTGATTTTACGCAGGTTTTCTTCTTCTCTTTTTTTCTGCGGTTTCTTCCAAATGGACCTCCGCCGAAGGGGTATCGCTGGAGGTCCATTTTTTCTCACCCGGAAAAATTCCGATGATTGCGTTTGCAGATGCGATCTTGGAATCCACATCCAGATGGGTATAGATGTTCATAGTGGTGGAAATATCGCTGTGACCCAGCCACATCTGAATTTCTTTCATGCTGACACCATTTGCATGAAGCAAGCTGGCGCAGCTATGCCGAAGGTCATGAAAGCGAAGCTTTCGCAGTCCATGCTTCTCCAGTAATATCGGAAAATGCTGTGTGAGGTATCCGGGTTTGACCAATTCTCCCATTTGGTCTACATAGATATATTCAGAATACTTATTGTTATAGCTTCTGCCACAGAGCTTTCGGTTTTGAGCCTGCTGTTCCTTAAGCCGGAGCAGCAATTCTTCAAAGGGTTCCACCAGCGGCAGGGTTCGATAGCTGGACTTGTTCTTTGTCCGGTCTTTCTGGACTACCGTGCTTTTTCCATCCATACACATTTGTGTTACCGTGTGACGGATCGTGACCGTTTTCTTCTCAAAGTCGATGGCATCCCATTTTAGTCCCACCACCTCACTCCGGCGCAACCCATAGAACGCTGCCACAATAATCCCAAGTTCCATCGGATCACCCTTTATGGCTTCAAACAGTTTTGCCAGTTCCTTTTCATTATAGAAGCTGCCCACAAATTGAATCTTCTTGGGCCGCTCCACCAAATCAGCAGGATTATTCAGAATCAAACCTGTTTTCATTGCGTACTGTAATGCCTTTCGGATATTGGCATGGCGGTGGATCACTGTGTTGGCAGATAATCCGTTTTCATTCATTTCATAGGTGTAGTAACTCTGGATATGTTTGGGGGTAATCTCCCTCAACAACAATCCCGGATGCTTTTCGTTGAAGTAGGGAATGATTTTGCCTTTGACCGTCATAGAGTAGGCAGCATATGTAGTTGCTTCCACACTATTCTTCATCATGTCTACCCAATCGCTCATAAATTGCGTGAAAGAAATGTCCTTGGACTGCAGATTGCTCTGCCGGTCTTTCTGTGCCTGCTTCAACAGCAGTTCCGCTTCTTTTTCCTTCCGTGCTTGGGCGAGCATGGCTTCTGCTCGCTTCTTATTGCCCTTAACGGGAAGTCCCGTGGACTTGGTCGGGGTCTGTCTCTTTCCGTTTTCGTCGGTATAGCTGAGTACCATGTGATAGTACCCTCTTTTTTCTCGCAGATGTCCTGCAACCATGTGTTTATCCTCCTTTGCATATTGCAGTATGTTTTCATCCGCCATTGACACTTGCATTATATCAAGGTAAAGCAGCAAGGGCAAATGTGCGAATTAAACTTTTGGAGGCCCATCTTCCAGAATTTCAAGATACTCAAAAATATATAGCTTGGGAATGCGATACCGACGGCCTACAACAAGGCTCTTGATGGTCCCATCTTTCAGCAGACGATAACCAGTCTTGGTGCTGATACCACCCAGCATTTCACACATCTGTTCAACCGTTACCACATCCGGGTAGTCCCGGAACATTACTTTATATGCGTCCTGCGCTTTCACAGTCAATCCCCTCGCTTTCTTTGAATCATGTTGTACTCTACGCCTGGATTTATCGTACAAGCCGAACACAGTTCTTTTGCTTTCTGCCTTCGGCTCTTTTTCTGCAACGAAAAAGCACCTATGCCGCTGAATTTCTTGGCACAGGTGCTGCAAAGACAAATCGATATTCTATTCGCCTTTTGCTCTGCAAGTTGGATGCTGATAGCCAATGCGTGGTTGAGCTGCCGCAAATTCTTCCGATTCAGCCTGCCGATTAAATGGCCCAGCCGCTTTTTATCTATGGTGCGGAGTTGTTCCAACAGAATCACAGAGGGAGCATCCAGACCGCTCTCTGCACCGATATGACAATGGGTGGGCAGCTTGGCTTTTGCTTCGTGATCGGTTGTCACGGGGGCGATGATGACGGTGGGACTGTACTTGTTTCCCACATTATTCTGGATGATCACCACAGGACGATACCCCTCCTGCTCGGAACCGATGCCCTTTCCTAAATCCGCATAGTACAGTTCACCCCGGTAATACTGTTTAGCCATGGCAGCGGTCCTCCGTATCAACTTTGGATGTAACGGACAGCATCACCGGAGGGAGCCATCGGCCCATGACATAAAGGTAGATTCGCCCGGTCTGTGTGATCTGCTTCAGCTCTTCTTCAGACAGCTTCCAGCAGGTTTCAATTTCATCGGGGCCATCTTCATTACAGATCAATGTTCCGTGGAGGTCTTTACACCCCTCTGTGGAAAAGACAATATTGGAATAA
>JBGVFB010000075.1:0-3798 GCA_045120675.1 Faecousia sp. | reverse complement strand
GCGAGGAACGCCAGATCTCTTCGTAATTCGCCGTTGAGCACTTTGTCGCCCTGCCGAAGCTTTTCGGCGACTCTGGTCTCAGAGCGAAGGACCTTTTGAACGTGCTTACGCTTTTTACGCTTGGGCTTCTCCAGTGTTCGGCCCTTTCCATTTGCCAAAATCAGAAAGTTGGGGTCTTCGCTGATCACGTAGAACCACTCCCCCTGATCCCGGCCTGCTGTGGAAACTACCACATCCGAAATGCGGATATCCGGTTTAGCTGGGCCCATAGTTCAAAGTCCTTCGGTGACGGTGAGTATTTCCGGCTCGCCGTCGGTGATGAGTACAGTATTTTCATAGTGAGCCGAGAGCTTGCCATCGGCAGTTACCGTGGTCCAGCCGTCTTTGAGAACCTTGACGTCATAAACGCCTGCGTTCACCATGGGCTCAACCGCGATGGTCATGCCGGGCACAAGCCTGGGCCCCCGGCCGGGATTTCCGAAGTTCGGAACTTCCGGCTCCTCATGCAGCTGCCGTCCCACGCCGTGACCTACGAAAGAACGAACAACTGAAAAACCGTTAGACTCCACATACGTCTGGATGGCGTGGGAGATATCTTGCACTCGGTGGCCCCGGGTAGCGAAGCGGATGCCTTCGAAAAAGCTTTGCTTCGTTACGTCGATCAGCCGCTGAGCTTCGGTGCTGATGGCACCACAGGCAAAGGTTGCTGCACAATCACCATGAAATCCCTTATAGAAAGCACCCACGTCGATGGACACGATGTCCCCTTCCTTCAGGATGTAACCACCCGGAATTCCGTGGATCACGGTGCTGTTCACCGAGATACATGCACTTGCAGGGAAGCCGTTGTAGTTCAGGAACGACGGTTTCGCGCCCTGACCCACGATATAGTCGCGGACGGCCTGGTCTATCGCTTTTGTCGAAACGCCGGGTCTTACCATTTCCCCTGCCAGAGCACGGGCTGCCGCGGTAATTTTACAGGCCTGACGCATCGACTCCAGTTCACGCTCATTTTTGATTGTGATCATACCTGAGCCCCTATAGCCTTGAGGATATCCTCATTGGCACCTTCAATGGACTGGGATCCGTTGACCGTGCGCAGTCTGCCCAGCTTCGCGTAGAAGTCCTTCAGAACTTCGGTGGAAGCGTGGTAGACCTGCAGCCGCTTGCGGACAGTTTCGGGCGCGTCGTCCTTACGGATGACCAGCTCGCTGCCGCACAGGTCGCAGACACCTTCAGTCTTGGGAGGATTGGCCACAACGTGATAGCTGGCGCCGCACTTGCTGCACACCCGTCGGCCGGTCATACGGCCCTCAATCTCGCTGTCGTCAACCTCAATGGAAACCACATGGTCGATCTTTACGCCCTTGGCTTCCAAGGCTTCCGCCTGGGCCAGGGTGCGGGGCACCCCGTCCAGGATAAAGCCGTTGGCGCAATCAGGCTGGGCCACCCGCTCCGCGACGATGCCGAGGATCAGCTCGTCAGGAACCAGCAGGCCGTCTTCCATGTACTGCTTCACTTTTTTTCCAAGCTCCGTGCCGTTGGCCATAGCCTCACGGAGCATGTTCCCGGTAGAAATGGCGGGGATGGAGAGTTTCTCAACGAGCAGCTCTGCTTGTGTCCCCTTACCGGCGCCGGGAGCGCCCAGTAGAATGAGATTCATCCTGCCATACCTCCTATTAATCCAGGAAGCCCTTGTAGTGCCGCATCAGCATCTGAGCCTCCAGGGCCTTCACAGTCTCCAGGGCAACGCCCACGACGATGATGACGGAGGTGCCGCCGATGGCCAGGTTCTTAACACCCTCCATCAGGTTGCCCGCAATGATGGGCAGCAAAGCGACAATGCCCAGGTAGATCGCACCAAAGACAATGATCTTATTGATCACCTTCTGAATAAACTCAGCGGTGGGCTTGCCGGGACGGAAGCCGGGGATGAAACCACCGTTGCTCTTCAGGTTGTTGGCAATCTCCACAGTATCATACTGAATGGTGGAGTAGAACCAGCTGAAGAAGAAGATCATCAGGAAGTACAGGATCGCATAGCCCCAGCTGGAAGAACTCCAGATGTTGTTGTAGAACCAGCCCTGATTCCAGCCACAGAATGTGTACAGGGTAGCGGGCATGGAGCAAATGGACTGTGCAAAGATGACAGGCATAACACCAGACATGGCCACCTTGATGGGCAGGTTGGTGTTCTGGCCGCCGTAGATCTTGCGGCCAACAACGCGCTTTGCATACTGGATGGGGATCCGGCGCTCGGCGTCGTTGATGAAGATGATGAACAGGACCAGAGCAGCCATGCCGACCAGAACAATAATGATCTGCCACCAGGCCAGGGAGAACAGGGTGTTCACCATGGCGGGGATGCCGGAAATGATGTTGGCAAACAGGATCATGGAGATGCCGTTGCCAATGCCGAACTCGGTGATCTGCTCACCCATCCACATGACCACAGCAGAACCGGCGGTGAAGGCCAGAACGATGACCAGACCGGGCAGGAAGCCCTGCTCCGTCACAATGGACAGACCATAGGAAGCCTCGTAGTTGCAGAGCATCATGTAGTATGCCCAGCCCATCAGCAGGCCCAGACCAACGGTAGCGAACCGGGTGATCATGTTGATCTTCTTCTTGCCTTCCTCACCGCCGTCCTTTGCCAGCCGCTCGAGAGCGGGGATGGCAATGGTCAGCAGCTGGATGATGATAGAAGAGTTAATGTAGGGCTGGATGCCCAGTGCGAAGACGGTCGCCTGGGAGAAGGCGGAACCGGACATCGCATTGTACAGGCCCAGAATGGTGGTGGAAAGCACACTGTCAAAGTAGCTTGCCAGAGTTGCGGTATCAATGTAGGGAACGGGGATCACGTTGCCCACACGATAGATCAGCAGAATAAACAGGGTGAAGATGATCTTCTTACGCAGTTCGGGAATTTTCCAAGCATTGCGCAGTGTCTGTAACACTTAGACCACCTCGGCCTTTCCGCCTGCCTGCTCGATCTTTTCCTTAGCAGACTCAGAGAAAGCCGCAGCCTTAACAGTGATCTTCTTGGTCAGGGTTCCGTTGCCCAGCACCTTCAGGCCATTGGGGCAGGCAGTGATCACACCAGCCTCAACCAGAGCAGCGGCATCCACAACAGCACCATCCTCGAAACGGTTCAGCACAGCCAGGTTGACGGAAGTCAGAGGCTTTGCGAAGATGTTGTTGAAACCACGCTTGGGGATGCGGCGAACCAGAGGCATCTGGCCGCCTTCGAAGCCGACGCGGACCTTGCCGCCGGAACGGGCCTTCTGGCCCTTGTGGCCACGGCCGCCGGTCTTACCGTTACCGGTGCCGACGCCACGACCCTTACGCTTACCGACATGAGTGGAGCCGGCAACGGGAGAAAGTTCATGAAGCTTCATTGTTCTTCTCCTCCTTATTCAACTTCGGTGACCTGCAGCAGGTAAGCGATCTTTGCGATCTTGCCGCGGGTCTGGGTGTTGTCCGGCTGGATGGTGACCTGGCCGATCTTGCGCAGACCCAGGGACTCAGCAGTAGCAATGTGCTTTTCCAGACGGCCGTTCAGGCTCTTAACAAGCTTAATTTTCAGGTTTGCCATGTTAATTGCCCTCCTTAACCAACGATTTCTTCTACGCTCTTACCACGAATAGCAGCAACCTGCTCGGGGGAACGCAGGGAAGTCAGACCAGCCATAGTGGCCTTGACAACGTTCTGGGGATTGTTGGAGCGCAGGCACTTAGCGCAGATGTTCTTGATGCCAACAGCCTCCATGACGGCACGGACAGCGCCGCCGGCGATAAC
>JBGVFB010000074.1:0-12218 GCA_045120675.1 Faecousia sp. | reverse complement strand
CACCAGTACAGGCGCAGTTTCTGCCCGTCATCAGCCGGATCATAGGGCGGATAGCTTTCTTTGACACGCTCAATTAGATCGAGATATCGTTTCTTTTTATCATTCATTCGGGACTCTCCTAACGTTCTGAATCGATCAGCAGCATCTGCTCCAGTTTTTCGGCTGCAATGCTGAGTGGGGCGTCTTTTCGTTTCACAAGGCAGATGATGCGCTCCGGCGGCTGCTCAGGCAGATCCAGGATTTTAATTTCTCCGCTTTCTGCCGCTTCCTCCGCCGTCTCTTTCGGAAGGAACCCGATCCCAAGGCCGGAACGAACGAGGGGGAGGATCTGGTCTGCGGTGGCGGCTTCGATATCCGGCACAAAGGATAGCCCATGGGTCTGAAACCAGTTGCTGTAAAGGGTGTGGGTCGATGTGCCGCTGCACAGGCTGATGAGCGGAACTGCCGCCAGGTCTGCCAATGTTTTTGCAGATCGTACCGTTTCGGCCAGCGACGCAGCACAGACGGGCACTTCCTGAAATGCAGCAATCGGAGTCTGCTGAAAGTCCTCTCCCAGTGCGACGGGCAATGTCAGGATGGCAAAATCCACCTTCCCGGCTTTCAGGGCAGCGGCGGCCTGCTGAGAATTGGAATTGATGATCTGCAGGCGGATAGCCGGATATTCCTTCCGGAATCGTTCCAGGACTGGCAGCAAAACACGGTGCAGGGCGATCTCGCTTGCGCCGATCCGGATGCTGCCGCTCTGCAAGGTCCTGCGGCGCAGGATCATTTCCTCACCGGCATGGATCTGCTGCAGGGCAAGGCTGATGTGGGCGTACAGTTCCTCTCCCTCCGGGGTCAGCTGAACATTGCGGCTGGAGCGGAGAAAAAGCGAACAGCCCAGACTCTGCTCCAGATTCTTGATCGTCCGGGTCACATTGGGCTGATTGCTGTACAGGGCTTCTGCGGCCCTGGTGAAGCTCCGGTATTGGGCAACAAAGTAAAAGACCCGGTAGGCGTCCAGACTGATGTACATGGTACTGTCTCCATTCATGTCAAATTGGTATGGAATCCATCTCAACTATACATTTTACTTATTTCCCTGTCAAGTGATATAATGCGGTGGAAAACAAGAAAGAAGGGTTCCTATGAATAAAGATTTGACACATGGAAAGCCTGGCACCGTTCTGTGGCAATTCTGCATTCCGATGTTTGGAAGCATCCTGTTTCAGCAGCTGTACAACATTGCGGACAGCCTGGTGGCCGGTAAGTTCATCAGTGATGACGCCCTGGCTGCTGTGGGAAACGGCTATGAGGTGACGCTGCTGTTCATCGCCGTGGCTTTTGGCTGCAACATCGGCTGCTCTGTGGTGACGGCACAGAAGTTCGGGGCAAAGCAATACGGGGAAATGAAAACCGCTGTGTTTACGACCCTGATCGCCAGCGGCGTGATCTGCGGTGGGCTGATGCTCCTGGGCTTCACCTGTCTGGACGGCTTGCTGAAATGGATCCATACGCCGGACAATGTTTTTGCGGATTCCAGATGCTATCTGGAAGTTTACATCCTCAGCCTTCCCTTTGTGTTCTTATACAACGTTGCAACCGGCATTTTCTCTGCCCTGGGAGATTCCAGAACGCCCTTCTGGTTTCTGGCAGCTTCGTCATTATCCAACATTGCCATGGATATCTGGTTCGTGACGGCCTTTGACATGGGCGTCGCCGGTGTGGCATGGGCCACGCTGATCTGCCAGGGCATCAGCTGTGTTCTGGCCGTACTGGTGGTGCTGCGCCGCCTTGCGCGGATTCAAACGGATAAAGTACCGCTGTTTTCCTGGCGAATGCTTCAGCACATCGCCCGGGTCGCGGTTCCGAGTATGCTGCAGCAGAGCTTTATTTCCGTTGGCAACATGGTTTTGCAGGGCATTATCAACAGCTTCGGCTCCGGCGTGATGGCGGGATACTCCGGCGCGATCAAGCTGAACAATCTGGTGGTCACATCCTTTACAACCCTCGGCAACGGCGTTTCCAATTACACGGCACAGAATCTGGGAGCCGGAAAGCACGAACGGGTACGGCAGGGCCACAAAGCCGGGATCAAAATGGTCTGGATGCTGTGCATCCCCCTTGCGGCGGCCTATTTCTTCCTCGGAGGCCCCCTGATGAAGATTTTCCTGAAGGACGGCTCCGCAGATGCCATGAATACGGGTATCACATTCCTTCGGATCGTGGCACCGTTTTACTTCGTCGTATCGGTAAAGCTGGTCACCGACGGTGTCCTGCGGGGCAGCGGACGCATGAAGGAATTTATGATCGCGACCTTTTCTGATCTGATCCTGCGGGTGGGGCTGGCCTTTGTGTTCTCCTCCAGATTGGGAAGCGTCGGCATCTGGCTGTCCTGGCCGGTCGGCTGGATCGTGGGAACGGCAGCATCGCTGTACTGTTATCTGAAAACACCATCCGGCGCGCGATCCTGATTTTTTCGCCGCAGTTTGCATCATGTGGATACGGGAAACACTTCTGTGTTATCTTATACTAACTCTTGATGAAACTGTTTCATTCTTTCCGGTCTAAATTGCGCCATAATGCGTTCTCGTCCTAGGTGGGCGACAGCCCACCGTCGTCCTCGGCCTTTTCTGGAACAATTGATCCTCGGAAAGCTCTGAAACCATTTAACCAAGAATTAGTATTAGCAACAGAAAAAAGTGCCCGTTCTTTGACGGGAAGGACTAAAATAAAGACCCGGAATTGGTTGCTCTCGCTTCCAATTCCGGGCTTTGTTTCTGTTGTAGGCCTTGCTGTTTTCAGGCTTCCGGGTGACGGGGTTCAGTTCGCTCCAGGTCTGACGTTTGGCCCGATCGATCTTGCGCTTTTCCTTCTTGGAAAGCTTCTCGTAGGGGATGAATTTTTCCATCCATATTCCTCCTCGTTTGGTTTGTGAGATCAGTATACCACAACTGCGCAAAAATGAATAAACGATTTGTAAATCCTGAATGCGTGTGGCAAAATCAAGAAAACGAGAGGAGGCGGAACGCATGGCACGATGGGACCCCTGGCGGGGCGAATGCTGGGATATGATCCGGGAGCGGAAGGATTGCCAATTTCTTTTCCTGACCAAGCGGATGGTGCGGAGATTGTCGCCATCCACAGTCTGCCTCAGAGCTGGGGAACCGGGCTGGGCCACGCCATGCTGACGGAAGCCCTGAAGCAGATCGGCGAAGGAACCGTATTCCTCTGGGCGTTCCGGGAGAACAAACGGGCCCGGCGGTTCTATGAGAAGCACGGCTTCCGCTGGGACGGCACCGAGCGTATCAGCGAGTTCGACGGTGCGGCGGAAGTGCGGTATGTGAGAGCGTGACGCTTTTGTCCGACAAATAGAATTTGTCCCGGAATCCGTGTGATTCCGGGATGTCTCTTGATTATTCGTTACGAATGGTATAGAATAATGAAAAGGAGGGGTTCCTATGGAGCGACGTATTGGAAACATCATCATTCAATCTGCCGGTGGAACGGCCGGGAAAAACGCCAGCACCTACAAAGCGGTGCTTCCATCCGCCTGGATCAAAAAAATGGGTATCACGGAGGAGAACCGTCAGGTTGCGCTTTGCTTTGACGGAGAAACGATTACGATTTCAAAACGAACCGACTTGCAGGAATTTATCCAGGCGGGCCGAAGGATGAATCACAGAATCATTTGCCTGCGCTATTATGACGGGGGTCGGCTTTGCTCCTTGATTGCGGCGGACTATACGCTTAAGGATCTGCGGGTGGAGGATTATGTGCCGGACATTCTGAAGACGGCCTTTGGCAACAATCGGATGCCGGATTGGGCGGACTATTTGCACTTCCTGGAGGAACGATGCATCCCGAAATCCAGAGCCGGACTGAGAGAGTATCTGGAAGCGATTGGCCTGGAAGAATATGATCCGCTGGAAATCATCAAAAAGACAGCCGGTCGCATGGCTGAGGATCAGCAGTGGCTTGAAGTAGAGGAGTTTGCATGACAGTAAAATTGGTCTCCAATCAGAAAATTGCAGAAACCAGCTCAAAGGGCAATCAGGAGAAGTGGCTGGATCATGGGCGATGGTACAAGCTCGATCAGTTTGGCTACGAAGCTCTGGCGGAGACTGCGGCTTCCATGCTGCTGGAGCACAGCAATATAGAGCGTGATACGCCGTTTCGCTTTACCCGATACCGTATGGAGCGGATTTTGGTTCACGGACGGGAACGAACGGGATGCAGCAGCGAGAATTTTCTTCATGACGGAGAATCCATCGTGACGCTGAGCCGTCTGTTCCGGCAATATCTGGGCGGGTCACTGTCGGATGCACTGGAACGGCTCAGCAGCGACAAAAAGCGAATGGCATATCTGGCGGACGCAACTGCGGAACTGACAGAATTACGGGAGTTCCCACAGTATCTGACCCTGCTTTTTGAAATCGATGCGCTTGTACTGAACGATGACCGGCATTTGAATAACATTGCGGTGCTTGAAAGGAACGGCAAATTCGATTACTGTCCGATCTTTGACCAGGGGGCGGGATTCTTGTCCAATGTCATGTATGCGCCGATGGACATTGTTCCGAAATCTCTGATTGCGCAAACACGGGCCAGACCGTTCCACACAACCTTCAATCGGCAGATCAAAACCATGCAGGTCATGTATGGAAAGTATCTGGAGCTTCCACGATTCACCCGTTCGGAACTGTCCAAAATGCTCGAACCGCTTCTGCAATACTACCCGGAGCGAGATCGCTGGCTGATTGCGGACAGAGTATGCGAGACGATTCTGGTGCGGCAGAAGCAGATGTAAAAGGGGGCATTGCCATGAGTGAAAAGACCTATTTTTCCCTGAGCCGGTATTTCGGAATCGGGGACGGAGAAGAATCACAGATCGTCCAGGTGCCTGTCGAGATCGGTGTGGATACCATTCCCGACGAGCTGGAGTGTTACCTGTGTGCCACCGGCAAGCGGTATTGGCGGTCGTACAAGGAATTGCCTGCATTGGAGATCATGGTCTATCTGCTGATTGATAAGCTCCGGGCCTATCATGTGGTCTGCCCGGAACAGGCTAGAATTGCCGGAGAAAAGATGATCGGGATTCTGGAGTCCATTGACCATGATGACGATACATTTCCGGAGAGCCAGCTCAGCTGGATTCGGGAAATAATTGTCTGATAACCATCATACAAATGATACACCCAGGTCGGGTGAGGAAAACGCAAGTTCGGGGTGTGGAGAATATCGGTTGAAAGAGCCAGCATTGTTCCGATAAACGGGAAAGTCGATAACATTAAGAAGATAGTTAAAGGATGGGAAAGATAATGCCAATAAGAATCAATCTAGGACAGGGAGATTACCTTACACCTCTCAACGCACAAGAATTACTACAGATCGAGGAAGATTTTTTGCAAAAATGTGTTATGTGCAGAGAGAATCTTACGGAAGAGACAAAAACGGTGGAGCATATTTATCCTAAGTGGCTACAGAAGCAGTTTGGTCTATGGGACAAGAAGCTTGTTTTTCCGAATGGGAGCAGTATGCCTTACAGACAGATAACAGTTCCTTGTTGCAAAGCATGCAATGGTGGGATAATGTCAGAATGGGAGAAACAAGTAGGCAATGCAGTTTCAAAAGGATATGATAGTTTTATTAACCTGGATGAAGAGATAATTGCTTGGTGGGTCTATAAGCTTTACTATACAAAACTTGTCAAGGAATTATCGTTGAAAAATGATTTAAAAAATCCGGATTCGGAAATGATGTTCACCAACCAACTTCTATCAGAGTATAAACCAATATATTACTACATGTGTGAACTGCTTAAGGGAACTAAGTTTGTTTGTCCGAAGCCTTACGAATTATATGTTTACAGAACCGCAGCAGATAATAGCTTCGATTATTTGGATGATATTTCACGGCATGTAGTCTATATTAAGATGAACGATATTTTAGTCGTATGCGCATTGGATAGTTTCAGTTTTTTCAATATGCAATATGAAAGAGAAATCCGTGGGCTCAATGCACTGGAAAGAGTAGAGCCGATTCAAGCTTTAGAATTATTTGCAAAAATTGTTTATTTTAGATCACACTATAAATTTGACACTGGTCACAGAAATATCATCACAGATCAAGGCCTTCTAATCGATAGCAAGATTGTGAATCCTGTGCAGCTACGGGAATTCAAAATTGAGGAGTTGTATGCAATGATGGTTAGCATGCTCCGCTGGCGTGGATATGAAGGAGAGGTGCCGAAATGGCAGGAGGGAAAAATGTTCACGCTTATTCCTTGTAATACAAAATAATATTAGGCCAATAAATAATCAGTATGTTGCTTACCACTATGTAGTTACATTAAGCATAGTACTACCTCTAAATCATTAAGTGCACAAATGCTATTGTTTTACGGTGGCTCTTGGGTACCGGTTCATTAGATGGTGTTGCTATATAGCACTAGCTATTTCAAAACGAAAGAATAATAGCTCCGATTTATTTACAAAACATTCACGCACCACCGTTGACATCCCTTTCCAAATCTGTTATCATCGATAACAACTGAATATACCTTACAGCAGATACGTTCCCGTTATTGTCGGGTGACCGGCGAGCGACGATCCTTTGACGGATGACCTTTGGGTTGCTACCAAAGGCAAGCGATGACAGATAACGGTACCAATGATACTTCCGCAGCGAAAGCGCGGCCCGCGGAGCACCCGGGGGTGGGAGAAAGCCCAATGAGAGAGTGACGCAAGCTCTCGTCTGCTGTATGCCCATGCCGGGGTGTCGTGGACGAATGCGGTATGCGCACGAGCTTGAAATTGCGTGCGGCTATTATTTTCATAAAGAAGCGAATGTGTCTTCTCATGCAGTTGCTTTTGAATTTTTCAGAGCACAGATGTACGATGAGTATATCTGTGCTCTTTTTTATTTCTTCAAAAACGGATTCGTGCATTCTGTCTTTCACACGAAAACATTTCTAACGGCGTGGATCAAAGTCAGATGCAAAAATGCGTTGCCATAAACAAAGAAAGTCAAGGAGAATTACCAATGAGAGAATCTACTGTCAAGAATTATGAGGAGCTGCCTCTGTTCCTCAGTGCGAAGCTGGTGTCCGAGGTGCTGGGCGTGTCGCCGTCATCTGCTTACGAGCTGATGCACGAGAAGGACTTCCCCGCTCTGCGCATCGGCAACCGGCTTGTGGTTCCCAAGGATCATTTCCGGGAATGGGTCGACCGCAAGCTGGGGAAGTGAGGTGCGCCGTGGCGAAGTTTTTCTATTACCCCACGCGGACTGCGAAAGATTATTTTGCGGTTCCGAATTTGATCTTCATGCAGGAGCTCGGCGCAGTTTCCTTTGCGGTCTATGCGTATCTTCGTTTCAATCAGCACGGCATTTGGTTTGCACCGCTGGTGGATTGCAAAAAGCTTTCGGATGTTCTGAATCTCAGGGAAGCGACGATCCAGAAGCATGTGAAGCGTTTGGTTGAGAACTATCTTGTTTACATCGAAGAGGGGTATCTGTTTCTGAAGCGCAAAAGAAAAGACAGGCCCTGGGGCTTCTGGCTGAAGCCGAAGGAAGAGGATGTGCGCAATTGCTTTCTGCTTCCGAGGGAGCTGTTTCATCTCGGCCTGTGCGCCGGGGAGATTTCGGTGTATTCTTTTCTGATGTCCTGTGAAAACCGAAAGACCTATCAGTGCTATCCCAGCTACCGAACCATCGGCGAAGCGGTCAGCATGAGTGTCAACACGGTCAAAAAGTATGTGGATGCTCTGGTGGACAAGCAGTTCATCTACACCGAGCGCACATCGATCGTCACGAAGGACGGACGCAAGCAGAACGGCTCTCTGCTGTATACGATCCGACCGATCTACGAGGCGATCCAGCATCACACCAATATGCAGTTGGAACAGCAGGGGTTGTTCTGATGTGATAATCCGGGTGTGTGAAGCCCCTGTCGGCGGTGTGTGGGCTTTGTTCGGGAAGATGGAACAAGGACACCGCCGCCGACACGAAGGCCGCTGAGGGAATGTGTGGGGCAATGTTTCAAATGATCTCGAAAAGTTCGGAGTTTGCCAGTTTTCGGAGTTTGCCTGATGGGCTGATTTTAGCTGTAAATGCATGGGTCGAATGTCAAGCAGGTGAAAGAGTCGGTGCCGGTAACGGCGTCCGACTCGGTTCACAGCGGCCGGAAATCCCGACCGCTCAAGGGCTTTTCCGATTTGAGGCGGTGTGAAATTACGGTGCCGTAAATCAGCCCTTGGTGCCGGGGTACGGTGCCGAAAGGGCGAAAATCAGGGGTACGTCCCCCATTTTTGCGGTGCCGGGCGTGGCGCATCGGCTCCGATTCCGGGCTTTTGCGGGCAAATTCAAAATTTGCGAAAAAGTTGGAAATATTACTGGATATTGGAAAACAAGTGTGGTACTGTGTTGTGCTAAGAAAGGAGCGATGTTCTATGGCAAAGAAAAGACCGGACGGCGACGGCCTGGTACGAAAGCGCAGTGACGGACGGTGGGAGGGCCGGATCGTGGTGGGACACAAGGAGGACGGCAGTCCCATCTTCCGCAGTGTCTTCGCCCGAACCCAGAAGGAGCTGATCGACAAGCTCCACTCCAGCATTGAAACCTACCGGGACGTGGAGCTGACGGAGAGCTCGAACCTGACTCTCGGTGCGTGGCTGGACAAGTGGCTGGAAGAGTACATGCAGTTCTCCGTTCGGGAGAGTACCCTGGACGGCTACCGCCGGATGGCGGACAATCACATCAAGCCCCATCTGGGGGACAGGAAGATCGGCTCCGTTACCACCGCAGACATCCAGAAGATGTACAACTGGCTTCGGGAAAACGGGCGGGTCAATGAGCATTACGAAAAAGGCAACGCCCTCTCCAACAGCATGATCCACTCCGTCCACATGCTCCTGCATCAGGCCATGGACACGGCGGTGCGGGAGCGGCTGATCGTGAAGAACCCCACCGAGGGCACGGTGATCCCCAAGGCCAACTACGCACCGAAACAGATCCTGACGGAGGCACAGCTGGAAAAATTTCTGGAGGTGGTGCGGCAGGATAAGGTCTGGTACGACTTCTTCTACACGGAGCTGACCACCGGCCTGCGCCGGGGTGAGATCTGTGGTCTGCGGTGGACGGACTTCGATGCAAAGACGGGACGGCTGAAGATCCGGCGATCCGTCACCAGCCGCAAGGGCGGCGGCGTGAAGGTGGGCGAGACGAAAACAGAAACCGGCACGAGAACCATCCAGCTCCCGCCCAGCACGGCGGAGCTTCTGAAAGCCAGGAAGAAGAAATCCTGCAGCGACTGGATCTTCTGCAACCCCATCGAGCCGGAGCTTCCCATGTCCCCTAGCACGGCGTACCGTCGGCTAAAGACCCTGCTCCGATATGCGGAGCTTCCCTCGATCCGCTTCCACGATCTGCGGCATACCTTTGCCACCCATGCCCTGACCAGCGGTGTGGATGCCAAGACCCTGTCCGGCATCCTGGGGCACACCAACGCATCCTTCACCCTGGACACCTACACCCATGTCACCACGGACATGCAGCGCAAGGCATCGGGCGTGGTGGGGAGCTTCCTGGACGAGATCATGTAAGGAGGAACCATGGCTAAGAAACGAAAGTACGGAACCGGCACGGTGCGAAAGCGTACCGACGGCAGATGGGAGGGCCGTGTGGTCATCGGCTATGACGACGGCAGACCAAAGACGAAAAACGTTCTTGCCAGAACTAAGGCCGAGTGCCTGAAGAAGCTGGAGGAACTTCGGGAGCAGTGCGCACCGCCGGTGAAAAAGTGCAGGCCGGACATGCCCTTCGGCGACTGGCTGGACTTCTGGTATCAGAAC
The DNA here is from genome assembly GCA_045120675.1 of Faecousia sp. Classification (GTDB taxonomy): domain Bacteria; phylum Bacillota; class Clostridia; order Oscillospirales; family Oscillospiraceae; genus Faecousia. The sequence goes on along the minus strand of JBGVFB010000074.1, from coordinate 2,388 downwards.
TACTGCAAACCCAAGCTCCGGCTGAACACCCAGCTGGGCTACGAGGAGCGAATCTACAAGCACATCATTCCGCAGATCGGAAAGATCCAGCTGAACCAGCTGACCCAAAGTGATCTCCAGCAGTTCTACGCAAAGCTGAAAACCAGCGGACGGCTGATCCGGGTGGAGCAGTTCGGTCCGGGACTGTCTGACCGGATGGTGCGGGTGTGCCACGCCAGCTGCCGGTCGGCATTGCAAAAGGCGGTGGAGGAGGGGCTGATCCGCACGAACCCCGCCATCGGCTGCAAGCTGCCGCCGAAGAAGAGCGGCGAGATGAACATTCTGACCCAGGAGGAGATGCAGCGGTTCCTGATCCAGGCCAGACAGGACGGGTACTATGAACTCTTCCTGCTGGAGCTGGGCACGGGTATGCGGCTGGGGGAGATCTTGGCTCTGCAATGGGGCGATCTGAGCTTCGCAACCGGCGAGCTGCGGATCAACAAGTCCGTGAGTATCATCAAGACCGAGCTTCATGTCACGGAGCCCAAGACCAAATCCTCCATCCGCACGGTGGTGCTGCCCGGCTCCCTACTGGCGGTGCTGGAAAATTACAAGGCGACGGTAAACTCCCGATGGATGTTCCCGTCGCCTGTGAAGGAGGATTGTCCGCTGACCCCCAACTTCGTCCGCCGCCGGATGCAGCAGACGCTGGAGCGTGCCCAGTGCAAAAAGGTTCGATTCCATGACCTGCGCCACACCTTCGCCACCATGGCACTGGAGCACGGTATGGATGTGAAGACCCTCTCCACCATCATCGGCCACATCTCCTCGGCCACCACCCTGGACATCTACTCCCACGTCACCGACACCATGCAGCTTCAGGCTGCGGCAAAGATCGACCGCCAGATCGGCAAGACCGATACCCCCGTCCCGCCGAACGAGCAGCGAAAGCCCGCCGACCAGAGCGGCTTCCAGCCATACAAGAGCAAGTACCGCAAATCCGGCACCGGCGGCATCTACCAGCTGAACGATCACCTCTGGGAGGGCAAATATTCGCCCAGAGGTGCCGACGGCAAGCGGATCAGACGGACTGTGTATGCGAAGACCAGGGAGGAGTGCGAGGAGAAGTTGGCGAAGATGATTGAAGAGGTGAAGAGGGAGATTGCGGCGGGGAAGGAGAAGCTTACTGTGCAGAGCATGACATAATGGAGAAGCCCTGCTGTCAGGAACGACAGCAGGGCGAATGCGTTTGTATTGTTCGGAAGGATAAGAGAACGGCATGAATGTGCGGAAGGTACTTAGTCTACTTAATTCTTGCAAAACATTTCAAATGTCGAGGTTGGACTGTTATTGGTAATTTGGAAGATCTTATACTCAAGGTACTGCAGAAGATTTACCTTTTTGTCAATGATATATTCCAAATCTTTATCATAACAAGTAATAACAATTTGCTGCTGCGGCGTATCTTTCTTGGTTAGATAGTGTTCTCTTGAAATTGTAAAACAAGTACTGGTTGCGTCTTTTCTGCCAAATACTATTCCGAACTGTGCATTATTAGTATCCATTATACTTTCGAGTTTGTTTGTATAATTATTATCTGGTTTTTTCTTCTCGTTTTTACATTCAATTATGAAACAGGGAGCCAGGTAATTAAATACAGATGGATATATTGTGTTTACTCCGCATAATAAGGTGCAATCAAATTGGTTTGTTTGGGTTTTTACGTCATTAGTGCCTCGAACATACTTAATTTCATTAAAAATTGCAAGTATCAGTGACTCTAATGCATGGCCTTTTGCAGTTGTGTTCTTTCCATAATCTAAATCAAGTTTTTTGCGTAGGGTTTTGAAATTATCATACGCTGACTCACTTGGATTATAGAAAGCCTCATACAAGGAGTTTTTATCATTGACGAGTGAATCAGCTTTAGAAAAATTTACATCATTACCGTCAACCTGTTTCAGTTTTTTATCTATAGCTCTTGCAATCTCATCCTCGGTAACATCCGGCTGCATGATGACTTTGTACGCAGTATAAACCTGGGCGAGGGAAATATGTTTCTCGGCCTCACATTCATCGCAATACTGCGGTGTAACCAATATGTTTGCCAATTCATCTTGGCTGATGCTGCTCAAGTTGTAATCACAGTCGGGACATTTTACTAAATAGTATTTTTGGAGAATATGCTGTTTCTCGGCAAATCTTAGGATTGCCTCTGCAAGGGAATATGATACCCCTAATCGTGAAGATACGGCGGATGCAGTTATATTTTTCTGATTATTTCTAGGCAGAGTTGCAAGCCAATAGTCAAAACTCTCCACGAAGTCAGGGTTTAGATATTCAGTAATTTTCGAAAACTGCTTGTAAAACATTCTGTATGTCAGCCTCCTCCGCATACTGCACAGTTTT
>JBGVFB010000073.1:0-15710 GCA_045120675.1 Faecousia sp. | reverse complement strand
AGCCAGGATCAAACTCTCAAAAAATTGTATCTTAAAGCCGAAGCTCTAAAATCTTAATCTTTTGAATAAATTTGTCTAGCAAATATTACTCAAGAATTTTCGTTGGCTTAAAATTCGATTAACATCGATTCTTAAACAATTTAAAATTGTCCAAGGTGTTCATAGTTCGTTTTCACGTTATTCAATTTACAAGGTACAGTGTCGTTCGATCGGTTTGCCCGGTGAACGTTACAGATTCTATCACAAGCTTTTCAGCTTGTCAAGTACTTTTTTCAAGTTTTTTAAACTTTTTTCAAAGAACTTTCAAGCTGTTTCGCGTTGTAACGCTGCCCTCGTGGACAGCTTCGATATAATAGCAGATATCCTCCCTTTTGTCAAGCACTTATTTCCATAATTTTCAACTTTTTTCATCTTTCATTTCAGCACCAATCTTCCGTTTTGTGCAACCAGTGTTTGCGCCCTCTGAATCGCGTTTTTGTCTTTCAGTTCGACCCTTGGATGATGCACCGCAAGATGCTCTGCCGCCTGCACGGGATCGATTTCCTTTCCTGCAATGCACACATCAATTGTCGGCTTCAGATATCGTGCCAATCCCTCTGCATCATATATCGCAGTCCTGCCGATCAACAGATAATCCGCCGTATCCAGAAAGATTACCCCCGCCGTAGTCTCTTCCAGATTTTCAAAGGCGGCATCTACTGTTTTTCCTTCTCCCGCATCACCCGTGTCTGTCACGACGAACACCGTTTCACCTTCCTTATATATTTGTATCAAGCCAACGGGTTTCAGCTTTCCCACATCCATGCCTCCCACCGGCAATTGTATTACGGCCAGCAGGACCGCAATATAGATTATGATCCGTTTCACTTCTGGTTTCTCCTGTCCTTGGGTTTGAGATTCTCATTTCTATTTTTTGATTTTTTGAGCAGCGGTCTTAGTATTCCACCGCCCTCCATGGATTTTCTGTTCGGCTTCAGATACGGCAGCCCCATGCTCCGCAGTCCCGTCAAATGCACCAGCAAGCATATGATTCCTGCCGCAGTACCCGCGAGTCCTGCAAATGCAGAGATCACCGCGATTCCAAACCGCCACACACGGATTCCCTCTGCCAGGTCGCGATTCGGGAGTACAAAACCGCAAACACCGGCAATACTTACAATGATCAATGCCACCGGTGAAATCAACCCCGCTTCCACCGCAGCCGTTCCTACAACAATACCACCGATTACCGACACAGACTGTCCCACTGCCTGTGGCAGATGCACGCCGGACTCCTGCAGCAATTCGAACGCAATCAGAAGTCCAATCACCTCCGCCACCGTTGTAAAGGGTACAGAGCGTTTGCTTTCAATAATCGCCCGCAGCATGGGCAGCGGGATGATCTCCTGATGGAAAGTCGCAACCGCAATATAGATACCCGGCAGAAGCAGGCTCACAAGCAATGCCAGATATCGCAAAATCCGGATTCCGGAGGCTGTGATAAAATCCCGACCGCGATCTTCCGGACTGTCCATTAGATAACCAAGGTCCACCGGTGCCAGATATGCCAGAGGCAATCCATCCACCAGCAGTCCTATGCGCCCGTCCAAAAGCCCCTGGCAGAATTTATCGGTTCGTTCCGTATATTGCAGAAGTGGGAAGGCAGTCTTTCGGGATCCGGTCACATATTCTTCCACCGCTGCCGGAGAGATGAAACCATCAATGTCAATTTCATCCAACCGTCTCTGCATCCGCCGCACCAGCTCCATATTGGTGATACCTTTGATGTATGCAACCGTTACATTGGTCAGGCTGCGGCGGCCGACTTTCGTTTCGTAGAGGCGAAGATCGGGCGTACGCAAATGGCGGCGAACCAGCGAAGTATTGGATCGGACCGTTTCCACGAAGGCATCCTTGGGTCCTTTTACAGAATTTTCTACCTCCGGCGCAGAGATTCCCCGCTTCTCCCCTGTTTTGACTTCGTAGGCAATGGCTCCGGTTTCCGGAAACAGCACCACACAGAAACCATTGACCAGCATGTAAGCCACATCATCCAAATCCCGGCAGGGCGAGGCAACCGCATTGTAAACCATGCCATGCAGAGCAAAATCATAAAGCGAATCCAGATGCTCTGCAAAAAGATGCTCCGTAATAGGACGCAGGATATATTCCGACATATCACCGCCGGAAATCAGTCCATCGATTGCATAAGCATACAGGGTCCACGGGCCGCATTGCAGGCGGCGGGCAAAGAAATCACCCGCGCCTTCAAAAATCGCACGAATATTCTCATCGGTCATTGCTCCCGGATAGACCGGGTCCGGTCTGGGGGTGTAATTTTCCACGTTTTTCACCTCCTGCGTATATTGCCCGAAATTGTTGCAATTATCCGGCAGAAGTGATATATTAATATATTATATGTGGGAGGATGCGCTATGGAACGAATTTCCGCCATTAAGAAGCTGTCTGACAATCGCTATTTGAATCTTTACGAACTGGATGCCACCTTCCGTGACGGCAACCGCGCACCGTACTACGTTGCATCCCGCAGAAAGAACGTGGATACGATCAAAGCTGCTACCCACGACAATCGGGCGGACGGTGTGATTCTATACGGTGTCTACGGTGAAAATAAGGATAAAGTCGTTCTGATTCGCCAGTACCGCTATCCCGTCGACGGATATGTGTATGAATTTCCCGCAGGTCTGGTAGAACCGGACGAAGATATGCTGGAAGCCGGTATTCGTGAAATGTTTGAAGAAACCGGACTGGCCTTCACTCCGGTGCAGACTGCCAGACCCTTCTACACCTCCGTCGGCATGACCGACGAAAGCTGCGGTACCATCTTTGGCTATTGCAGCGGCGAGCCTTCCACCGCCCATCAGGAAGGCAGCGAGGACATTCAGGTGGTACTTGCTGACCGGGAAGAATGCAAGCGAATTTTGAAAGAAGAAAACGTGGCCATTATGTGCGCCTATATGCTGATGCACTTCATTGCATCGGAAGGTGACCCGCTGGCCTTTCTTAATAAATAATAAGGAGGACAATTTATGTCCCATACCATTGCTGCCGTGTCCACCGGCAATGTGGTTTCCGCCATCGGCATCATCCGCCTGACCGGCGATGACTGCGCTGCAATCGGTGGAAAAGTATTTACCTGCAAGAACGGCAAGCCTCTTGTCGAAGCACCCAACCGGAAGCTGATTCTGGGAGATCTGCGCGACAAAGAAGGCCGTATCATCGATTCCTGCTGTGCCATCTTCACCCGCGGACCCCACAGCTATACGGGTGAGGATACGGTGGAATTCCATTGCCATGGTTCCCCCGCCGTTCTGGCTGCAGGACTGGAAGCGCTCTACTGCGCCGGCGCAAAGCCTGCAAAGCGGGGCGAATTTACCAAACGTGCATTTTTGAACGGACAACTGGACCTGACTCAGGCGGAGGCGGTCATTGACCTGATTGAGGCGGAATCTGCCGATGCCGCCGCCAATGCAGCCGGTCAGGTGGGCGGAATTTTGCAGAAGAAGCTGAATCCCATCTATGATGACCTGACGAATCTGTGCAGCCATTTTCATGCGGTGCTGGATTATCCGGATGAGGATATCGAGGATTTCGGACTGGAGCGCTACGAAGGCAGTCTAAAGGCCGATGCTAAGGCACTGGAGAATCTGCTGAAGACCTACAATCAGGGCCGTATTCTGCGCTCCGGTGTCGCCGCCGCCATCGTAGGCAAGCCCAACGTGGGTAAATCCAGCCTGCTGAACGCGCTGGCAGGCTATGACCGTGTGATTGTTACAGAAGTAGCAGGTACCACCCGCGACACCGTGGAAGAAACCGTCATGGTGGGCAAGACCCGTCTGCGTTTGATCGACACCGCCGGTATCCGCCAGACCGATGATAAAATTGAAGCCATGGGTGTGGAGCGTTCCCGGCAGGCGGTAGAAAATGCCGATCTGGTCATTTTCGTCTGCGACGGTTCCAAGCCGCTGACCGAAGAAGACGAAGCCGTCATTGATTTCTGCTGCGAGCATGAGCATGCCGTCGCTCTGATCAATAAATCTGATTTAGGAAAAGCAGTTGAGCCCAGTGACCTCCCCTTCATGTACGTTATTAACATCTGCGCCAAAACCGGCGAAGGCCTCTCACAGCTGGCTGACGTGGTTGACGAGATGTTTGAAGGTGAAACCCCCTGCGACGGCTCTATCCTGACCAATACCCGCCAGTATGATGCCATCCGCCGTGCATATAATGCCATGCAAGCCGCCCTGAAGGGACTGCGGATGGGGCTGACCCCCGATGCAGTGCTGACCGATGTGGAGGAAGCCATGGAAGCCATGGGTGAAGTTACCGGTGCCACAGTCAGAGAGGATATTACAGCACGAATTTTTGAACGTTTTTGTGTAGGAAAGTAAAGCTATGATTTATTTAGACAATTCCGCCACCACGAAGCCCTGCAAGGAGGCAGTGGAGGCTATGGCAAAAGCCATGACTGATGCCTGGGGCAATCCCAGTGCGCTCTACGGTTTCGGTATCGACACCGCCCATACCCTGCGGAATGCGCGGCACAAAGTCGCCGCTGCGCTGGGTGCTGAGCCCGATCGGGTGTTCTTCACCTCCGGCGGCACCGAAGCGGACAACTGGGCCATTTTCAGCACCGCCAAGCGTTTCGGCAAAAAGAACAAGCACATCATCACCACCGCCATCGAACATCACGCAGTGCTGCATTGCATGAAGGAGCTGGAGACTCAGGGTTTTGAAGTCACCTACCTGCAGCCGGACGAAACCGGTACCGTTACCCTTGCCGCTCTGCGGGATGCCCTGCGGCCCGATACCATTCTGGTTTCCATCATGATGGTCAATAACGAAGTCGGTTCCGTGATGCCCATCGCCCAGATGGCAAAGCTGACCAAGCGGATCTGCCCCAATGCCATTTTCCATACGGATGCGGTGCAGGGATTTATGAAAGTACCTTTCTCCGCCAAGACGCTGGGCGCTGACCTGATCACCATTTCTTCCCACAAGGTCCACGGTCCCAAGGGCTGCGGCGCGCTGTATATTTCTCCCAAACTGAAATCCTTCCCCGCCCTGCTGCACGGCGGCGGTCAGGAGGGCAACTTCCGCAGCGGCACCGAAGGTACTCCTGCCATTTTCAGCTTTGCCGCCGCCTGCGAAGTGGGCGCCGCCACGCTGAAAGCCGATATCGCCCACGAAAAGGCTTTGCTGAACGGTCTTGTAGAGAAAATCTCCGCACTCCCCGGTGTTGTTATCAACGGCTGCCACGAGGCACCCCACATTCTGTCCCTTTCTATTCCCAGTGTTCCCACCCAGAACACCATCAATATTCTGCAGGATCACGGCATTTGCGTCTCCGCAGGTTCTGCCTGCGCCAAGGGTCACCGCAGCCACGTACTGGAAGCCATGAACCTGAAACCGGAAGTCATGGACGGTTCTTTCCGCGTTTCTCTGTGCCGGGATACCACCGCAGAAGAACTGGACAAGCTCATAGCTGTGATTCAGGAAGAGATTCTTCCCCGTGCACGTTGAAATTCTGCACAAGTGATATTTCATATTGGAAGCGTCATTCGGTCAGAATGACGCTTCTTGTTCTTTTTTTGCAATTGTGCGCAGAAAATACTTGTATTCTGAATTTGAAAGTGCTACAATGAGCGCATCAATTTTTCTTCCAAGGGAGGACATTTGTTTATGAGTTATGTAGATTCCATTCTGGAGCGCGTCAAGAAGCAGAATCCCCACGAGCCCGAGTTCAATCAGGCTGTTTATGAGGTTCTGGAATCTCTGCGCCCCGTCATTGAAAAGAACGAAGAGAAGTTTAAGCGCGATGCTCTGCTGGAGCGGCTGACCACTCCCGAGCGCGTTGTTCTGTTCCGTGTTCCCTGGGTGGACGATAACGGTCAGGTTCAGGTTAACAATGCCTACCGCGTTCAGTTCAACGGTGCCATCGGTCCCTACAAGGGCGGCATGCGTTTCCACCCTAGCGTCAACCTGTCCATTATGAAGTTCCTCGCTTTCGAGCAGACCTTCAAGAATTCCCTGACCGGTCTGCCCATCGGCGGCGGCAAGGGCGGCTCCGACTTTGACCCCAAGGGCAAGTCCGACCGCGAAATCATGGCCTTCTGCCAGAGCCTGATCACCGAGCTGTATAAGTACATCGGCGCAGATACCGACGTACCTGCCGGCGACATTGGTGTCGGTGCAAGAGAGATTGGCTACATGTACGGCCAGTACAAGCGCATCCGCGGTGTTTACGAGGGTGTGTTCACCGGCAAGGGTCTTTCTTACGGCGGCAGCCTCGCCCGTACCCAGGCAACCGGCTACGGTCTGCTGTATCTGACCGATGAAATGCTCAAGTGCAACGGCCACAGCCTGAAGGATAAAATCGTGGTTGTTTCCGGCGCCGGCAACGTGGCAACCTATGCCATCGAAAAAGCATGGCAGCTGGGTGCAAAGCCCGTCACCTGCTCCGACTCCACCGGCTGGATCTACGATCCCGACGGCATCGACGTAGCAACCCTGATCGAAGTCAAGCAGAAGATGCGCGCCCGCCTGACCGAGTATGCTAAGCGCCGTCCCAACTCCGTCTACCATGAAGGCAAGGGTGTCTGGACCGTCAAGTGTGATGTGGCTCTGCCCTGCGCAACCCAGAACGAGCTGCTGATCGACGATGCCAAGGCTCTGGTGGCGAACGGCTGCTTCGCAGTCGCCGAAGGTGCCAACATGCCCACCTCTCTGGAAGCAACCAAGTACCTGCAGGACAACGGCATTCTCTTCTGCCCCGGCAAGGCTGCAAATGCCGGTGGTGTTGCCACCTCCGCTCTGGAAATGACCCAGAACTCCGAGCGTCTCAGCTGGAGCTTCGAGGAAGTCGATGCCAAGCTGCAGACCATCATGGTCAACATCTTCCACAATCTGGATAAGGCTGCCAAGGACTATGGCATGGAAGGCAACTACGTCGCCGGTGCGAACATTGCCGGTTTCGTCAAGGTCGCCGATGCCATGCAGGCACAGGGTATCGTCTGATTCCTACATAACGTACCAAAGCCCCGACCATAACGGTCGGGGCTTATTTTAAAGTTTATTGATTTCCTGCTGCAGATTTTCCAGAAATCTGCCCGCATGGGCACCATCCATCTGGGTGTGATGGAACTGGAATGAGATCGGCAGAAAATACCGGAAGAGCTTCTTTCTGTACCTGCCCCAGATCATAAAGGGATTATTAAAAATACCGCTGTTCATACCGACAGCGCCATCGATTTCCGTATCAATAATGGCGGAAGTTCCGATGACCATGCTATTTTCTGACAAATCCCTGTCCTGACAATTGTCCGCCACCAGCGCTGTATATTTCAGATAATCATGATTGAATGCTTCCAGATCGTTCGTGTACAGAATATCACAGGAATTGACCTCACCGGTTTTATTCTTCACGATGGTATTGACGGCAATGGAATCGTATTGAATCAGCTTCTCTCCAACAGGCAAGGCATAGAATTCCTTGATGGGTGCAGCTGCCTTTCCGATGCAAAAATCAAGCAGCATATTGAATTTCAGACCCCGTTTTTTACTGATGCGCACCAGATTCGTCACGTCCGCGGTCTTGAAAAAGGTAACCATAGGATTGGGCGCTTTCATCCAGAGTTCATAAGCCATGGCTCTGGTGGTGTCTTTGGGATTGATTTCATTCGGCATATTCTTCCTCCACCCACTTCAAAAATTGCTTCACAGCGCGGCGGTTTCTCAGTACGATCTTTTCAATGCCCTCCGTTTCGTTCAGAAGACGGTAATTCTTCTCCCGCTTATTCTTATTGAAATTCCAGACCCACTGCAAAAATTCCCAGTCGATCCGTTCCGGGCAGCCCTCACCCATATCGGGACGCACCGTGCCGTATGTGGTCAGGATTCGCTTTGCCACACCCATCAGGCAGGCAAAACGGCTGAAGTCCAGATAAATGGCCGTATCACAATATTGGATGCGTTCTGCCATGGTGCGGTCGAAATTACCGTCCATGATCCATTTTTCGCCCAGCAGTGCTTCATGATGGAGCGCATCAAATTCCTCGCGGGATACCGGCACCCAGCCGGGCCGCCAGAACAGCTTGTCCAGATGCACCACGGGCAGATCGAGCAGCTGTCCCAATTGCCGCGCCAGTGTGGACTTTCCGCTGCCGCCGCAGCCGATGATTATAATCCGCTCCATATTTCCCTCCTTAAATATAAAACGACGCAGCTATGATAGCTGCGTCGTTTTCAGAATACTCTTAGATACGACTTGTATGGAATTAGTAAGCGATGCCCCAGTAGACCATCTTGTTAGCAGGCTTGCCACAGCAGGGGCAAACATCGTCCAGCTTCTCCTGTGCGAAGGGGATGCAGCGGGAAGACATACCGGCCTTTTCCTTCATAGCCAGCTCGCACTCCAGATCGCCACACCACATAGTCTTGATGTAGCCGCCGTGTTCGTCCTGCAGAGCCTTTGCCTCCTCCAGAGAATGCGCCTCGTAAATATGCTCGTCCAGATTCTTCTTGGCCTTGTCGAACATCTGCTGCTGCACAACATTCAGCTGCTCTGCAATGGCAGCTTCCAGCTCTTCCAGCTTAACAACGACCTTTTCGCGGTCGGTACGGCGGACGATGACGCACTGGCCGTTCTCCAGATCGCGGGGACCGCACTCCACACGCAGGGGAACACCCTTCATCTCGTACTCGGCGCACTTCCAGCCCATGGAGTTGTCGGAATCGTCCATCTTGCAGCGGACACCGGCATCAATCAGGCGGTCGCGCAGAGCGGTAGCACCCTCCAGAACACCGGCCTTATGCTGGGCGATGGGCAGGACAACGACCTGAACAGGAGCCACCTTGGGAGGCAGGACCAGACCGTTGTTGTCGCCGTGGGTCATGATGATGCCGCCGATCAGACGGGTGGAAACGCCCCAGGAAGTTTCGTGGGGGTTGGTGCGCTGGTTGTTCTTGTCTGTGAACTCAATACCGAAAGCCTTGGCGAAGCCATCACCGAAGTAGTGGGAAGTGCCTGCCTGCAGAGCCTTGCGGTCATGCATCATGCACTCGATGGTGTAGGTTGCTTCCGCACCGTTGAACTTTTCCTTATCGGTCTTCTGGCCGCGGGTAACGGGCATAGCCAGCACATTCTCGCAGAAGTCAGCATAGACATTCAGCATGGTCTCGGTGAAGTCCTTTGCTTCCTCAGCGGTAGCATGGATGGTGTGACCCTCCTGCCACAGGAACTCACGATGCCGCAGGAAGGGGCGGGAAGTCTTCTCCCAGCGCAGAACACTGCACCACTGGTTGTACTTCATGGGCAGGTCGCGGTGAGACTGCAGCACATGAGCAAAATGCTCGCAGAACAGAGTCTCGGAAGTGGGACGGATTGCCATCTTCTCTTCCAGTCTGTCGCCGCCGCCCATGGTGACCCATGCGCACTCGGGAGCAAAACCCTCGACGTGGTCCTTTTCCTTCTGCAGCAGGGATTCGGGAATCAGCAGAGGCATGTAGACGTTCTCGACGCCCTGCTTCTTGAATTCCTTATCCAGAACGTTCTGGATGTTTTCCCAGATGGCATAGCCATAGGGACGGTAAATGAACACACCCTTGATGCTGGAGTAGTCGATCAGCTGAGCCTTCTTGCACACATCAGTAAACCACTGGGCAAAGTCGACCTCCATATCGGTAATCTCAGTAACCTTTTTATCTTTAGCCATAAGTTTCATCCTCTCGAAAATTTCCATTTTTCGTTATTCTATATTATAGCACCATTGTCAAGAGTCTGCATAGGATGGAGAAAGTTTTTTTCAAAGAATATTCGGAGGTGCCTATGACCGAGATCAAACTATACCTGGAGCCAGCAGTGATCCGGTTCTACAGCCGGATTGCGGCATCTGTCGGTTTGTCCCTGGAGCAGGTACTTTCCGATGCGCTGTTCAAGCTTGCGGGAGAGCTGAGTCTGGAAGCACTGAAGCAAACAGAATAATTTCCGAAAAGACGTTGTATTTTTCGTGCGGATTTGATATACTGGTGGGTGAAATACAGAAACGGAGGAGTTTTCATGAAATCCATCCGCGAAATTTATAAAATCGGCAAGGGTCCCAGTTCTTCCCACACCATGGGGCCGGAGCGGGCTGCAAAGCTTTTCAAAGAAAAGAACCCCGACGCAGAAGCCTTCAAAGTCATTCTGTACGGTTCTTTAAGTGCCACCGGCATCGGCCACGGCACAGACCGTGTCCTGCGGGAAGTTCTCTCCCCCGCCCCCACGGAGATCGTTTTCTCCAAAGAGGAACTACCCGGCGCGCACCCCAATACTATGGATTTCTTCGCCATGAAAAATGGCGCAGAATGCTGCAGTATGCGCGTCGAGTCCATTGGCGGCGGTGACATCCGCATTCCCGGCAAGCGCGATGCCGAGAGTGAGGAAGTTTACATCGAGCACTCCTTTGCAGAAATTGCGGATTTCTGCAAATGGCGCTATATCCACACCCTGTCTGAGTATGTGGAGCTGAACGAGGGTCCCGAAATCTGGGACTTCCTGATGGAAGTATGGACCGCCATGAAAAATGCCATTGAGGAAGGTCTGAAGGCAGAGGGTGTCCTGCCCGGCGGTCTGAATGTACAGCGCAAGGCAAAGTATCTGTTCGAAAAAGAGCCGGAAGAAAAAGTTCCCGCCCTGATCGAATTCCAGAAAATCGCCGCCTATGCCTATGCAGTTGCAGAGCAGAATGCTGACAATGGCACTGTCGTCACTGCGCCCACCTGCGGTGCCTGCGGTGTGCTGCCCGCAGTTCTCAAATATGCACAGGAAACCCGTGGCTTTACAGACGAGCAGATCTGCAGAGGTCTGGCCACTGCCGGTATCATCGGTAATCTGACCAAGCGCAACGCATCCATCTCCGGTGCAGAGTGCGGCTGTCAGGCCGAGATTGGCACCGCCTGTTCCATGGCTGCCGCTGCACTGGCGGAGCTGTACGGACAGGATCTGGATCAGGTAGAATATGCGGCAGAGGTTGCCATGGAGCATCATCTGGGTCTGACCTGCGACCCCATCTGTGGTCTGGTGCAGATTCCCTGCATCGAACGCAATGCAGTTGCAGCCAACCGCGCCATGAATGCCTGTAACCTCAGCTATTTCCTCACCGGCTCCCGTAATATCAGCTATGATATGGTCTGCCGCGCCATGCATGAAACCGGCATCAACCTCAACCACCGGTTCCGTGAAACCAGCGAAGGCGGTCTGGCAAAGCTTTATAACCGCAAAAGAAGCAAACGTTAATAACCGAAAGGATGAAATAAAAACATGAAATTAGGTATCGTAGGCCTGCCCAACGTGGGCAAGTCCACCCTCTTTAATGCCATCACCAATGCAGGTGTTCCTGCGGACAACTACGCATTCTGCACCATCGACCCCAACGTGGGTGTCGTTTCCGTGCCGGACGAGCGTCTGAACTGGCTGAGCGACTTCTACAAGCCCAAAAAGCACACACCCGCTGTCATCGAATTCGTTGACATCGCCGGTCTGGTCAAAGGCGCATCCCAGGGCGAAGGTCTGGGCAACAAGTTCCTGAGCAACATCCGCACCACCGATGCCATCGTTCACGTGGTAAGATGCTTTGAGGATTCCAACGTCACCCACGTGGAAGGTTCCACCGATCCTCTGCGTGATATTGAAATCATCAACATGGAGCTGGTCATGGCTGACATTGAAATGGTCGACCGCCGCATCGACAAGGCACAGAAGGCCTGCAAGGGCGGTGACAAGAAGTTCCTGAAGGAAGTTGAAGTCTTCACCGAGCTGCAGAAGCACCTGAACGAAGGCAAGCTGGCCCGTACCTTCGACGGCACCGAGGAAGAAATGGCCCTGATCGGCACTTCCGACCTGCTGACCCTGAAGAAGACCATCTACGTCGCAAATCTGGCTGAGAACGAGATCAACGAGCCCGAAGCAAATCGTCACTACATGGCTGTGAAGGCGCTGGCCGATGAAGAAGGCAGCCAGATCATCCCCATCTGCGCCAAGCTGGAAGCAGACATTGCAGAGCTGGACGATCCCGACGAGAAGGCCATGTTCATGGAAGAGTTGGGTGTTGCAGAGTCCGGTCTGGACCGTCTGATCCGCAGCTCCTATGCGCTGCTGGGTTTGATCTCCTTCCTGACCGCCGGTTCTGACGAGTGCCGCGCATGGACCATCAAGAAGGGTACCAAGGCCCCTCAGGCTGCCGGCAAGATCCACACCGACTTTGAGCGCGGCTTCATCCGTGCTGAGGTTATCGCCTTCGAGGACCTGAAGACTCTGGGTACCATGGCAAACGCCAAGGCACAGGGCCGCGTCCGCAGCGAGGGCAAGGAATACGTCATGAAGGACGGCGACATCGTCAACTTCCTGTTTAATGTGTAAAATGCAACTGGTGGTTGCGGATTTATCAAGAGCTCTTGGTAGACTGCAACCACCTCTTTTTCTATAATAACGTCACGAAAGGAGTGGCATTCATGGAGTTATCAGGAAAGATTCTTCAACTCAGAAAAGCACTGGGACTTTCTCAGGAACAATTGGCAGAGCAGGTTGGCGTTTCCCGTCAATCCATCAGCAAATGGGAAACGGGTCAGTCCGCTCCCGAACTGGAAAAGATTGTGGAACTGAGCCGGGTATTCGGCATCAGCACCGATGAACTGCTGGGAATAACTTCACAGAAGCAGAACAGTCTTTCCACCGCACATCCCGTCAATGATTATGTCCGCGCCAATCTTCTGCGGCGGTTCTTTACCCTTGGCTGGATTACTGCATTGGTTGGTGTACTGGCGCTGGTGATAGAATGGGTCAGCCTGTATTATATCCGCAATGCCACCATTGCACTGGAGGTAATGCGTGGGGAAGGCTACCGTCCTGATGTCATGTATTACGCGCAAACACCCCCTATGAGCTATGTGATAACATTGACAATTGTTCTGATTTTCGCAGGTCTATCTCTCGCCGCCTTCAGCCTGTGGAAAAGTTGCCACAAAAACGCATAAAGTCACCGCCGGGAGAAATCTCCCGGCGGTCTTTTCACTCTTTGTAGACGAAATGCTGCACACCCTCATGTAATTTTTGCAGCAGTGCAGGAGTTTCTGTGGGATAAACTTCCAGATTTCCCACATTTTCAATGGGAACCCAGTGATACTCCAGTTCAAAATTTCGGCCTTCGATGTGTTCTGTTGCCATGAACATACCAGTCTTTGGAATCTCAGGGTTCAAAATCTCCACCAGATAATATAGGCAAATCTGATGGCAAGGCTTCCTGCTCCCGCCCCACGGGAAGAAGGCTTCAGCCACCCATTTCAGTTCCCCAACCCGGATATTCGCGCCGATCTCTTCTTTGAATTCCCGAATCAGGGTTTCCTCATTCGTTTCCCCAAATTCCACATGACCGCCGGGGAATGCGTGGGCATTGTCGTTTGTCGGCTTTTGTAGCAGCACTTTTCCGTTTTGTACACAGATGCCTGCAACACGATAGCTGAATACCCAGTCATCGGTCTTAAACAAAATATCCATCATAACCTCCCGATCAGATAAAGCAGTAACAAGTGAGCCGGATAGAATAGGTAAAATCCCCATTGCACTGCTTTGCTCTTTGTCACCTTCCGGCCGTCATACAAGGTGATGGGAAGAATCGCCAGCACCGCCCATTCCTGCGTTGTGATTGAAAAGCGTCGTGTCCAGTTCAGGAACATGGCATGGTTCGGCGAGAAAATGAACCATATGCCCAGAACTTGTGCCAAGTGACGATGGGGAATCCTTCTCGTCAGAGCAAACAGAACCACCAGCATAATTCCCTTCGCGCCATAATCTCCCCCTGCAAATTCTGCCAGTGCCGCAAACGGCAACGCGAATAGCAATTTCAGTGGCAGATTGGGACACCGCTTCATGACCTCCAGTGCGCAAAAACCCAGAAACAAAGTCACCATCACATTCTGATGCTGCCATGTGATTCTGCCCCACAGGGCAAGGTCATAGGGCAATTCCGAGAGCAGAGCGCATATTGCCAAACGCAAGCCATACCGGACAGGATTGTGTGTATGGGCACTTCCCTCAGCAAGCAGAAAGCAATAAATAGGAAAAGCGATTCTGCCAATCAGCCGCATGGTCTCATAGATTTCCAGCCGCATACCATGATGGGTAGAATATATAGAGCCCATAACAATGATCACCGCCAGATGATCCACCAACATCGTCATGCAGGCAAGCAGCTTCAGAGATTCCTGTGATAAGCCGCGTTTTTGCATCTTCTCACCTCTTTGGGCATATTATATCATATGATTGTATTCCTTTTCAAGCAGGCGCTTTTTTTCCTTGACTTATGAGCCAAGTTGGACTAGAATAAGCGTTGATATTTCCGGGTGTGGCCCAGTTGGTAGGGCGCCTGGTTTGGGACCAGGATGCCGCGAGTTCGAGTCTCGCCACTCGGACCAAAACCGCCAGTTTTCAGTACGAAAACTGGCGGTTTTGTCACTTTGTAGAATGTTTTCTCCCTATCTAAACGGATTGTTTACAACCACACGCACTTGTGATATGCTGTAATTAGGACTCACCTATTATAGACAGATTTAAGAAGGAGGGCTCATACTATGCTTAAACGCGATGATGCATTCAAAACTGTTGTCAAATTTTCTACACCTATAGTCGAGAATGGCAAATCGTCCTTATCTATTGGAACCGGCTTTTTCCTTGCCAAAGACGATTCGCATTTATTCTTGATTACAGCTAATCATGTAGTAAGAAAATTCAACGCTAATACAGTTGTGTCCATGGCAGGTAAAAGCAACAATGTAATTAATGTTACCCTAAACCAGCTGAAAACTGCTGTAAATATCATCAGTCATCCGACCGCAGATGTTAGTGCTATTACCATCAATATCGCATTTTTCAACAGTCTTAACGCTGCAGTTATGATTTATTCGCCTTCATTAATTGATACAAATCGGATTAATTCCATTTCAAGAGATGAAGAACTAACAAGCATCGGTTTCCCCAACGGTCTAGGAATCGGTGCATTGTTTGAGCCCTTTTCTTTTAGATCGTATCCTGCGTCTAATATTGTAAAAAATGTTCAGCTTGACAATGGGTATGTTTCCGATGTCTTTTTTCTTGAAAATGCAAGTTGTGGCGGTTACAGCGGATGTCCCGTTATTGATTTAGGATACAGAGTAACCGGCCTAATGACTCAAACCTCCAATACATACATTTACGGCGTGATGCACGGAACAATGTCTGATAACACTGGCGGAAAAATGGCAGTTGTCACACCTGCATACTATATCTTGCAAATCATCTAAAAGTCAGTAACGCATATATATTTGTATTATTGCTCTAACATCCTGCATAATAATTTCTCCGATTCCCGGTACAGCACCGGGGAGGTTTGGGGATAGGTCAGATTCTCTGGCAGTTCATCAAACATCCCAATCTCCTGCATTTCGCTCTCCGGGAGTTCCCCTATGGAATGCACCACCGCAAGGAATACCATGCCATTGGAGCAGCGGAACGGATTAAAGCCCCAGTAATCACAGACAGGATACACATCCGCATCCCAGATGCCGCTTTCCTCAAAAAGCTCCCGCTTTGCCGCTTCCAGGGGTGTTTCTCCGGCCTCGATGTGACCGCCCTGGGTTTCCCATGTATCTCGCTTCTTATGCTTTGAAAGGATCCACTTTCCCTTGTAGTTGGAGCAGAT
>JBGVFB010000072.1:0-13609 GCA_045120675.1 Faecousia sp. | reverse complement strand
AGACGTAGCCAGCCATCAAGTTTCCGTGTCATTGCGAGGAGCCGACCTCAAGGGCGGCGACGTGGGACCGAAGGGAATGCCTGTGGTGCAATCTCCTGCTTCGCGGTCTGATGCGGAAACAACCGATTAACATTGTAAATCCTGGATATTCGATGTTAATTGATCCGTATTTCTTCGTACTGCGGTGCTGGAGATTCCCACGTCGGGGCTTCGCCCCTCCTCGGAATGACATACCTGATGGTGCGCTGCAAGTGAACGTTAAATATCAATTTAAAATCCTGAAAAAATTTTGAAAAAGGGTATTGATTTTGTGAGGGAAAGTCGCTATAATGTAGAACTGTATGAAAATAACGAGAAAGGAGTGCCCCAAATGCCCAACATTAAGTCCTCCAAGAAGGATGTCATTCGTTCCAAGATCGCTTACGAGAAGAACAAGGCTGACAAGTCCGAGCTGAAGACCAACCTGAAGAAGTTTGACGCAGCTCTCACTGCTGGCGACAAGGCTGCTGCCGAGGTTGCTTACAAGACCGCTGTCAAGTCCGTTGACCAGGCTGTTATCAAGGGTCTTCTGCACAAGAACAACGCTGCCCGCAAGAAGAGCAGCATGACCCTGAAGCTGAACAAGCTGGCTTAATTTCTCTGAAAATATCTCCCTCCCTCTTTTCCGGAGGGAGTTTTTTCATTTTATTGGGTGTTTTGTAAATTGATGTTTATCGCACTGTTGGTTCTTCGCTGACAGCTGCCGACTACCACTGTCATTGCGAGGAGCATGGCGGAAACAAGCCATGCGACGTGGGACCGAAGGGAATGCCTGTGGTGCAATCTCCTGCTTCGCGGTCTGATGCGGAAAAAACCGATTAACATTGTAAATCTTGAATATTCGATGTGAATTGGTTTCTATTACTTCGTGCTGCGGTGCTGGAGATTCCCACGTCGGGGCTTCGCCCCTCCTCGGAATGACAACTTTTCGGTGCGGTGCAACAGCACAATAAAGTGAAATTTGCACAGCGGTAACGAACCGGGTGGAGCCAATGGTGTATCGACACCTGCCGGCCAGTCAGGCACGCGTTGGCCGGCGGCCCCTGCCGCCCGATAAACTGAAATTTGATTCTTTTCGCAATTTATGCTATGATATAATAAAAAGAAGAAACGAGGTGAGGAAATGGCGAAATTGACGGATCCGATTACGATCCTCAAGGGCATCGGCCCGACCAAGGCAAAGCAGTTTGCAAATCTGAACATCTTTACGCTGGGGGATCTGATCTGCCATTTCCCCCGTGGCTACGAAGACCGCACGAAGCTTCTGCCCATCGAAAAGCTGGAGCCGGAGAAAGCAGCCTGTTTCAAGGCAATGGTCATGAATACTCCCCGTACCGCCCACATCCGCAAGGGACTCGACCTGACCAAGGTTCAGGTGGCAGACACCACCGGACGGCTGAATCTGACCTTTTTTAACAATAAATATGTGTCAGAGCAACTGCAGTACGGCAGAGAATACATTTTCTACGGTGCGGTATCCGGTGATTTCATCGGTTACAGCATGACCAATCCCGTCTTCGAATCGCTGGATTCCCAGCCTGTTACCACCCGTCGGGTGCTGCCGATTTATCCGCTCACTGCGGGACTTTCCAACGCAGCCATGCTCAAAGCGGTGCGGCAGGCACTGGCCATCTGCGATACCCCGCCGGAGATTATTCCGGCCGAGGTGCGGTCAGCTTACGGTATCCTGAGTGCGGACCGGGCCTACACGGCCATCCATGAACCAGCTTCCATGGCAGAGGCGGAGATGGCAAAAAAACGGCTGATTTTCGAAGAATTCTTCGTCTTTTCCGCAGGACTTTCCCTGATGCGGGCCAGCCGTGCGGAGAAAAAGACGGAAGCCTATCAAAACCTGAATCTGAAGCCATTCCTGTCCTCTTTGCCCTTTATCCTCACCGGCGCGCAGCAGCGGGCCATTGATGAGATTGTGGATGATTTCGGCAGCGGCGCGCCCATGAACCGATTGGTGCAGGGCGACGTGGGCAGCGGCAAGACCATGATCGCTGCGGCTGCCGCGTACTTAACAGTCAATAATGGCCGTCAGGCGGCCTTGATGGCACCAACGGAAATTCTGGCGGAGCAGCATTATCAGTCCTTGGGACGGCTGTTTGCGCCCATGGGCATCCGCACGGTGCTTCTGACCGGTTCTTTGACCCCAAAGGAAAAACGGCTGGTACGGGAATCTATCGCCGCAGGGGAAGCGGACCTGATCATCGGTACCCACGCGCTGCTCAGTGATACTACCACATTTCATGACCTTGGTCTTGTGGTCGCCGACGAGCAGCATCGCTTCGGTGTGGCCCAGCGCAGCAAGCTGTCCTCCAAAGGAAACGATCCCCATCTGCTGGTCATGTCGGCAACACCCATTCCGAGAACCTTGGCACTGCTGATGTACGGCGATCTGGATGTGTCCATTATTAATGAGCTGCCCCCCGGACGGGAAGCGGTGGATACATTCCTGGTGGGCGAGAGCTACCGCGCCCGCATCAATGCCTTCATCCGTAAGCAGGTGGCGGAAGGTCACCAGTGTTTTGTGGTTTGTCCTGCGGTGGAGGAAAACGAAGATTTGGGCATCAAAGCGGCCACGGTTTGGGCGGAAACATTGCAAAAAACCGTATTTCCGGATCTGCGCATCGCCTTGCTTCACGGCCAGATGAAGGCGCAGGAAAAGGAAGATGCCATGGCATCCTTCGCCCGTGGTGAAGCCGATGTGATGGTGGCAACCACCGTCATCGAGGTCGGTGTGGACGTGCCCAATGCGACGCTGATGGTCATCGAGGATGCAGACCGGTTCGGTCTTTCCCAGCTGCACCAGCTGCGGGGCAGAGTGGGCCGCGGCAAGGCGAAAAGCTACTGCATTTTGACCTCTCATAATAAGAATCCGGAAACCCTCCAGCGCCTGAAGGCCCTGTGCAAAACCACCGACGGCTTCAAGATCGCGGAAGAGGATCTGGCCCTGCGTGGTCCCGGTGATTTCTTTGGTTCCCGTCAGTCGGGTCTGCCCACCTTCCGGGTGGCGAACCTCAGCTATGATCTGCAGACACTGAAGGATGCGCAGACTGCATCTGCCAAGTGGATCGATGAAAGCGGCACTTCCGAGCGGGAAGAAGCGGTGGCTCTGCGCAGCCGCATCGGCGAGTTGTTTAAGCGCGCCGAAGGCACCATGAATTAAAAGCTGAATACAATTTGTGCTATAATTATATTCGTAACTGATATCCAATCGCAACACAATCCACCTTCAAAGGAGGAGAAAAATATGAAAAAACTACTGACGCTGCTGCTGGCATTTACACTGTGTCTGACGCTGGCTGCACCTGTTTTTGCAACAGAAACCGATGAAACAGAGGAAGCTGTGGAAATCGATTACAACTGCGGCGAAGACATGACCTGGAGCTTTTCCGACGGCACCCTGACCATCACAGGCAGCGGCTCTATGGATGATTTTGAAGAGGCCGCCCCGTGGGCAATCCACAAGGACGAAATCAAACGGGTGGTACTCAAGGGCAAGATCAGCTACATCGGTTCCAATGCTTTTTCTGATTTTGACGCGCTGGAAACGGTGAATTTCGGCGCTTCTTTGTATGAAATTGGCATTGCAAGCTTCAAATCCTGTGACGGCCTGACGGTGATCTATCTGCCGGCATCCTTCAAAATTTTCGGCGAATCTTCTTTTGCCAGCTGCTCTTCGCTGACAGCCATCCATTGCAGCGGCAGCTTCCCCAAGTTCCGCAACAATTGCCTGTGGAATACCTACGGCAAGATCTATTATCCGGCGGATAAGCCGTGGGGCAGGGAATACATAGAACAACTGGAAACTGCCTTCAAAGGCAGAATCGATTTTGTGCCTTCCGACAGCGCGGAGGAGCCGACGGAAGTGACCGAAGCACCCACGGAAGCACCGACAGAGGCGCCAACCGAAGTGCCTACCCAGCCGCCCACGGAAGCACCGACCGAAGCACCGACCGAGGCACCCCGCCCCACGGAAGCGGTGACGGTTCCTGCTACGGAAACTCCCACAGAGCCCGCAACGGAAGCACCTACAGTGCCTGCGCCGGAAACTCCGGAGGAGGAAGAAAGCAAAAGCTGGATCGGACTGGTGATCATTGGCGCGGTGGCGGCATTCGTGCTGATGGGTACGATCGTGGTTGGTCTCAGCAACAGACGGGGCAAATATTCCAAGCGCCGCAGAAAACGTTGATATAGGCAACTTCTAACTTAAAATAGTTTTAACAATTCCCGGGAAAATTACTCATTTTTGTATTTTCCCGGGAGTTTTTTTGTAAGGAACGGAAAAAATAAAAAATAGGTTGTAAATCTCGAAAAAATGATGTAAAATAGTACAATCATTAAAATGCAAAATTATGCGATAATACTCGCTTTTTGGAGGTAACTTACTATGGAAAAACCCATTGTTCTGGTCATTATGGACGGTGTCGGCAAGGGCGACGGCGGCAGCGGTGACGCTGTGGCCGTGGCAAAGACCCCCACACTGGATCATCTGCTCGCAACCTGCCCCCATACTTACCTGAAGGCTCACGGCACTGCCGTCGGTCTGCCCAGCGATGAAGATATGGGTAACTCTGAAGTCGGCCACAACGCTCTGGGCTGTGGTCAGGTCTACTCTCAGGGTGCAAAGCTGGTCGGTGAGTCCATCGAAAACGGCGCTCTGTACGCAAGCGAAACCTGGAAAGACCTGGTTGCCAATGCTGAAGGCAAGGCTCTGCACTTCATCGGCCTGCTGTCCGATGGCAATGTCCACTCCAACATCCACCACCTGATCGCCCTGCTGCGTCAGGCCAAGGCTGAGGGTGTCAAGAAGGCTTACTGCCACATCCTGCTGGACGGCCGTGACGTTCCCGCTACCTCCGCTCTGGAGTATGTGGGCATGCTGGAGAATGTGCTCTCCGAGCTGAACACCGAGGGCTGCGACTATGCCATCGCTTCCGGCGGCGGCCGCATGCAGGTAACCATGGACCGTTACGAAGCCAACTGGGCAATGGTCGAGAAGGGCTGGAGAACCCACGTTCAGGGTCAGGGCCGCATGTTCGCATCCGCTACCGAGGCAATCGAGACCTACCGCGCCGAGACCGGCTGCATCGACCAGGATCTGCCCGCATTTGTCGTTGCCCGCAACGGCGAGCCTGTGGCAAAGATCGCCAACGGCGACTCCGTTATCCTGTTCAACTTCCGCGGTGACCGCGCTCAGGAAATTTCCATCGCTTTCGACCGCAAGGACTTCGATAAGTTCGACCGCGGCGATTACACCGGTGTCAAGTTCGCCGGTATGCTGCAGTACGACGCAGACCTGAACATCCCCGAGAACTACCTGCTGCAGCCCCCCGTTATCAAGAACACCCTGACCGAGACCCTGTGCAAGGCCGGCATCCGTGAGTATGCTATTTCCGAGACCCAGAAGTACGGCCACGTGACCTATTTCTGGAACGGCAACCGCTCCGGCAAGGTCGACGAGTCTCTGGAAGTTTACGAGGAGATCCCCTCCGACGTTATCCCCTTCGAGCAGGCTCCCGCTATGAAGTCCAAGGAAATCACCGAGAAGATGGTTGAGAACATGGCTTCCAAGAAGTTCGATTTCCTGCGCTGCAACTTCCCCAACGGCGACATGGTCGGCCACACCGGCGTTATGGAAGCTGTTGTTTATGCTATGGAATGTGTCGATAACGGCCTGAAGGCCATCATCGAGGCAGCTGACAAGTACGGCTACACCGTCCTGATCACCGCTGACCACGGCAATGCCGACCAGATGACCGAAACCAAGAAGGGTAAGACTTCCGTCCGTACCGCCCACTCCCTGAACCCTGTTCCCTTCATCATCTATGACAAGGACACCAAGTGGGAAATCAAGGAAGGCGCATACGGTCTGGCAAACGTGGCTCCCACCGTCGTGAAGATGATGGGCCTGACTGCTCCCGAATGCTGGGAAGAAGCCATGGTGTAAGATAAGATAACCCCCACATATAATTTCTGAATTTGGAGGTTTACGATGATCCATCAAGATAATGAAAAGGGCAGCGTGAATATCAGCGCCAGTGTCTATACAGAGATCGTAGGTACCGCCGCAGCCAACTGCTTCGGTGTCAAGGGCATGGCTGCCCGCTCTGTGACCGACGGTGTGTATCACCTGTTGCGTAAGGAGTCTGTCAGCAAGGGCGTTTACGTCCACTTCCATGAGGACGATACCATTTCCATTGATCTGCATATCATTGTGGACAACGGTGTGAATCTGAACGCTGTAGGTGCATCCATCATTTCCGAAGTGCGCTATGTGGTTCACAAGTGCACCGGCACGGAAGTGCGCGCTGTCAATGTGTATGTCGACTCCATGATGATCGGCTAACAATCGGAGGGAATAGAAATTGAGACAAACCATTAACGGTGCTGACTTTCGCCGCCTGATGCTCAGTGCGGCTGCATCCATTGAAATTCACAAGCAGCAGCTGAATGACCTGAACGTGTTCCCCGTGCCCGATGGTGACACCGGCACCAACATGTCCATGACCATCAACGCAGCTGCCAACGACCTGCGCAAGACCGAGGATCCTTCTCTGGAGAAGGCATCCGCCGTCACCGCATCCGCCATGCTGCGCGGTGCAAGAGGCAACTCCGGTGTTATCCTGTCCCTGCTGCTGCGTGGTATCTCCAAGAAGCTGAAGGGCGCGGAGATCGCTGACGGCGTTCTGTGGGCTGATGCACTGCAGGAAGGCGTTGACGCAGCTTACAAGGCTGTTATGAAGCCCGCTGAGGGCACCATCCTGACCGTTGCAAGACTGGCCGCTTCCAAGGCAAGATCTGCTGCAAAGGAGAATAACCACATCGAGTTCGTCCATGAGGCCGCTCTGGAGGAAGCCAAGATCGCTCTGGCCGGTACCACCGACATGAACCCCGTCCTGAAGAAGGCCGGTGTTGTGGACGCTGGCGGCAAGGGCTGGGTCTTCGCACTGGAAGCCATGCTGTCCGCCCTGCGCGGCGAGGACGTGGTGGTTCCCGAGGGTATGGCCAATACTGAAGTGAAGGATTCCGCCAATTTCGATGATTTCGATACGGAAGATATTACCTTCACCTACTGCACCGAGTTCATCATCCAGCGTGAAAACGATCTGGATCCCGAGAAGCTCCGTGACTTCCTGTCCGGTCTGGGCGACAGCCTGGTTCTGGTGGATGACGAGGAAATCATCAAGGTCCACGTCCACACCAATGACCCCGGCAAGGCTCTGCACGAGGCTATGGACTACGGCTCTTTCGTCACCGTCAAGATCGAGAACATGCGCCTGCAGCACACCGAGAAGGTCATGAGCGAGCAGGAGCTGGCTCCCAAGATCGCCGAGCCTGAGAAGCCCTTTGGTGTGGTTTCCGTTTGTGCAGGCGAGGGTCTGGCAGACGTGTTCCAGAACCTGGGCACCGACGGTATCATCTCCGGCGGCCAGACCATGAACCCCAGTACCCAGGATATTCTGGAGGCTGTCAACAAGGTTCCCGCTGAGACGGTTTTCGTGCTGCCCAACAACAAGAACATCATCATGGCAGCTGAGCAGGTGGATGCCCTGACCCCCAAGAAGGTCGTGGTCATTCCCTCCAAGACCGTTCCTCAGGGTGTTACCGCCATGCTGAACTTCAATCCTGAAGGCACCGAAGAAGAGAATGTGGAAGCAATGACCGAGTCTCTGGCAACAGTTGACACCATGCAGATCACCTATGCGGCCCGCAACTCTGACTTCGATGGCTATGACATCCACGAGGGTGACTATCTGGCGCTCTACGGCAGCCAGCTGTTCGGTACCAGCCAGGATATCAAGGTTCTGCTGAAGAGTCTGGCACAGAAGGTCCATGACGACGGCAAGGAGTATATCACCATTTACTACGGTGCCGATGTCAAGGAAAAGCATGCCCAGAAGACTGCAGATCTGTTTGCAGAAATCTGCCCCGATGCAGATGTGAATCTGCTGTGCGGCGGCCAGCCTGTGTACTACTACATGATCTCTGCAGAATAAGCAAAATGATACAGCGCCCGGACATACGTCCGGGCGCTGTTTTTGCAGAGAGTTTCAAATTGATGTTTATTGCGCTGTTAGATAAACGTAACCAGCCATCAAGTTACCATGTCATTGCGAGGCCCGAAGGGCCGTGGCAATCTCCTGCTGCGCGGTATGATGCGGAAACATCCGATTAACATTGAAAATTCTGGATATTCGATGTTAATTGGTTTCTATTTCTTCGTGCTGCAGTGCTGGAGATTCCCACGTCGGGGCTTTGCCCCTCCTCGGAATGACAACTTTTCGGTGCGGTGCAACAGCACGACAAAGTGAATTTTGTACTGCAGTAACGAATCGGGTGGGGCCAATGGTGTATCGACACCTGCCGGCCAGATAGGCACGCGTTGGCTGTCGGCCCTCGCCGACAAACTGAAATTTGAAATGAATATAGAAACAAAAACTGCCCGCGGATGCGGGCAGTTTTGCTATTTACTTTTGCTGTTCCAGCCAGATGAGGAGCACAGCGATGTCAGAAGGGCTGACGCCGGAAATGCGGCCTGCCTGTCCGATGGACAGGGGGCGGATCTCCGACAGCTTCTGCCGCGCTTCCAGACGAAGGCCGGTGATGGCATTGAAGTCGATGCCCTCCGGCAGACGGCGGGATTCTTCCTTCTTGAATTCCTGCACCTGTTTTTCCTGACGGGCAAGGTAACCGGCATACTTGATCTGAATCTCTACCTCGTCGGTAACGGCGGCGGGCAGTTCCGGACGGCCCGGGTCAAAAGGCGCAATATCCGCATAGGTTACCTGCGGACGGCGCAGCAGATCTGCCAGTCTTGCAGAATTTGCCACAGGTGCGTTGCCGCGATTTGCCAGCATGGCATTGAGGGCTTCGGATGCGGGAACACCATTGCTTTCCAACCGGTTCATTTCCCGGCGGACAGCTTCATACTTTTCCTCCACCTGCTGCAGTCGCGCCGGAGGAACCAGTCCTACCTGCGCACCCAGCGCGGTCAGGCGCTGATCCGCATTGTCCTGCCGGTGCAGCAGACGGTATTCGCTGCGGCTGGTCATGATGCGGTAGGGTTCTTCCGTACCTTTGGTCACCAGATCGTCGATGAGGGTACCGATGTAGCTGGTATCGCGGGTCAGGATGAAGGGGTCTTTTCCCTGCAGCTTCAGCGCGGCATTGATACCGGCGATCAGACCCTGTGCGGCGGCTTCTTCATAGCCGGAGGTACCGTTGAACTGGCCGGCACCGTACAGGCCGGAAATGGCCTTGGTTTCCAGTGTGGGCAGCAATGCCGTGGGGTCGATGCACTCGTACTCGATGGCATAGGCAGGGCGCATCATTTCGGCATTTTCAAGACCCGGAATGGTGCGCATCATGGCCAGCTGCACATCCTCCGGCAGGCTGGAGGAGAAGCCCTGAATGTAAAGCTCTTCCGTGTCCAGACCGCAGGGCTCAATGAACAGCTGGTGGCGGGATTTATCCTCAAAACGGACGATCTTTGTCTCGATGCTGGGGCAGTAGCGGGGGCCGACACCGGAAATGGTGCCGTCGTACATGGGACTGCGGTGGAGATTTTCCCGAATGATCCGGTGGGTCTCCTCGTTGGTGTAGGTCAGGTAGCACACGGCACTGTTATAGATTTTTTCTTCCGTGCGGAAGGAGAAAGGCTCGGGGGTTTCGTCACCGGGCTGCAGCTCCATTTTGGAAAAATCCACACTGCGGCGGTTGATGCGGGGCGGGGTGCCGGTTTTGAAACGGCGCAGGGGCAGGCCGAGGGCACGCAGATTGTCCGCAAGTCCCTTGCTAGGGTGCATGCCGTCGGGACCCGACTCAATGACGACTTCACCGGTGATGATGGTGCTGTCGAGGTAGGTGCCGGAGGCGATGATGACAGCGTTTGCATCGTAAATAGCACCCAGCTGGGTTTGAACACCGGTCACATGGCCGTTTTCCACCAGAATCCGGGTGATCTGGGCCTGCTTCAGTTCCAAGTTTTCCTGCTGCTCCAGGGTCTGCTTCATCACCTGCTGGTACTTGCGGCGGTCGGCCTGAGCCCGCAGAGAGTGCACCGCGGGGCCCTTGCCCTTGTTCAGCATCCGGTACTGGATGCAGGCTTTGTCGGCTGCAATGCCCATCTCGCCGCCGAGGGCATCGATTTCGCGGACCAGATGGCCCTTACCGGTGCCGCCGATGGCGGGGTTGCAGGGCATATTGCCCACAGCATCCAAGTTAATGGTAAAGAGGATCGTGTGCATGCCGAGACGGGCAGCGGCCAGTGCGGCTTCAATGCCCGCATGACCCGCGCCGATGACGGCAACGTCACAGGTTCCTGCATGATAGGTCATAAAAATCCCTCCAATGGGGTTGTTTATTCGTGCTTACACCAGTCCTGCACCATGGCACGGCAGGAACGGCTCATTTCCTTGCTGAATTCGCTGTTCCACTTGCGTTTGCAGAAGCGGCGGATATAATCTGCCAGCGCGTCACCGGAAGTGTTCTGCTGGCGGGATAGCATATCGGTCATCCGGGCAGCTTTTTCGGTATCATACCCGTTTTCGTGAACCATGTCGCAGACACGGTGACGGGGCGGCTTGGGGCGCTTCTGCTGCTGGGGTGTCGGGTAACCGAAGCACAGCATCGCAGCGGGAACCACATACTGAGGAAGATTCAGCAGGGTACGGTGATATTCAAAATTCTCGGTGATGTCACCGATGTAGCAGCTGCCGATGCCCAGACTCTGGGCGGCAACCACCGCGTTCTGGGCGGCGATGATGGCATCCGCTTCGGCGAGGAACAGATCGCCCAGATCAGGCTGGCGAACCTCGTCAACGCACTGGCAGAACACATCGTACCAACGGCGGTAATCGGCGCAGAAGATCAGCACCATGGGTGCGGTGGCGATAAAAGGCTGATTGTCGCAGCTGACGGAGAGCGCCGCTTTTTTCTCGGGGTCGGTGATGTCCAGAATGGTGTACAGCGCCATATTGCCCGCCGTGGGTGCCTGCAATGCGGCTTCCAGAATGGCGGTCTTTTCAGCTTCGCCGATGGGTCTGTCCTCATAGACGCGCACAGATTTGCGTGATTTCAGCTGATTCAGAACTTCGTTCATGCTTCTTCCTCGTCCTTCTGCTTTTTCTCTTCCGGAGGCAGGACGAAGGGCTTGCAAACCACTTCACAGCGGTTGATGGGGGTGCCGAGGGCATGGAATTTCTCTTCATAGCCGGTCATGATGCCCACAATGCCGTTTTCATGCAGATTGCGGGTCAGATTTTTCACTTCCAGACCACAGGCAGCGAACTCCTCCACGGAGAACTCGAAGAGGGGGGCATTGTCGGTCTTGTAGTGGATTTCACCGCCCTGCTTGATGACGCGGCAGTACTTGTCAAGGAAGGTGCGGTAGGTCAGACGGCGCTTGGCATTCTTCTTGCGGGGCCAGGGATCGGGGAAGTTGATGAACAGGCGGTCAATCTCAAAACCCGCGAAAATCTCTTCAATGTTAGCAACATCCATATCGATGTAGAATACATTCTTCAGACCCATAGTCTGTGCCTTTTCCATGGCGACCACCATGGCTTCGCGGCAGCGCTCCACGGCGATCAGCAGCACGTCGGGATTTGCTTCGGCGGTTTCGGCAGTGAATTTGCCCTTGCCACAGCCAACCTCCACCCACAGCTGCGTGGCGTCCTGCTTCAGGCTGCGCCAGTTACCCTTCAAAGCGGCGGGATCGGTAATTCTCAGATCTGCGCAGTTTGCCATGCGGGATTCTAAGTTTTTCATTCTTCTCATTCGCATATTTATTTCCTCCAATGGGGCTTTCCCATAACTTTTCAATTTATCATTATAGCATAAGGAATGGTGTCCGTCAAAGAAAATTGCCGGATTTTACACTATTTTTTGCCACTTGACAGATGAAACCGGAAGTGCTATGATGCAGATAACTTCATAAGCTGCTTTGTGGCAGCTCAGGCGTTGAACCTGCGCTGCTGAACAAGACAATCGGGTGTGAATCCCGGACGGTACCGCCGCTGTATGTGTTGACGGTCGTTTCTTTGGCGAAAGCCAGTCACTGAGGAGTTCCTTGGGAAGACGGAAACGGCTGCGGAGTTTTCCGCTAGGCACGAGTCAGAAGACCTACAAAGTAGTTTTCCTCGCTCCTGCGTGTTATGGGAGTGAAATGATCACAGAAAAACGGCTGTGGCATCTTTTGGTGCCGCAGCCTATTTTATTTTACGGAGGTAAAACTATGAAGAACAAGAAAATGATTTTGGTCGCCGTTGCCCTGATTGCCTGTATCGCTGTGATGCTGGGTGTTTTTGTAGTGACCCGTCCTGAAACCACCGCCGGCGGCAAGACCATCACCGTCACCGTTGTCCACAAGGACGGCAGCGAGAAGGTCTTCACCTGTGCGACAGAGGAAGAATATCTCGGCAAGGTGCTGGTCAATGAAAATATTGTTGTTGCCAACTACGGTGAATTCGGCCTGTATTTCGACACTGCCGACGGTGAAACCGCTGACTGGAGTGTAGATAACGGCTGGTGGCAGGTGTTCATCGGTGAGGAAGCCGCCATTACCGGCGCGGACCAGATTCCCATTGCCGACGGTGACACCTTCAAGCTGGTGTACACCATTGGCTAATCGAAAAAAAGCCCTAAGCATACAGGAGATGGCGCTGTTCGGTGTGCTGGGCGCACTGACCTTTGCGCTGCAGGTGGCCATGGCACCGCTGCCCAATATCGAACCGGTGAGCTTACTGGTCATGATTTTTGCGGTGGTATTCGGCTGGAAGTGCCTGTATCCGGTGTATATTTTCGTGGTGATGGAGATTCTCTTCTACGGCATCAGCACGTGGAATGTCTATTACCTGTACGTCTGGACGGTACTGGCACTGGGCGCGATTATGATGCGAAAAGCCACGCACCCGCTGGCATGGGCCTTGCTCAGTGCGGTTTTCGGTCTGTTCTTTGGCGCGCTGTGCGGCATTGTGGATGTGTTCATCGGCGGTTTTGCTTATGCGGCATCGAAGTGGGTGTCGGGTATCCCCTTTGACCTGCTCCACTGCGGCGGTAATTTCGGCATGGCACTGATTATGTTCAAGCCCCTGCGTAATCTGCTGGAGAAACTCTACAGCAACATGAGACGGTAAATTGGCATTTATCGCTCTGTTAGATAAACGTAACCAGCCATCAAGTTACCATGTCATTGCGAGGCCCGAAGGGCCGTGGCAATCTCCTGCTTCGCGGTCTGCTGCGGAAACAACCGATTAACATTGTAAATCTTGAATATTCGATGTTAATTGGTTTCTATTACTTCGTGCTGCGGTGCTGGAGATTCCCACGTCGGGGCTTCGCCCCTCCTCGGAATGACAACTTTTCGGTGCGGTGCAACAGAAGAATAAATTGAAATTTGTACCGCGGTAACGAATCGGGTGGGCTCAATGGTGTGTCGACACCTGCCGGCCAGTCAGGCACGAATTGCCTGCGGGGTGGTGCTCCGCGCAGCGAATCAAAATAGGTCGATTGCCAGTGGCAATCGCACAATAAAAATATCCCCACAAACTGAAATTTGAAT
>JBGVFB010000071.1:0-6790 GCA_045120675.1 Faecousia sp. | reverse complement strand
ATTCGTGTCTAAACGTTGTACAAAATCCAAACTTATCTCCCGATACGATAAATAACGCTTCGAATCGGGCAGTCATGTTTGGTGATTGCCGGATTACCAGTCACGTATTGCCAGCCGGGGCATCCCGGCAAACATCAATTTGCGCCCATGAGGATTTTTGCCAGTTCGGAGTTGCCGTCCAGAATGACGGTCTTTTCCTCGCCTTCCAGACTCTTCTTCAGAGCATCCAGTGCCAGAGTGAATTCGTAGAATTCCTTCTTGTCCTTGGTGTCGTAAGCGGCGGCCAGCAGACGCATGTATTCTGCTTCGCCCTCGGCTTCCAGCTTGGCGGCTTCGGCCTTGGCATTGGAAACCAGAATGTTTACCTGCTTATCCACGTCGTTGCGGATGATGGATGCTTCATAGTTGCCGTCGGCGGTGTACTTTTCGGCCATCTGGTTACGCTCGGAGATCATGCGGGAGTAAACGGCGGTCAGGTTGGAATCGGGCAGGTCAAACTGCTTGATCTTCACGTCCTCCACATGGATGCCGTACTTCAGAGCTTCGCCGTCCACGCTGGTGGAGATGCCTTCGTAAATTTCATTACGCTCAGCACCGTCATTCATATTGATGATGTCCGCCTGTGCCAGCGTACCCATGACGGTCTTCAGCTCGTTGTAGGTCAGATTATCCAGACGGTCCTCAGCAACACCGGTGGAACCCAGAGTCTGGTAGAACAGCTTGGGATCGGAAATGGACCAGAGAATGTAGCAGTCCACGGTCATGTTCTGCTTGTCGGAGGACAGCACTTCACTGGGGGGAATGTCGTAAAGCTGGGTAGCCTTGGTGAAATACTTCACGGAATCGATGAAGGGCACCTTGAAGTGCAGACCAGCCTCGTCGGTGGTATCAATGATCTTGGAGAAACGGACCGTGCAGGCATATTCATTTTCTGCCACGGTGTAAAGAGAATTGGTCAGGCCGATCAGCGCCAGAATGGCGATGATGATCAGAATGGTTTTTGCTTTCATAATTCTGCCACCTCCATCAGTTTTCGGTGTCTACCAGAGAATCCAGCGGCAGGAGCATCTGCACATCGTCGCCGCCCTGAGCGGTATTGATGTACAGCTTCACACCGGGCAGGATCTCCTGGATGGCTTCGTAATACATACGGGATTTGGTAATTGCGGGGTTGCGGGCATATTCCTCATACATGGCGCTGAACATGGCCACCTGCTCGACGGCTTCGTTGATACGCTTCTGCTTCAGATACTCCGCGTTCTGGATGGCCTGGTCGGCCTGTGCTTCTGCCTGAGGAATCTGGGCATTCTGGTAAGCCTTGGCATCGTTGATCACGGCTTCCGCCCGCTGTTTTGCGGTTTCGACCGCCTTGAAGGCTTCGATAACTTCCTGCGTGGGTGCTTCTGCGTCCTGAATGCGCACGTCCACCAGCGTCAGGCCGATGTCGTACTCCGAAAGAATCTGGGTCACCAGATCCTTGACCTGCATCTGGATATTTTCCTTGCCGTCGGTCAGAACCGCATCAACGGTGGAGGAGCCGACCACGTTGCGGATCTGGCTCTGAATCAGGTTTTTCAGGATCAGCTCGGGATCATTGGAGGAATACAGGTACTGAACCGGATCGGAAATGCGGTACTCCACGAAGAAGTCCACGTTGACGATGTTGTAGTCGCCGGTGATCATGGTGCTTTCGCTGGTGTTCTTGTTGCCGTTGGCACTGGAATAGCCCAGCTCAATCTTCTGGTACACATTCACGTCTACCTTCTGCACACTCTGGATGCCGAAGGGCATCTTAAAGTGAACACCGGCATCGGTGATGTCGGTCACCTTGCCGAAGGTGGTGACCACAGCCTGCTGCTTGTCATCGACGGTGTAGAAGCAGGACATGGCACCGCCGGCAATGACCATGGCCAGCAGCACGATCATGATTGTGGTACCCAGTTTTTTGAACGAGGGCTTGTTTTTCTTCTGTCCCGGGTCGTTGGGTGCCCAGTTGTAGGTTTCATTGTTTTCCATATTGCATTTCTCCTTTTGGAAATGTATTTACAGTTCTTCCATCATCCGGTCGGCAGCTGCCTTGACCAGATTGGCGATCCATGTGGTCAGCATGATTTTCAGCACCTTGCACAGCTTCTCGCGGGCGCCGGGAACCGGCTCCACGTAATCTGCGGTAATCTGCTTCAGTGCTTCATCCCAGTTTTCCGTGCCGCCGATGTGACGGGCGCGGGAGGCCAGACTGACGAACATGAAGTACAGCATCGTATCATCCACAAGGTCATCGCTTTCATCCGCTAAGTCGCCGTTTAAGTAGGCCATCAGCTTGATGATCTGCTCCAGCGGCATATTGCCCTTGAGCAGGTTGATGTTGAGGATGCGGCACAGCTGCTCCATATTATAGCGCTTGTTCTGGGGTGGGGGCAGAAAACCCCGCTTGACCCAGTTCTGGATCGTATGATTTTCCAATCCCGTGATGCTGGCCACCTGACTTAAGGTCAGACCGCCCGCAAGGAACATGGAACGGAACAAATCCACGGTGCGGTCAGCATTGCTGCGCTCTGCTTCCAATGTCGTGCCGGGAATCTTCCAGTTCATTGGTGGTACCTCCTTTGTTTTCTGGTGATATGATAATATCATATGGTCATATGACTGTCAATAGGGTTTATACAACTTTACAGTTTGTACACATTTATTCAAATTTCAATCTGTCGGCAAGGGCCGACGGCCAGCGCGTGCCTGATAGGCCGGCATGTGTCGATACACCATTGGGCCCGCCCGATTCGTTACTGCAGTGCAGATTTCAACTCTACATAAGGAACTCTGTTGGATAGACGCAGCCGGCCACCGAATTACCGTGTCATTGCGAGGAGCCGACCTCAAGGGCGGCGACGTGGCAATCTCCTGCTGTGCGGTATGATCATAAAAATCCGGTTAACATTGTAAATCTCAGATATTCGATGTTAATTGGTGCGTATATCCTCGTACTTCGGTGCTGGAGGTTCCCACGTCGGGGCTTCGCCCCTCCTTGGAATGACAACTTTTCGGTGAGGTGCAATAGTGCAATAAACAGCAATTTCTCATCCACTTTCTGAAAACCCCTTTACGGGGCGCGAAATTTGTTGTACAATAGCGGCAACGATGAAAATGGGAGGTGTCGCCATGAATTGCATGAAGTGCGGACGGAAATATGACAGTGATCAGGCATTCTGCCCCCATTGTCTGGACCAGATGGCAAAAAATCCCGTCAGACCGGACGTGATCATCAACCTCCCCAACCGGCAGGATGTTTCCCCCAAAAAAGCCGCTCCCCGCAAACGGGTGCGGACCCCGGAAGAGCAGATCCTGCATCTGAAGAAGTCTAACAGGCACCTGATTGTCGCTTTGTGCCTGATGACGTTACTGGCCGGCATTCTGGTGTCTATTTCCATTGACTTTTTCAGGCAGTTGGATGTCCAGCGGTTCCTTGGCCAGAATTATTCCACGGTGGAAACCATCAACTGATTTGTTTCACGTGAAACATCGGTTTTGTTCTGTACTTTGTTTTTTGTGTTTCACGTGAAGCACTCTTGATTTCAGGCAAACCGGTTGCTATAATGAAACAACATTTTTAAAGGAGGCGGAAAATGGGAAAAATCATTGCAGTTGTCAATCAGAAGGGCGGTGTCGGCAAGACCACCACAGCCGTCAACCTGACTGCGGCCCTGAAAGATCTGGGTCTGAAGGTGCTTCTGTGCGACTTTGACCCTCAGGCAAATGCCAGCTCCGGCCTCGGTGTGGACAAGCGCCATATCAAGAATTCCGTCTATGACGTGGTGATCAACAATGTGGATGTGCGTTCCGCTATTGTCAAGACACCTTACGGCGACGTACTCCCCTCTCATCCGGACCTCGCAGGTGCCGGTGTGGAGCTGCTAAGTGCCAACGACCCTAACCACCAGCTGGGAATCGCCCTGCAGCAAATCAAGAACGATTATGATGTGATCTTCATTGACTGTCCGCCCTCGCTGGAATTGCTGACCCTGAACGGCCTGTGCGCCGCCGACAGCATTCTGGTGCCGGTGCAGTGTGAATATTTCGCACTGGAAGGTCTGTCCGACCTGATGTCCACCCTGCGCATCGTCAAACGGAAGCTGAATCCCCGTCTGGAAATCTTCGGTGTGGCACTGACCATGTTCGACGGCCGAACCAATTTCTCCACCCAAGTGGCGCAGGAAGTACGCCGTCACTTCCCCGGAAAAGTATTCGCCACGGTAGTCCCCCGCAACATCCGTCTGGCGGAATCACCCAGTCACGGCCTGCCCGTGACGGTCTACGACCGTTCCAGCCGCGGCGCAGTGGCCTATAAGGCCATGGCGGAAGAAATTCGCAACAAACTATAAGGAAGGATGAGCTTATGGCATCCAACAAAGGTCTGGGTAAGGGTCTGGGCGCACTGCTGGGAGATTTCAACGAAGAGCCCCAGCAGCAGAGCGGCTACCGGATGCTTCCCATCTATAAAGTAGAACCCAACCCCGATCAGCCCCGTCAGGATTTTGACGAGGAAGAGCTGCAGGCGCTGTCCGATTCCATCACGGAGCATGGCATCATTCAGCCCCTGACCGTTCGTGAATTGCACAGCGGCTACTATCAGATCATTGCCGGTGAGCGCCGCTGGCGGGCCGCAAGGCTTGCAAACTTGAGCGAGGTTCCTGTGGTGGTCATCGAAGCGGATGATAAAAAGGCCATGGAGCTGGCACTGATTGAAAACCTGCAGCGGCAGGACCTGAATCCTGTGGAAGAAGCGCTGGGCTACCAGAGTCTGATGCAGGATCACGGCCTGACGCAGGAGGACGCTGCAAAGCGCGTGGGCAAATCCCGTCCCGCTGTGGCCAATGCCCTGCGTCTGCTGGGTCTATGCCCCGAAGTGCTGGAAAAAGTACGCTCCGGCGCACTTTCCGCCGGTCATGCCCGGGCAGTTCTGACCCTGAAAACCGAGAAAAAGCAGCTGGAAGCTGCACAGAAAATCATCGCACTGGGTCTTTCCGTCCGTCAGGCAGAAATGCTCTGCAAGAACATGAGCAAG
This sequence comes from Faecousia sp., assembly GCA_045120675.1. Classification (GTDB taxonomy): domain Bacteria; phylum Bacillota; class Clostridia; order Oscillospirales; family Oscillospiraceae; genus Faecousia. The sequence continues at coordinate 1,731 of JBGVFB010000071.1, read as the reverse complement.
GAAGCCGCCCCCGTAAAGGAAGAACCGGTACTGAAAATCGACTACGTGGCCGAATGCGAAAAGCAGCTGAGTAAGCATCTGGGCCGCGGTGTTAAGATCGTCAATGGCAAGCGCAAGGGTCGTTTCGAGCTGGAGTTCTACGGTCAGGAAGACCTGCAAACCTTGCTTGATGCCCTGATGAAGCTTCAGAAATAAAAGGAGGAACCAATCATGCAGAAGAAATTGTATCGCTCCAAGTCCAATCGCGTGATCGCCGGTGTCTGCGGCGGTGTGGCGGAATATTTGAATATCGATGTGACCGTGGTGCGCGTGTTGTGGGCTATCACCTCCGTCTTCGCCGCTGCAGGCATCATCGCGTATATCATCTGCGCCTTTTTGATTCCCGAAAAATCCGACGGAAGCATCGTCGACGCTGAATAAAAGTTTTCTCAAAATTAAGGAGAGGTAAATATGTTAGACATTCGTAAGATCAAAGAAAATCCCGATGCAGTCAAGGCCGGCCTGAAGGCCAAGGAAGTGGACTGCGATGCCATCATTGACAAGATTCTGGAGCTGGATGTTCAGGTTCGCGGCCTGAAGACCTCCACCGAAACCAAGACCGCTCAGAAGAACAAGATTTCCAAGGAAAACGGTAAGCTGTTTGGCATGAAGAAGGGTCTGGAGAAGAAGGGTGAGGACACCTCCGCTGTGGAAGCTCAGATTGCAGCAAACATGGCTGAGTCCGTCAAGATCGACGAGTCCATCGCTGATGACAAGAACCTGCTGAAGGAGCTGGAGGAGCAGCTGTACACCAACATGCTGGCTCTGCCCAACCTGCCCGATGCCGACCTGCTGCCCGGCGGCAAGGAGAACAACGAGCCCCTGCGCTACATCGGCGAGAAGCACTCCTTCGACTTTGAACCCAAGCACCACGTGGATCTGTGCCAGAATCTGGGACTGATCGACTACGAGCGCGGTGTCAAGCTGGCAGGCGCCGGCAACTGGATGTACACCGGCATGGGCGCAAGACTGGAGTGGGCACTGCTGAACTACTTCATCGACACGCACACCGCTGACGGCTACGACTTCATCCTGCCTCCCCACATGCTGGAGTACCAGTGCGGTCTGACTGCCGGTCAGTTCCCCAAGTTTGCTGACGAAGTCTTCAAGATTTCCAACCATCCCACCGAAGGCGGCACCTTCTACATGCTGCCCACCGCAGAGGCTGCACTGGCATCCGTCTACCGTGACGAGATCCTGACCGAGGCTGACCTGCCCAAGAAGTTCTTTGCTTACACTCCCTGCTTCCGCCGTGAAGCCGGTTCCCACCGTGCCGACGAGCGCGGCATGGTCCGTGGCCACCAGTTCAACAAGGTGGAGATGTTCCAGTTCACCACCCCCGAGGGCTCCGACGAGGCTTTCGAGGAGCTGGTCAAGAAGGCTGAGTACCTGGTCGCCGGTCTGGGCCTGCACTTCCGCACCGTGAAGCTGGCCGCAGGCGACTGCTCCGCCTCCATGGCCAGAACCTATGACATTGAGATCCTGATCCCCTCCATGAACGGCTACAAGGAAGTTTCCTCCGTCTCCAACGCCCGTGACTACCAGGCCCGCCGCGGCAACATCCGTTACCGCCGCGCCGACGGCAAAATCGACTACGTTCACACCCTGAACGGCTCCGGTCTGGCCACCTCCCGTATCTTCCCCGCCATCGTGGAACAGAACCAGCGCGCCGACGGCTCCATCGTGGTGCCC
>JBGVFB010000070.1:0-19476 GCA_045120675.1 Faecousia sp. | reverse complement strand
TTTCATGTTGTGTGGTAACTTTATGATACTACAAAACGGCTGGTTCTTCTACTGGAACCAGCCGTTTCTCTATAAATATTTTTGCAGGCTGTACCTTTCGGCACAGCCTGCTTTTTTAGGGACTTTTTTTACAGCCCCATTTTATATTATTTCAGCTTTGCGGGGAGTTTTTCCATAACCTTCTGTGCCAGATACCAGCCGATCAGTGCCAGAATGCTGCCCAGAATCACGGAGACGATCACATCGGTGGGATAGTGGACATACAGGTACAGACGGGAGAAGGCAATCAGGCAGGCGAGAATCATGGCAGGAATGCCCAGCTTCTTGTTGCCCAGCAGAATCACCACGGCAGCTTCGAAGGAAGCAATGGTATGGCCGGAGGGGAAAGAAAAGTCGTGCATACCGCCGGCCAGCAAGGGAATTTCCTTTGCAAAAAACTGCAGCTGGAAATCGTAGGGGCGAATCCGGGCGATGGTAGGCTTGAGCCAGATGTTGCAAATCACAAGACCCATCATCAGGGCGAACATCATGCCAATACCGATTTTACGGTACTTCTTTGTGAAGATAAACAGAACGGCTACAGCAATCCAGAAAATGCCGGCATCACCCAGCAGCGTGATTATGGGCATCAGCACATCCAGTACCGGACACCACAGATTTGCGGCGATCCAGTCCAGAATCGGCAAATCGAAACTGACAGCCAGAGCATCCAGCAATGCGCGGATCGATTCAATCATGGGGAAATCCTCATTTCATTATACTTTTTCTTTCTCTTTTCTGTCGACTGCGAAGACCCAGCGCTGCTGGATCATGAAGCTGATGATATACAGCGCAGTCATAACCACTGCGTACAGCAGGGTACGCAGGCCGGTAGCGGTGTCAGGGATGCCCAGCAGTGCGTAAGCACCCTGCGTCAGCAGTACCTGCGCCGCCATCTGGGGAATGGCCAATGTATAGTAGCGCAGCATGGCTTTGGAGGTGCTTACCTGACTTTCGAAAACCAGCTTCTTGTTCAGGAAGAAATTCAGCAGGGAAGAAACCACACGGGCACCGATGCCCGCTGCAGCCGTAAGGCCGAATCCGGTGAGAATGCCGCTCAGCAGCCAGCTTAGCAGGGAGTAAACACTGGTATCAACCACGGCGGATGCTAAACTACTGAGCGTGTACCGAAAAAAATGGGCAAGAATCAGCTTGTAAATCTTCCAGGAATCCTGAATCGGGCGGAAATGGGAAGATTTGTTTTCCTCAATGTACACGGTGCGGATCTTTACTTCGTCGAAGCCAATGCCCTTTTCCTTCATGGCCAGCAGCATATTGGTTTCGTATTCGAAACGTTCGCCCTTGATGGTGCTCAGAACCTCCAGATCGGCACGGGGAATGGCGCGCAGACCCGTCTGGGTATCGGAGAGGGTCATGCCCACGAAGACCTTGAAAATGGCAGAAGTGGTCTGATTGCCGAAGCGGCTGCGGGCGGGCACATGGTCCAGCGTGAAATCACGGCAGCCCAGTGCAATGCGGCCGGTTTCCAGCATTTTTTCGCAGCAGCGGCGCGTGTCCTCGGGATGGTGCTGGTTGTCGCCGTCCACCGAGACCACACCGAAACCATCGGGCCGGTTTTCCAGGAAGTAGCGGAAGGCATTCTTCAGCGCGGCACCCTTGCCCTTATTGACCTCGTGGTGCAGCAGGTGAATGATATCGGGATGTGCGGAAGCTTCCGCTTCAAAGTAGTGCAGATTTTCAGGCTTACTGCCGTCGTTGACCAGAATGATATCCGTAAAGCCATACTCCAGAAGACCGTCGATGACCGCGTGGAGCTTCTCATCGGGATCCAAAGAGGGCAGGACAACGGAGATTTTAGATAAATCTTTCATATGAAAACCTCGTTCTCTTAATAAGACGATTTACTGTATATCGAGTGCATAACATTATACCATAATTCTGGCCAAAAGCCAAGTCTTTTTATAGATTCTTAAAGCATTGACAGTCATTTTCCATGTGTGTTAAAATAAGACAGTTAACTGAGGGAAAAAGGAGCGGATCCATATGACAAGCATTAAGAAAAACAGCCGGTTTTATCTGGCACTGGTGATTTTCTGCCTGACCGGTCAGGTGGCATGGACCGTTGAAAACATGTATTTCAACGTCTTTATCTACAAAATGTTCCATGCATCGGCTGAAGCGATTTCTACCATGGTGGCGGCCTCTGCCATTGCGGCAACGGTGACGACACTGCTGATCGGCGCGCTGTCCGACAAACTGGGCAAGCGGAAGATTTTTATCTGCGGTGGCTATATCCTCTGGGGTATTTCCATCTGGAGTTTTGCGTGGATCCGTATGGATGTGATCCATGCCCTGTTCCCTGCGGCTGTTTCTGCCGCTTCCGTGGGTGTGAGCCTTGTGATTATCATGGACTGCATCATGACGTTCTTCGGCTCCACCGCCAACGATGCCTGCTTCAACGCGTGGTTGACTGATGTGACAGAGGAAGGCGACCGGGGTAAAGTGGAGGGCATCAATGCCATGATGCCGCTGGTGTCCATTCTGGTGGTCTTCGGCGGATTTATGAGCTTTGACCTGAATCTTTCCGAGAGCTGGGTGACCATTTTCAACATCATCGGTATCGTAGTCATCGCCATCGGTATTTCCGGCTTTTTCCTGATTCAGGAACCGGAAGTAAAGACCGAGGACAATCAGAGCTATTTTGGCAATATCTTCTACGGTTTCCGGCCCAGCGTGATCGGTTCCAACCGGATGCTGTACTTTACCCTTGCGGCACTGGCGGTGTTCAATATTTCCATTCAGGTGTTCATGCCTTATCTGATTCTCTATTATACCGTTGCACTGGGCATGGACAATTATGTGCTGATTTTTGCCCCGGCCATTCTTGTGGCGGCTATTTTTACCGCCATCTACGGTAAGGTCTATGACCGCAAGGGCTTCGGTTTTGCCATTGTTCCCACGCTGGTACTGCTGATGCTGGGCTATGTAGGATTGTACATTTTCCGCACCACTGCACCTGTCTTCATTGCGAGCCTGCTGATGATGTGCGGCTTCCTCGGTACCGGCGCTATGCTGGGTGCCAAGGTGCGTACCCATACACCCGAGAATAAGTCCGGTATGTTCCAGGGCCTGCGCATTGTGGCGCAGGTGCTGATTCCAGGTATCATTGGCCCTGCCATCGGTGCGAAGGTGCTGGCCAATGCGGATACAATCATCAATGATGACGGTACGACCTCTTTCATCCCCAATGCCAACATTTTCCTGGTTGCCCTGATCGTTTTGCTGTTTGTGTGGATCGTGATGATTCCGCTGTACAAAAAGGAGAAGAATCATGCTGAATGAACTGACAACAACTGCCGGTGAAACCTTGCGCGGCATGCCGTGGCAGGTCCATCCCCATCCTCAGATGAAGCGGGAGGACTGGCTGAATCTGAATGGAGCATGGGACTTTTCCGTTGACTACGAAAAGAAGGGTTCCATTCGGGTGCCATTCTGTCCGGAAAGCAAACTCTCCGGAATCGGTGCCCATTTTGATGAGGGAAGCATTCTGTGCTACACCCGGAATTTCCGCCTGCCGGAAGGTTGGGACAAGGGCCGTGTGATTTTGCACATCGGTGCGGCGGATCAGCGGGCGGATGTCTTCGTCAACGGCAAGCCTGCCGGCACCCACAAGGGCGGTTATGAGGCATTCTCTTTTGATATTACAGGTTTCCTGAAAGAGGAGAACACACTGCAGGTCTGCTGTTTTGACGATCTGCAGGATCAGTCCTACCCTTACGGCAAGCAGACCCTGAACCGGGGCGGTATGTGGTATACCCCCGTTTCCGGCATCTGGCAGAGTGTGTGGCTGGAGCATGTCCCGGAAACATACATAGAAAAACTGCACATTGAAAATCGCGGTTACAGCGTAACGATCTCCATTAAACCTGCTTTGGGCGGCTCCGTTCATGTGGCGGGTGTTGGCAGATTCGGACTGGAAAACGGCAGTGTGACGATCACACCGGAGAATCCCCACCTTTGGAGTCCGGAAGAACCCTATCTTTACAATTTCACGGTGGAAGCAGGCGCGGATAAGGTGGAATCCTATTTTGCCATCCGCTCTCTGGAAGTGAAGAAGATCGGCAATTACCCCAGACTGTGCCTGAACGGAAAGCCTTATTTCTTCCATGGCCTGCTGGATCAGGGCTACTGGCCCGATGGCCTTTTTACGCCTGCGGCACCGGAATGCTATGCCGATGACATTTTGATGATGAAAAAGCTGGGCTTCAATACCCTGCGCAAGCACATCAAGGTGGAACCGGAGGAATTCTACTACCAGTGTGACAAGCTGGGCATGATCGTGTTTCAGGATATGGTCAACAACAGCGACTACAATTTCCTGCGGGATACGGCGCTTCCGACCATTGGCATCCAAACTCTGGATGACCGGAAGCTGCATGCTGACGAAGTTGGCCGCAGACGCTTCCTGGAGGGTATGGAAGCAACCGTCAAACAGCTGAAAAACCATCCCTGCATCTGCTACTGGACCATCTTCAACGAGGGCTGGGGCCAGTTTGACAGCGATAATGTCTACGACCAGTTCAAAAAGCTGGACGATACCCGCTTCATCGACTCCACTTCCGGCTGGTTCCGCCGGAAAAAGACTGATGTAGACAGCCGCCATGTTTATTTCCGCAAGGTCAAATTGGCGGGTGACGGCATCAAGCCGCTGGTGCTCAGCGAGTTCGGCGGCAAGACCTTCAAGGTGGAAGGCCATGTGTTCAATCCCGACAAGACTTATGGCTACGGCGGCTGTGATTCGCTGGAAGCCCTGAACGAAGCGGTGGCGAAGCTGTATCTGGAGGAAGTTCTGCCCTGCATCCGTAAGGGCCTTTGCGCTGCCATCTATACGCAGGTCAGTGACGTGGAGGACGAGATCAACGGCCTTGTGACCTACGACCGCAAGGTGGAAAAGCTGAATCCCGAAACGATGCTGCCCATTGCAACAGCCTTGCAGCAGGCAGTGGAGGAATAACATGAAGGAAAACATCAAGAAATACTGGTTTCCTGTCCTGAGCTTTCTTCTGACGCTGGCTGTTTCTCTGTTTTGGGTGGCGCTGCGAATCAATCACAGCGGTATCTCCAAATTCCTCGGCGCGGATAACAACCCCAGTTTCCTGATTATGAACCTGCCGGTGATGGTTTGCGTTCTCAGCTGGATTGGCTGCGCGGTGGCACTGGCAGGATGGGTGGTCTGGCCGAAAAAGAAATGGCCTGCAGTTACCGGTTTTGCGGTTGGTTTGCTTATGACCATTGCGGCCATTGCGGTGATTATCTTCGGTGCCAAGGATTACCTGCGCTTCATCATGGTGCATTTTTGGGAAAGCATCCTCATTACCTGCGGAATCGGTGTATTTGCGTGGGTATTGCTGTTCCCGCCGAAGCTGAAGACTTGGGTAAAAGGCATCATTCTGGCAGTGATTGTTCTGGTGGCAGTGATTCTCGGCTATGAACTGCGTCCTTGTGATTTTACTTATGGCGCGGTAGTCTATGCTGTGGAAGACGATTACCAAATCGTATTTTCCACTTCCGACTCAGCCATTTGCTGGGTAGAAATCGACGGCGAATGCTATTATGATCTCTACGCAGGCTCCATGCGTTCTGTGGACAAGGTGCATAAAGTCACGGTTCCGCAGTACATTCTGGATGCGGCCGGCGGCTATACCACCTGCGCAAAACAGATGATCTATCGTGGCCCCTTCGGCGGCTACACGGGCGAAACGATTTCCAGAAGCTATGATTTCCGGCCTGTGTCTTCTGCTGACGGCCTGAATCATATTGCCATCAGCGATGTCCATGAGGCCGTGGATGCAGCGGTTGCCGCGGCGACGACCCGTGATGATACGGACTTCATCGTCCTGCTGGGAGATTTGGTTTCCATGGTGGAAACGGAAAAAGATGCCCAGCTGGCCAATGAACTGGCCCATGGCATCACAAAAGGCGAGATTCCTGTTATTTATGCCCGCGGAAACCATGAGATCAAGGGCGAATACGCAGAAGTTCTCTACAAATACGTCGGCAGCAAGAATCAGGAATATGCCTACACTGTCACTCTGGGCGATGATGAGGTTTTTGCTGTAGTTCTGGATATGGGTGAAGACCATGAAGATGACTACTGGGAATACTACGGCACAGCACAGTTTGACCTCTACCGCGCGGCGCAGACCGAAATGCTGGAAGAAATTCTGGCAGCCGGCAGCCACGAAAACTACCGTTACCGTATGCTGCTTTGCCATATTCCCGTGGTTTATGTGGACAAGCAGGGATACTTTGAAGAATTTCGCAATGATTGGACCGCGCTTTTGAACCGGATGGATCTGGATATCGGCCTCAGCGGGCATGAACATGAGATCTGGCCGCTGCTCCCCGGCCAGGTGGAACCGCATACGGAGCTGGTGTACAGCGAAGGCTTTAAGGGCAAGGCCGGTGTTGTGGAAGGCGGTTACCTGACCGATTTTAACTTCCCCAATTTCCTTGTAGGCCGCAGAAGTCTGGAATTGACCGGAGGCACGCAGAAAAACGGCAATGATCAGTATGTCTGCCTTGCAACACGGGTGGACTTTGAAGCAGACCGCCAGTTGAGCAACTATCTCAATTCCAGGGGAGAGATTCCCACAGGCTTCTATCCCTTTGCGGCAGGAACCTTCTCGGATATTCTGACGCAGCCCAAGCGTGGGGAAAATTAAGTTGCGTTTTTCCAATCTTTAAGCTAGAATGGAAAAAACAAAAGGAGGCATCCACAGTATGCAGAACGTACCTGAAAAAGAAATTATGGGCCATATTGCGGACCTCTTCAAGGGGTTTGCGGATCCAACGCGTGTGCATATCCTGTCATTGCTGCTGGTGCGGCAGGAACTGTGCGTGACGGAAATTGCCGAAGAAGTTGGGGTTTCCCAGAGCGGTGTTTCCCACCAGCTGCGGCTGCTGAAGCAGATGCACCTGATCAAATTCCGCCGCGACGGCAAGAATCTTTGGTATTCGCTGGCCGATGACCATGTGCGTACCATCCTGAAAATGGGCCTTGAACACGTGATGTGTGATTAATAAAAACTCCCGATCGAAAGATCGGGAGTTTTTAACGCTTATTGGGGCATGGGAACCAGATCCGGGCCGATGGGGCAGTCGTAGCCTTCGGCTGCGGTGAGGTCGAATTCTTCCCTGGCATCCTGAAGCAGCTGGGGCTGGGTCATCAAGTCGGCGGCTGCACCTGCCAGTGCCTTGGCTGCATAGAGCATGCCCTTGTGGGCAACGGAGGTTTTGCCGCAGGAAACATTCTGCCAGCTGTGGCCGGGACAACCGCTGGGCCATGTGACAGCATTGAACTGGGCGGTGGGGGTCAGCCAGCTGACATCACCCACATCCGTGGAACCGGGGCTGAAAGGATTGCAGGGGGTGTGGGGGAAGACGAAATTGTTCATGGGCGCTGTACCGTTTGCGGTCTGCTCCAGCACGTACTTTTTGACCTTGAAATCCTCGTAAGTGCGGGTTCCGGGCAGCATGGAGGTGTCATAGGTGGCCCGCAGCTGCTTGGCATAGATGATCTCATCCTCCGTATATTCCGGCAGGGGAGCGGCGCAAAGGTTTGCATGCAGCACATTTTCAATCACCTGATTGGAGAGGGTGGAGGCGGTGCCATCGATCTGGCGGCAGGAAACCTGCGTATCGGTCATCAGGGCAGCGCCTTTGGCGATGTTGTCCACCCGTGTCAAGAGGGCCTTGGCCTTCTGAACGGTCTCTTCACGGACCATGTAGATCAATTTTGCAATGGGCTGCACCACATTGGGGGAAATGCCGCCGGCATCGGAGATGGAGTAATGGACGGATGCCTTGCTGGACATATGCTCCCGCAGGAACTGCACACCCACGTTCATCAATTCCGCCGCATCCAGCGCGCTTCGACCCGCCCAGGGATTACCCGCAGCATGAGCGGCAATGCCGGTAAAGGTGTATTCTACCTGAATGCAGGCGGCATTGGAACCGTACATGATCTCATTGGTGTCACCGGGATGCCATGTGATGGCGGCATCCAGTGCCTTGAAAATACCTTCCCTTGCCATGAAGGTCTTACCGGCGCAACCCTCTTCGCCGGGGCAGCCGTAGAAAATTACAGTGCCGGAAAGTTCGCCTGCCTTGATGGCTTCCTTAATGGCAATTGCAGCGCCCAAAGCGCCTGCACCCAGCAGATTGTGACCGCAGCCCTGGCCGCAGCCGTTTTCTTCCAGAGGTGTTTTTTCGGTAGCGCCGGCCACCTGAGAAAGACCGGAAAGTGCATCATATTCGCCTAAGATTCCGATGACTGGCTTGCCGGAGCCGAAAGAGCCGGAAAAAGCGGTGGGAATATTGCAAAGATTCTCAGTAACCTCGAATCCTTCCTCGTTCAGCACCTGCACATAGGCGGCGGTGGACTTGTATTCCAGCATGGAAAGCTCCGCGTATTCCCAGATTTTGTCGCTGAGCTCCGTCAGCAGGGGCGCCTTTTGATCGATAATTTCATACAGTTTCTGCTTGTCCATAAAAACACAACCTTTTCACGATTTATGATAGACAGACAGCCGCCATAAACCATTGCTCGGGTTTATGGCGGCTGTAAAGGATCAAAGAACTTTCTTCAGGAAGTCCTGAAGACGGGGGTGCTGGGGATTGTGGAACACCTGCGCGGGCGTTCCGTCTTCGAGAATGTTGCCGTCAGCAATGAACAGCACGCGGTCGGAAACTTCCTCGGCAAAGCGCATCTCGTGGGTGACGATGACGCAGGTCATGCCGGTTTCGACCAGACCCTTGATAACATCCAGAACTTCACCGACCATTTCGGGGTCCAGTGCGGAGGTGGGTTCGTCGAAGAGCATCACGTCAGGCTCCATAGCCAGCGCCCGGACGATAGCCAGTCGCTGCTTCTGACCGCCGGACAGGTTGCCGGGCATTTCGTCGTACTTGTCGATCAGGCCGACTCTGGTCAGCAGATCCTTTGCCATTGCGGTGGCTTCTTCTTCGCTTTTGCCCTTCAGGAGCTTGGGTGCCAGCTTGATGTTCTCACCCACGGTCAGATGGGGGAACACATTGAACTGCTGGAACACCATGCCCATCTTCTGACGGTGCTGGTCGATATTTACTTTCTTTCCGGTGATTTCCTGACCTTCGAAGAAGATCTGACCCTTCTCGGGTTTTTCCAGCAGGTTCAGGCAGCGCAGGAAGGTGGACTTGCCGCCGCCGGAGGGACCGATGATGGAGATGACTTCGCCCTTATGAATGGTCTGGTTGACACCCTGCAGAACGTGAAGGTCACCGAAGCTCTTATGCAGATTAACAGTTTTGATGATTTCCATTAGAACTTACCTCCGTTCATCAGCTTTCTCTTGCGCTTTTTGTAGCTGTTGGGGCTTGCCATCTTCTTCTCGAACTTCTCCACGATCTTGCTCAGGGGGAAGGTCATGCACAGGTAGATGATGGCGACGATGGTCATGGGCTCCAGAGTCAGGTAGGTAACACCCTTGACGATGGAGTAGGAGGTCATCAGGTCACCCAGGAAGAAGGTGGAAGCCAGAGAGGTTTCCTTCAGCATCATGATGAACTCATTGCCGAGGGCGGGCAGAATGTTGCGCACAGCCTGGGGCAGAATGATCTTCATCATAGTCTGGCTTTCGCTAAGGCCCAGACTGCGGGCCGCTTCCGTCTGGCCCTTGTCAACGGCCTGAATGCCGGAGCGGATGACCTCGGAAACGTAAGCGGAAGAGTTGACACACAGGGCGATGGAGACCCATACAAACTGGCTCAGCTTCAGGAAGGGGAGAACCTGCGGCAGAACAAAGTAGAACAGGTACAGCTGCAGCAGAATGGGGGTGCCGCGCAGAACCTCGATGTACACGCTTACCAGCCAGCGCAGCGGCGCGAACTTGGACATCTTGCCCATGGCAACAATTGTGCCGAGAACAGTGCCCAGTGCCACGGAGATGCAGGTCAGCAGCAGGGTGTTTTTCAGACCCTGGAACAGAAATACCTGCCAGTATTCAGACCAGATCTCTGCCATATGGGGGATAAACAGACTAAAATCCATAACGATGATCCTTTCGGTTGCATTAGTTCATATTGTCAGATGAGAATCTGATGACTTTCCAAAAACAGTTACAGAATAAATGTTCTTGGAAAGTAACCGGATTACCGCATAAGGGCCGGCAACCGATGCGGTTGCCGGTCCTTTTACAAGCTTTGGAATTAGCCGGTAATGGCGTTGCCCTGATCGTCGTAGGACTGGTCGATACCGGAGATGGACTGTGCATCGGCATACCATGCTTCCCAGTATTGCTCGGACTCGGCCAGAATCTCATTGACAACATTGGTCAGATCGTCAGCGCCCTTCTGCAGCATGATGACGTTGCCGGTTTCCTTGGGGTCGACGTAGAAGACAAAGCCGGACTTTGCGATTTCGGGGTTCTTTGCGATGATGGCATCGCCGTTGCCGTCAGCAACTGCCAGAGCGTCGAACTCGCCGGACTTCAGCTGCAGAACCAGAGTGCCCAGATCGGCATTCAGGACCAGCTCGCTGTCGGGCAGCTGAGCTTCCACCAGGGACTGCTGCAGGGAAGCATTCTGTGCACCGATCTTAGCGCCTGCCAGAGATTCAGCAGTAGCGAACTTGTCACCGTTGGATGCCAGAGTGATCAGAACCTGCTCGTTCTCGTTTTCGCCTGCGTAGTAGTAGCTGGACAGGTTGTAGTTTGCTTCGCGCTTTTCGGACCAGCTGTAGCCGGAGATGGACATGTCGACGGTGCCGGTGTAAACTGCAGTCTGGCATGCATCAAAGCTCATGGGCATGATCACCAGTTCCAGACCCAGCTCGTCAGCGATGTAGTTTGCCAGGGTTACGTCGAAGCCAACGTACATATCCTGACCGGACTTGGTGGGGTCAACGAACTCCATGGGAGCGAAGTCGGGGGAGATGGCGACAGTCAGCTTGCCTTCGGTAATGGTAGCAACCTTGGTGTCCTTGAACTTGCCGGTGACGGTGTACTGCGCTGCCGCAGCGTCATCCTTTGCGGTTGCACCGCAGCCTGCGAACAGGGACAGGGCCAGCATAGCGGCCAGAGCAATAGCAATAATCTTTTTCATAATCAAAACTCCTTTTCTTGAGCCTCGTGGTCGGCGGGGCTGATTGATGAATGAATTATAGCGCGAATAATATGCAACGTCAATTGGGATTAAAACCAAGCTTAACTGAAATAACGCATATTCATTCGGTTACAATGCACAAAAACATTCAAAAACGGCAGGAATATACGCGTATACGGATGTTATATGCAAAAATCTGGAATGAATAAATGAATAAAAATAGTGGATATTAGGTGTAAATATGAAAAAATATTCCACGGACCGTAACCAAATGTATCTCCACAATGGACGAAAACGGCGAAATGTGAACAAATTATTGACAGGGATGGGGGCGTTTAGTATAATAAGCAGGTGAAATGACAGGTGATACAGTGAAAGGAAGTGTTTCATTGAAGACAACAATCAAAAATATGGACTATGAAGAGGTTATGGCGCTGCCCCGTCCGGCGCACCGGCTTCCCGGAAAGCCCAGCTTCTTCTGGCAGACCATCGTCCGTGCTATCTGTAATCTGGGTATGGGCGGCTGTAAGCTGGAATACACGGTAGAAGGACTGGATGCGGTCAAGGATGAGCCCTGCCTGATTCTGATGAACCATACCTGCTTTGCGGATATGTGTATTGCATATAAAATATTGTATCCCCGCCGGTTCAATATCGTCTGTACCAATGACGGCTTCATCGGCTTCTGGGGACTGATGGGCTGGGCTATGCGGAAGTTCGGCTGCTTCCCGACCCAGAAGTTCGTGACGGATCTGCATCTGGTGCAGGACATGGAGTACTGCTTCAAGAAACTGGACTCCAGTGTGCTGATGTATCCGGAGGCCAGCTACTCCTTTGACGGTACAGCAACACCGCTGCCCCGTAAAATGGGCGTGCTTCTGAAGAAGTTCGACGTGCCGGTGATCATGATCGAGACCAGGGAGCTGTTTTTGCGCAATCCACTGTATAATGAGCTGCAGCAGCGCAAGGGCGCCAATGCAAGGGCAAGAGCCTACTTATTATATAGTAAAGAGGATGTGCGCAGCAAAACGGTCAAGGAACTGAGCGACGGCATCGATGAGGCCTTCAAATTTGACCACTTCCAGTGGCAGAAGGAACACGCTCTGGAGATCAACGATGACTTCCGCGCTGACGGCCTGCATCGCATTCTGTATAAATGTACTGCATGTGGTACGGAAGGCAAAATGGAAGGACGCGGCACCATGCTGACCTGCCATCAATGCGGCAAGCAGCACGAGCTGACGACGCTTGGTGAATTGAGAGCGTTGGATGGACAGACGGAAATTTCCCACATTCCTGATTACTATCGATGGGAGCGGGAACAGGTTCGTCAGGAGATTCTGGATGGTACCTACGAGACCGATACCGATGTGACCATTGCCATGCAGGTGGACTACAAGGCAATTTATATGGTAGGGGAGGGCCACCTGACCCATGACCGCAACGGCTTCCGGCTGACCGGCTGCGACGGAAAGCTTCAATACACCCAGAAGCCCCAAGCCTGTTACAGCTTGTATGCCGACTACTACTGGTATGAAATTGCCGACTGTGTCTGTATCGGCGACAACGAAGTACACTATTTCCTGTTCCCCAAAAAGGAAGATGTATCTGTGGCGAAGATGCGTCTTGCAACGGAGGAAATGTACAAGCTGTATAAAGCCAGACTGCTGAAACCGGCACCGGCCACCACTGATGGACAGAATGAAGTGTAAATCCACCACTGAAAAATAGAAAAACGACGGAAATGTCCGGAAATGTGTATTTCAAAGGGCATTTCCGTCTTTTTGCACATAAGAAAATGAAAGACGGATGTCTTTTTATACAAAATAATGAAAATGCGAAAAACATTTGACAATGAGCCGTGGACACTGTAGAATAAATACACATTTATTCTAAGGTATTTGACTGAATATGCTGTTTGGCGATCCCTGAAGGATAAATAAATTTCAAGGAGGAAAAGAAAATGAAGCGCATTATCTCTCTGATTCTGGCAATGATGCTCGTTCTGGGTCTGGCTGCTTGTGGTTCTAACAATGCACCCGCTGCAACCGAAGCTCCTGTTGCTGCTGCAACTGAGCCCGCAGGTCCCGTTTTCGAGGAAATCGACCTGGCTGATGCCGTCGAGCATGCCGACTACACTTCTGTGTACAACATGATTGGTTCCAAGGTTACCATCGACATGGTCACTGAGGACGAAGACACCGGTCTGGCTTACGTCGAGTACGAAGGCAAGACCTACGAGCTGGGCATGGACTTCCTGTCCATGGCTATGGTTTACAACTGTGCTCCCGCTGGCGAGTACGAGACCGCTGAGGATGCTTACAATCAGTGGTGGAAGCTGTACATCCAGCGTTGGAACTGGCTGGCTCCCGAAGTTCCCCTGTACTCCAACCAGTACTTCGATCTGTACAACGCTAAGATCGAGAACTTCGTGACCTCTCCCTACTGGTCTCCCACGCGTCAGGCAGTTATCGGCGCCAACATCAAGGAAGGCGAAGCTAACTCCATCATCCTGGGCTCCTCCACCGAGCTGTCCGGCGCATTCCGTAACTCCGCATGGGGCAAGTCCTCTCCCGGTTCTTCCGACCAGGATATCGAATTCCTGACCTCCGGTCACGCAACTGCTTACTCCAACTTCGACGGCGCTTACCAGTGGAACTACACTGTTCTGGCTGAAGAGCCCACTTCCGTCAAGAACGAGGACGGCAGCCTGACCTACACCATCAAGATCAACGAGGGTCTGGTCTTCTCCGATGGCTCCGCTATCACCGCTAAGAACTACGTTGCTTCCACCCTGGCTAACTCCACCGCTGTTGCTGTCGCTGCTGGCGGCACCGGCAACTCCGGCATGACTCTGGTTGGCTACGATGCATTCAAGGCATACGAGGGCGAGGGCGATAAGGTTTACTTCGAAGGCATCAAGCTGATCGACGACTACACCTTCTCCTTCACCTTCACTTCCGAGTACGCTGACTACTACTACGCAAGCACCTACGCTGCTGTTTCTCCCACTCCTCTGGCTCTGTACCTGGGCGAGAACGAGATCGTTACCGATGAGAACGGCACCTGCGGTCTGTCCGACGGCTTCTATGCTAAGGTCGAGAAGGACGGCACCGAAGTTTACGCAATGGCTGACGTGATCAACGCCAACCTGAAGTGGGACTCCGCTCTGCCCTACTCCGGTCCTTACACCGTTTCCAACTGGGATGCTTCCGCTCTGGTTGCTACCCTGTCCCTGAACCCCAACTACGTTGGTGACGACATCCGCGGCAAGGCTTCCATCGAGACCATTACCTACGTCAAGATGGTTGAAGAGACCCAGATGGACCAGTTCAAGTCCGGCCAGATCGATGTTCTGGGCGGCATCACCGGCGGTGAGGAAACCAAGGCTGCTCTGGCTGCTGTTGAGGCTGAGCCCGAGAAGTACGCTGAGACTCACTACGACCGCGCTGGCTACGGTAAGCTGGCATTCCGCTGCGACCTGGGCCCCACTGCTATGACCGAGGTTCGTCAGGCTATCATGTACACCATCAACCGTCCTGAGTTCGCTCAGACCTTCACCGGCGGCTACGGCACTGTCGTTCACGGCCCCTACTACGAAGGTATGGCTTCTTTCAAGGCTAACGCTGATTCCATCAACCTGAACCCCTACTCCTACAGCGCCGACGAGGCTGTTGCTGTTCTGGAAGAGGGCGGCTGGATCTACAACGACAAGGGCGAAGAGTTCGTCGCTGGCACCGATGCTATCCGTTACAAGAAGCTGTCCGGTTACGAGATGTCCGCTGCTAACCTGCAGTACGCTTCCATCGACAACGCTTACAAGACCCTGAAGATCAATGGCGAGTACTACATGCCTCTGGCAATCAACTGGTACGGCACTCAGCCCAACACTGTTACCGACCAGCTGATCACCGCATGGCAGACCAACCCCAACGCTACCTCCGCTCTGGGCATGTACATCACCTACACCAGCTGTGACTTCACCACTGGTCTGTACGGCGAGTACCTGCAGATCGAGGCTTACGGCTGGGACGGCGTTGCTAAGTGCGCAGCCATCAACTTCGCTACCGGCTTCAACAGCGCTATCTACGACATGTCCTGGTACTGGACCATCGACCAGAGCATGTACGCTGACTACTCCAACAACTACCTGATGGATGAGGCAGACTTCTGGGAGAACTACTAATCTCTTAGTTGCATAGCGCGTCAAAAATCGGCATAAACTGCTGATAACATAAGATAAACCCAATTAGGAACGGCATTTTATAATGCCGTTCCTATTGCGGTCTTTTTGAGACACCTTTTGCAGAGCGTTGAAACAATCTCTTATGTAGGTTGGGGGCTTGCTCCCACCGGTGGCAACGCAGTGCGTACGAAAGAAATCGTATGTGCGGCGGAGGCAAGCCCCCGCCCTACAGCGGCGTAATCCTTTTCCCTCTGCGCAAATTATAGAAATTATAGAATTGGAGGATCCCAGATGGGCAAATATGTAGTTAAAAGAATCCTGTATATTGTTCTTGTCTTCTTTATCCTCTCGTTCCTGCTGTTTATGATTTACAACATGCTGCCTGTTGATAAGGCTGCAGAAGCTGCCCGTAACGAAATTACCGCAAACAAGCGTCTGAACTACGAAGAGCGGTATGAGTACTGGCAACATCGGTACGGAACGAATGGTACGAAGTTTGAAAGATATCTGCGTTGGATCGGTGTGTATCCCTACTCCGACGGCACTTACAATGGTCTGCTGCAGGGTAACCTCGGCGACTCCACCAAGTTCGGCAAGCCTGTTATTGAGGTTCTGATCGAGCCCATGAAGAATACCATCTTCGTCAATATTTTCGCAACCATCCTGGGTTTGGGTATTACCATCCCGCTGGGTATTTTCTGTGCAGTCCGCCGCGGCAGTAAGCGCGATGTGGCTGTGCAGGTCGGTACCATCATCGGTTACTCCCTGCCCACCTTTATTATCGCAATCGTCTTTATCTGGCTGTTTGCGATTATTCTGGGTTGGTTCCCCGTTTCCGGTATGCAGACTGCCGGCAGTCTGAACTGGTCTGCATGGGACAAGTTCTGGGATAAGATGTACCACTTCGCCCTGCCTCTGATCGTCATGACCTTCACCTCTCTGGGTGGCATGACCCGTTACGTCCGTGCATCCATGATCGAAGCACTGTCCATGGACTGCATCCGTACCGCACGCGCCAAGGGCCTGAAGGAAAAGGTTGTTATCTATTCCCATGCATGGCGCAATGCGCTGCTGCCCATCACCACGCTGGTGATCGGCTGGTTCCTGAGCATTTTCTCCGGTTCCTTCATGATCGAGAATATCTTCGCTCTGAACGGTATCGGCAAGACCTACATCGATGCACTGAACGGCAATGACAACGAAGTCATTCTGGCACTGCAGATGTTCTATATCAGTATTTCTCTGTTCGGCAATCTGCTGGTTGACGTTGTCTACGGCTTTGTCGATCCCCGCGTCCGCGTCAATAAGTAAGGAGGCAGTATTATGGCAAATAAAGATAATCAGAATACTGCCAAGCAGGGTGTTTTTGCAACCCTGTGGCGTTGGACCAAGCGTATGGTCATGGGTGCCAGCAAGGAGCTGACCGAGGACGAAAAGTTCGCCGTCGAGCAGATCGAAAGCCCCTCCATGATGGCAGTGAAGGCATTCTTCCGCCGCAGACTGGCTGTTGTGGCACTGGTCGTGCTGGTTTCTCTGTTCCTGTTCGTGTTCATCGGACCCTATTTCTTCCCCATGGACCTGAACTATACCGACCCTCTGCAGGCCAATATGGCCCCCATCTACTCTCTGCTGAGAGTGCCCGAGGGTCTGGAGAACAATGTCCGTACCATCAATGGCTTCTCCGACTTCACTGTCGGTGTCAGCAATGACGGCGAGTTCTTCATCTGGGGCAAGACCAAGAATAACCTGACCAATATTGACTATACCACCCAGATGCCCGCTGAAATTCAGCCCGGCAATGTGGTGACTGCCGCCGCCGGTTCCGACCATATCATCGCCATCACCACCGATGGTAAAATCGTCGGCTGGGGCAATAAGTCCACCGGCCAGTACGGCTACAAGAAGGTTGAATCCGACCCCTATATCCAGATGCCTGTTGAATTCATCGAGGGCACCATTGATCCCAATGCTGTTGACCAGCTGGTCTGCGGCTATCAGGTTACCGGCCTGGTTCTGGATGGCAAGCTCTATATGTGGGGCAACCCCAACACCATGCTGAGCCTGAAGGAATTCGCAACTTCCGACAAGTTCGAATCCGGTGTCAAGAAGGTTGCGTTCTCCAACTACTACACCATCGTTCTGTTCGAGGACGGCACTGTTTCCGGCGGCAACACCCTGACCTTCAACCGTCAGTCCGCCTATTCTTCCATTGATGGCAAGATCAAGAACCTGAAGTCCCACCTGTCTGACAGGAAGGTTATTGATATCGCCGCTACCAACAACTGCTACGCTCTGCTGACCGATGCAGGCGAAATGATCGTGTTCGGCGCAATTGAATACGGTGAGAACGAGATCCCCGCTCTGGCTGAAGGCGAGAAGTTCACCTCCATCGCTTCCGGTACCCGTCACTTTGTGGCTACCACCGATTCCGGTGCCGTCTATGCATGGGGCCATAACGACGGCGGTCAGACCGAGGTGGCCGGTGAAACCGCTGCAAAGGTTTATGTCGGCTCCAAGCAGACCTACCTGCTGAACGAAGAGGGCGAAGTCACCTATAAGACCGGCTTCAAGGGCTACCTGCTGGGTACCGACAATATGGGCCGCGATATTCTGACCCGTATCGTTCACGGCGGTAAGATGACCATGACCATCGGCGCTGTTGCCGTTGTGGTGTCTTCCATCATTGCAATCATTGTCGGCTGTCTGTCCGGCTACTTCGGCGGCTGGGTCGACCTGCTGCTGATGCGCGTGACCGAAATCTTCTCTTCCATTCCCTTCCTGCCCTTCGCCATGATGCTGTCCTACGTCATCCGTACCATGCCCATCACGGAAACAACCAGAATCTTCATCATTATGATCATTCTGGGTCTGCTGAGCTGGACCGGTCTTGCACGTATGATCCGTGGTCAGGTGCTGGCAGAGCGTGAGAAGGAATTCGTCATTGCCGCCCAGTCCATGGGTGTCAAGGAAGGCCGCATCGCATTTAAGCACATCCTGCCCAACGTCATTTCCATCATTCTGGTGAACATGACTCTGGACTTCGCAGGCTGCCTGCTGACGGAATCCTCCCTGTCTTATCTGGGCTTCGGTGTTCAGCAGCCTCAGCCCACCTGGGGCAATATGCTCTACGGTGCAAACAACTCCATCGTCATCCAGAACTACTGGTGGCAGTGGGTGTTCCCCTCTATTTTCCTGTCCATTGCAACCATCAGCATCAACATTATCGGCGACACCCTGCGCGATGTTCTTGACCCCAAGAGCAGCCAGGAGAAGTAATAGGTGGAGGTAAAATTTTATGGCATTGCTTGAAGTAAAAAACCTTCATACCTATTTTAAGACCAGAAAAGGTATTGTTAAGGCTGTTAACGACGTTTCCTATGCGCTGGAACCCGGTAAGACCGTCGGTATCGTCGGCGAATCCGGCTCCGGCAAGTCCGTTTCCGCAATGAGCATCCTGCAGCTGCTGGATGGCAACGGCTATATTGCCGAGGGCGAGGTCATCTTTGAAGGCCGCGACCTGACCAAGCTGACCCAGCAGGAAATGTACGAGATCCGCGGCAACAAGATCTCCGTCATCTTCCAGGAGCCCATGACCAGCTTGAACCCCGTCTTCACCATCAAGAAGCAGCTGTCCGAGCCTTTCATGATCCATCAGGGCATGAACAAGAAGGAAGCTGAGGAGAAGGCTCTGGAAATGCTGGCTGCGGTTCAGATCCCCAACCCCGAGGCTGTCCTGCGTCAGTATCCCCACCAGCTGTCCGGTGGTATGCGCCAGAGAGTTATGATCGCCATGGCGCTGGCCTGCCGCCCCAAGATTCTGATTGCTGACGAGCCCACCACCGCACTGGACGTTACCATTCAGGCTCAGATCCTGCGCCTGATGAACGACCTGCAGCGTGACAACGGCACCGCAATCATCTTCATCACCCACGACCTGGGTGTTGTGGCGAACATGGCCGACCGCATCGCTGTGATGTACGCCGGCAAGATCGTTGAGTACGGCACGGCGGAAGAGCTGTTCTACAATCCTCAGCACCCCTACACCTGGGCGCTGCTGTCCTCCATGCCTGACCTGGACACCAACGAGAAGCTGGATGCCATCCCCGGCACTCCCCCCAACATGATCTATCCCCCCGTTGGTGATGCCT
>JBGVFB010000069.1:0-16264 GCA_045120675.1 Faecousia sp. | reverse complement strand
GCAATCTCCTGCTTCGCGGTCTGATGCGGAAACAACCGATTAACATTGTAAATCTTGAATATTCGATGTTAATTGGTTTCTATTACTTCGTGCTGCGGTGCTGGAGATTCCCACGTCGGGGCTTCGCCCCTCCTCGGAATGACGTACTCGGTAGTGCGGTGCAACAGCACGACAAAGTGAAATTTGCACAGCGGTAACGAATCGGGTGGGCCCAATGGTGTATCGACACCTGCCGGCCAGTCAGGCTCGAATTGCCCGTGGGGGCATCCCCACAAACTGAAATTTGAATCAATCTAACCATTGAGGTATCCTTTATGGAAGAATACAGAAATCATAACGAACCGTGGGATCCCAGTATCTACGGCACCGGACGAACACAGCCGCCTAAAAATCATGGCGGCCTGATTGCGGTACTGCTGGTTGTCGTCATCTTTCTGGGCGGTCTTGTCAGTGTGCTGGGCATTCTGAATGTCAAGCTCTTTAAAGAGCTGAACAGTCAGCCCAAGCAGAAGCCCGCCTCCCTGACGGTTGTGGAGGGCGGCGATGCCCATCTGCTGGAAACCGCACCTGCATCCATTCCTGCGGAAACTGCCGAAACGTCCCCTGCCAAACTGGAACTGAACCCTTCCCCTGACTCGGTTCCCAACGTCACGCAGGAAGGCGGCCTGCCCCTGCAGCAGATCTATGTGGATAATATCGCATCGGTGGTGTCCATTTCCTGCAGCTTCTACGGTGGAAATTCCACCGGCACCGGTGTGATCCTCTCTCAAGAGGGTTATATCGTCACCAACTGCCACGTGGTGGAAGATGCTGAGATTATTTCCATCCAGCTGACCGACGGGCGCAGCTTCCCTGCCACCCTCATCGGTGCCGACGCGGTTTCCGATCTGGCTGTTCTGCATATTGAAGCGGACAATCTCTATGCCGCAACCTTCGGTGATTCCGGCAGCCTGCAGGTGGGCGACAGCGTGGCCGCCATCGGCGATCCTCTGGGACAATCCCTGCGCGGTACCTTTACCGACGGCATCGTTTCCGCCATCAACCGGGACGTGACCATCGGCGGACGCACCATGACCCTGATCCAGACCAATGCTGCCCTGAACTCCGGCAATTCCGGCGGTCCCCTGCTGAATTGCTACGGCCAGGTGGTGGGCATTAACACCCTGAAAATCGGCAACTTCGTGGATGCCGCCGGTGTGGAGGGCATTGGCTTTGCCATTCCCAGCTCCACGGTCAAGGTCATTGTGGACCAGCTGATCGAGCAGGGCTATGTGTCCGGCCGTCCCACCCTCGGAATTAAAGGCGAAAGTGTTTCGCTGTTCTATCAGCGCTATTATCTGATGCCCGCAGGCATCTTCATCACGGAGCTGGATCCTGCCAGCGATGCGGCAAAGAAGGGCATCCAGACCGACGACATTCTCTCCGCCATCAACGGCATGCGCATCACCAGTATGGACGATCTGAACACCGTGCTTTACGGCTGTCAGGTGGGCGATACGGTGGAAGTCATCATCTACCGCGCCGGAAGGCAGTACCGGGTGGATCTGACCTTGTCCGAATCGAAAGGATGATTGAAATGGAACCGATTTATCAGCAAAATTTTCATATTAACGACGCGGCCGTGGACTGCTTCGGCCGGCTGAAGCCTTCGATGCTCCTTTTCTATGTGCAGGAGGTTTCCGGCATCCATGCCAGCACCCTTGGTGCGGGCTTTGATGCACTGATGGAAAAAAATCTGTTCTGGGCCATCCTGCGTACCCGCGTGCAGATCACAAGACTTCCCCACAGCGGCGAGACCATCCGGGTAGAGACTTGGCCCATGCCCACCTCCCGCGTGGCCTATCCCCGCAGTGTGGTGGCCTACGACGAAGCTGGTCAGGAGATTTTCCGTGCCATCAGCCTCTGGTGCCTGATGGATGCAAAGAGCCGCGCCATGGTGCTGCCCGGCAAGAGCGGTGTTATGGTGGAAGGCACTCTGCGGGGCAACGAGCTGGCAGTGCCCGGTTCTCTGGCGGTCAAGGGTCTGGAACATGCCGGTTCCCGTCAGGTGCTGTTTTCCGACTTGGACCGCAACGGCCACATGAACAACACCCGCTATATGGAGTGGTGCAGCGACCTGCTGCCCAGCGGTTTCCACCACGGCCACACCCCGCGGGAATTTACCGTCTGCTACCATGCGGAAGCGCTGGAGGGCGAGAATCTCGATCTGCACTACGAGCTGAAAGAGGGCGGACTTCTTCAGGTGGATGCCTGGCGGAAGCAGGAAAACGATGCGAACCTTCAAACCCGCGTTTTCACCGCGCAGGTGCAGTACGAAAGCGGAATTCTGTAAACCAAAATAAATTCCACAGCCTTTTGGCAGGCTGTGGAATTTTTTTATCCGTTCGAGAAAATCCCCCATATTTCAACACTTTTCACAAGACCTCCTGTGGAAAAAGCTGTGGACAATGTGGATAACTCCTGTTCAGAAATGCAATTTCGCACGATTTTCTCATAATTATGTAAACTAATAAATTGACATCTGTGGAAAATTTCTGTATGATGGGCGAAAACAAATGCCCACCTAAGGAAGATTTATAATGCAGACACTTCTCAAAAAATGCTTTGTCACCACGCTCCCGGTCATGGCGGGATACCTGTTTCTCGGCACCGGCTTTGGCATGCTCCTGCAGTCAAAGGGCTACGGTTTTCTCTGGGCTGTTGCCATGAGCGGCTTCATTTATGCCGGCTCCATGCAGTATCTGGCCATTGACCTGCTCTGCGGCGGCGCGTCGCTGATCACCGCGGCCATCACGACGCTGATGGTCAATGCCCGTCACCTGTTCTACGGCATTTCCATGATCGATGCCTATCAGGACACCGGTATCTACAAGCCCTACCTGATTTTTGCCCTGACCGACGAAACCTATTCACTCAACTGCGGCGGTGCGCCCGAGGATGTCAAAAATCCGAAGCTCTACTATTTTCTGGTATCCCTGTTTAACCAGTGCTACTGGGTCACCGGTTCTGCGCTGGGTGTGCTGGTGGTTTACTGCCTGCGGAGTATCTCCTTTGCGGTCATGCCATTCGGCATTCCGGAGCTTCTCGCCTGCGCGTTGGTGGTGATCCTGCATCTTTGGAAGCGCAATACGCTCCTCAGCGTCGCCGGCGGCACGGTTTTCTATATGCTCCTCGTGCAATTGGTATTTTGAAATTCAAATTGATGTTTATCGTGCTCTTGGCGGCATAGCCGCCCTCGGCCCCCGCTTTTAAGAGGGGGCAGTCAAAATAGGCCCAACGGGACTATTTTGACTGGGGGAGTTGTATTTTTCTCCCCCGGCCTCGTTTCCACTCGGCCACCCCCCTCGCAAGCGCGGGGGGCAAGGCTCCTATCCAACTGCACGACAAACTGAAATTTGACTCTTGTCGCAGAAAAAAACCCCGACTTTCGTCGGGGTTTTTCTCATTTCAGTCGCTTTTCCAGCGTTGCGGCGCTTAAGGAGGTCAGATAAATCCGGTCAAGGCCGTATTCCGCCGTCAGCACGAAGGATTTGGGAAGATCGTCACAGGGAACCACTTCGCCGTTCTGCTCTGCCTTGGCTAAAAATTCCCGCGTCCGCTTGGAGGTAGAGGTGTTGTCCATATCGAAAATACCGATGATGGACGTTTCCCGTACCGCCATATCATTGCCGATGGAAAGATACATGGTTATTCTCCCTTGATTTTCTTCCACTCACTGACTGCCAGTTCGTCACAGCGGTTATTCTTGGGATTCTCGGCATGGCCCTTGACCCAGTGGTAATGCAGTTCATGCTTCTGCGTCAGGGCGAGCAAAACCTCCCAAAGGTCGGGATTCAGGGCAGGTTTTTTGTCGGACTTGATCCAGCCCTTCTTCTTCCAGCCCCATGCCCAGCCTTTTTCCAGCGCGTCAATGACGTATTTGGAATCGGAATACAATTCCACGATGCAGGGCTCTTTCAGTGCCGAGAGGCCCTTAATGACCGCCGTCAGCTCCATGCGGTTGTTAGTGGTGTTTTCTTCACCGCCGGACATTTCCTTCTCGTGGCCCATATATTCCAGAATCGCGCCCCAGCCGCCGGGGCCGGGATTGCCGGAGCAGGCACCGTCGGTGTACAGCGTTACGGTTTTCATTCTGCCTCTTCCTCGGAAGCGGCCACACCCTGAACGGCAACGACCTTGTTGCCGTCCTCGATGCGCATGACGATAACACCCTGTACATCGCGCTTGTAGACGTTGATGGTATTGGCCGGCACACGGATGATGACACCGCCGTTTTCGATCAGCATGACATCGTCATTTTCGCCGACGATGCAGCAGCCTGCAACGTTACCGGTCTTGGGGGTGATGTTGTAGTTCTTCAGACCCTTACCGCCGCGGCCCTGAGGGATCTTCTCGCCGTCGGGACCGGTACGCAGGTATTCAGGCAGCTCCGTACGCTTGCCGAAGCCGTTTTCGGTAACGGTCAGCAGCGTCTTGTTCTCATCATAACGTTCCGCACCTACGACAAAGTCACCGTCGGTTAACATAATACCGCGAACACCGGCCGCATCACGTCCCATGGGACGCACATCGGTTTCTGCGAAGCAGATGGCCATACCGCCTGCGGTGGCAATGACGATGTTGTCACTGCCGTTTGTACGGATGACGTTGATCAGATGATCCTTTTCATCCAGCGTGATGGCGCGGATACCGGTCTTTCGGTTGGTCTTCAGAGCGATGAAGGGAATGCGCTTGACGGTACCGTTCTTGGTGACCATCATCAGGTATTCGTTTTCATCAAACTCACGGGTAACCACCATTGCGGTAACAGCTTCGCCCGGCTCCAGAGGCAGGACGTTGACCATGGCAGTGCCGCGGGCGGTTCTGCCGGCCTCGGGAATCTGGTAACCCTTCCGGTGGTGGACCTTGCCGATATTGGTGAAGAACAGAATGTGATCGTGGGTGGATGCAATGTTCAGGCTCTTGACGTAGTCCTCGTCCTTCAGATTCTGCGCATTGACACCACGGCCGCCGCGACCCTGGGTGCGGTAGGTATCCACGGGCATGCGCTTGACGTAGCCCTGCTTACTCAGGGTAAAGACGCAGGTCTCCTCCTCGATCAGATCCTCGATGTCGATCTCGTCCTCGATTTCCTGAATCTCGGTCTTGCGCTTGTCGCCGAACTTATCGCGGATCTCGATCAGCTCTTC
This sequence comes from Faecousia sp., assembly GCA_045120675.1. Lineage (GTDB taxonomy): Bacteria > Bacillota > Clostridia > Oscillospirales > Oscillospiraceae > Faecousia. The sequence goes on along the minus strand of JBGVFB010000069.1, from coordinate 11,075 downwards.
CCGCAGCACAGCGCGGAGCTTGTTCTCGTCAGAGAGCAGTTCCAGATAATAGTTGATTTTTTCCATCAACTCATCGTACTCTGCCTGCAGTTTCTCGCGATCCAGGCCCTGCAGCGCCTTCAGACGCATATCCAGAATGGCCTGTGCCTGCACATCGGACAGGGAGAATCGCTCCATCAGGCGAATCTTGGCATCGTCGTAAGCGGAGCGGATGATGCGGATGACTTCTTCGATGTTATCCTGCGCGATCAGCAGACCTTCCAGCAGATGGGCGCGCTCACGAGCCTTGCGCAGGTCGTACTGGGTACGGCGGGTCAGCACTTCCATCTGGAAGGCCAGATACTCGTCAATGATCTGGCGCAGAGAAAGAATCTTGGGCTGCTTCTGGTCGTCCACCAGAGCCAGCATGATGATGCCGAAGGAAGACTGCAGCGCGGTCTGCTTGAAGAGGGTGTTCAGTACCACCTGAGGGTTGGCATCCTTCTTCAGCTCGATGACCATACGCATACCGTTACGGTCAGTTTCGTCACGCAGGTCGGAAATGCCCTCAATGCGCTTGTCCTTCACCTGCTCGGCAATATTCTTGATCAGCTGACGCTTGTTGACCTGATAAGGCAGCTCGGTAACGATGATACGGATGCGGTCCTTGCCGAATTCCTCGAATTCGGTGCGGGCGCGGACCACCACCTTGCCGCGGCCGGTGGCATAGGCAGCGCGGATGCCGCTGCGGCCCATGATGATGCCGCCGGTGGGGAAGTCGGGGCCGCTGACATGCTCCATCAGGTCTACCATGGAGCATTCGGGGTCGTCAATCACGGCCACGCAGGCATTGATGACTTCCGTCAGGTTATGGGGCGGAATATTGGTTGCCATACCGACGGCGATACCGGAAGAACCGTTGACCAGTAGATTGGGGAAACGGCTGGGCAGGACTCTGGGTTCCTTGCGGCTTTCGTCGAAGTTGGGATCCCAGTTGACGGTATCCTTGTCGATGTCCCGGAGCATCTCATTAGAGAGCTTGGAAAGGCGAGCTTCGGTATAACGGTAAGCTGCTGCGGGGTCGCCGTCCACGGAGCCGAAGTTACCGTGGCCATCGACCAGAACGTAGCGCATAGAGAAATTCTGGGCAAGACGAACCATAGCATCGTAAACAGATGCGTCGCCATGGGGATGGTATTTACCCAGCACGTCACCGACGCAGGTTGCGGACTTTTTGAAAGGCTTGTCGGAAGTCAGGCCGCTTTCATACATGGTGTACAGGATACGGCGGTGAACAGGCTTCAGGCCGTCACGAACGTCCGGAAGCGCACGGCCGACGATGACGCTCATGGCGTATTCGATATAGGACTTCTCCATTTCGTCGACCAGATTGCTCTCGGTAATATGCTGGTCGGGGAAGAGAATATCTTCGGGTTTATAACTGCGATTATGTGCCAAAACACATACCTCCTAAATAGGATTTTTGCGGCTTTGCCGCTAAACCTTCCCCCGGGGGGAAGGTGGCTCGCCGAAGGCGAGACGGAAGAGGAACGGCGACATCTCATAATAACGGAGTTGTTCGGTTCTTCACTTCCATATCAATTACTTCACATACTTCTTGAAACCTTCCAAGAACATCCAAATTAGAAAAACGAATTACTTTTAAATTTAGTGATTCAAAATATGCTGTTCTACACTTATCTTTATCTTGTTGATCAGGTTCATAGTGCTGTGAACCGTCTAATTCAATAATAAGTCTTGCTTTATGACAATAAAAATCAGCTATATAATTTCCAATCACATATTGCCTGCGGAAACGATCCGGATAGCGGCATAAAAACTGATACCACAATCTAGCTTCTTCCTTTGTCATATTCTTTCGAAGCGTTTGTGCTCTTGATTTCAGTTTTTCATTTCGCTCCATTTCGCCATTCCTCTTCCGCCCCCTTCGGGGGCACCTTCCCCCCGGGGGAAGGTTTTTTTAGATGTCAATATTGATGGCATACTTGGCGTTATGCTCGATCCATTCCTTACGGGGCTCAACCTGCTCGCCCATGAGAATGGTGAAAATCTCGTCCGCACGGCGGGCATCCTCCAGCGTGATGCGGCGCAGCGTTCTCTTTTCGGGGTCCATGGTGGTCTCCCACAGTTCGTGGGGGTCCATTTCACCGAGGCCCTTGAAGCGGGAGATATCGACCTTTGCATTGCTTTCGCCGCGCATTTCGGCGGAAACTGCATCGCGCTCTTCGTCGGAGTAAGCAACCCGCTCGGTCTTGCCGCGCTTGAGTTTATACAGGGGCGGCACGGCGGAGTAAACATAGCCATGCTCGATCAGAGGGCGCATATAGCGGAAGAAGAAGGTCAGAAGCAGGGTACGGATGTGTGCGCCGTCAACGTCCGCATCGGACATGATGACCACTTTGTGGTAGCGCAGCTTTTCGATGTCAAATTCCTCACCGATGCCGGCGCCCAGCGCCACGATCAGAGGATACAGCTTATCGTTGCCGTAAATCTTGTCAGCTCTTGCCTTCTCGACGTTCAGCATCTTACCCCACATGGCAAGGATCGCCTGGAAACGGGAGTCACGGCCCTGAATGGCAGAGCCCGCAGCGGAGTCACCCTCGACGATGTAAATTTCGCACAGGGCGGGATCTCTTTCGTTGCAGTCCTGCAGCTTATCGGGCATCTGGCCGGATTCCAGACCGGTTTTGCGGCGGATGGAATCGCGGGCCTTGCGGGCGGCCTCGCGGGCGCGGTTGGCCATCATGGCCTTTTCCAGAATGATTTTTGCGGTCTGGGGATGCTCCTCAAAGTAGGTAGTCAGCTGGTCATTGACGATGGAATCCACCAGCGTACGGATATAGGCATTGCCCAGCTTTGCCTTGGTCTGGCCCTCGAACTGGGCATCGGTCAGCTTGACGGAGATGATGGCGGTGATGCCCTCGCGGCAGTCTTCGCCGCTTACCTTGTCGTCACCCTTGATGATGCCGTTTTTGGTGCCGTAATTATTCAAAACTCTGGTCAGCGCGGTCTTGAAGCCGGTCTCATGCATACCGCCCTCGGGGGTGTTGACCTCGTTGGCGAAGGACAGCATGAATTCCTGATAACCGTCGTTATACTGAATGGCGATTTCTGCGGAAGCATCGCCCTTATTGCCGGACATATAGATGACATCCTGATGCAGGGCGGTCTTGTTGCGGTTGCACCAGGTGGCGAACTCACGGATACCGCCTTCGTAACACATGGAGTCGGAAATTTCCTCGTCACCGCGCTTGTCAGCGATGGAAATATTCAGACCGGCCGTCAGGAAAGCCTTTTCCCGCATGCGGGTGTGCAGAATTTCGTAGTCATACTCGGTGGTATCGAACATTTCGGGGTCGGGCTGGAAGGTGACCTCGGTACCATTCTTATCGGTCTTGCCCACAATAGTCATTTCCTGGGTGATGGCGCCGCGGGCAAACTTCATCTCATAGATGTTGCCGTTCTTGTGAACGCGGACCTTCAGCCACTGGCTGAGAGCATTAACAACGGACGCACCGACACCGTGCAGACCGCCGGAGACCTTGTAGCCGCCGCCGCCGAACTTACCGCCTGCGTGCAGGACGGTGAAAACGACCTCCAGTGCGGGCTTGCCGGTCTGGGCCTGAATGTCAACGGGGATGCCGCGGCCATCGTCGGTAACGGTGATGGAGTTGCCGGGATTGATGGTCACAGTGATATTTTTGCAGTATCCGGCCAGCGCTTCGTCAATGGAATTGTCCACGATCTCGTAAACGAGGTGGTGCAGACCCGAGGAAGAGGTGGAACCGATATACATACCGGGGCGCTTACGGACAGCTTCCAGACCTTCCAGAACCTGAATCTGCTCCGCGCCGTATTCTTGAGTTACTTTGGTTTCGTCAGACATATTGTCCTCCTAAATGCATAAAAACGATGATATAAAAAAGTTAGAAAACTACTTTACCTTTTTCAATTTCAATGGTCTTGCCAAGTTTTGTAAACCGGCCCGGCTCACAGCAGGTGATGAACACCTGTCCGGAAACGATCTGATTTAAGACGAAATCCTGCCGGCCCTGATCCAGCTCCGACAAAACATCGTCCAGCAGCAGTACCGGCTCTTCGCCCCATTCCCGCGCCATCAGCTCCCGCTGGGCAAGCTTCAAACTGATGGCCGCCGTGCGGGTCTGGCCCTGAGAGCCGTAGGCTTTCAGATTGATGCCGGAAAGCGCTACGTCAAAATCATCCTTGTGCGGGCCGGTCAGGCACTGGCCGGATTCAATTTCCGCCCGGTAATGGCGCTCCAAGTGATCCAGCAGATCCTGCGTCAGCTGGGAAACAGGTGCGAAGGCATCCCGAACTGTGGAAACGGTCTTGTATTCTAAGAGAAATTCTTCCGCACCGCCGGAAAACTGGTTGTGATAAACCGCCGCAGCTTTACCGAGAGAATCATAGAATCGCGCGCGATAAGAAATCAGCAGCGCGCCCACCTGACAGAGCCGTGTATTGTACTCCGGCAGAATCTCCAGCAGCGCGGGATTTTCAAAATGATCTTTGAGAATCCGGCTCTTTTGATCTAAGATGCGGTTGTACTCGGTCAGCGCCGCGTCATAATTGGGCCGCAGGGCGCACAGCGCATGGTCACCCAGCCGCCGCCGCTGGGCAGCGCCGGTTTTCAGGACCATCAGATCCTCGGGACAGAACAGCACCGTGGGCAGAACACCTGCCAGATCCGCAGATGTCTTCTTTTTTGCGCCGTTGCGCCAGATCTGGCGGGGACGGGAACCGGAAAAGAGCACGTAGCGCAGCTCCTGATCCCTGCCTTGCGCAAATACTTTTGCTTCAATATCCGCAAAAACCGCCCCGAACCGGATCATTTCCGAAGTTTTCTGGGCGCGAAAGCTCTTGCCGCTGCCGGCATAAGAGATCGCTTCCAGAAGATTGGTCTTGCCCTGGGCATTGTTACCCACGATCAGGTTCACACCCGGCGCAAAATCCAGCTCCAGCGACTCATAGTTGCGGAAATTATGAAGCTTTAATTCATTCAGCCGCATTGGTGATCACAAAGGTATTGCCCATAAAGGAGAATTTGTCGCCCTCGCGCAGCTTCTTGCCGCGCATGGTGCAGACCTCTCCGTTGACCTTTACCTGCTCTTCCAGAATCAGCTGCTTGGCTTCGCCGCCGGAATAGACGACGTTTGCGTATTTCAGCGCATCCTGCAGCTTGATAAACTCGGTATGAATAGCCAGAGACTGGGCATTGTCTTTTACTTTTACGGTTACTTTCATTATTTTACCTCAAAATTTCCTGTAGGGGAGGGTCTTGACCCTCCCTATAACATTTTCAATATACGCAGGGAGGGTTAAGACCCTCCCCTACGAAGGATTTATCAGCTATTCTTAATGCGGACAGGCAGGATCATATATGCAAAATCGGTCTTGTCGTCCACGGGGGTCAGCACGATGGGGCTCAGACCATTGGTCAGCTCCAGCGTCACTTCCTCAGCGGGAACCACACGCAGGGCATCGGCAAGATATCTTACATTGAAGCCAATTTCCAGCTCCTTGCCGTCGCCGGCGATGGTGCAGCGATCCTCAGCTGCGCCGATGGTGGTGGAGGTACGCATATTCAGCACCTGATTAGAGAAGGTGCAGCGGACAGGGCTCTTGTACTTTTCGGAAACGATCAGACCCACGCGCTCCACGGAAGATGCCAGATCGCCAACATTTGCAACCAGCTTGATGGGGCAATTGGTGGGAACGACTCTTCTCCAATCCAGGAACTCACCTTCGAGCAATCGGCAGACCAGAGTGGCATTGCCGATCTGGAACAGAATGTGCTTGCTGCCCAGAGTAAAGGCCACATCGGCATCTGCATCGGAAAGGATCTTTTCCACTTCCTTCAGACCTGCGGCGGGAACCACGAAGCTCAGCTCGCGGCCCAGCTCTTCCTTGGGATGGTAGGTGCGGCGGGCAAGACGGAAACCGTCCACGGCGATGGCGGAAACAGAATCGTTTGCAACCTCGAATTTCACACCGGTGTGGATGGGGCGGCCCTGATTTTCGGAAACGGCAAAGATGGTGCCGCCGATCAGTTCCTTCATGGCAGTCTGAGGGATACGGATGGCCTTGCCCTCGTTCACATCGGGCAGGTCGGGGTAATCCTCGGCAGATTCCGCGGAAATGGTGAAGCTTGCATAGCCCGCGCGGATGGAAACCTTGTAATTGTCATCCACCACCACGGTGACGGGGCCCTCGGGCAGACGGCGGATGATATCGCCGAAGAGCTTGGCGGGCAGGATGCAGGCACCGGGATCGGGAACATCTGCTTCGATCATATAGGTAATGGCGGTTTCCATGTTATAACCGGTGAGGGACAGTCCCTGACCCGCGCGGCAGAGGATGCCTTCGATGACGGACAGGCTGCTCTTCTGGGCAACGGTACGGCCCGCAATATTCAGGCCCTGCACCAGCATGTTTTTTTCACAGGTAAAACGCATATCCATACTCCTTTTTGTAAAAGATGATATATTTATATATAAAAATAAATGTTTTAGGTAGTGATAGAAGCCGTAGGGGAAAATTATGTGGAAAAGTGGTATTTTCCTTAGAGCCGCAACGAAAATTTATCCACAACGCATTGTGTAGAAATATATCTTTTTCCACAGGCTGTGTGGATGAAATTTTCATCACAAAACTTTCCACAGTTTATCTTTCCACATTCAACAGCCCCTGTGGAAAAATAAAAAGCAATAAAAGTACCGAACTGACCGCCGCCTTACAGACAGGAATTGATATTCGCAGTGATGTCGCGGATGTTGTTCTGCATGGCGGCATCTCCGTTCTTCAGAGCCACTTCCACCTTGCGGATGTTGTAAAGAACCGTGGAGTGGTCCTTTGCAAATTCCTTGCCGATATCCGGCAGGCTTAAGTTTGTCAGCTTGCGCACCAGATACATGGCCATCTGACGGGCTTCGGCGATGCCCTTGGTCTTCTGGGTGCCGCGCAGGACGACCTCGTCCACACTGTAGAACTTGCAGACCTGAGAAATGATCAGGCTGGGAGTGGGGAGCGTATTGCCCTCGCTCTTGAACATGTCCGCAATGGCACGGGAAACGTTGGGCAGATCCAGCGGCATATTGTTCAGATCGCGGTAGGCAAGAATCTTCTTGACGGTGCCTTCAATCTGACGGACGTTGTTGGTGACGTTGATGGCGATGTAGTTGCACACATCGTCATCCAGCGTCAGACCCAGGCTGACGGCCTTATTCTTCAAAATCGCCATACGGGTTTCATAGTCCGGCGGCTGGATGTCTGCCATCAGACCCCATTCAAAACGGGACTTCAGACGATCTTCCAGTGTCAGCATATCGCTGGGCTTCCGGTCGGAAGTCATGACGATCTGCTTGTGATCTTCGTAGAGCTTATTGAAGGTATGGAAGAATTCCTCCTGCGTGGCTTCCTTGCCGGCGATGAACTGCACGTCATCGATCAGGAACAGATCGGCTTCCCGATACTTGTTGCGGAATTCCACGTTTTTACCGGCCTTGATGGCTTCGATCAGTTCGGAGGTGAACTGGTCACCCTTGATATAGACCACATTGGCATCGGGATTACCCTTGCGGATGCCGTTGGCGATGGCATACAGCAGGTGGGTCTTGCCCACACCGGGAGGGCCGTAAATAAACAGGGGGTTATAAACCTGACCGGGTGTTTTGGAAACGGCAATGGCGGCGCTGTGGGCAAAGCGGTTGGAAGGACCGACCACGAAATTATCGAAGGTGAACTGGGGATTGAAATCCATGGAGGTGGTCATTTTGCCGCGGCTCTTGAAAGCCTCCAGCTCCTTGTCGCCAAAAACGATCAGCTTGGCATCGGAATCGAAATTCTCCTTCAGCGCATCCTGAATCATGACCGCGTAGCGGTTCAGAATGGTGCCGCGGCGGAATTCAGAGGGAGAATAAATAATCAGGTGTTCGTTGGTCAGCTCAACCACTTCCGCATCATCGAAGGTGGCGGTGACAATGGTACTGGTCAGTCGTTCTTCCAGATAAATCAGAACCTTAGCCCATACATAGGCAGAGGATGCGTACATAAAAAAACTCCTTTCATTGCTGTTTCCAGCGCCCCTGAAATGACAAAAATCGGCATTCGGGGCCATAATATCTCACCGTAAATTTTATCACATTTTTGTGTAAAAAACAAGGTATTTTTCGCCATATACAATATTATAAAGAAAATATCAAAAAACAAGGTATTTCAGACAGCAAAATTGGTGGGTTTGAACCTCTTGACCCGCGTCGAAAGCTGTGGTATCATCTATGATTAAGAAATGAGCCGCACAATGCGACAAAAATTGCGAAAGCATCTGTGAAAAGGGAGATTCCTATGGCGAAAGCGAAGAAGGTTCTTACCTATCTGGTCATCATGCTGCTGGCTGTTATCTGCGCGCTGAACTATGAACTTTTCATCTTTCCGAACCGTTTCGCGCCTGCAGGACTTAACGGCATCTGTACCATCATCCAGTACATTTTCGGTATAAACATCGGCTACATGAGCCTGATCATCAATATCCCGCTGGCACTGATCGTTTACCGTCTGGTCAGTAAGCCTCTGGCGGTACGCAGTATGGTCTATGTGGTCACCTTCTCCCTCGCGGCGATTTTGCTGGACTATGTGGATCTTTCCGGTTTTGCTTACCACACGGAAAACGGAACCAGCGCGATTCTTGGTCCTCTGGTGGCGGGCATCATCTTCGGCGGCTGCTATTCGCTGCTGCTGCAGGCCAGCGCCTACTCCGGCGGTACGGATTTTGTGGCGGCCATCATTCACAAATACCACCCGGAGAAAAGTGTCTTTTTCCTGATTTTTGCCATGAACACAGTGGTCGCTCTGGCTTCCTACTTTGTTTATGACTACGAAATCGAGCCGGTGATTTTGTGTATCATTTACGCATTCACCTCCTCAACGGTTTCTGAGCGTCTGACCAAAAACGGCCGCAGCGCAGTGCGTTTCGAAATCATCACGGAGCATCCGAAAGAAATCTCCGATGCCATCATTTATAAACTGCACCACAGCGTGACGCTGATCCCGGGCCGCGGCATGTACCTGAACAAAGAGGTTGATATGCTGTTTTGCGTGGTCAACAACAGTCAGGTGGCAAAGCTGGCAGCCATCTGCCGGGAGTATCCCAATACCTTCGCAATCATCGACCCCGTCAGCGAGGTCATCGGCAACTTCAAAAAAATCGATAAGAGCGGCAAAGTCGAGAAATCGATTCTGGACAGTGCCGACGGCAAGGCAGTTTGATAAATTCATAATTACAAAATACAAATGAAAAATTGTAGTTTGTAACTTGAATATGAAGTTCATAATTTGTAATTTATAATTTGTAATTCATAATTGTTTTTAGGAGGAAAATACCAATGGCTTACTATTATCCGGAACCCAGCCACACTTTCAGCGAATACCTGCTCGTCCCCGGCTATACTTCCGAAGAGTGCATCCCTGATCGTGTTTCCCTGAAGACTCCTCTGGTCAAATACCGCAAGGGTATCGAAGAACCCGCAATCTCCCTGAATGTCCCTCTGACTTCTGCAGTTATGCAGTCCGTTTCCAATGACAGCCTTGCCATTGCTCTGGCAAAGGAAGGCGGCATCAGCTTCATCTTCGGTTCTCAGACCATTGAGAATCAGGCTGAGATGGTCCGCAAGGTTAAGAGCTACAAGGCAGGTTTCGTTGTTTCCGCATCCAATCTGACTCCCGATGCCACTCTGGCTGACGTTCTGGAGCTGAAGGCACGCAATGGCTTCTCCACCGTGGCCATCACCGAGGACGGCACTGCCACCGGCAAGCTGCTGGGCATTGTGACCAGCCGTGACTACCGCGTTTCCCGTATGAATCCCACCGACAAGGTGGCTGACTTCATGACTCCCCGCGCCAAGCTGGTCACCGCACCCAAGGAAACCACACTGAAGCAGGCCAACGACATCATCTGGGATCACAAGCTGAACAGCCTGCCCATCGTTGATGACGAGGATCATCTGATGTACTTCGTCTTCCGCAAGGACTATGCTTCTCACAAGGCCAATCCGCTGGAACTGCTGGACGATCAGAAGCGTTATCTGGTCGGTGCCGGTATCAATACCCGTGACTACGCAACCCGTATTCCCGCCCTGCTGGAGGCCGGTGTAGACGTTCTGGTTATTGACTCCTCCGAAGGTTACACCTGCTGGCAGGAAAAGACCATCAAGTGGGTCCGCGAGACCTACGGCGACACCGTCAAGATCGGTGCCGGTAACGTGGTCGACCGCGACGGCTTCCGCTTCCTGGCTCAGGCAGGTGCTGACTTTGTTAAGGTCGGTATCGGCGGTGGCTCCATCTGCATCACCCGTGAGACCAAGGGCATCGGCCGCGGTCAGGCTACCGCTCTGATCGAAGTGGCAGCAGCCCGTGACGAGTATTTCAAGGAAACCGGCATTTACGTGCCCATCTGCTCCGACGGCGGTATCGTTCATGACTACCACATGACCCTGGCTCTGGCCATGGGCGCAGACTTCCTGATGCTGGGCCGTTACTTCGCCCGTTTTGACGAGTCCCCCACACCCAAGGTTCTGGTCAACGGTGCTTACATGAAGGAATACTGGGGCGAAGGTTCCAACCGCGCCAGAAACTGGCAGCGCTACGACCTGGGCGGCTCCACAAAGCTGTCTTTCGAGGAAGGTGTCGATTCCTACGTCACCTACGCAGGCCCCCTGCACGACAACGTGGAGGCTTCTCTGTACAAGGTCAAGTCCACCATGTGCAACGTCGGTGTCATTAACATTCCCGACCTGCAGCGTGATGCTAAGCTGACTCTGGTGTCCTCTGTCTCCATCGTTGAAGGCGGCGCACATGACGTCACCCTCCGTTCTACTTCCAGCCACAAATAAGCGGTAAGTTGCTGTTTTTGGGAAATTTCGGCATCGTCTGACCCCTTAAAAAAGGCAAAGTTTGGCATCCTCTGAAATCCCAAGAAAAAATGAGAATATAGAGCCTTGTGTGGCACACATTTTCCGTGCCACATAAGGCTCTTTTTCTTTCCTCATAATGACCTTGGC
>JBGVFB010000068.1:0-13263 GCA_045120675.1 Faecousia sp. | reverse complement strand
TGTTGGTTATTCGCTGACAGCTGCCGACTACCACTGTCATTGCGAGGAGCGTTAGCGACGTGGGACCGAAGGGAATGCCTGTGGTGCAATCTCCTGCTTCGCGGTCTGATGCGGAAACAACCGATTAACATTGTAAATCTTGAATACTCGATGTTAATTGGTTTCTATTACTTCGTGCTGCGGTGCTGGAGATTCCCACGTCGGGGCTTCGCCCCTCCTCGGAATGACAACTTTTCGGTGCGGTGCAACAGTGCGACAAACTGAAATTTGAATGAAAGGGAGTGTAGATATGGATTTTGACAAAGATCTGGCGGCGCGGCAGGAAGCGCGAATGCTTTGCCGCGCAGCGCGGGAAGCCCAGAAAAAGCTGTCCCAATTTCCACAGGAAAAGCTGGATTCCGTCGTGGAATCCATCGCGCATGCTTTTGCAGCTGCTGCGGCGGAACTGGCGGGTCTGGCTGTTCAGGAAACGGGCTTTGGTAATGTAGAGGATAAAATCACAAAAAACCGCTTCGCTTCGGAAAAGGTCTTTCAGCGGATTCGAGACATGAAGACGGTGGGTGTATTAAAAGAGAATGCGCAGGAAAAGCTATGGGAGGTGGGTATTCCGGTGGGGGTTATTGGGGCCATTGTCCCCAGCACCAATCCCACATCCACAGTTTGCTATAAGGCACTGATTGCCCTGAAGTCAGGCAATGCCATCGTGTTTTCGCCCCATCCCAAGGCGGTGAAATGTACCCTGCGGGCGGCGCAGATCGTGGCGGATGCGGCTGAAAAGGCCGGTGCGCCTGCAGGCTGTGTAAGCTGCCTCGGCATGGCTTCCATGGCCGGCTGTCAGGAATTGATGGCAGCACCGGAAGTGAAGCTGATCCTCGCTACCGGCGGCCCCGGCATGGTGAAGGCAGCCTATTCCTCGGGAAAACCGGCCATCGGTGTGGGTGCGGGCAATGGACCGGCCTATATTCACCACACAGCCGACGCGGAGCAGGCGCTTGCCTGCATTTTGAAATCCAAGACTTTCGACAACGGTACTGTCTGTGCATCGGAGCAGAGCATCATCGTGGAGCGGCCTATGGAAGAAAAGGTGAAAACGGCAGCGAAGGCCATGGGCTTTTATTTCATGTCCGCCGAAGAGGCAGGAAAGCTGGCAAAATTGCTGTTTCGCCCCACCGGTGCGCTGAATCCGGAAATTGTAGGAAAAAAAGCCACAAAGCTTGCGGAAATGGCAGGCTTCTCCGTTCCTTCCGGCACGAAAATTCTGGTGGCACGGGAGGAGCAGGCAGGCCCCAATTATCCCTATTCCATGGAAAAACTCTGTCCGGTGCTGGCATTTTACGTCATGGAAAATGAGGACGCAGTACTTTCCAAAGTTGTGGAGATTCTGGAGCATGAAGGTGCGGGCCATACCTTTGCCATGCATGCAGGTGACCGGAATGTGGTGGAAAGATTTGCGAAAGCCGTACCGGTATCCCGTTTCCTGGTCAATGCGCCGGCAGCACTGGGCGGTATCGGCGCGGCAACAAACCTGTTCCCCGCACTGACACTTGGCTGCGGCGCGGTGGGCGGCAGTTCCAGTTCCAATAACATCGGCCCCATGGACCTGATCAATATCCGGCGGGTTGCATGGGGAACGGAAAATCAGGCTTCCCGCGCCGCGGTTGATCCGGAGCTGGTGGAGCTTCTGGCACAGAAAATTCTGGAGAGATTGGAGTAAGGTATGACCAAACAGGAACTGACCAACATGGTCGCGGAAATACTGAGCCAGATGCATGGTACGCAGCAGCCTATGGTCAAGGGAAGCGACTATAAGACACTGGTATACGAGCCGGATCAGAAGGACAGCAGCTACCGTGCGGGAGATTTCGTGCCGGATGTGACGGCGCTGGATCTGCGCAAGCTCTACCTGACAGAAAATGCGGCAGATGCAGAAAAATTCAAAAAGATGAAGCTGAAGACACCGGCTCGCCTTGGCTGCGGCAAGGCGGGTGCCAGATATAAGACCCTGACCATGCTGCGCTTCCGGGCAGACCATGCGGCGGCGCAGGATGCGGTCTTTTCCGAAATGGATGCGGACTTTGCGAAGCAGCATGATCTGCTGCCGGTCAAGACCCGGTGCGAGACGAAGGATGAATATCTGACACGGCCGGATCTGGGCCGCTGCTTCGATGAACACAATGCCAAAGCGATCCAGGGCGTCATTGACACCCCACCGCGGGTGCAGATCGTGGTGGGCGACGGACTTTCTTCTGCGGCAATTGCAGCCAATGCCATGGACTGTATGGCAGCCATTCGGGACGGCCTGAAGCTGAAGGGCATCGAAACCGGCAAGGCCATTTTCGTCAAATACTGCCGTGTCGGTGCCGGCGATGCCATTGGTGATATCACCGGCTGTGAGCTGGTGTGTGTGCTGGTGGGGGAACGGCCGGGCCTTGTGACGGACAAGAGCATGTCCGCCTATATCACCTATAAACCCCACACGGGTGTTTCCGAATCCAGCCGCACGGTGGTTTCGAACATCCACGCGCAGGGTACCCCTGCGGTGGAAGCGGGGGCTTATGTGGCGGAACTGATCGATAAGATTCTGAAGAAAAAGGTTTCCGGTGTGGGCCTGCATCTGGGGGATGGCGCATGATTCCGGTGAAAATTCTGGCGGTGCGCTACCTTGCCAATGCAAGTCCTGCGCTGGCTAAGACGCTGGGTGCGCCCGACGGTTATCCGTCGTTGGGCCTGATCACCACGGACAGCGACGATGCCACCTATATTGCGTTGGATGAAGCCACAAAGGCGGCGGATGTGAAGGTCAGCTACGGCCGCAGTTTTTATGCCGGTGCCGCCAATGCATCCACACCCTATGCGGGGGAAGTGATCGGCATTCTGGCGGGCGCGACCCCGGGGGCGGTGCGCAGCGGTATGGAGGCGGTCATCGGGGCGCTGGAGCGTGTGGGATTTGAGGAAGTAGGCGGTGTGCCGTACCTTGCCCATACGGTCAGCAGTGCGGGGTCATTTCTTTCGGCAGAAGCGGGTGTCCGGCAGGGCAGCGCGCTGGCTTATCTGATCGCGCCGCCGCTGGAGAGCATGTATGCCATGGATGCGGCGCTGAAGGCGGCGGATGTGAAGCTGTGCAAGCTTTACAGTCCGCCCAGTGAGACCAATTTCGGCGGCGGACTTTTAAGCGGTACCCAGTCCGCATGTGATGCGGCCTGTGTCGCCTTTGCCGAAGCCGTGGCCGAAGTTGCCAGACAACCAAAGTAAATTGATGTTTATCGTTCCGACATGCACAACCCTAAAAACCTTCCCCTGGGGGAAGGTGGCAGCCCGAAGGGCTGACGGATGAGGGAAAGCGCAGTGGAATCAAGCAAAATGCCGAGAATAAAGGAAACGGCCCTCATCCACCACCGCTGACGCGGCGGTCCCCCTTCCCCCAGGGGAAGGTTTTGGGCGCTGCCGCGCCAGAGCAACAGCACAACAAAGTGAAATTTGCACAGCGGTAACGAATCGGGTGGGGCCAATGGTGTATCGACACCTGCCGGCCAGACAGGCACGAATTGCCCGTGGGGGCATCCCCACAAACTGAAATTTGACACAAGGAAAGGAAAAGGAATATGGATACGAACAGCTTGGGAATGATTGAAACAAAGGGTCTGATCGGTGCCATCGAAGCAGCCGATGCCATGGTCAAGTCTGCCAATGTGCAGCTGGTGGGCAAGGAACAGGTGGGCGGCGGTCTGGTGACCGTTATGGTCCGCGGTGATGTTGGCGCGGTCAAGGCAGCCACCGATGCCGGTGCGGCCGCAGCGGAGAAAGTGGGCGAACTGATTTCCGTCCATGTGATCGCCCGCCCCCACTCGGAGGTGGATGCGATCCTTCCTAAGGAACGCAAGAGCATGCCGTCCGCCAACACCAAGTCCTGATGCTCTATACGGAGGACATGGTGCGCCAGAACCTGCGCAACCGTCAGGGGAAACGGGTGTTCTACCTTGGAAAAGGGGACACCCTGACCCCCGGCGCCCGGGACTGGCTGACGCAGGAGCGGATCGCTGTTTTACCGGCGGAAATGGCAAAACCTAATGGATACCGCCTGCTTTGCGGCGCGGTTTTGACGGAAAAACCGGAGCAGATGACCCATCTGAACGGTGATTTTCTGGTGCTGAAGACTCACCCGCGGATCCGGTTCCGGGGTGCGGTGGATTCACTGGAAGCAGAGCTTCTCTGGTGTGCGATGCACTTTGACGGACAGCTGCGCAAGGATCTGCTGGAGATCCTGAATCTGGCACGGGTGCTGATCCGCTGCGATGTGATGAACGAGCCGGTACCGGAAGGAAAGCTTTGCGGCTTGACGGAAGCTGAGCAGCGCAGCCACAGTCACCGTCCGCAGGACTACTATGGACAGACACATTTTATGCCGGAGGTGTCCGATGGAGAGCGGATTTTGCTGCTCAACAAATGCCGCACGGCGGCCCGCGCCGCAGAATTGGCGGCGGCAGCGGCATTTACGGATGAAAACGGCTGCGCGGAGCGAACGGATATTCTGCGTGCCATGAACCGCATGAGCAGCATGATCTATATCCTGATGATTCGGGAAAAGGCAGGAAAGTAAATTGATGTTTATCTTACTGTTGGTTATTCGCTGACAGCTGCCGACTACCACTGTCATTGCGAGGAGCTTTAGCGACGTGGCAATCCCCGTCGGGTTTAGGCAACATTACGCATATATGATGGGGATTCCCACGCCAGTGTGCGCACTGGCTCGGAATGACAGTCTTTTAATAACTGCTCGATAAACTGAAATTTGAAAATGGAATTACATGAGGTGAGAACGTGAAAACTGAAAAAATGGAAACATTGGCGCAGGCGGTGCTGGAGAAGATTTTTGTGCCGCTGGAAGCTTCGGGCCGTCATGTTCATGTGACGAAAGAGCAGGCCCTTGCTCTGTTCGGTCATGATCTGACACCTGTCCGGGAACTGTCTCAGCCGGGGCAGTATCTGGCGAAGGAGCGGGTCACAGTGACGGGGCCGAAGGGTGAATTTCAGAATGTGGCCGTGCTGGGTCCGGCTCGAAAAGCGGCGCAGGTGGAGATTTCTCTGACCGATGGCCGTACGCTGGGCATCACACCGCCGGTGCGATTATCCGGTGATACAAAGGGCAGCCCCGGCTGCACGCTGACCGGAACACGGGGCAGCGTGACCATTCCGGAGGGGATCATCGCGGCGCAGCGCCATATCCACCTGCATCCGCAGGATGCGGCGCGGTTTCATGTGCAGGACAAGCAGGTGGTGAAGCTGCAGACCTTTACGTCAAGACCTGCAGTTTTTGAAGAGGTCATGGTGCGTGTTTCTCCGGATTTTTCGTCAGCAGTTCACCTCGATTATGATGAAGCCAATGCCTGCGGCTTTCAGTCCGGTGACTGGGGAAGGATCATCCCATGATCCGGGCATTGCTGATTGGCAAAGAACCGGTGGCAGAGCTGGGTTATGCCTATGTGCAGGAAGCACCCTATGACGTGGTGGTCATCGGTTCGCTGACACTGGGGCAGCTGCTGCGGTTTCGGGAGGAAACGGTGCTGCAGGCACTGGCAGAGGGAAAAAGTGTATTTCTTTACACACCGGGTCTGCCGGAGTCACCGAAAAACCGTGCGCTGGCAGGCAGCCTGACTGCAGCCCAGCGGGAACTGAAAAGCTGGGGTGTGGTATTTACCGACGGCGGCCGCAAACGGCTGATCACGGCGGAGGAAGCCCGCAGCTTACGCAGCCGCGGTGCGCTGCCCGGACCCGGCGCAGTACTGACACCTCTTGCAAAGGAGATTTTCAATGAAGATTGGTAAAGTGATTGGCTCCGTCTGGGCCACGCGAAAAGCCCAGTGCCTGCAGGGACAGCGGTTTCTGGTGGTGGATACGGGCCGTGAAGATCTGGTAGCGGCGGATCAGGTGGGCGCAGGCATCGGCGATCAGGTTCTTCTGACTACGGGAACGGTTGCCTCCCGCTACTGCATGGACGCGCCCATCGATGCCGCCGTGGTGGCAATTCTGGACGATGAGGAAGTCAGAAAGGGAAACTGATGTCCGGACATGAGATTTTGATTGCCGTCATGGCGATATTTGCGGTTCTGGGTGCATTAGATCGAATTTTAGGAAACAAATTCGGCATCGGCAAGGATTTTGAAGAGGGAATCCTCGCCATGGGCAGCCTTGCCATGGCCATGATCGGTGTCATCACGTTGGCACCGGTGCTGGCGGCTGTACTGAAGCCGGTGGTGGTACCGGTGTTCAACTTTCTGGGTGCAGATGCTGCCATGTTTGCGGGGTCGATTCTGGCCTGCGATATGGGCGGCGGTTCTCTGGCGGCAGAAATGACGCAGGATCCCGATGCGGCGCTGCTGGGCGGTGTGCTGACCGGCTCCATGCTGGGGGCGACCATCGTGTTTACGATTCCCGTTGCGCTGGGCATTCTGGAGGAAGAAGACCGGCCCGCCATGGCAAAGGGAATCCTCTGCGGCATTGTGACAATCCCCATCGGTGTGCTGGCGGGCGGTCTTGTGGCGGGGTTTCCGGTATCGATGGTGCTGCGCAACCTGATTCCCATTGTATTGATTGCGGCGCTGATTGCCTTTGGCCTTTGGAAATCGGAAAGTGCCATGATCCGGGGATTTGCTGCCTTCGGCAAAGGGGTCGTGGCGCTGATCACGGCAGGACTGGCAGCATCCATCGTGCAGGAATTAACAGGCTTCGTGATTCTGCCCGGTATGGCACCCATCTCCGAAGGATTTGAGACCGTGGGTGCCATTGCCATTGTGCTGGCGGGCGCATTCCCCTTGGTGGCGGTGCTGACGAAGCTGCTGAAAAAGCCCTTGCTGAAACTGGGAAAGGTGCTTGGGGTCAACGATGTGTCAGCGGCGGGACTGGTGGCGAGCCTTGCCAATTCCATTGCGACCTTTGGCATGCTCAAAGAGATGGACCGGCGGGGGAAGGTGGTCAATGTGGCCTTCGCCGTATCGGCGGCTTTCGTATTTGGTGACCATCTGGGATTTACTGCGGGATTTGCGCCCCATATGCTTCCTGCCATGATTGTGGGCAAGCTGGCGGGCGGTATCAGCGCCGTAGCCGTTGCACTCTGGTTAACAAGAAAAGATTGATAAATTGATGTTTATCGTGCGGTTGGTTATTCGCTGACAGCTGCCGACTACCACTGTCATTGCGAGGAGCGTTAGCGACGTGGCAATCTCCTGCTTCGCGGGCTGATGCGGAAACAACCGATTAACATTGTAAATCTCAGATATTCAATGTTAATTGGTTTCCATTACTTCGTGCTGCGGTGCTGGAGATTCCCACGTCGGGGCTTCGCCCCTCCTCGGAATGACAACTTTTCGGTGCGGTGCAACAGCACAATAAAGTGAAATTTGCACAGCAGTAACGAATCGGGTGGGCCCAATGGTGTACCGATACCTGCCGGCCTGTCAGGCACGAATTGCCCGTGGGGGCATCCCCACAAACTGAAATTTGCATCATTCCCAGTTGACAAACAGCATTGTTTGTGGCTATAATGAACGTTATACTGGATAAAAGCTGTGAAGGGAAGAGTAAGCTGCAAAGAACCGGTCAGAGAGCCCTGTTTGGTGGGAATGGGCACGGGAAAGGCTGCTGAACATGGTCCCGGAGCCGGTGTGTCGATAGGTAGGCATGCCCGGGTTCGCCCGTTAGAGCGTTCTTGAGGTGCGGTTTTTCGCACGAATCAAGGTGGTACCGCGTCAAAATTTCAATTTTGCCGCCCTTGAAGCAATTCAGGGGCGGTTTTTCTTTTTTGAGAGAGGAGATTATTTTTATGTGTGAAAAGTGCAAGGGTAATTACTACATCACAACCCCCATCTACTATCCGTCCGCCAATCTGCACATCGGCCATGCCTACTGCACCGTGGCAACCGATGCCATGGCCCGCTACAAGCGTCTGCAGGGTTACAATGTCAAGTTCCTGACCGGCACCGACGAGCATGGCCAGAAGATCGAGGACAAGGCAAAGGAAGCCGGCGTCACTCCCCAGCAGTTTGTTGACAACATCGTTCTGGGCGAGAAGGGTGTTATCGACCTGTGGAAGCTGATGAACATTTCTTATGATCGCTTCATCCGCACCACCGATGACTACCATGTGGCCGCCATCCAGAAGATCTTCAAGAAGATGTACGAAAACGGTGATATCTACAAGGGTTCCTACAAGGGTAAGTACTGCAAGCCCTGTGAGTCCTTCTGGACCGAGAGCCAGCTGAAGGACGGCAAGTGCCCCGACTGCGGCCGTGAGGTTATGGACGCTGAGGAAGAGGCATACTTCTTCCGTCTGAGCAAGTATGCGGACCGGATCCGCGACCTGCTGGAAAACACCGATTTCCTGGAACCCCGCAGCCGCGTCAATGAAATGGTCAACAACTTCATTAAGCCGGGTCTCGAGGACCTGTGCGTTTCCCGTACCAGCTTCACCTGGGGTGTCCCCGTGGACTTCGACCCCGGTCACGTGGTTTACGTCTGGATTGACGCGCTGTTCAACTACATGACTGCACTGGGCTTCGAAAATGACAAGTACGACGATCTTTCCGCCTTCTGGCCCGCCGATGTCCACTTCGTGGGCAAGGAAATCGTCCGTTTCCACTCCATCATCTGGCCTGCTATGCTGATGAGTCTGGATCTGCCCCTGCCCAAGAAGGTCTACGGCCACGGCTGGCTGAACTTCAACGGTGAGAAGATGTCTAAGTCCCGCGGCAACGTGGTCGATCCCTACCTGCTGAGCGAGCGTTTCGGCGTGGATGCCCTGCGTTTCTTCCTGCTGCGTACCTTCCCCTTCGGCTCCGACGGCAATTTCACCAACGAACTGCTGATGGGCACCATCAACACCGACCTTGCCAATACGCTGGGCAACCTGGTTTCCCGTACCGTTGCTATGAACCAGAAGTACTTTGATGGTACGCTGGCGCAGGGCGGCGAGGCAGCACCCATCGATGAGGAGCTGAAGGCTCTGGCTGCTGAGGTTTTCGCAAACTACGAAAAGCAGATGGATAAGTTCCAGTTCTCGGGTGGCCTGAACGAAGTGTTCCGCCTGCTGGACCGTGCCAATAAGTATATCGACGAGACCACTCCCTGGATCCTGGCAAAGTCCGAGGATACCAAGCAGCGCCTCCTGACCGTCATGAAGAATCTGTGCGAGTGCATCCGCATCAGCGCAATTCTCATCACGCCCTTCATGCCCGAGACTGCTGAGAAGATCTTCAACCTGCTGAATGTTCCCGCCGAGGCAAGAGTGTGGACTGCTCAGTGCTACTGCGCTGATGAGAACGCTGTGTGGAATACCGTGGTCGGTGCGCCCCTGTTCCCCCGTCTGGACGTGGAAAAGGAACTGGCCGCGCTGGAAGAACTGAGCAAGGCAAACCAGAAGCCCGCCATCGAAATCGAGCCCTACAGCGAGGAGAAGGTGGATTTCGATACCTTCTGCAAGTCCGACTTCCGTGCGGTCAAGGTTAAGGCATGCCAGAACGTCAAGAAGTCCGACAAGCTGCTGCAGTTTACTCTGGACGACGGCACCGGTACCGATCGCCAGATCCTCTCCGGCATCGCAAAGTTCTACAAGCCCGAGGAACTGGTGGGCAAGACTCTGGTTGCCATCACCAACCTGCCTCCCCGCAAGATGATGGGTCGCGAGTCCTGCGGTATGCTGATCAGCGCAGTTCATACCGTGAACGGCGAAGAGAAGCTGAACCTGCTGATGGTCGACGATGCCATCCCCGCCGGCGCAAAGCTCTGCTGAGAAGGCACATATAAAAAGTTTAATCCCAGCTGCAACCGCAGCTGGGATTTCTTTGCTTTTGTTGTATACTGGGATATTCATCTGTTTGTTATTCTAATTCAATTTTTATTCCAAGCAACCGTTTTTTCGTTCGAACACTGTACTGCAAAGTATATGTCGTAATCCCATTAACAATTGCGTCGTGGATTTCCATGATTTCTTTTGATATATCCTCTTCAGTCGCATACCAGCCTAAAAAAGTTGTTGGTTCGTCACCGAAAAGTCCGGTTCCTTCACTTTTTCCAAAAAGTGCATACTGTGGAGATGATTTCCCGCCAGACATTTTTTGAGAAGACATAACCTTATGACAAGTAGCAATTACACGTTCAATTGGTGATGTTATTGTGATTTTTCCTGTTACATTCTGCTTTCTGGTATTGGACTCTTGTGCAATCTCCGTTGCCATTAAGCTATCCAGAGAAATATGCAGTTTGCTTGAAAGCAACAGCAACTTTTCCACTTCTGGGTATCCAATTCCTTGTTCCCATTTTGAGACAGCTTGACGACTCACATCCAGAATCTCCGCTAACTCCTCCTGTGATAATTGCTTTTCTTTCCGTAGTTGTTTCAGGTTTTCTGCAAAACTCATACAGTTACCTCCTTTACACAACTAATTATAAACACAGGAAAAGGGAAATCCACCAACCTATATTTGCATTTACGCAACGTGAAGTTGCAATAATACAATTATGGAGGTATCACACA
Source organism: Faecousia sp. (assembly GCA_045120675.1). Classification (GTDB taxonomy): domain Bacteria; phylum Bacillota; class Clostridia; order Oscillospirales; family Oscillospiraceae; genus Faecousia. The sequence continues at coordinate 2,738 of JBGVFB010000068.1, read as the reverse complement.
AATTCGAGTTATCGAACTGTTAGAACCGGTCTATGATCGCTTGTGTGCCGCGGTCCATCACAGCATCGGCATTTGCTCCGATGGCTTCGCGGAGCAATTCGAATTCCGTCAAAGAGCCATGAGGAACAGCCCACGCACCGGCATCGGTGCCGGGGGCAATCGTGCCGCCCATGGCGGCGAAGGCGGAAACATTCTCCATAGCGATTTTCAGGATGGCCTGTACCGCCTCTTCGTTGAAACGGCCCTTACCCCTTAGATTGCCGATGGTGGAAAGGGTGGGACACCAGATACAGCCCGCTTCCTTCATGGCAGAAAGGGCATCTGCGTCCAGATAGGCACCGTGGTCGATGGAATCAATGCCGTATTTTGCGGCGGCTTCGGCGGTGCGGGCACCGTTGCAGTGGGCCATGACGGCGAAGCCCTCTTCGTGGGCGATGTGGATCAGGTCCCTGATTTCGGCATCGGGAAAACCCGGTTCCGTCAGGACACCACAGCGGTCGAAATCCATCAGGCCGGAGATCATGATCTTGATAAAATCCGCACCGTTTGCCCGGTGCTTTCTGACCAGATTCGCATATTCTTTCAAGTTTTCGTACTTTTCACCGATAAATGTGCCGTAGTGACCCGCTTTGCAAAGGGGTGCAAGGGGGGTGCGGTAAATAATGCCGTATTCCGGTGCCAGTTCCCGGGCCTTTGCTCCGGCACCCCAGCGGTCACCGCCGTCCCGCAGGTAGGTAAAGCCCAGCTCCTGGTAGGTTTTGAGAATTCCCCGAATCCAGCTTTCGTCCGGCACCGGATTGTGGCGGGCGATGGCACTGCGCCATTCGTAGCCGTCCAGAATCATATGCATGTGGCAGTCTGCGCGCATGAAATCACTTCCTTTTGGGACAGTATAGCACTGTGGGGGTAAAAATTGCAATGGTTTTATTTTTTAAAAAAATTAAAAGACTGTCTACAGTTTTGGTTTCCGGTGTGGTATCATGTGTTAAAAAAGGAGGGATTTGTATGAAACGATTGATTGCTGTTTTGCTGGCATTGCTGATGCTTGCAGGCTGTGCCGCGGATGAAAAGGTCACAATATCATCCGACGTGACAGAAAAACAGGAACAGGCCAATGAAACTTTGATTGAGCTTTCGGACACGGGCATTAAAACCAAGTCCCTGAGCGTTTTTGCAACCAATGACATCATTTACTACGAGGACAGGGATTACTACGAAAGCGGAAATCCCTACGGCGAAGGCGAAGCTGAGGACAAACACAGCGCGGAGGAAGCGGAAAAGCATATCGTGGTCAACATCACAAAGCCCGGTACTTACCGCGTGACGGGAAAACTGCCTGCCGGACAGATTCGCGTGGATTTGGGCGAGGATGCCTGCGAGGACCCCAATGCGGTGGTGGAACTGATTCTCGACAATGCGGATATTACCTGCACCGTGGCACCTGCCATTTTGTTTCTGAATGTTTACGAATGCGACGGCAACTGGGATAAGGATACCGCAAGGCCCGATGTGGATACCTCCAAGGCCGGAGCCAATCTGATTCTTCAGGGCAAAAACACCGTCAACGGCTCCTATGTTGCGAAGATTTTTAAGGATAAGGACGGCGAAAAGAAGCTCTGGAAACAGGATGGCGCGATTTATTCCTACATGTCCATGAATGTTTACGGCCCCGGTTCGCTGGAGTTAAACGCAGAGAACGAAGGCATGGATACAGAATTGCACCTGACCATCCATGGCGGCGATATTGCCATCCGCTCCGGCAATGACGGCATCAACACCAATGAGGACAAGGTTTCCGTCACCACCATCAATGGCGGCAATCTGCACATTATGGCAGGCCTTGGAGTGGAAGGTGACGGCATTGACTCCAACGGCTATCTGGTCATCAACGGTGGCACGGTGGTTTCTGCCGCGCATCCGGCTTCCGATGCGGGACTGGATTCCGAGCTTGGCTCCTTTATCCACGGCGGTACGGTTGTCGCACTGGGTTCGACCATGGACTGGGCGGAAAGTGACTCCAAGCAGGTGACCATGAACCTGCAGTTTGCGGCATATCAGGCTCCCACCGATTCCATCGTGGTAAAGACGGAGGACGGTGCGGAAATCTTTTCCTATGACCCCGCACAGGACAAAGTGCTGGGCGACAATGCCCGCCAGTTTATGGGCGCGGTGATCTCCTGCCCTGAATTTGCGCAGGGAGAGACTTATGAGCTTTACGTCGGCGGTCAGCAGATGCAGTTTGCAGGCACCGATGTCCGCAGAGGCCCCGGCGGACATGGCTTTGGCGGTGGTAAACGTCCCGATGGCGGCAAAATGCCGGACAATGCGCCGCCGGAAGGCTTTGACGGTGAAAGACCCCAGTGGCCGGAGGGCGAAATGCCGGACAACGCACCGCCTGAGGGATTTGACGGATGGATGCCGGAAGATTTGGAAGGATTCTCCGGTGAGGGGAGCACCCTGTTCTATATGCAGGACAAGGTCAATTGCTTCTCCGGTATTACGGCGGCAAGTGAATAAAGAGAAAGCCTGCACAGTGATGTGCAGGCTTTTTGTATGGGGACTGTAAATTGATGTTTATCGTGCAGTAATTAAAAGGGTGTCATTCCGAGCCAGTGCGCACACTGGCGTGGGAATCCCCATCAAATTTGCGGATTTTTCCGAAAATCGGAGGGGATTGCCACACCAGCCTGCGGGCTGGTTCGCAATGACATGGTATTTTGGTGGCTGGTTGCGTCTAT
>JBGVFB010000067.1:0-3730 GCA_045120675.1 Faecousia sp. | reverse complement strand
TGGATTTCTCTTATCAAGCAGTATGCCAATCCCACCGAACTGACAGCGGAGCTTCTGAATACGCTGATTGAGAAGATCGTTATTCACGAAGCAACCACCGTGGACGGTATGCGTGAGCAGGATATTGACATCTACTACCGCTTTATCGGCAAAATTGAGTAAAAACAAAGATATGAGTGCCTATGCAAGTAGGCGTAGGCACTCATACATAACCAATATCTTTAAGTGCGGGAAACGGGCAAGGAATTGCCGGATGTCTCTCTGCTGCAGCCGCTGGCAACCGCGCTGGATACCTCGGTCATGGCTCTGATGACAGGGGAGCAAATCACCAACCGCAACCGCTCGGCCAATATGCTCCGCACGAAATTCTATGTCTGTCCGGTTTGCGGCAATATCCTCCATGCCATGGGCGATGTGCTGGTCTCCTGCTGCGGCATCACCCTGCCGGCGCTGGAGGCGGAACCCTTTGACGAAGACCATGCGCTGACCATCGAAAAAGTGGAGGACGAGCATTTTGTTTCGGTCCGGCACGACATGACCAAGCAGCACTATATTTCATTTCTGGCTTTTGCGACCAGCGACCGGCTGCAGTTTGTCAAGCTCTATCCGGAAGGAAATGCCGAAACACGGCTCCATCTGCGGGGACGGGGGTTCCTTTACGGATACTGCAACCGTCACGGCCTGATGAAGCAGAAAATCTGAGAAAAGCACCCTGCGGGGTGCTTTTTTATACGGCTGCATCCTAATTTTCAGAATATGCTTGCAAAAACGCGTGGTTACAGTATAATAGTACAGAATCGTTTATGAGGGCATCGATGCCCGAAGCATATCAAGAAACGGAGAGAAAGCTATGAAGGATCAGTTCAAACGCGGATTATCCATGATGCTGGTGCTGATGATGGTCATCAGTCTGCTGTCCGGCCTGACGGTGACTGCCGATGCAGCAAGTATCACTCCGGTTGCAAACTGGGGTGTGCGCGGTGAGACCGCAACCTCCCTGTCGGAGGCAGCGGAGGATTTTTACGCTGCAAACGGTGTGACTTATGAGACCTTGTCTGCATATTCCGGCTCCGAAAAGACCAATTCTGTTCCGGAGAGCGCGCTGTACCTGACGCTGCAGGCACTGATGAAGGATAAACATACCCATGAGACCACCTATGCCGAAACAACACCCTATTATCAGTACACCGACTGCCAGAACGGGGATATCAGTTCCATTTCCTCCTTCTACAGCGGCAAGGCCATCGGCCCCGCATGGGATAGCGGCGCTACCTGGAACCGTGAACACACCTGGCCCAACAGCAAGGGTCTGGGCGGCAATGATGAGAACGACATTATGATGCTCCGCCCCACGGCAAAGTCTGAAAACGGAAGCCGCAGCAACAGGGCATACGGCCAGAGCAAGAGCAGCGGTTATTACGACCCTAACATGGAGTCCGGCGGCAAGTACGATGTGCGCGGCGACGTGGCCCGTATCTTCCTGTATGTCTATGTCCGCTGGGGCAATGTCAACGGCAACGGAAAATATACTGCCTGGGGCTCCTCCGGTGTGATGGAGAGCAGAGATGTTCTGCTGGAGTGGATGTACGTTGACCCTGTGGATACCTGGGAACTGGGCCGTAATGACTCTGTCGAATCCATTACCGGAACCCGCAATGTGTTTGTTGACTATCCGGAACTGGCCTTCCTGCTCTTCGGCGAGGAAGTGCCCGAAAATATGACCACGCCCTCCAAGGAGTCCCGTGCCGAGTCCGCAGACAGCGGCCGCTGCCTCCTGTGCATCATGGAGGAGAAAAATCCTCTGTTCAAGCATCATGTCCACATGAAGCCCCGCAACCCCTGATCGACAAAAATGAAGATCCCCTGACATCAGGTCAGGGGATCTTTTTTGCAAAAATCAGCTCAGCATAATGCGGTCATTGTCCAGACCCTGTGTGCGGAAACGCTGCAGCAGGTCGTCGACGGTCAGCCCCTTGCGTTCCTCACCGCCGATGTCCAGCACAATGCGGCCGTCGGCCATCATGATGGTGCGGTTGCCCAGAGCAAGGGAGGAAGCCAGATTATGGGTGATCATCAGGCAGGTGATGTTGTTCTCTGCCACGATTTTCTTGGTCAGTTCCAGCACCACTTCGGCGGTGCCGGGGTCGAGGGCTGCGGTATGCTCATCCAGCAGCAGAATCTTCGGGGTCACAAGGGTGGCCATCAGCAGCGTCAGGGCCTGACGCTGGCCGCCGGAAAGCAGTCCCACGGAGGTATTCATCCGGTCTTCAAGACCTAAGTTCAGCATGGCGAGCCTTTCCCGGAACTCGGCACGGTCCGCCTTGGAGACCATGGAGAAGGGGGATTTGGTGTGGTTCGCCCGCAGAAATGCCAGTGCCAGATTCTCTTCGATGGTCATATTGGGGGCGGTGCCCTTCAGGGGATCCTGAAACAGGCGGCCGATTTCCTTGCTGCGCTTGTAGTCGGGAAGCTGTGTGATATCCTTGCCGTCTAAGTACACCTTGCCGCTGTCGGGGGTGTAGGTGCCAGCGATGGTATTGAAAAGGGTGGATTTGCCTGCGCCGTTGGAGCCGAGGATGGTGACAAAATCGCCTTGCGGCAGATGCAGGGAAAGATTTGTCAGGGCTTTTTTCTCATTGACGGTGCCGGCATGGAAGGTCAGGGAGATGTTTTCCAGTTTCAGCATTTTGCTTTTCCTCCCTTGGTCTTCTTAATGGTGGGCAGCGCGATGGCGATGGCCACGATGACGGCGGAAACCAGCTTCAGGCATTCACTGGGCAGATCCAGACGCAATGCCAGGGCGATGATGAAGCGGTAGACGATACAGCCCACCACAGCGCCAACTACTTTGACCCAGGTCTTCCGGCCACGGAAGACGGTCTCGCCGATAATCAGGGACGCAAGGCCGATGATGACCATGCCGGTGCCAAGGTTGATGTCAGCCGTTTTCTGGTACTGAGCCAGAACCGCACCGGACAGGGCGGTGATGGAATTGGAAACCGCAAGGCCGATGGTGATGGTCAGGCCGGTGTTGATGGAGGAGGCGCGGACCATATCGGGATTGTCGCCGGTGGCGCGGATGGAAAGACCCAGACGGGTATTCAGAAAAACCACCAGCAGTGCGGCTACGATCAGGGTGATGACAATTGCGGGAATGATCTTCATGCCGGGGAAGGCGGAGAAGATGGTGGTGGCCTTCAGGAGGTTGACGTTGGAAGAGAAACCCATGACCGCCAGATTGACGGTGTACAGGCCGGTGTTGGTGATGATGCCCGCCAGAATCGACGGCACACCCCATTTGGTCTGCAGCAGCGCGGTGATGATGCCTGCGCAGGAACCGGCGAGCATGGCAGCGGGCAGAGCGAGGTAGGGATGGCCTGCCAGTGCCACCGTGGCGGAAACGGCGCAGCCCAGGGTGAAGCTGCCGTCGGTGGTCATATCGGCGATGTTCAGGATGCGGAAGCTCAAAAACAGCGCCAGCGCCACCAGCGCGTATATGAAGCCCAGCTCCAGCGCGCTGGTAATAACGGTCATGGAAATCATAAAGATACTCCTAATCTCAAAGTTTCAAATTGCAGTTTGTCGCGTAGTTGCACCGCACTACCAAGTATGTCATTCCGAGGAGGGGCGAAGCCCCGACGTGGGAATCTCCAGCACCGCAGTACGAAGAAATACCGACCGATTAACATCGAATATCCAGAATTTTCAATGTTAATCGGTTGTTTCCGTA
>JBGVFB010000066.1:0-4332 GCA_045120675.1 Faecousia sp. | reverse complement strand
ACCACTGTCATTGCGAGGAGCGTTAGCGACGTGGCAATCTCCTGCTTCGCGGTCTGATGCGGAAACAACCGATTAACATTGTAAATCTTGAATATTCGATGTTAATTGGTTTCTATTTCTTCGAGCTGCGGTGCTGGAGATTCCCACGTCGGGGCTTCGCCCCTCCTCGGAATGACATACTTGGTAGTGCGGTGCAACAGAAGAATAAATTGAAATTTGCACAGCGGTAACGAATCGGGCGGGCCCAGTGGTGTATCGATTTCTGCCGGCTTGTCAGTCTCGAATTGCCCGTGGGGGCATCCCCACAAACTGAAATTTGACTTTTCACACATGAATCGCAAATCTTGGGAAATAATACTTTCGAAAAGGCGGTGGATGATGTGGATGAATTTGATTGTAAAGTAAAAATCGTATCCGGAGCAGGGGCGGTCAGCAAACTGGCGGATTTTGGTGCAAAGCGGCTGTTTCTGGTGACGGACCCGTTCTTTTATAAAAACGGAACGGCCCAGCGGATCGCGGATGCAGCAGGTGCGGAGCAGGTGGAAATTTTCCACGATGTCAGGCCGGATCCGACGGTGGAGCTGGCCGCGGAAGGTACGGCAAGGCTGAAAGCCTTCGGTGCAGATTTGATCGTGGCACTGGGCGGCGGCAGCGCCATGGACTGCGCCAAAGCAATGGCTTTTTTCGCGAAAGGGGACACGAAACTGGTGGCGATCCCTACCACTTCCGGCTCCGGCTCGGAGGTGACGGATTTTGCGATCTTGACGCACAACAAAGTCAAGTACCCACTGGTGGATAAAAAACTGCGGCCCTGCATGGCCATTCTGGATGCTGACCTGTTGCAGGAAATGCCGCCGTCCCTGATTGCGGACTCCGGTTTTGACGTGCTGACTCATGCGGTGGAAGCCTATGTGGCGACGGGTGCGGGCGCATTCTCCGACATGCTGGCGCAGGAAGCATTCCGCAGCGCCTTCGGGGCGCTTCCCGCATCCTTTGCAGGACAAAAAGCGGTGCGCTTGAAGGTCCATCAGGCAGCCACCATGGCTGGAATGGCCTTTACGCAGGCGGGGCTGGGCCTTTGCCATGCCATGGCCCATGCGCTGGGCGGTATGTTCCATGTACCCCACGGAAAGCTGAATGCGGTGCTGCTTCCGGCGGTGGTGGCAACCAACGCGCATGTGGCGGGGGACAAATACGCGCAGCTGGCCCGCTCCTGCGGGATGGGCGGCACGGCGGATACCATTGCGGTGCGGAATCTGCGCAACGGTCTGATACGTCTGCGGCGGGAACTGAAGCTGCCGGAAACATTGGCGCAGGCAGGTATCACACCGTCGGCACTGCGCAGTGGGGCAAATGACATCGTCAAAGCCACACTGGAGGATCCCTGCTGTAAAACCAATCCCATGGTGCCGGAGGCCTTTCTGGTGCGCCGGATTCTGGAGGAGGTCATGGGCCGTGTCTGAGAGCCTGCTGAGTGTGGGACTGGACGTGGGGACGACTTCCACACAGATGATATTTTCGAGGCTGCGCATCGGGAATAAGGCAGGCAGCTTCGCAGTGCCGGAGTTGGAAATCGAAAACCGGGAGATTCTTTATAAAAGCCCTGTCCATTTTACACCACTGCTGGAAGGGGATCTGGTGGATGCGGATGCTCTGCGAAAAATTGTGGACGCGGAATATACGGCCGCAGGAATCTCCAAAGAAGATGTGAATACCGGTGCCATCATCATCACCGGCGAGACCAGCCGCAAGGAAAATGCCCGTGCGGTGCTGGAATCCTTAGCCGGCTACGCAGGTGAATTTGTGGTGGCCACGGCAGGGCCGGACCTGGAGAGCATTCTTGCAGCCAAAGGTGCCGGCGCAACGGATTATTCGGAGCGGACGGGAAAACCGGTGCTGCACATGGACATCGGCGGTGGAACGTCCAACCTTACGTGGATTGAGGACGGAAAAATCGTGGCAACCTCCTGCCTGAATGTGGGCGGGCGGTTGCTGAAAATTGCCCCGGACGGGAAACTTACCTATGTTTCTCCCGTTTTAGAGGGGATTTTTGAGAAAAAGACGGGTGAGGTGGTAAATCGTGAAGAAGTGTATCTGCTCTGTGAAAAACTGGTTTGGGCGCTTGAAACAGCGGCTGGGCTTCGGGAAGAAGATGGGCTGACCGGTGCGTTGATGACGAAGGGGATTGCAGAACCAGTGTGTGCACTGGTTCGCAATGACATGAATGATCCGGTAATCTCCTTTTCCGGCGGAGTGGCAGACTGCATCGAATCGGAAAAGCCATGGCTGGCTTACGGTGATATGGGGCCGGAGCTGGGCATGGCCATCCGCAACAGCAGGCTATGCCAAGGAGAATATGTGCTGGGCAGCGAGACCATCCGCGCCACGGTGATCGGCGCGGGCAGCCACAGCGCCCAGCTTTCCGGTAGTACGGTATTTCACCAGAATGTGAAATTTCCGCTGAATAATCTTCCGGTGGTGCACAAGGTGGAAGATCTGAAAATGCTGGATGGGCCGGGGGTGCTGGCCGTGAAAGGGCTGACAGAACCGTCATATCCGGCTTTGGCAGAGATGGCAGAGCACATTCTGCGCGTCTTTTCCGGTTCTCTGCTGGTGGTTGCCATGGAGCAGGATATGGCGAAGGCACTGGGGCAGATTCTGGCCTTGCGGCTGGGCAGTGATGCGCAGGTTTTGTGTATCGACCGGGTACGGCTGCAGGAGGGAAGCTTTCTGGATGTGGGCGCACCTGTGGGACCTGCGCTGAGCGTGGTGATCAAGACACTGATCTTATCGAAGTGAGGAATAATATGAAACTACAAACGACCTTATTAGGCAAAACATATCAATTCCGTGACATCAAGGACGTGCTGGCGAAAGCCAATGAGGAAAAAACCGGCGACAAACTGGCGGGTCTGGCCGCGCAGTCAGCGCAGGAGCGGGTGGCGGCCAAGGTGGTGCTGTCGGCCCTGACACTGGGGGATTTGCGGGAGCATCCGGCTGTGCCCTACGAAGAAGACGAAGTGACCCGCATCATTCAGGATGATGTGAACGAAAAAGCCTATCAGAAAATTCGAAATTGGACGGTTTCCGACCTGCGGGAGTGGATTCTCAGTGAAAAAACCTCCGGTGCGGACATCCGAAAGCTCAGCCGGGGACTGACTTCCGAAATGGTGGCGGCAGTCTGCAAACTGATGAGCAATCTGGACCTGATTTACGCGGCAAATAAAATCACCGTCACCGCCCACTGCAACACCACCATCGGCCTTCCGGGGACACTTTCCTGCCGCCTGCAGCCGAATCACACCACCGATGACCCTGAGGGAATCACCGCATCGGTGCTGGAGGGCCTTTCCTTCGGCGCGGGCGACGCGGTGATTGGCCTGAATCCGGTGACCGATTCTCCTGAACAGGTTGGCAAGGTCCTGCGGCGCTTTCAGGAGATCAAGGAGCACTGGGAGATTCCAACCCAGATTTGCGTCCTTGCCCATGTAACCGCCCAGATGAAGGCGGTTCGTGACGGTGCGCCCTGCGACCTGATCTTCCAGTCCATTGCTGGCAGTCAGGCAGGTAACGAAGCCTTCGGCTTCAATGCGGCGACCATCGAAGAAGCGCGGCAGCTGCTGCTGCGCGACGGCACCGCCGAAGGCCCCAATGTCATGTATTTTGAAACAGGGCAGGGCAGTGAGCTATCCAGCAATGCCCACCACGGTACCGATCAGGTGACCATGGAGGCCCGCTGCTACGGCTTTGCCAAACGGTTCCAACCCTTCTTAGTCAATACGGTGGTGGGCTTCATCGGACCGGAGTATCTATACGATGCAAAACAGGTGACAAGAGCGGGTCTTGAAGACCACTTCATGGGTAAACTCACCGGCATTTCCATGGGCTGTGACTGCTGTTACACTAACCACATGAAGGCGGATCAGAACGACATTGAGAATCTGGCGGCGCTGCTGACCATGGCAGGATGTAATTATTTCATGGGCATTCCCCATGGTGATGACATCATGCTGAATTACCAGACCACGGGCTTCCGGGAAACGGCAGCGCTGCGGGAAATCACGGGCAAGACGGCAATTCCGGAATTCCAGCGCTGGCTGGAGAAAATGGGCTTCATGGAAAACGGCCGTTTGACGGCTAAGGCCGGCGACGGTTCCAGTCTGCTGTTTTAGAAATTGATGTTTAACGCATTGTTGGTTATTCGCTGACAGCTGCCGACTACCACTGTCATTGCGAGGAGCGTTAGCGACGTGGGACCGAAGGGAATGCCTGTGGTGCAATCTCCTGCTTCGCGGTCTGATGCGGAAACAACCGATTAACATTGTAAATCTT
>JBGVFB010000065.1:0-17546 GCA_045120675.1 Faecousia sp. | reverse complement strand
CAAAAAAAAGAAAACCCCCCCGTAAAACCGGCGGGAAGCCGGATATAAAAAACAATTATGACATGGCAAACCTGTGAAAGCGGACACTGTTTCGCAATGACATGGTTATTATTGATCTTTCAGAAGTTTGGAATAGCCTTTGCCATACTGCACACAACGGGAGACACGGCTTAAGGTGGCAGAGGAAATATCTGCTTGCGCCATGACCTGATTGTAGGTGTTGCCCTCCAGCAGAAGTTTGGCGGCATGGCAGCGCTCGGCCATGTTTTCCACCTCCTTGATGGTGCAAAGATCGTCAAACAGCGCGCGGCAGTCATCCACATTGTCGATGCTTGTGATGAGTTCAAAAAGCTGCTGGATATGATCCTGTTTGGCGGTCTGTTTCATAAAGCTTCCTCCTAAAATCTGTCCTGCGCGCCATGCAGAAATGCGCATAGCTTTTCACTGCGGGGATTATCAAAAATCTGCTCCGGAGTGCCAATTTCTTCGATTACTCCGTCTGCCATATATATTACCACATCGGATACGGATTTGGCAAACTCCATTTCATGTGTTACCACGATCATGGTGTTGCCCTGCTCTTTCAGTCCCTTGATGACCCGCAGTACTTCACCGGTCAGTTCCGGATCCAGCGCGGAGGTGGGTTCGTCAAAGCAGAGAACTTCCGGGTTCAGCGCCAGCGCACGGGCAATGGCAACGCGCTGCTGCTGACCGCCGGAAAGCTGATAGGGATAGGAATTTGCCTTCTGGGAAAGACCCACCTGCTCCAGCAGCGCAGAAGCCTTCTTCTGAATGTTTTCAATCGTGTCCTGCTTCAGCAATTTGGGCGCAAGAGTGATGTTTTCCATGACCGTGTACTGGGGAAACAGGTTGAAATTCTGGAAAACCAGACCGAAATGCAGCCGGTTCTGGCGGATTTCGTCCTCGTTGCCGGAGGTCAGAACCTTGCCGTTTACAAGGATCTCACCCTCATCCGGTGTTTCAAGGAAATTCAGACAGCGCAGCAATGTGGTTTTGCCGCTGCCGGAGGAGCCGATGATGGTCAGAACCTGCCCCTTTTCCAGAGAGAAGCTGACACCCTTCAGAACATCGGTGCTGCCGAAGCCTTTTTTGATGTGATTCACTTGCAGGATTGCCATGCCCTCACCCCCTGAAATAGTCCAGTTTCTTTTCCAAGTAACTGAAGAGAATCGTCAGACCGCCGCTGAACACCAGATAGAATACACCGGTGAAGAACAGGGGCCAGATGAGTCCCTTCTTGATGAAGCTTTCACCGGCCCAGATGATCTCATAAATACCGATGACACGGGCCAGAGAAGTATCCTTGACCAGTGTGATAATCTCGTTGCTCATGGGCGCCATGATGCGCTTGATGACCTGCAGCAGAACCACCTTAAAGAAAATCTGGCTCTTGGTCATGCCCAGAACCTGACCGGCTTCGTACTGACCCTGGGGAATGGACTCAATGCCGCCGCGGTAGATCTCGGAGAAGTAGCAGGCATAGTTGATGGAGAAGGCCAGAATCGTGGCATTAAAGCGGGACATGGCAGGCAGCTCAAAGAGCAGTCCCGGACCATAGAAGATGATGATCAGCTGGAGCATCAAAGGAGAACCGCGGATGATCCAGACAAAGGTACGGGTCAATATCCGAATGGGCATCCACTGACTCAGAAAATTGAGTCTTCCGCCGGAAAGCCGGTGGAAAGGCTTCCACTTGCTCATGGAGCCAAAGCAAACAAGCAGACCCAGCGGGATGGAGAATACCAATGTCAATATGAAAACTTTGATGGTTTCGCTGAAACCGCCCAGAAGCTGCATCAGAACCGGCATGAACATAGGCTTACCTCATTTTTCTGTGAACGTGGACGCACACGGCGGGAGTTCCGCCGTGTACGTGGATGGTTGATTGTAGATTACTCTGCCAGAGTCAGAGCGTACTTGTCGGCCAGTGCCTGCAGGGTGCCGTCGGCCTTGATCTTTGCCATGAAGTCATTGAAGACGGCGGTCACATCGGAATCCTTGCGGAAGCTGACACCGTAGAGTTCTTCGGTCAGGCTGAGGCCTGCGGCCAGATCTGCGTAGTCGGTGCCCTCACCGGTCATGGCATAGGCCATGGTGATGTCGATAACACAGGCATCGGCAGTGCCGGCCTTGACTTCCAGAAGGGCTGCGCCCTGATCCTGCAGGGGAACCACAGTAGCGCCGGTGATGGTGTTTGCGGCATCCTGACCGGCGGAGCCGTTTTCAACCGCGATGGTCAAACCGTTCAGGCTTTCCATGTAGTCGTAGTCTGCAACTACGTCAGCCTTCATAACCACGACCTGTGCGTTAACAACGTAGGGATTGGAAACACTGGAGTTCAGCTTGGCTTCCTCGGTGATGGTCATGCCGTTCCAGACAGCGTCGATCTGCTTGGTGTCCAGTTCCATGAACTTCTTGCCCCAGTCGGCGATGACATAGAACTCACACTCGACACCCAGCTCCTTGGCAAACAGCTGTGCAAACTCTGCGTCGAAGCCGGTCCAGTTGCCGTTTTCATCCTTGTAATCCATGGGTGCGTAATCGGTGATGCCGACTACCAGCTTGCCCTTGTCCTTGATGTAGGCAAGATCAGTTTCGGGTGCCTTGGCGGCGCCGCAGGCGGTGAAGAGGCTTGCAATCATCAGAATAGCCAGAAGCAAAGTAAACATCTTTTTCATAGTAGTCGTTCCTTTCTTTTCCCGGTGGGGAGTTGTTTGATGATTGGATTATACTTTAGTTCGATAAAGTTGTAAAGAGGCGATTTTGCTTTTTTGCAACATTTGGATATATGCACAGGGAATATGCTGCTTTAGCACTTTAATTTGGTAAAGTAACACAATCATCAAACCGGGGTGTACCATAATTCCTGTCCGGCATATGAAAAGAGTGTGAATTTTTGTTGGTGGGGTTGCCAATTGATGCGGCTGTGATATAATATAAGCACAAAACGTTCCAATTTTGGATGAGGTTATTCTATGAAAAAAATGCTCTTTGTTATGAATCCTTACTCCGGTATGCGCCGCGCAGCCCGGTATTTGACGGATATCATTTCCATGTTTAACCGTGATGGCTATGAAGTGATTACCCATATGACCGGCGGTCAGGGAGATGCGGCTGAAATAGTCCGCAATACGGCACCGCGGGTGGATCTGGTGGTTTGCTGCGGCGGTGACGGTACATTCAATGAAACAATCACCGGTGTTCTTCAGAGCGGTGCAGACGTACCCATTGGCTATATCCCCGCAGGCTCGACCAATGATTTTGCCTCCAGTCTGCGGCTGCCCACCAATATTCTGCAGGCGGTTCAGGATATTCTGGATGGTGAACCGGTCAGCTATGATGTGGGTAAATTTGGCGACCGTTACTTTTCCTATGTGGCATCCTTCGGTGCCTTTACCAAGGCCAGCTACGCAACACCCCAGAGCATTAAAAATGCCCTTGGACATACGGCCTATGTGCTGGAAGGAATCACGGAACTGTCCCAGATCCGGAAGGAACATGTGCGCATGGAAATTGACGGACAGGTGGTTGAGGATGACTTCCTCTTTGGTGCCATCAGCAATTCCACCTCTGTCGGCGGTATTCTGACGCTGGATCCCAAACAGGTGGACATGGCTGACGGTAAGCTGGAGATCCTGCTGGTGCGGGCTCCGGTAGATATTCTGGAATTGTCCGAGTGCATCATGGCGGTCCAGAGTCAGAAGTATAACTGTGCCATGATTACTTTCCGCAGTGCGGAAAAGATCAAGGTTTATGCCGATCCGCTTATGCCGTGGACACTGGACGGAGAGCGGGAGGACGGCCATTCCCATGTGAACGTGGAGAATATCCATCGTGCCATCCGGCTCATGCAGAAGGTGACGCGCGATGCATAATTCCACACTTTGCTACATTACCCGGGGCGATGAGGTCCTGATGCTCCACCGGGTCAAAAAGAAAAATGATGTCAATCAGGACAAATGGATCGGCATCGGCGGCAAATTTGAGGCCGATGAAACACCGGACGAATGCCTGCTGCGGGAAGCAAAAGAAGAAACCGGACTGACCTTGACCCGCTGGCAGTGCCGCGGTGTGGTGACATTCCTGACCAACGGCCCGTGGGACGGAGAGTATATGTACCTCTTTACCGCCGACGGCTTTGAAGGGCAGCTGAAAGAATGCGACGAGGGCGATCTGCAGTGGATCAGCCGCAGCTTTCTGGACGAACTGCCCAAATGGGAGGGTGATCAGATTTTCCTCGACCTGCTGTGGCAGAACGCGCCCTTTTTTCTGCTGAAGCTGCGCTATGATGGTGACAAGCTGGTAGAGGCAGTCCTGAACGGCGAAAAAATCCGATAAAAAAGCCCACCGAATGGTGGGCTTTTCTTATGCTTCAAAGAGGGGTTTGATTTTTTGGCGATAGATCCGCAGGAAGAAGAACAGTGTCACGGTGCAGCTGGAAATCTCAGCAATGGGATAGGACAGCCAAACATTATTGACGTTTCCGCTCAGGCTCAGCAGATAAGCAACAGGCAGCAGTACCAGCATCTGACGGCACAGCGAAACAATTGTGGAATAGATACCGTTGCCCATGGCCTGGAAGGTGGAACCCAGTACGATGCAGACAGCGGCCACAGGGAAACACCAGCTGATGGTACGCAGTGCGCTGCGACCCATTACAAGGAATTCTTCACTGGGATTGAACAGACTCAGCAGCAAATCAGGCACCAGCTGGAATACCAAAAGACCGACGATCATCAGACCCAATGCGGCGGCACAAGCAATTTTCAGCGTTTTGACAATGCGTTCGGGCTTGCGTGCGCCATAGTTGAAGGCAATGATGGAGATGGTTGCGCCATTGAGGGCGAACAGCGGCATGAAGAAGAAGCTCTGGAGCTTGAAATAGATGCCGAAAACGCCGGTGGCAGTTTCATTGAAGCTCTGCAGAATCTGATTCATACCGAAATTCATCACGGAGCCGATGCCGTTCATGATGATGGCGGGAATACCGACAGCCAGAATCAGCTTGAGGATTTGCATATCGGGCTTGGCATACCGGCGGCCGAACTGAACTTCGGGATTGTGATATTCATTGAGATACAGACCCAGAAATGCGCCGCTCCACTGGCCGATCACCGTGGCCCATGCAGCACCGGCGATGCCCATTGCGGGCAGACCAAACCAGCCATGGATCAGAATGGGATCGAGGATGATGTTGATGATGGCACCAAGGGCCTGGGTATACATGGTATAGACGGTTCTGCCGGTGGCCTGCAGCAGTCTCTCAGACAAGATTTGCATGAAAGAGCCGAGGGTAAACAGGCAGCAGATGCGGGTGTAGATGATGCCGCCTTCCACAGTCTCGCTGACGGAGGACTGCATTGCAAAGTAGGGACGCACACCGAAGATGGCAAACAGCATGAAACCGGCGGTAGCAATGGCCATCAGAAGGATGCCGTTACCTGCGGTGCGGTTAGCCATATCCTGATTCTTTTCACCCAGACTTTTGCTCAGCAGGGAGTTGACACCGACACCGATACCAACAGCAAAACCGATCTGCAGATTCTGAATCGGGAAGGCGAGGGACAGGGCGGTGACGGCACTTTCGGAGATCTGAGAAATGTAAATACTGTCAACAACATTGTACAGTGCCTGTACCAGCATGGAGATGATCATGGGAGTTGCCATGTTCATCAGCAGTTTGCCAATGGGCATGACACCCATCTTGTTTTCAGTTACGGGTTTGTTGCTCATAGTTTGCTCCTTGTGTGTTCTGTTTCGGCGTTTCAAATTTCAGCTATGCATAAGAATCTCTATGCTGCTGTGCAGCAAGAGCTTCTAAAGTTTGTCGGCGAGGGCCGACGGCCAACGCGTGCCTGTCTGGCCAACAATAAACGGTACACCATTGGGCCCGCCCGATTCGTTACTGCAGTGCAAATTTCAGTTTGTCGGGCTGTTGCACCGCACCACCAAGTATGTCATTCCGAGGAGGGGCGAAGCCCCGACGTGGGAATCTCCAGCACCGCAGCACGAAGAAATAGAAACCAATTAACATCGAATATTCAAGATTTAAAATGTTAATCGGTTGTTTCCGCATCAGACCGCGAAGCAGGAGATTGCCACGTCGCTAACGCTCCTCGCAATGACAGTGGTAGTCGGCAGCTGCCAGCAAATAACCAACAGTAAGATAACCATCAATTTGAAAACCACAAAATATCCATAATATCATTCTATATGATTCTTCTGCAAAAAGCAACAAAAAATGCACCGCTGCATTGAAGCAGCGGTGCGATTTATGAAGTGTGGCAAAAATTACAGATACTTCTTCATTTCCTCGGAAGCGTTTGCAACGTCTTCGGAGATGGAGAAAGTCAGGTTCATGCTGTTGACTTCTGCAAAACGTGCAGCCCAAGCCAGGAACTCGTCCACAACTTCGGGACCTGCTTCCAGAGGCTTGTTGATGGTGCGGTACAGATTGTCAACGAAAACATGAGTAATGTCGAAATTACCGGCGTGCAGACCGCTCAGGAAGCCCTTCAGCAGGTCAGCGCTATGGACGCCATATTCCTTGGCATCTACCAGACGGACGCGGTAGTTCAGATCATAAGTAAGAGTTTTGCCGTATTCGATGCAAACAACGTCGCCAGCGGCGGTTTCAACGGTCTGGTGAACAGCATCGATCAGCTTCTTGGTCTTGCCGGAGCCCTTCAGGCCCATAATTACATGAATCATCGGAATTTCCTCCTTTGCTATGCCACATATTGGCTTATGGACATTCTACCAGCTTATAGCGGATTTTGCAACTACTATTTTGTGAATTCGGCAAAGAAATATTTTGTGGGGCTTATGAGTGTCGCTGTAGGACGCACAAAGAAGCCTTATTCTTCACAACCGGGCTTGCCCAGCAGGGTGAACATATTGCGTTTATAGAACTCCACACCCGGCTGATTGAAGGGATTTACACCCAGAATATAGGCAGAAACACCACAGGAAAGCTCAAAAAAGTAGAACAGTTCACCGATTTTTGCGGCATTCAGCTCGCCGCAGTCCATGGTGATTACAGGAACACCACCGTCCACATGGGCGGCAAGGGTGCCCTGATAGGCCTGTTCGTCCACGAAGTCCAGTGTTTTACCGGCCAGATAGTTGAGACCGTCCAGATCCTTGTAATCGGAACCGATGGTAACCTTCTGGGCAGGGGGATCAAAGCGCACCATAGTTTCGAAGATATTGCGCTCGCCCTGCTGGATCATCTGGCCCAGTGCATGCAGATCGGCAGTGAACTCCGCGTAGGCCGGGAAAAGTCCCTTGCCATTTTTGCCCTCGGATTCGCCGAACAGCTGCTGCCACCAACCGCCGAACATCCGGAAGCCCGGCTCAAAGGATTCCAGAATCTCAATGGCTTTTCCGTTACGGTACATGAGATTACGCACAGCGGTATAAAGCCACACCGGATTTTCAAAGGAGCGAAGATCATATTCTTCCCTGGCGCTTGCAGCACCCTGCATCACTTCCATGATGTCAATACCGGCTACTGCCATCGGGAGCAGTCCGACTGCGGTCAGGACGGAGTAGCGGCCCCCCACATTGGGAGGAATGACGAAGGTTTCCCAGCCTTCTTCCGTGGCCATCTGGCGCAGGGCACCGTCGGCAGGATCTGTGATGGCATAAATGCGGCGGCGGGCTTCATCGGTGCCGTATTTGCGATCCAGCATCCAGCGAAGCGCCCGGGTGGCGATGGCCGGCTCCGTGGTGGTGCCGGATTTGGAGATGATGCAAATGGAGAAATCCTTGCCCTCCAGCAGCCGCTGCAGCTCCTGCCAGTGGCGGGTGCTGAGAGAATTGCCTGCAAAATAGATTTGGGGATTCCCGCGGCCCTTGTCCATGTTATGGTTGGCACCCTGAAGCAATTCAATGGCAGCACGGGGACCCAGATAGCTGCCGCCGATACCGACGACTACGAAAGCATCGGAATCGAAGCGGATCTGCTCCGCAGCCTGGCGGATGCGCAGGATTTCCTCCGTGGCTTCCCGCACCGGCAGGTCCATCCAGCCGCGGAAATCACTGCCCGCGCCGGTGCCTTCCATCAGTGTATTATGTGCGTCAAAAACTTCTCTTTCCAGAGCAAGCAGGTCGGGCAGAGAAATCTGTCCCCAGACATTGGAAATATCAACCTGAATCATGATGTAAGTGGCACATCCTTTCCGAAGTATAAGCATACTTTCTTTTATTTTACCGAAAAATGCGATGGAACGCAAGGGCAGTGCAAAAACTTTCCGCAAGTTTCAAAAAAATTGCGCTTCCCTCTGGCTTTTTGAGAAATGACTGTGTATAATGAAAAAAACAAAACAGCAGGAGGAAGAAAATATGAAATACGGTTTCGGCATTGACCTTGGCGGTACCACCGTTAAGATTGCCTATTTTGACGAGCAGGGTACCATGCTCTCCAAGTGGGAGATTCCGACCATCACCGCTGACGGCGGCAAGCAGATTCTGCCCGACATTGCAGCATCTATCCGCCAGTTCATCGAGCAGAAGACCATTGATTCTGCGGATATCATCGGTGTGGGCATCGGTGTTCCCGGTCCCGTCAACTCCAAGGGTGTTGTCAACAAGTGTGTCAATCTGGGCTGGGGTGTGTTCAACATCGCAGAGGATCTGGGCAAGCTGGTCGGTTTCCCTGTCAAGGCCGGTAATGATGCCAACGTTGCGGCTCTGGGTGAGTTCTGGAAGGGCGGCGGTCAGGGCTGCGATAACATGATTTTCGTGACCCTCGGTACCGGTGTCGGCGGCGGTATCGTTGTGGAAGGCCATCTGCTGCACGGTGCCCACGGTGCCGGTGGTGAGATCGGCCATCTGGTGCTGGAACGCGGTGAGACTGACAAGTGCGGCTGCGGCAAGACCGGCTGCGTGGAGCAGTACTGCTCCGCTACCGGTATCGTTCGTATGGCGAAGAAGGCGCTGGCGGCCTACGAGGGTGTTTCTCAGCTGAGCAAGTTCGATCCTCTGACCTGTAAGGACATTTTCGACTGCGGCAAGGCAGGCGACGAACTGGCGCTGCAGGTTCTGGACCGTTACTATGCATACCTTGGCGAATTCCTCGGCAACATCTGTGCTGTGGTTGACCCCGATGCCGTGGTTCTGGGCGGCGGTGTCAGCAAGGCTGGTCAGATGCTGCTGGACGGCACCCGTCCCTACTTTGACAAGTGGTGCTTCCATGCTGCCCGCGGCGCACGTTTCGCGCTGGCTTCTCTGGGCAACGATGCCGGTGCTTACGGTGCTTTCAAGCTGGCACTGGATGCCTTCAATAAGTAATTCCCTACATACAGGCGGGTGCCGGTCCGGCACCCGCTGCTTTTTTGAAAAATAAGAAAAACTTAAAAAGACTTTTGAAGCACTTTGTGCTATCATAAGGGGAAAAGGAGGGATTCCATGGGAAAGAAATTGCTGCGGCGCGTGATTATGCTGCTTCTGCTGGCGGCACTGGTGCTGGTTGGTGTGCAGAAGCTGCCTGATCTGTGGCGGGAGCTCACCTTCAACTGGACAGAGCATACAGAAACGGAACTGCGGGTGAAGGCATATGCGGACGAGATGGGTGTTTCCTATTGGGATTATCCCGAGAGCCTGATCGATCTGCTGGAGCGCAATCCGGAAACGGAGACATTCGTGCTGGAATATCCCTTCCGCAATGAACAGGAACTGGAACCATTCCGGTATGACCTGTCGGAGGGTGTCCCACTGATGATGCAGTGGGACAAGCGGTGGGGATACATGCGGTATGGTTCCGATATGGTGGGCATCACCGGCTGTGGGCCTGTGTGTCTTGCCATGGCAGGCTACTATGTGACGGACGGCGATGAAAATTTCCATCCGGAAAAAATCGCAGAATTTGCGGAGAAGAACGGCTATTACTCCAAAGGCAACGGCTCTTCCTGGACCCTTATCAGCGAGGGCGGCGTGAAGCTGGGACTGGACGTAACGGAGATTCCGCTGGTAAAAAAGCGGGTCATGGACAATCTGGAGGTGGATAACCCCATCATCTGCTCCATGCGGGCTGGCGATTTCACGACCAGCGGCCATTATATTGTTCTGGTTGGCACCAAGGACGGACTGATCCGGGTTAATGATCCCAACAGCTACATCAATTCCGAAAAACTCTGGAGCTATGAGCAGATCGAAGGCCAAATCCGCAACCTCTGGGTCATTCGGAATATCCCTTGAGAGACAGTCGTAGGTACAAATATATTCGTGGATTAAGGAGGAAATGCATTTATGAAAAAGACAATCTTGTTGTTTGCATCGCTATTATTTATTCTTTGCGGTTGTGCAACTGCGAAAGAACCAGAGCAGAAATTCGTTGCGATTGCGTACAAGACTGAATATTTTACTGATGGTATCGTGACGCAAACAGATCATTATTCCAACACTTATAACGACGCTGGAGTTATAATATCTTCCGAGCATCATAAAAATGGCCTCCTGCTTTCCCAAGAATCTTATGAGTATGATGAATTTGGAAATCTCGTGAAAGTCATTTCAGAAGGCAATGATACGGTTGAGACCACAGAATACAAATACACGATGGATGAAGAAGGACATATTTTGCGCCGGGAGGAGAACCGGGATGGTGAATTGTGTTTTGTCGAGGAATTTACCTATGACAAAAAAGGGAATGAACTTACCCAAGAGCAAACCTCGTTTTCTAAGAATGAAGACCCCTATTGGCGCAAGTACACAAAGGAATATAATCGAAAGGGTGAATTGATCAGAGAGACCCTTGATTGGAATTTCAATGTGGAATACATCGTCTGGGATTACGAGGATGAACGTTGCATTCGGCAAACAGCATATAACAAAGGTAACGATCAGATTGAAGAATACTACGTAAACACCTACGATGAGAAAGGAAATCTGATCCGGGAATCCCAATATGATGCAGCTGACAATTTGGAGTGTTACACGGAATACACATGGGACGAAACAGGAAGGGTGCAAACAAAAAAGTACTATTCTGCAGACGGAACATTCCAGAATGATTATAATGTGTATACATATGATGAATACGGCAATAAGATTATGAATGAATGTTACAGAGATGGTGAAGTCCACTTGATAACCTATTACGTTTATCAACAGCTGTTAACGGCATGAATTTCAATTTGTCGAGTAGCTTTCATCACGATATTGTAAACGAAAAACCCGACCTGTGATTCACAGGTCGGGTTAACTGTTTTATGTAAGTTAGGCCTTGATGCGGGCTTTGTTCATGACATCTGCCTTGCAGAAGATTGCAAAGCCGATGCAGAAAAGGACGATCAGGCTGCCCACAGCCAGATTCTCGTTCTGCAGCTGAATGCCGAAAATGCCTACTTCCACACCTGCGGTAATCTGGCTGACAAATGCAACCAGCGTGGTGCCGAGGAAGGAAGCACCCTTGCCGCAGATATCCATCAGACCGTAGAACTCGCCGCTGCGTTCCGGCTTGATGATCTTGCCAAGGTAAGAACGGCTCAGTGCCTGAATGCCGCCCTGGAACATGCCGACCAGCGTTGCCAGCACCCAGAACTGCCACAGGGCAACCAGGAACATACCGAAGGCGGTGATGCAGGTGTAGCAGACGATGCAGATCTTGATCAGCAGGCCGGTATCGTACTTGGCGGACAGACGGCCGAAAATGATGGCGCAAGGGAATGCCACGACCTGCGTCAGCAGCAGTGCCAGCAGCAGGCCGGTGGTGTCCAGACCCAGAGCGCTGCCGTAGGCAGTTGCCATGTCGATGATGGTATAAACACCGTTGATGAAGAAGAAAAATGCAATCAGGTACAGGAACACATGCTTTTCAGCCTTGGCTTCCTTAAAGGTGCGGGCCAGCTGCTTGAAAGAATCCAGCAGGGGAGCGCCCTGATTTTCAACGTATGCGGTCTGCTTGTAGCTGCGCAGCAGAGGCAGGGTGAAAATGATCCACCATGCGGCAGTCACAAGGAATGCCAGCACCATGGCGCCGCCCATGGTCAGGCCGAAGCTGTCACAGAACAGCACCAGAACCAGACAGATCACGAAAGGCACGACGGAACCGATGTAGCCGAAGGCATAGCCCATGGAAGAAACATTATCCATGCGCTTGTCGGTGGTGATTTCCGGCAGCATGGAGTCATAGAAAACCAGAGAGGAGTGGAAGCCGACCTTTGCCAGAACGAAGATGCCCAGGAACCACAGCCAGTGGGTGGTGATACCCAGAGCTGCGCAGGCAATGCAGCCCAGCAGGACAGTCAGCAGGAAGATGGGCTTCTTGAATTTCCGGTCGGAAAGGGTGCCGCAGATAGGCGCAATGAAAGCGACCAGAATGGTGGAAATGGAACCGGCATAGCCCCAGTAGCTGAGGTACATATCCTCGTTGACACCCGCAGATCCCGCCAGAGAATTGAAGTAGATGGGGATCAGGGTGGACACCAGCAGGGTGAAGGCGGAGTTGCCGATGTCATAAAGGATCCAGTTGCGTTCCAGTACCGTGAGTTTGAATTTTTCTTTCATGTAGGATTCTCTCTTTCTTTATTTAACCTCTGTCGAAGTTTACTTTAAAATCATCACCAAAGGGCTCGCCGTAAGCCATGTGCTGATTGAGCTGCTCCAGATAGCGGGGGAATTTTGCCAGCGCCTGTTCGTAAAGATCCAGCAGCTTTTTGTCCAGATGGTCACATCTGGGATTGGGGCCGATGGTCATGACCTTGCCCGCCGTGATGGGGCCGGCCATTTTGGTGAAAGCAACCACTGCTGCATGACCCGGTGCCGTGGGTATGGTCAGCAGCTGCAGGGCCAGTGCCATGTTACGGATGCACTGGGTGGTTTCCTTTACGGTAACATCCGGATAAAATCCGGCCACTACTTCGTATTCGTCCTTGCGCAGCTTCATATGGCGGCTAACGCTGGTTTCGTGGGGCTTTTTGATGCCGTCAAGGGCCATCAGATACCGGTCGAATTCCGCTTCCAACTCGCCATGACCCAAATCGGTGTTGTCCGTCATGCCATACACAAGGGGATGGCAGGAGGAATCCAGACAGTAATGGGCAAGCAGACCGTGCAGATACGCAAAGGCAGCTTCGGAAGGGTTCTGCCGCAGATGTTCGCAGCAGCGCGTGAAGAACTCTTTGCCGCCCTGTTCATGGTAGACGGAACCGAGACGGAACAAAGGTGTCATCTTCAGAAAATGATGGTAAAACAGAAAATCGGGGCCGTGCAGACCCATATCAAACAGCGCCCGCTGCCGCAGGATCGGACCGCGGACATCAGCAGGCATCATGGGGATGATTTGGGTGCCAAAACGGTAGTGCGCATAGCTGGAGGGCATAAGGCCACCTCCTTCAAAAAAGATAACGCTATTTTACACGATTTGAGTTGCGGTGACTAGTGGTTTCGAAAAAAGTTTACATAATTTTTGGAGATCAGTGCTCTGCCATCCATTCGGATGCCTTGTCCTTCATCCGGGCAAGAATACGCTCCAGAATTGCACGTTCTTCTTCACTGACATCCGCTGTCAGGCAGGCTTCCCACTGGCTCAGAATGGGGGATATCTGGGGCAGAAGGTCCAGCGTTTTTTGGGTGGGATACAGCTGCATGATACGTTTGTCCTGCGCGGAGGGGGTACGGGTCACAAAACCATCCTCTTCCAGAATGGCTGCCTGACGGGCCACATTGCTTTTGTTGATGCAGATGCGGGCGGCCAGCTTATCCTGCGAAATGCCCGGATGGGCGCAAATTTCTGTCAAATAGCTGGCGTGGCAAGCCTTCAGACCCATGGGTGCCAGTGCTTCGGTACGGTACTGGGCGCCACAGCGGGCAATTTCTGTAATGTCGCGGATGATCTGGGACATAGGGCGACCTCCTTCAGGTGTTGCTTTATCTTTACATTTTATCGTGGTGCGGAGTAATTGTAAAGGCTGTATAGCTTGTGATTTTTCGGGAAAGCTACGAAAGAAACGGGGGAAAGTGCATGAAAGAAGAGGAAAAGAAGCCGATTCCGTGGGAAGTGAGCGATCCCAAACCGCCCATCATCCGCTCCGGCCATATGGAAAACAAGAAGCAGAATGGATGAGAAATTGATGTTTATCGTGCTGTTTGCACTGGCGCGGGAGCGCCCAAAACCTTCCCCTCGGGGAAGGGGGACCGCCGCGTTAGCGGTGGTGGATGAGGGTCGTTTCCTTTATTTTCGGCATTGTACCTGATTCTACTGCGTTTTTCCCTCATCCGTCAGCCCTTCGGGCTGCCACCTTCCCCCAAGGGAAGGTGTTTGGTGCGGTGCAACAGCACGACAAAGTGAAATTTGCACAGCGGTAACGAATCGGGCGGCCCCAATGGTGTATCGACACCTGCCGGCCAGTCAGGCACGAATTGCCTGTGGGGGCATCCCCACAAACTGAAATTTGAACGCTATTCATTACAAAAAAACAGGGCAGACCGGATGGTCTGCCCTGAATTTTTAGTTGCAATTAGCCGTTGGCACGCATCTGAGCGAAGCACTCGCTGCAGAAAACGGGACGATCGGACTTGGGCTGGAAGGGAACCTTAGCCTCGCCGCCGCAACGTGCGCAGGTAGCGGTGAAGAACTCACGGGGGCCACGGGTAGCGTTCTTGCGAGCATCACGGCAGGACTTGCAGCGCTGGGGCTCGTTCTGGAAGCCGCGCTCTGCGTAGAACTCCTGCTCACCAGCGGTGAACACGAACTCGTTGCCGCACTCTTTGCAAACTAACTTCTTGTCTTCGTACATTGGAATTACCTCTCTTCGGTTTTATGCCCCGTGAAAACCCACTAAATGTTGGAAATAACGCGGAGTCTGATATCTATGGCGTACTCCGCCACAAGTCGGATTATACACAAACTGTTCATAAATGTCAATCCTCTTGTTGGTTTTTTCAGGGAATATTTTGGCTTTTTTTCGGGCTGTGCAGAAGGGGGCATTTCCAGCTTTTATTCACCGTTAAATGGAAAACTGCTGCTGTCCGTCATAGGGAATATGCAGGTGGTCATAGGCCAGATTGGTCACGCAGCGGCCGCGGGGGGTACGGGTCAGAAAGCCCAGCTGCATCAGGTAAGGCTCGTAAACATCCTCCAGGGTGACCGCCTCTTCGCCGATGGTGGCAGCCAGTGTTTCAAGACCCACAGGGCCACCGCCATAATTCTGAATGATGGCGGTCAGCATCCGGCGGTCGATGTTATCAAGACCCAGTGCGTCTACTTCCAGACGGGACAGGGCAAGGTCGGCAGCTTCCTTGGTGATGGTACCATCGCCCAGAACCATGGCAAAGTCACGGACACGGCGCAGGAACCGGTTGGCGATTCGGGGAGTGCCGCGGCTGCGGGATGCGATTTCCATGGCACCGGCAGGGTCGATGGGCATGCCGAGAATGGTAGCGGAGCGGGTAACGATTCTTGCCAGTTCCTCGGGGGTGTACAGCTCCAGACGCAGATTCACACCGAAACGGTCACGCAGAGGCGCCGACAACTGACCGGCGCGGGTGGTGGCACCCACGAGAGTGAATTTCGGCAGATCCAGACGGATGGAGTTGGCACTGGGGCCCTTGCCCACGATGATGTCGATGGCAAAGTCCTCCATGGCGGGATACAGGATCTCCTCGACCACGCGGTTCAAACGGTGAATTTCGTCGATAAAGAGAATATCACCGGGATTTAAGTTGGTCAGCAGGGCTGCCAGATCACCGGGCTTTTCGATGGCAGGGCCGGAGGTGATGCGGATGCCCGCACCCATCTCGTTGGCGATGACACCGGCGAGGGTGGTCTTACCAAGGCCGGGAGGGCCGTAAAGCAAAGTATGATCCAGCGGTTCGTTACGGAGTCTGGCTGCCTCGATGTAAACGGACAGGTTGCTCTTTGCCTTTTCCTGACCGGTGTAGTCAGAAAGCAGCTTGGGACGCAGACCAATCTCGCCGGAGTCCTGCGGTGCAAAGGTGGGCGATATGATCGGCGCGGAAATTTCTTCGGAAAATTCGAGACTCATGTGGATACCTTATCCTTTCATAACCATCTGGCGCAGGGCATAGCGGACCATTTCCTCGGTGGTGGCCTGCGGATCCACACCCTTCAATGCCTGATTGATCTCGGTAGGGGAATAACCCAGTTCCTGCAAGGCCGCATGAGCAAGGGCGGCTGCGCCTGCGGACTGCACCGGAGCGGCTGCGGCGGGACCTGCGGAGAAGTCAAGTTCTGCGCCACCGCCGCCGATTTTGTCCTTCAGCTCCAGAATGATGCGCTGGGCAATTTTCTTGCCGATGCCCTGAGCGGCAGTGAGCATTTTCTCGTTGCCGGTCATGACGGCAAGGGTGAAATTCTGCGGTCCGCCGGAAGAGAGAATCGCCATGGCAGCCTTGGGACCCACACCGTTGACGGAGGTCAGCAACTCATAGCAGTGCTGTTCTTCCTTGGAAATAAAACCGTAGAGGTCGAATGCGTCCTCACGGATGGATTCGGTCACATAAAGCCGTGCGTTGCTGTTCAGTTTCAGCTGGCCGGCGGTATAGGCCGTGATGCGGCAGCCGTAGCCCACACCGCCGCAGTCGATGACCGCAAGGCCGGGCTCCAGAACCGTCACAGGGCCGGAAACGTAGTAAATCATATAAAGCCTCCATTTTTCTGCTGGGCCTGAGCCAGGAGCGAGGTGGAAGAGCGGGCATGGCAGAGCGCGATGGCGATGGCATCGGCGGCATCGTCTGGCTTGGGCATGGCATCCAGCTTCAAAAGCCGCCGGGTCATATCCTGCACCTGATGCTTGGTGGCATTGCCGTAGCCGACCACCGACTGCTTTACCTGCGCGGGTTTGTAGGAAAAAATCGGAATGCCTGCCTGCCGGATGGCAAGCAGAATCACACCGCGGCTCTGGGCAACACCGATGCCGGTGGTAACGTTCTGACCGAAGAACAGTTCTTCGATGGCCACCACGTCCGGCTTCGTCACCTTCAGAAGCTCCACCATATCATTATAAATCACTTCCAGCCGCCAGGAAAAATCCGTGCCCGGCGGTGTGGTGATGGCGCCGCAGCGAAGCAGGGCATACTGGCTGCGTTCGGCATCCACAAGACCGAAACCGGTGATGCCGTAACCGGGGTCAATGCCGAGAATCCGCATTACATACCACCCCGGAGGATATTCAGATAATACATCACGAGAAAAGCAATAAAAACAGCCAGACCGATCCGTGCGGCCCAGACCTGCCATGCAGGACGGGGGACATAGCCGGTTTCCTGTGTTTCATTCCGTTCATCCTTGCGCTGTTCGTCCATAAATCATCACCTCTTGGGCTTATGATAGCACATTTGTTTTCATTTGACTATTACTTTTTTTGAAAGATAAATTGATGTTTGTCGCACTGTTGGTTATTTGCTGACAGCTACCGACTACCACTGTCATTGCGAGGAGCGTTAGCGACGTGGCAATCTCCTGCTTCGCGGTCTGATGCGGAAACAACCGATTAACATTGTAAATCTTGAATATTCGATGTTAATTGGTTTCTATTTCTTCGAGCTGCGGTGCTGGAGAT
>JBGVFB010000064.1:0-16161 GCA_045120675.1 Faecousia sp. | reverse complement strand
GCGGAAACTAGCCATGCGACGTGGCAATCTCCTGCTTCGCGATCTGATACGGAAATAACCGATTAACATTGTAAATCTTGAATATTCGATGTTAATTGGTTTCTATTTCTTCGTGCTGCGGTGCTGGAGATTCCCACGTCGGGGCTTCGCCCCTCCTCGGAATGACATACTTGGTAGTGCAGTGCAACAGAACGGCCAACTGAAATTTGCACAGCAGTAACGAATCGGGTGGGACCAATGGTGTATCGACACTTGCCGGCCAGTCAGGCACGAATTGCCTGCGGGGTGGTGCTCCGCGCAGCGAATCAAAACAGGTCGATTGCCAGTGGCAATCGCACAATAAAAATATCCCCGCAAGCTGAAATTCGGACAGAATCAAAACAGATTCTGCAAATTGAAGCTATGGCTTTTGCCGAGGGCTTCCAGATGTTTGGCAAGATACCGGCAGGAACTGCAAAAAGAAACGGTGTCCTGCATTTGCACGAAAACCTCCAACTGGGCAAAGCAGCCCTCAATCTGATCCATGGGTACGTGGTCACTTAGGCCTGCGATGATGGAGCTTCGCTTATCCCAGCTTGCTTTTGCGTCCTCAAAGACGGACGCGGCACCTTTCCAGTTGCCGGACATGGCAAGGTCCGCGGCGCGGTTTAACTGAGATGCTTGCGACAAATGGGTGTCCTCCATCAAAGCAGCGCTGCCGATGCCAAGAACCAGCAGCGCGGCCAGAAGCGCTGCGCCAAACCAGATGCGATTCATGGAACATTACTCCTTCCCGAGCCACACCACGTGACCCGCTTTGTCCACCGTCAGCAGCCACGTTCCCGCGATGCTGGCGCGGTATTCCCCCAACACCTGATGAACCCAGCTTTCGTCCCTGGCTGCATACTGCAGATTCTGCCGCAGAAGCTGCCCGTCGGAAATCACCGTCACAGGCAGAAAACGGTCCTTGGGATGGATACCCGCTTCCTTGGCAGAAGCAGGAACTTCCGATGGGAAGGGGAAGACGGACAGATTGCCGTTGGTTTCTAAGATTGCATACTGGACGGAGCGGATGTCCAGCACATCCTTTTCCCGCAGGTGACCGGTCAGCTCATCCAGTGTCACACGGGTGGCGCGCAGGTTCTTCTGCAGAATGCGTCCGTTTTCGATGAGAATCACCGGCTTGCCGCACAGAAATTTGCGCAGGCGGATGCTGCGGAGCATGGCTCCAGAGAGAACCAGCTCCATGCCCAGCACCGTGAGCATGGGAATCAGACCGCCGTATAGAGGCAGTCCTTCGTCCTGCATGGGAATGGCGGCAAGGTTTGCCACCAGCATGGTCACCACAAATTCCGAAGGCTCCATCTGGCCGATCTGCCGTTTCCCCATGAGCCGGATGCAGAAAATCAGAACCAGATACAGAATGATTGTGCGAATGTAGGATAAAATCAAAATTCCGTCACCTCCCGGCTAGTATACGCAGGAAGTGACGGAATTATTTTGATTTGCAGGATAAAAATGCAAAATCCGCAGTCCCTAGCTGCGGATTTTGCAACAAGATATAGAGGAGAGGAAAAAATGAAAAAGTAATTGAATCGTTTGATATTATATTACCGATAAATTGTGAACGAAAAAAGCGTACTTTTATTAAGTTTGTATGAAGTTGTATGAAATAATTTGTTGTAATTGCCAAGACAAAAAATGTAAATTGCGAAAAGCACCTGTCTGCGTGCGAAAATTACGCTTTTTTGGCGATCATTTCCCCGGATGACTGCAGGCCGCGAAGGGTCACGACCAGCTTTTCCACGAAAGCCCAGACCGGAGGCTCCAGCCATTTGTCATAAAGAATGCACATATACAGCGCCTGATGCCAGTTGGATACCGGAATACAGCGGACATCCTCCCGCTGGGGGACGCAGGTTTCGGGAATCAGAGCAATACCCACACCGGCGGCTACCAGATCCAATGCGGTCTGAACGGTGTTTACGGTGCATACAATATGCGGGGCTGATGCATCGCCGCTGGCCCACTGGCCGAAGCTGTTTTCAATGCCGTTGTTAAAAACAATCTGGGGTGCAGTGGAAATTTCGTGAGGAAGGAGCGCTTCATGGCCGGACAGGGGGCTGTCCGCAGGAAGTGCTGCATAGAGACTCTGCTGGCACAGTTTGCGGAAATGCAGACTGCGGTCACGATTTGTAGAGTCCACAATGGCCATATCCAGTTTTTCCTGCCGCACCAGATCCATCAGCTCCTCCGCAGCGCTTTCCGTGATCTGAAAGCGAATGCGGCTGTTCTGATGCAGATAATCGGAAATCTCCCGGGCAACGGTACCGCCGATGGTGCCGGAAATTACACCCAGCCGGATGATCACCGGCGCGCCGGCTTTGCTGTCGCGCAGTGTGGCGGAAGCGGTCTGCAGCTCCTGCAGGGCAAAATCCACTTTTTCCTGAAAGTAGCGGCCTTCTTCGGTCAAACGAATGTTGCGGCCGACCTTTTCAAACAGCTGCACATCGCCCAGTTCTTCCTCCAGATGGTGAATGGCGCTGCTTAAGGAGGGCTGGGAGATGCCAAGACGGGCGGCAGCCAGTGTATAATGCTCCACCTGAGCCAGAACGGAGAAGTAGCGAAGGTAATTGTAGTTCATAGGAACACCCCTGAATCTATAGATATAAACTATAGATAAAATATCATAACTATATTGCTTTTGGCAAGAAAAAAATGTAAAATTCCAAAGGAGCTTCCGGAAAGGTGCAAACAAGGATTGCACCGGCTTGGTAAATGTGCTATTCTATTGGGTGAGGAAGCATCTGGCTTTCAATACATACATTAGAGGTTAGTTACCAATGAGCTTTGTTTACCGTGGCCTGAAGGCCACCTTGAATCGTCACATGGTGACCGATGCGGAAATCGACCGCCAGCTGGAGCGCCTGCAGCAGCAGTGCCCCCGCATTGCTGTGATTACAGACCGTCCCACCCAGGCTGGTGATGAGGTTGTTCTGGATTACGCAGGTTTCTGCAACGGCGAGCAGTTCCCCGGCGGTACCGCTGAGAAGCAGACTCTGGTGCTGGGCAGCGGCACGTTCATCCCCGGTTTCGAGGAGCAGCTGCTGGATAAGGTTCCCGGCGAGCAGGTCTGGGTGGAAGTTACCTTCCCCGCTGAGTACCACGCCAAGGAGCTGGCAGGAAAGCCTGCGGAGTTCCGCTGCGTGATCCATGAGATCCGCGTCAAGACCCCCTATGAACTGGACGATGTGTTTGCCAAGGAGATTGGCGGTGCTGATACTTTCGAGCAGATGCGCGAGAGAATGGCCCTGAGCATGCAGAGCTACTGCGATGAGCGCGGTGAGATGGACCTGCAGGACCGTCTGCTGCGTCAGGCAGCGGAATCTCTGGAATTTGAACCCAGTGAAGCACAGCTGAGCGCCGAGATGGATGAGCAGATGAACAATCTGAAGGCACAGCTGGCACAGCAGGGCCTGTCCATTGAGATGTACTGCCAGTTCATGAACACCACTGAAGCACAGCTTCGTGAGGATGCCCGTGCCAATGCGCTGAACTCCATCCGCATGCAGGCTGCCATTGAGCTGATCGTATCTCTGGAAAATCTGGAAGCAACCAAAGAGGAGATCGGCGAGGCAGTTGCCCTGATCGCCCGCCAGAACAATATGACGCTGGAGCAGCTGAAGCCCTATTATGACGCTGCTTTTGAGGCTGCTGTGGTGCGCAGTGTGCTGACTTCCAAGGTCATGCGTCTGGTCCGCGATGCCGCAGAGGTGACCGAGGAAACTGACGCGTAAAATACGCGACAGTTGGCCCCAGAAAGAACTGGAAATTCGCTGGAAATCATGAAGAAATCCCATTTCTTCGTTGACTTTTTTACCAGCATCTGTTAATCTGTAATTATCGGTAATCCATTATCGATAGTGGCACCGGGTGTTACTTAGGTATAAAGTACGGTGCTAATAAAAATACAGCTCCCGGGGGTAAGTTAATGCCCCGGAGGCATTCCTTAAGGAGGAAAATTAATATGGCAATCAATTTCGTTGATGGCAAGTACGTACATGCTGACGGCCACGTCACTCTGGACCCCACCGTGTATGCCGACTGGCAGATCGCTGAGGAAGCAGAAAAGACTCTGCCCTCCGTCGATTTCTTCCGCCAGAAGCTGGGTCTGCTGGAAGATGAAATCATCCCCTACGGCAAGACTCCCAAGATCGACTTCATCAAGGTTATGAACCGTCTGAAGGATAAGCCCGACGGCAAGTTCATCGAAGTCACCGCTGTTACCCCCACTCCCTTCGGCGAAGGCAAGTCCACCGTTTCTCTGGGTCTGATCGAAGGCCTGGGCTACATCGGCAAGAACGCAGGCGGCGCTCTGCGTCAGCCCTCCGGCGGCCCCACCATGAACGTTAAGGGTACCGCAGCAGGCGGCGGCAATGCTCTGCTGATGCCCATGACCGAGTTCTCCCTGGGTCTGACCGGCGACATCAACGACATTATGAACGCTCACAACCTGGCTATGGTCGCTCTGACCGCCCGTATGCAGCACGAGCGTAATAACACCGACGAGTGGCTGGCAAAGAAGGGCCTGCGCCGTCTGGACATCGACCCCAAGCGCGTCGAGATGGGCTGGATCATCGACTTCTGCGCTCAGTCTCTGCGTAACATCATCATCGGTATCGGCGGACGTCTGGATGGCTTCATGATGGAGTCCAAGTTCGGTATCGCTGTCGGCTCCGAGCTGATGGCTATCCTGGCTGTTGCTAAGGACCTGAAGGACCTGCGCGAGCGTATCGGCAAGATCGTCGTTGCTTACTCCAAGACCGGCGAGCCTGTTACCTGTGAAGATCTGGACGTTGCAGGCGCTATGACCGCTTGGATGCGTAACGCCATCAACCCCACCATGTGCTACTCCGTCGAGCATCAGCCCGTTCTGATCCACGCCGGCCCCTTCGCTAACATCGCTATCGGCCAGTCCTCCGTTATCGCTGACCGTCTGGCTCTGAAGCTGTTCGACTACCATGTCACCGAGTCCGGCTTCGCTGCTGATATCGGCTTCGAGAAGTTCTGGAACGTCAAGACCCGTCTGTCCGGCCTGACTCCCAACGTTTCCGTTCTGGTTGCTACCGTCCGCTCCCTGAAGATGCACGTCGGCGGCCCCAAGGTCACCCCCGGCGCACCTCTGCCCAAGGAGTACAAGGAAGAGAACCTGGAGCTGCTGGAGAAGGGTACCTGCAACCTGTTCCACCATGTTAACACCATCAAGAAGTCCGGCATCACTCCCGTTGTCTGCATCAACCGCTTCTACACCGATACCGACGCTGAAGTCGCTCTGCTGAAGAAGCTGTGTGCTGAGCGCGGTGTCCGCTGCGCTGAGTCCAACCACTGGAGATTCGGTGGCGAAGGCGCTGCTGAGCTGGCTCAGGTCGTTGTTGAGGCTTGCGAGTCCAAGAACGAGATCAAGTTCCTGTACGATCTGGAGATGCCCCTGCGTCAGCGCGTTGAGCTGATCGCTAAGGAAGTCTACGGCGCTGACGGTGTTGTCTGGCAGCCCCTGGCAGTCGAGAAGGCAAAGCGCTTCGAGTCTGATCCCAAGTACGCTGACTACTGCACCATGATGGTTAAGACCCACCTGTCCCTGTCCGATGATCCCACCAAGAAGGGTGTGCCCACCGGCTGGATGCTGACCATCCGCGACATTCTGGAGTACGGCGGCGCTAAGTTCCTGTGCCCCATGGCTGGTACCATCTCCATGATGCCCGGCACTGCTGCTGACCCCGCATACCGCCGCGTTGACGTTGACACCGAAACCGGCAAGGTCTCCGGCCTGTTCTAATTTGCTTGGCACACTCCAAAAACGCTTATGTCTGCGGAGCAGCGGCTGTTTTGCCGCATAGCTTCACAAGTAAGCCTTGAAATACACAAAGTATTCCTGCGGCTTTCTTGCTTGCTCTGCAACAAAATCCTTCGTTGTCCATCAGACACCGCATTTTTAGAGCATGCCTGATTGTTAAACTTCAAAGGCACAGGCAGTTTCGACTGCCTGTGCCTTGCGTGGCATTTTGAAATGGTTGACAGTTGACAGTTGAAAGTTGACAACCTGCGTTGTCCACTGTCAATTGTCTGCTGTTAACTGAAATCAAGAAATAAAAGGAGAACAATCCTATGGATATGACTATGGAATCCTGCCGCAAGTTTGTGGAGGTTCTGGCATCTGACGCTCCCGCTCCCGGCGGCGGCGGTGCCGCTGCTCTGGTTGGTGCCATCGGTACCGCTCTGGGCAACATGGTCGGCAGCCTGACTGTCGGCAAGAAGAAGTATGCTGCTGTTGAGGAAGAGATCATTGCCCTGAAGGCAAAGTGCGATGCCCTGCAGACCGAGCTGCTGAATCAGGTGGAGATGGATGAGATCAACTTCCTGCCCCTGGCAAAGGCTTACGGCATCCCCAAGGATGACCCCAACCGCGACAAGGTTATGGAAGAGGCTACCATCATTGCCTGCTCCACCCCCATGCACATCATGGAGCTGTGCTGCGAAGCAATCGACTGCATCAAGGTCTTTGCTGACAAGGGTTCCCGTCTGGCAGTTTCCGATGCAGGCTGCGGCGCTGTCTGCTGCAAGGCTGCTCTGCAGGCTGCTTCCCTGAATGTCTTCATCAACACCAAGAGCCTGAAGAACCGTGAAGTTGCTGAGGAAATGAATGCCAAGGCAATCGGCATGCTGGATAAGTACTGCGCTCTGGCTGACGAAATCTTCGAAAGCGTCCGCGCAAACTTCTTTTAATACATATTTGGAGGAAAAATAAATGGCTAAGAGACTGCTTGGCAAGGAAGTAAACGAAGCTCTGGTTGCTTCCCTGCAGACCCGTGCTGCTGCCCTGAAGGAGAAGGGCGTTACCCCCACTCTGGCAATTCTGCGTCTGGGCGAGAACCCCTCTGACCTGAGCTATGAGAAGGGCGCTACCAAGCGCGCTGAGGAAATCGGCGTTGCAATCAAGAACTTCATCCTGCCCGAAACCGCTACCAAGGAAGAGGTTCTGGCTGCCATCGACGAGATCAACGCAGATGATTCCATCCACGGCTGCCTGATGTTCCGTCCCCTGCCCAAGCACCTGAAGGCTGACCAGGACGAGATCTGCAACCGTCTGGCTCCCAAGAAGGACGTTGACTCCATGACTCATATGTCCAACGCAGGTGTTTTCGAGGGTCAGGATCTGGGCTATGCTCCCTGCACTCCCGCAGCTTGCATGGAGATTCTGGATCACTACGGCATCGACTGCAAGGGCAAGAACGCTGTCGTCATCGGCCGCTCTCTGGTCGTCGGCAAGCCCGCAGCTATGATGCTGATGGCTAAGAATGCTACCGTCACCATCTGCCACACCCGCACTGTCAACACCGCTGAGATCTGCAAGAACGCTGACATCATCGTCACCGCAGCAGGTGTCCTGAACTCCCTGACCAAGGACTTCGTCCGCGAAGGCCAGATCGTCATCGACGTTTCCATGAACTGGAACCCCGAGAAGATCACCTCCAAGGGCAAGGGCGGCATGTCCGGCGACTGCATCTTCGAGGAAGTCGAGCCCATCGTTGAGGCAATCACCCCCGTTCCCGGTGGTGTCGGCGCTGTTACCACCTCTGTGCTGATGAAGCACGTGGTCGAGGCTGCTGAAAAGGTCTAAAGTCTATATCATTCTGCGTAACTGACGGATAATCGTGGAGCACCACGGAGAAGCGCAGAAGTTGAAAGTCGACCGTCTGGGCAGTTCAGTTCCAATAACTGGACTGCCCTTTTTCACCCCCTGTGTGAAAAAGGGCCTTAGAGGATTGAGGTGTAAATATGAAAAAAATCAATAATCTTTCTCAGGAATCTTTCCTGAAGCTGTTCTTCGCATTTATTTCTGTGTGTTTTCTGGTTGCTGCCGTGATCATGCCGGACCGCTCTGAGATGTTCTCCGGCCTGTGGAAGATTCTCAGCGGCACCTGCAAGATTTCTACCAACTATTTTGCACTGGGTGGTTATGCGGCCACTTACCTGAACATGGGTCTGGTGGGTCTGATCTGCACCGGCCTGTGCTTCCTGCCCGGTGCCAAGCCCAATCAGGTCACCACATTGGGTGTGCTGCTGACCATCGGTTTCGGCTCCTGGGGCATCAACCCCCTGAACATCATCCCCACCATTCTGGGTGTTTGCCTATATTGCGTGGTGAAGAAGGAAACTCTGGGTGCCATGAGCAATGCCATGATGTACTCCACCGGCATCGCACCTCTGATTTCTGATCTGCTGTTCCGTTATCCCGGTGTAGAGTACATCGGCTTTAATGGTCTGGGACTGGTGCTGGCCCTGGTGGTCGGCCTGTTCATCGGCTTTTTCCTGCCTGCCGGTATGGCTTTCGCACCCAATGTTCACAAGGGTTTCGACCATTATTCCGCAGCAGTACCCATTGGCATGACGGCTTTCTTCCTGCGTACCGTGCTGTATAATGTGATGCTGGGCTGGAAGATCGGTGATCTGGGCGCACTGAGCACCCTCGGCGCACTGGATACCCAGTCCTGGGTTCTGACCAATGTGTTCTGCATCGTGGTCTTCGTGCTTTGCATCGTTTTTGCACTGCTGATGGGCTGCACCCTCAAGGGCTATAAGGAACTGCTGAAGGATTCCGGTCACGGTGTCTGCTTCAGCGCCAAGTACGGCAAGGCTCCCTTCCTGATGAACGTGGGTGTCTTCGGCCTGATGATCGTGGCATACTTCAATCTGGCGGGCTGGATCGACGGCAGAGAGGTCTGGACCGGTATGACCTTCGGCATCGTGTTCTGCATGCTGGCTACCTGCAATTCCGGTTCTCACCCCGGAAACGTGTGGCCCATTATGGTTAGCTATATGGTGACTTCTTTCCTGTTTGGCGGTATTTTCAAGCTGCTGGGCGGCGAGAGCTACGGCCTGACCATCGGCAGCCAGTCCATCCTGATCGGCCTGTGCTATGCCAACGGCCTGAGCCCCGTTGTCGGTAAGTACGGCGCGTTCTGGGGCATGCTTCTGGCAGCAGCCCATTATCTGCTGGTTTCTGCAGTGCCGGATATGCACGGCGGCTTCTGCCTGTATAACGGCGGCTTCACCGCAGCGCTGATCTGCCTGCTGTTTGTTCCCCAGTTGGAGCGCTTCTGCAAGACCAAGGAAGAGAAGAAGGCACTGAAGGCTGAACAGGCAAAATAAATATCACAGTTTTTCCGGGCAGCTTCCGCTGCCCGGAATTTTTGTGTACCAAATTGATGTTTAACGCACTGTTGGTTCTTCGCTGACAGCTATCGACCACCACTGTCATTGCGAGGAGCGTTAGCGACGTGGGACCGAAGGGAATGCCTGTGGTGCAATCTCCTGCTTCGCGGTCTGATGCGGAAACAACCGATTAACATTGTAAATCTTGAATATTCGATGTTAATTGGTTTCTATTTCTTCGTGCTGCGGTGCTGGAGATTCCCACGTCGGGGCTTCGCCCCTCCTCGGAATGACATCCTTGGTGGTGCGGTGCAACAGCACGACAAAGTGAAATTTGCACAGCGGTAACGAATCGGGTAGGCCCAATGGTGTATCGACACTTGCCGGCCAGTCAGGCTCGAATTGCCCGTGGGGGCATCCCCACAAACTGAAATTTGAACTGCTGAAGGGCGGGAATGATATGGATTACAGAAACTGCAAACTTTGTCCCCGGATGTGCGGCATCGACCGCAGTGCCGGTCAGCGTGGCTACTGCGGCTGCCCCGATACAGCGCTGGTGGCCAAAACCATGCTCCATAAATGGGAGGAGCCTGCTTTGGCAGGCAGTGGCGGCAGCGGCGCCATTTTCTTCGGCGGCTGCACACTGGGCTGCAAATATTGCCAGAACGGGGCTATTTCCGGTGGGGCAGTGGGAAAAAAGGCAGACTCTGCGATGCTTCGCACGATGATGGAGGATTTGATCGCTCAGGGCGCGGAGAATATTGACCTTGTGACCCCCACCCATTACCTGCCGACCATCATTCCCGCACTGCGGCCGAAGCTGCCGGTGCCGGTGGTATACAACTGCGGCGGCTATGAACGGACCGAAACTCTGCGGGAGCTGGACGGGCTGGTGGATATTTACCTGCCCGACCTGAAATATACCGATGCGCGATTGGCAAAGGCGCTTTCCGGTGCGGTGGATTATTTTCCTGTGGCGGCTTCTGCTATTAAAGAAATGGTGCGCCAGACCGGCCCTGTGCAGTGGGAGGGGGAACGGATTGTGCGCGGCACCATCATCCGGCACCTGATTCTGCCCGGCTGTGTGGAGAATTCCCTGAAGGTGCTGGACTGGATCGGCGATACCTTCGCACCGGGGGAGGTTCTGGTCAGCCTGATGCGCCAGTATACCCCCATGGGCGGCCTTCCGGCCCCCTTTGACCGCCGTATTACCGATGAGGAATTCGATGCGGTTCTCAGCTGGATGTATCTGAACGATCTTCAGGGCTTTACGCAGGAGGCGGAGTCTGCGGATCGGGGATTCATTCCGGATTTTTGAGGGAAGATGCGCGGAATTTGTTGAAAGCGCGCCCAGTTTATGGTAAAATAAAAGTTACAAATCCAATTCCGAGGAGAGGGAATTGATATGGAACGGTATTTTATGCTTTCCCAGGGGCCTCTGCGGATCCCGTGTAAAATCTATGAGCCGGATTTCGGTGCGCCCCGCCGCTGCATTCTGGGTGTTCACGGTTTTGGTGCCGGAAAGGATACCCATGTGCTGTCGGCGCTGTCCGAGGAGATGAGCATCTTCGGTGCAGCCATGGTCTGCTTTGATTTTCCTGCCCATGGCGAAAACCCGCTGCAGAGCGATGCGCTGACACTGAATAACTGTGTCGATACACTGCTGAATGCAGCTCAGTGGGCGCACAACCGTTATCCGGATATCGATTTCTGCCTGTTTGCCAGCGGTTTTGGCGCTTATGTGACACTGGTTGCGCTGGAACGGCTGGAGGAACTGGTGGGCAAAGTCAAGCTGGTGCTGCAGACACCCAACCTGCGGATGTCCGATACATTACTGGGTATGGTCCGCATGAGCGCGGAGCAGCTGAAGGAAGTGGGCTGCGTGACGTTGCCAGCACAGCGGCAATTTGACATAACTTATGACTTTTATAAGCAGGTGCGGGAGCATACGGCGCTGACCACCTATGACAGCCCCATGCTGCTGCTCCATGGCGAGCGGGATGAATACCTGCCCATTGGAGATATGCTGAATTTCCGACGAATCAATGAACAATGCAAGCTGGTCATCATCCCCGGTGCGGACCATCAGTTCCTGACACCCGGTGCGTGGGATATGGTGGTGGATCTGACAAGAGACTGGTTCGAATTCGAACAGGTACTTCTGTGTGATTGGAGTTGAGGGCATGGAGCCTATTGTGCAGTTTTCCGGTGTGACCATGGATTTCCCCGGTATTCGCGCCAATGATGATGTGAATCTGTCCATCCGCAAGGGCGAGATTTTTGCCCTTGTGGGTGAAAACGGTGCGGGAAAATCCACACTGATGAACATTCTCTACGGCATCCTGACACCGACTGCCGGTCAGGTGCGCATCAAGGGGGAAACGGTTACCCGTTTCAGCCCCGGCTTTGCCATGAGCAAGGGTGTGGGCATGGTGCATCAGCACTTCATGCTGGTACCCAGCTTCACGGTGGCGCAGAATATCGTCATGAGCCGGGAACCGCGAAAAATGGGCATCTTCTTTGACGAGGATGCCGCGAATTCAGCGGTCCGGAATCTGACCGCGGAGTACGGCCTGCAGGTGGAACCGACGGATATGGTGCAGCAGATCAGCGTGGGTCTGCAGCAGCGTGTGGAAATTCTGAAGACACTGTACCGTGGCGCGGACATTCTGATTCTGGATGAACCGACGGCCGTGCTGACACCGCAGGAGACCGATGAACTCTTCGCGGTTTTGCGCCGGGTGGCGGCGGAAAAGGGTATGACCATCATCATCATTACCCACAAGCTCTACGAAGTGATGGCGATTTCTGACCGCGTGGGTGTCATGCGGCAGGGAAAGCTCATCGCCGTGGAGGAAACGAAAAACGTCAACGAGCGGATTCTGGCTTCCATGATGGTGGGCCGTGAGGTGCTGCAGGAGCCGGTGGAGAAGACCGGCGAAGCGGGCGAAGTGAAGATTTCCATCAAGGATCTGTGGGCACCCGATAACCGCGGCATGCCTGCGGTGCAGGGCTTGAATCTGGAAGTTCGGGCAGGTGAAATTCTCGGCATTGCAGCCATTGAGGGCAATGGCCAGAGTGAACTGCTGGAAGCCATCACCGGCATGCGCCCCTATGCGGGCAAGGTGCTGATCAACGAAAAAGATATTATGGGTCTTGACCCCGGAGAAATCCGCAGTCTGGGCCTTGCCCATGTGCCGGAGGACCGACTGGCTACTGGCATCGACAAGGATGCGGATATTTCCGATAACCTGCTGGTGGGCCGCCATAAGGAACGCCGTTTCACCGGCTGGGGCATCCATCTGCTGCGCAGGAAAGTGCGCGAGTACGCGCAGGAGATTTATGAGCGCTTTGATATCCGTTCCTCGGGTCTGGATACCAAGGTGGGAAGCCTTTCCGGCGGCAATATGCAGAAAGTGGTCATCGCCCGTGAGTTTTCCTTTGACGCGGACGTGTACGTTGTTGCCCAGCCCACCCGTGGTGTGGACATCGGTGCCATCGAGTTTATTCACCAGAAAATTCTGGAGAAGCGTGAAAACGGTGCGGCGATCCTACTCAGCAGTGCGGATCTGGATGAGGTTCTGCGGCTGTCCGACCGGGTGATTACCATGTACGAGGGTAAGATCACCGGTGAGTTTACAAAGGATCAACTGGATAAGAGTGAGATCGGCTATTACATGACCGGCTCCAGAGAGGAGGAAACCCATGAAGAAGAAAATTGATTTGGGTTACCTGGGTTCTCTGGCACTGGCTGTGGTGCTGGCATTGCTGGTTGGTGCGGTGATCATGCTGATCACGGGTCACGACCCGATGGCGGCTTACAGCGAACTGGTCAAGGGTGCCACCGGCTGTAACAAATGGTCGGATCTGCTCCATATTTTCTCAAAGCGCCAGTTTGGCAACACCTTGGAGTATGCCATGGTGCTGTTCCTGACGGGCCTTGCCTGCGCTATCGGCGCGCGGGTAGGCATTTTCAACGTGGGCGGCGAAGGCCAGCTGTACTTAGGTGCCATTGTGTCTGCCTACATTGGTGTGCTTCTTTCCGGCCGGACTCCGTGGGTGGTCATTCCCATGGCGGCACTGGGTGCAATCATTGCCGGCGGCTTCTATGCGTGGATTCCCGGTGTGCTGAAGGTAAAGCTGAAGGTCAATGAGGTCATCACCACCATTATGATGAACTCCATTGCCATTTATCTCTGCGCTTATCTTTCCAGTGGCCCGTGGAAAACCACCCAGC
The DNA here is from genome assembly GCA_045120675.1 of Faecousia sp. GTDB lineage: Bacteria > Bacillota > Clostridia > Oscillospirales > Oscillospiraceae > Faecousia. Next base: position 2,732 of record JBGVFB010000064.1, on the reverse strand, counting down.
CAAACCGTGTTTCCGGCACGGAAACACTGGCGGACAACCTGCGCTTCAGCCGTTTGATTCCCGGCTCCAACCTGACCGGTGCGATCTTCGTTTCTGCGGTCATCGCATTTTTGATCTGGTACATTATGGCCAAGACCACCAAGGGCTACGAAATGAAGCTGATCGGTGAAAATCCCCGTTTTTCCCGCTATTCAGGCCTGAAAGTGGACCGGACGATCATCAATACCATGGTCATTTCCGGTGCTATCTGCGGTCTGGTGGGTATGTTTGAGGTTTACGGCCTGAAGGGCAACTATCAGGACGGCATTTCCAACGAGTATTATTTTGATGGCCTGCTTGTGGCCATGATCATGCGCTACCAGCCGGTGGGCATCATCTTTATGAGCTTTGCCTTTGCATTCCTGAAGGTGGGTGCCATGGGCATGGAGCTGAACGCGGGTGTTCCCGGAGAACTGTACCGCATCATTCAGGCAGTGGTCATTTTCTTCCTTGCGGCGCAGAGCGGTGTTAAGGCGATTGTGGACAGCAAGAAGAGAGGAGGCGGCAAGAATGGGTAATATTTTTACGACCGGCCTCTTCCAGCAGATGCTCCGCTCCGCGACTCCCGTGGCACTGGCCGCCATGGGCGGCGCCATGACCGAGCATGCGGGCATCATGAACATCGGTATGGACGGCATGATCCTGATGGGCGCGTTCACCGCCGTGGCGGTGAGCATCGTCACCGGCTCGGCCTTCCTCGGCACGATGGCCGCCATTGCAGTGGGCATTCTGGTAGGTCTGTTCTTTGCCCTTTTCGTCGTGAAATTCAAAAGCGATGAATTTATCATCGGCACGGCCCTGAACATTCTGGCCGGCGGCCTGACCACGTTCCTGATGTGGGCGATTTTTGATATCCGCGGCACGGTCCGCACTGAATACGGCCTTCCCACGGTGGATTTGGGCATCCTTGGAAAGATTCCCTTCCTCGGGGAAATCATCAGCGGAAATTCGCTCTTTGTGTATCTGACGGTGGGTCTGGTCTTTGTGATGTGGGCCTTTGTGTACCGTACTCCCGTGGGCTTCTGGATCCGTGCGGCAGGCGAACATCCCGGTACGCTCCGCACCGCAGGCATCAGTCCGGAGAGAATGAAGTGGCTGTCATCGGTCATCTGCGGCGCGTTCTGCGGACTGGCAGGCGCACAGCTGGCATTGGGCAATGTGGCCATGTTCTCCGAGGGCATGAGCAACAACCGTGGCTATGTGGCCTTCGCCTGCGTGATTTTTGGCGGTGCGAACCCGAAAAAGGCATATCTGGCGGCGCTGATGTTCGGCTTCTTCGATGCGCTGGGCTATCGTCTGCAGGAGTATGATATCAGCTCCAATCTGACATCCATGATTCCCTATGTGATCACCGTGTGCATGATGGTGTACGTGGTGGTACGCAGCAACAAAAAGAAGCCGGTTACGGCATAAAGAAATCCGGATGGGCATTGCCCATCCGGATGTTTTTGTATATGGATAGCTTACTTACCGGCGATACGGTCCAGAACCTGCTGGTACTCATGGACGCTGGAGATGCCGCCGGGCTTGGTGGTAGAAAGACCTGCAGAGGTGCAGGCGAAGGTCACGACCTCGCGCAGCTCTTCCTCGTTCACGGTTTCGGGAGCCTTGCCGGTCTGCAGCAGCTTGTAGACAGCGCTGCCGCCAAAGATATCGCCGGCGCCGGTGGTGTCGACGACCTTGATGTTGCTCAGGCTGGGAACCTTGCCGGAAGCGACAGCATTCTTGAAGTAGCAGCCGTCAGCGCCGCAGGTGACGAAGACCAGCTTGACACCGAAATTCTTCAGGATGTAATCGGCACCCTCTTCAACACCCAGACCCCACAGAAACTCCACTTCCTCGTCACTGATCTTGACCACGTCAGCCTTGGTCATGCCCCAGATCAGCTGCTTCTTGGCTTCCTCCAGATCCTTCCACAGAGGCTTGCGCAGGTTGGGATCGTAGGTGATCAGCTTGCCGGCGGACTTTGCGTACTCCACGGCCTTGTAGGTGGTGGTGCGGGCGGGCTCGTCGGTCAGGGACAGGGTGCCAAAATGGAAGACCTTTGCACCGTCGATCAGCTCCATGTTCAGCTCGTCATAGCTCAGGCAGGTATCTGCGCCGGGCTTGCGGGAGAAGGAGAATTCGCGGTTGCCGGTCTCGTCCAGGGTGACGAAAGCAAGGGTGGTAAAAACGTCATCGGCCATGATGATGCCGGAGGTGCCGATGCCGGCCTGATCCAGCGTGCCGATCAGGAGCTTGCCGAAAGCGTCATTGCCGACCTTACCCAGCAGTGCTGCGGAGGTGCCGAACTTTGCCAGAGCTGCGAGGAAATTGGCGGGTGCGCCGCCGGGATGGGCTGCCATGGTGGGATAGCCTTCACCGTCCTTGCTGACACAGGTGAAATCGATGAGCAGTTCGCCCATTGCTACGACATCATACATAGTGAATGACCTCATTTCTGTTATTTAATGTTCTGTTTTCAGTTTACCAGCTACCAATCAAAAAATCAAGACACAAGATTGTGATGGTGGTTTTTGTCCACCTTTCACAAAAAGAAATAAAGAAAATTCCTTGCCGTGGCGGATTATCATTGTAAGTGCAACACCACGTAGACAATAAAATAGCAACTCACTTGGGAACCTGCTATACTGGTAAGTGACCAAACAAACCTAAGACAGGAGGTATCCCTCGTGAGTTGCTATAGCCATCTT
>JBGVFB010000063.1:0-2383 GCA_045120675.1 Faecousia sp. | reverse complement strand
GCGTTGATGTGGGTGGACAGGTTCTGCTCACCGGGCAGGTTCAGAATGCTGCGGGTAATACGCTTGTCCCCCATCAGTTTGCAGTAATAGACGATATTGGGGATATGCAGTCCCATCTTCATGCGGTGCTCGTGATCAATGAGGAAGTCGTAATAGGTATATGTCTCAGGCTCCAGTGTCTCGCCCTGATACAGTCGGTTCATATCCTCCAGCAGGATGCTGGCGGTCATGCCGTCGCTGATGATATGTGCCACATCAAAGAACAGGTACTTGTTATTGCCAACTCTGTACAGCTCGATATGATACAGGGGCTCTCCCGGGGTATACAGATACGGACGAATCAGGTCCTTCATGGTTTTTTCCCATTCCTCCGGGGACTTATCGATGATAGGAATATTGACCGGGCGACTGTCGTCACGGAAGTTGGCGTATCCCTTATCCTGGAACATCTGCACAACATCATTTAGAATGGGGTGAATAGGGAACAGTCCCTTAATGGCCCGCTGCATCCGTACCAGATCCACACTGGGATCCAGCTTAAACAGAAACGGAATATTGGAGGTAGTATTGCCGCGCATCACATAAGCGAAGGACATCTGCACACCGCTCATGCCGTATACTGGCCGGATCGAGTGATCCACTTCATCCCAGTGTGATTTCTCCGCAAACCGCTTAGCCAGCTTCTCTACCGTGGGAATCGCCATGAACTCATCCAACTCCAGAGTGAACTTCAAATCCTCGGAGAAAGCGCTGAGCAGCATGATGCAGCCCATAGAATCCAGTCCGGCGGCAAAGATATCGGTATCAACACCGAAATCCTGATGGCCAAGAATCTGTGCTACACAGTCAAAGATCATCTGCTGGGTTTCATTCTCCGGCATCCGTCTGGAGTTGGCTTCGAGATTCAGAATCATATCGCGGGAAGCCCGTTGGCTGCGGATGATCTTATTGGAGCCTGTTTTCTTGAAGGGGACGGTGCGGACCAGATGCTTTGCGATTCTCTTGTAGGACGGCAGAGTTGCATTGACCTTCTGAATGACCTCTTCCACGGCACTTTGTGCATCGGAAATGCCCTGCATGGCCATATACTTGGAATTGGGATAGATTTCTGCGGCGATCAGGTGATCATCATCGTATACCAGACATTCCTCCACCAGCTGATGGTCCAGAAGCAGGTTCTCGATCTGCTCCGGTGCAACATTTTCACCGTTGGACAGGATGATAAGGTTCTTGATTCGGCCGGTGATGTAGATAAAGCGCTCATCATCCACATAACCAACGTCACCGGTCCTCAGCCAACCATCCTGCGTAATAATCTGCGCAGTCAGTTCGGGGGCATTGACATAGCCCATCATTACCGAGGGACTTTTTACCTGAATTTCCCCATCCACAATGCGCACTTCACAGCCTCTTACCAGCATACCGCTGCTGTGAGCCTTGTCGGGACGTTCCCAGCACGGAATGGAAATACTGGGAGAACATTCCGACATACCATAACCCTGGCCAATCCAAATGCCGATGTTTTGATATTTATCAACCAACTCGGAAGGTAGATGGGCACCGCCGGTGGCGATCTGATTGATTCGCCTGCCGAAGACCAGGGGCTTACACTCCTCCATAGTCTTGCCCGTCTGCTGACTGAGCACAAAAACCTTGTTGTACAGCGCATTGGCAATCATAGGAACCATGGTCAAGCAAGTGGGTTCAAAGATTTGCAGTGCCTCGACCAGTTTGTCCATGCCGTTGTGGAAACAGGTGGTGGAGCCCACTCCCAGAGGGGTCAAAAAGTCTGCCTTCAGGCTAAAAGCATGATGCATCGGCAGAATGCTGACCTTGATACTGACATCGAATTTTCCGTTGAAGGTGGTGTCGATCAGGTTTGCGTTGGAAAGCATAACGCCCTTTTCTTCACCGGTGGTGCCGGAGGTGAAGATGATTGCGGCACAGTCCTTCTCATCCACAATGTTATCCGGATGCTGACCCCTATAAGCGGAAAGAATGCCGCCACAGGCTTCCGGAAGGTCATCCTCTGCCATATGTATGGTTTGGGTAATTGCCTTACAGCGGGCGCGGATCTGATCTACATCCAGTGCCAGCTTGGGTTCCCAGATAAGGATGTCCGCTTCTGCCTTGTTCAGACAGGCACAAATCACATCCTCGGTGGCCTGAGGATCCAGAAATACTGTGGTACCGCCACCAACCATGACACCAAGCATCATACGCACATACAGTGCACTGTTGCTGCTGATCATGGCGACCCTTGCCTGGTGACCCAGATTTTTACTTTGCTCAGCCGTCCATGCGGCGATGGCATTACATTCCAGCGAAAACTGACCGAAAGTGGTGTCATGGATCATATTATTCCGGAGTGTGCGCAGATAAA
>JBGVFB010000062.1:0-38487 GCA_045120675.1 Faecousia sp. | reverse complement strand
ACAGTCTTTGTCACGGGCATGGAAGCACCAAGGAGTGTGTGGCCAGCCAGTTGCTCCTCTTATTGTAGCTTAGGCATGAGATGGAATGAAGCCCGGCTGGCTGCCGGGCTCCAGATCCAAATTTATTGTAATAGGAGTGATACCCATGAAAGAAACACCGAAGATGCCGATCTGGATGCTGATTCTGATTTGCATCTTATCTGCCGTGATCGTACTGGCAATTATTCTTCAGATTCTGCTGGAGATAACGATTCCCGGACTGATTCCCTTTGCTACGGCAGCGCTGTTTGTGCCGATGCTGATCAGCTACTTCAAGAGCCCTAAGAAGGATAAGTTTCTTCTGGTCGTGTTCGTTGCAGCCTTTCTGCTGAATGTGGCGGGCGGTATTTTGCAGATCATTGCATATGGTAAGTAAAAAGTAAGTCCCTGACGGTTTTCGTCAGGGACTTTCAATCTTTAATTGGTTCGACCGGTCAGCTCTTTGGCAAGCGTTACCAGATAGTCGGTATCCTCGAATACATCCAGCGCGCTGATGGCAAGATCGGTATACTGCTGCACCAGCTTTTCACAGGTTTCAAGACCGTAAAGGCGCACAAAGGTATTCTTCACAGCATCGGTGCCGACACCCTTACCCATTTCTTCGGCAGTGCCGATCACGTCCAGCATATCATCGCGGATCTGGAAGGCCAGACCGATTCCGGCAGCAAACTGTGCGGCAGCGGCGATCTGATCCTCGTCACCGCCACCGGCGATGACACCCAGCACGCAGGCAGAATTGATCAGCGCACCGGTTTTGCGGGTCTGAATGTCCAGAACTTCCTGCTCGGTCAGCTGACGTGCCTCACTGCTGACATCGAGCACCTGACCGCCCACCATGCCGAGAGATCCGGCATTATGGCCGAGAACGCTGATTGCAAGACCAAGCTTCTCAGGGTCATCCAGAGGCTGGGAGGCGGCGATCATAAAGGCATCGGTCAGCAGCGCATCACCGGCAAGAATTGCCATAGCTTCGCCGTAAACCTTGTGGTTGGTCGGATTGCCGCGACGGAAATCGTCATTATCCATGGATGGCAAATCGTCATGAATCAGGCTGTAGGTGTGGATCATTTCCACTGCGCTGGCAAAGGGCGCAGCCTTCTTCCAGTCGCCGCAGCACAGGCGGCAGAATTCCATAGTAAGGCACGGGCGAAGCCGCTTGCCGCCTGCGTAAAGGCTGTAATCCATGGCTTCAAACAGCTGCTTCTGGGGCAGCATATGGAAATAGGAGTAGTAATCTTTCAGGTACTGCTCAAGATACGCGCGGTATTCCTGATTACGTGCGGCAACCATCTCATTCATCGATGAATTCCTCCTCCACAGGACTGCCGTCGGGGGCTGTCATGATCTTTTTTACCTGCAGCTGTGCTTCATCCAGCAGCTTGCTGCAGCTGCGCACCAGCTCGGTTCCCTCCTGAAAGAGCTTCAAGGATTCTTCCAGTGCCACATCTCCACGCTCCATGGCGCGGACGATCTGTTCCAGGCGGGCCATATTCTGCTCGAAAGACTGATTCTTTTCGTTCATTTTCCATTCTCCTTTACATCCGTCACGGTAGCCAGCAAACTGCCGTCGCTGAAGGAAACATTGATCTGATCGCCGGGATTTACCTGCGATACACTGCGTACCACTTCCCCACCCTCAGTTTGCGCCATGGCATAGCCACGGGTCAGGACTTTCAGAGGACTCATGGCATCCAGCTTGGCAGTCAGGGCGATATAGCGCTGATTATTGCGGCTGATGCATTGATTTTCCGCAGCCACAAGGCGATTTTGCAGCATTTGCAGACTCTTCTGCCGCTGCTGCAGGTAACCCATGGGACTTTGCAGCGCGGCGGATTTGCTCAGGACATCCAGATGCTGCCGTGCAGCTCTCAACTGACGGCTGAGTGCCGTGGCCATGGCTGCATTCATGGCATCCAGATTCTGTTCCAGTGCCTGACGGTCCTGCACAGCAAGCTCCGCAGCGTTGGATGGTGTTGCCGCGCGAAGATCCGCCACAAAGTCGGAAATGGTCACATCCGGCTCATGACCGACGGCAGAAATGACAGGAATATGGGATTCATAAATGGCATAAGCCACCTGCTCGTCATTAAATGCCCACAAATCTTCAATGGAACCGCCGCCGCGGCCTACAATCAGAAGATCTGCCAGCCTATAATAGTTGGCATAACGAATCGCTGCGGCAATTTCACCGGGAGCTTCAGCGCCTTGAACGCGCACCGGCAGGAGCCGCACCTGAGTCAGCGGATAGCGCTTGCGCAGAATGCGCAGCATATCGTGAATGGCGGCGCCGGCAGAGCTGGTGATGATGCCGATGGTACCGGGGTACTTGGGGATCGGCTTTTTATGGGCAGGATCAAAGAGTCCCTGTGCGGCAAGTTTGGCTTTTAACTGTTCGAAGGCCGCATACAGATCACCGATGCCATCCATTGCCATGGAAGTACAGTAAAGCTGGTAAACACCGTCACGGGGATAGACGGAAATCTTACCCATGGCGATGACCTTCACACCGTTATCAGGCCGAAACCGCAGTCGCATGGCATTGCCCTTGAACATGACACATTTCAGCTGGGAATTCTCATCCTTCAATGTGAAATAATGATGTCCGGAGGGGTACATCTTATAATTACTGATTTCACCACGCACGGCCACACCGTTTAAGAGTGTATCGTGATCCAGCTTGCCGCGGATGTATTCATTCAGTTGTGATATGGACAGAACCTGCTGTGCCATACTTATTCCTCCATGGCGCGGGCGGCAAGAACCGCGACGCCCATTGCATTATCTGTAGAATACTGGGGCTGGGAGAAAATCGGGTCAAAATGGGCAGTCAGCTGCCGCAGCATGGAATTGGAAGCCACACCGCCGGAAAAGACAACCCGAAGACCGGGGTATTCGTTCAAGGCATTCTCTGTTGCCTTGCAGACGGCCCCTGCCACACAGCGCAGCGCAAAGGCTGCTGTTTCTGCGGCGATTCCATGCTTTTCGTGGAACTGCTGAACTTTGTTCTGAACACCGGACAGGGAGAATTCCAAGCCGGGACATTTGACTTTGAAGGTTTCCTTCATCTGTGCTTCCTTGCTCAGCGCATCGATATGCTTTCCGGAAGGAAACGGCAGTTCCAGCAGCTGGCCGGTGCGGTCAATCAGCTGACCGGCAGAAATATCCGAGGTGCCGCCGATTCTGGTGCAGCGGACATTCTTTCCATCCGGTTCTACCAGCAGCAGTTCGGTGGTACCGCCGGAAAGATGCCATGCAAGGTGGGGCTGGTCCATCAGTTCCAGATGACCTGCGCTCCACAGAGATGCCGCCACATGGCCCTGCTGATGGGAAACTTCCACCAGAGGAACGCGAAGCATATCGGAAATCAGCTTGGCATGGGAGTAGCCGACCATGAAACACGGCATATAGCTGCCCTCCACAGCCCGTGGCCGGATGCTGACACCGACTGCGGTGACCGAATCCATCGAAAAATCGGAAAACAGCCTGCCGGAAAGCTCCGGCAGGCTTTTAATATGTGCAAAAACTGCGTCAGACTGGCGCAGACCCAGCTCACCCTGTTTCACAGGAAGGAGCTTAGAGCAATTGACACCATCTACACCATCAAAATATGCGATGGAGGTGGTGTAATTGCTGGTATCGATGCCGATGACGCTCATTCTGCGTCTTCCTCGGCCTTAGGTGCGGACAGGCTGCGGGCAAAAGCGCCTAAGATACCGTTGACAAAGGCACCGGTATCGTCACCGTCGTACTTCTTTGCAAGGCGGACTGCCTCGGAAATCGCAACACCGGTGGGGACATCTTCTACGTACAGGATCTCATAGATGGCCAGCTGCATCACGCTGCGGGTCAGGCGGGAAATACGCTTGACATCCCAGCCGATGGAGAACTTCTGAATGGTTTCATTCAGATCATCCTCGCGGTTGGCAACACCGGAGGTTACGGCATCGATGTAAGCACGCTGCGCACGGCTGGGACGCTCTGCGTAAACGTCGTTCTCCGTTGCCAGCTTTTCGTAATACTCCCGCTCCAGTCGGGTTTCAGCCACAGTATTGGGCTCTTCGCCGGTAAAATTCCGGCCGTAAATCAAATGTACCGCCAGTTCTCTGGCATTTCCTCTTGTCATAGCTCTAACCCTTACTGCTTTGCGATGCGGCAAACATTCATGTCGATCTGTGCAACGGTAACACCGGTCATGGACTCCACAGCGGAAGTCACGGCAGCCTGTGCATTCTTTGCAACATCGATGACACTGTAACCGTACTTGACGATCAGATTGCATGCGATGGTCAGTGTGTTATCCTCTGCAATCTGGATTCTCATATTCTTACCGCCCCAGCTCTTACGGGAATGCAGGCCCTCGACGCCCTCGACCTCCTGTGCAGCATGGGCAACAATGGTGGTTACCACGTCTTCAGAGATCATCACATTGCCATTTTCCTGAACCTGAGTGATGTAACGCTTATTATCAGCCATAGGGATTTCCTCCTAAATCTCGCCGTGCTGCTTCCAGCACGACATACTTTCTGGTATTGTACCACAAATTCCAAAGAAATACAACTATTTTCTGCGAGGGGTAAAAGAAATTCCCCGGAGAAGCTCCGGGGATGAGAATCAATGAACTTCCACAACGCGGATCTCGTCCAGTGTGTATTCCGACTGGGACATGACGATATCTGCAATCACTGCCACATCTTCCTGCAGCAGTCCGCCTTCCGGCGAACTGACTGCCACAGAGATTCCTTCGCTGCTCATATAAGCGACGCAGTCGGTGTAGCCCTTGGCAATGATCAGACTTTCAATCTGTGCTTCCGTCAGGGCGGTCTGGACGATATCTTCCAGCTCTGCAGCGGACTCTTCCGCCTTGGTCTGGTCAGAATTGACCGATACGTCCTGCAACAGGCTTACGGCGCTGTCACGGGCCTGCTGGCGGGAAAGACGGACTGCAGCGAAATAGTCCGTTGACGTGTCCACTGCCGCATCTGCAGAAACTGCTTCATCACCGGTCAGGAGTAAGGTGTCATCGGACATTACTTTTTGAGCGTCCAATGTGTCTGTCAAATCCATAGCGGTGTTTTGCTCTGTATACAGCCAGTTGATGTAGATTCCGGTGCATACCGTAACGAGCACAGCTGCGGCGACCAAATTCTTCTTCCAAATTTTCATAAAGAATGCCTCCCATTCATTTCATTTTCAGCACGGTAATGCGGTCGGTACCGATTCCCGTAACGTTTGATACGGCTTCTGCAACAGACAGCCTGACTGCGGGACTGTCTCCTCCCTGACAGACGATGATGGCACCGAGATACACAGGCGGTACAACTGTGCGTACCAATCCTGTTTCTGTCCGCTCAGAACCGGATACGATAACGGTTTCAACTCGGATATTTTGGGCATCAGATGTTTCTGAGCGGTCTTCATCTGTCTGATAGATGGTTTCGCTTCCGGCTGCTTCCGTCAGCATGACGCGCACCTTCCCTACCCCTGAAATCTGTGAAAGAATTGCTTCCAATTCTTCGGCTTTGCTGGCATATACCGGGGCAGGAACTGAGATCTCCGGTTGCATTGATTCTTTACTACCTTCCGGGAGCGACATCAGAAGAATGCCCAGCAGCAGAATCAACAGAACGTATTTGTACTTCCCTACCAGATTCTTAGCCCTTCCGGCGATGTTCATCCAATCCATATCTGATGCTCCTTCGGTATGGCCATATCATCCTGAAGCCATTGCTGCAGTACATTTCTGGCATAAGGTGATACGCTGCCCTGCAATCGTACGGAAGTCGGGACAGGAACCTCATCCTGACTCAGCATCACCTCCACCTGCAGCTGCGCCTGAAGGGTCAGGGCTTTGTCCAAGATATATGCTTCGGTGCGGTCCTTTATGATTCGCCGGAGCTGATTGCGGGAATATGACTGCCCCTGCTCGGCAATGGTACTTCCCTGAAGCGTGAAGTCCCAAGAAAGATCCAGAATCTCATCCGCTTCGATATTCACAATGGGTGAAATGACCGTGAAGGTTAGAAATAATCCACCGATCAGCTGTAACAAGACGGCTTGTGTTCCTTTCTTTCCTGCAATGGTCTGCAATATGCCCAGCAGAAGCGCTGCAGCCGTCACTGACAGGATGTATCTTGCGATATTTTCCAATCAACCCACCCCTTTCAGATAACAAACCAGACTGATCAGCAGAATCAGACAGGTGGTGCCCGTCATGGCAAGCAACAGGCCCATAGCAGACGAGAAATCCTGAATCAATTCTGTATGTTCCTTTCCTGCAAAAACGGTACAGACTGCGCCTGTGGCCTTCAGAAGCAGATAGTGGACTCCGATTTGCAGAAACGGTCCGATCCAGATGGCAATGATGGCGAAGAAACCGTAAATACCGGCCGCGTTTTTCACGGTTCCGGCTCCCACCAGTACAGCTTCCGACGCGTCGGACAAAATACCGCCGATGACAGGAACCACGCTGGATATGGTCAGCTTTGCTGCTTTCAGTGCCATCGCATCGGTGGTACCGCTGATGACACCTGTAATGCCGATGAATCCGGTGTAAATGTACAAAATCGTCTTCAGGGACCAAGTGATGGCCCATTTGATGGTATCGCGCAGCTTTTTGATGGTATCCTGCCCGATGGCGCTGCCTGCAATGGATAATAGCAGAAAGATATAGATCATCGGTGTCAGAAGCTTGCCGATGATCGTCGTCAGCAGCGCATCAAAAAAAGCCGTAGCGGCATAAATGGCTGCGGAAGTGCTGATGCCGCCCTGACCGGCAAGCGCGGCTGTCATAACCGGAAGCAGGAGCTTTCCATATTCACTGACCTGCGTAACGGTGGATGCTGCCAGATTGATCAGAGAGTTGGAGGAGCGCAGCAACAGCACGGCTATCCCGAGACTGCCAGCAAGTGTGGCGGTTTTCTCCGAACTGCCGGGAAATGTACGAAGCAGCGAGATGCCTATGACTGTGGATGCGATGCTCAGACAGACGGCAGCAGCCTCTTTCAGATCCGGACGGACGGAGAGCAACGCATCACGCAGGACTTCCAACAGTCCCTGCATAAAATTCTGTTGTTGAGGCGGCATGAACTTCCCGGCATGTTCCGGTACCTCCGGTGCAGTCAAATCCTGTGCCTGTACCGGAAATGCCAGCAGGATGATTACAGCCAGAATTATTGTGAGTTTTCTCATAATTCCCCCAGTATCTTTTGCATCAGGTCGATCAGCGCACGAAACAGCGGCATGGAAAGGTACAAGATCACAGCAGTTCCCAGAAGTTGTATGGATTTTCCCATGGATTCATTACCTGCATCCTTGCATACAAGACTCGCAATCTCCGAAATAATACCGATCCCCGTTACTTTCAGAAGAATGGAAACCATACCGGTGTCCAGACCGCCGAGCTTTTTGAGGGTCCGAAGAAAATCAATGACCGGCTGTAAGTAGTGAAGACCTGCCAGCGCAGTCATACAGCATACAGCGATGGCAAGAATGGTGCCGGTTTCCTTGCTGCTGCTTTTTAGGGCAAGCACCAGGATCACTGCAATCAGAACCGCCCCGCAAACTTGTAAAAACAGTGTCATCAGAATTCAAATAAGGTCTTTACCAGATCAAATAGTTCCGCTATTTTCCGCGCCAGCATCATCAGTACCACCACAAGCCCCGCGAGTGTGGTCATGGTGGCCTGTTCGTCACGGCCCGAACGGGAGAGAACCTGATTCAGGATGGATACGATGATGCCGATGGCTGCAATTTTGAAGATTAAATCGATATCCATAGTTATACGAAGAGGATTGCCAGTGCTGCACCGGCACAGAGCCCTAATGTCTGGTAGCTTCGAAGCCGCGTATCCCTTCCATCGGACATTTGCTCCAGTTCTGTACGGCAGTAGTTTCGGACGGCATCCAGTCCCTGAAGCTGACCTTGAAGATCAAAACGGCCCAGGGATGATCCTAAGATACAGACTGCTTCCTCCAACCGCCCGGATAGCGGCCCGGAGCGAGCGGCCGCAGCTGCCAGGCAGCTTTGCACATCCGGTGAAACCTGCGCTTCCAGCTCTGCGGCCAGATTAGAAAACAGCTGCCCAACGAAACCGTCACGCTGTGCGCCCGCCTGCCTGCACAGTTCCGGTAAGGGTGTTACGCGGTACTGCAATTCGCAGACCATGTAATCCATTGCGCCGAGCAGTTGACGCAGCTGGGATTCGTCCCGCCGGTAGCACGCGCACATGGAAAAACCTGCAAAGGCGCACCCGCAAAGAACCAGAACCGCACCGATACATTTGAAACTCATAAGGTCATCCTTTCTTCATGTAAAGTCTTGTCCCGCCGCAGAACCAGAATATGCTGGAATAGATTTGCGTCCAGCAGCGGGCGATATAGCGCACGGGTTCGAAGGTCGCTGATTGTCGCAGCATGTGCTGTGGCAACCAGACGCACGCCGCACCATCCTGCCTGCAGCAGGGCTTCACAGTCCTCCTGTGCTGTGATTTCGTCCATTGCCAGTGTCTCGGGTCCCATGGTGCGCAGCAGTGCGTCTATGGCCTGCGCTTTCGGACAGCCTGACAGCACGTCCAGAGCCTTCCCACGGGAAAACAGCCCGTCCGGAAACAGTTCGCACCGCTCATCTGCAACAGCTACGGTCTGGTGCATGGAGAACTGACGAAGCAAATCACGCAAGAAAGTGGTTTTCCCGCTACCCGGCGGGCCGATGATCAGAATGGAGCCTGTAAGGCGGCTATATTTTTGCGCAATCCCGGGAAAATCGCGGGCAATACGGATGCAGAGGGAACGGATTGTCCGGATTCCGGTCATGTTACGGTGCTGCAGGACTGCGTCGCCGCAAAGTCCGATCCGGTGGCCACCTGTGGCGGTAAGATACCCGTACGCCGTTGTTTGCGCCGCCCATGGCGAGTACCGAGAAGCAGTGTTGACGCAGAAGCTCAGATCCTCAGCGGAAACCGGCTTTACCAGCCACAGAGCTTTCTCCTTCAAAATCAGTTGCGGCGGTTGTCCCAGCCGCAGACGCAGTTCCTGAAGGCAGTCATTTTGGAAGCTGTCCACTTCCTTCGATAGCCAGACGGGCAGAATTGCCAGCAGTTCTTTCCAGGCACATGTCATTTGCATCACTCCTACCCAAGACTATGCGGCCGGATCCCGGAATACCACCGATCAATAAAAATACCCGGCAGCGTCAGCTGCCGGGCGAGACAATTATTATTTCTGGATGGTCTGAACGATTCTCTGGCCAAAGGGACTGAAAAGCACATTGATAATAAGTTCCGGTACAAAATTGCACAGAACAAGGCCGGACAGAACGTAGGCGATGATCTCGCCACCGCCAGCCCAAACTGCAAGCACGTCCTTAAAGAAGGTCATCATGCACAGAATGAAAGTGCCGGTGTTGACCACGGGGCATACGATCGCGGCGAGTACCATTGCAATATAGCCGTTCCAGTACCTGAAAAGCTTGTACACAAGACCGGAAACGAGGCCGGCCAGCGTACCCTTACCCAGCACCACAAGAATGCAGAGAACAGGGTTTGCCTGGAATACCATGGCACCGCCGACATCCACACCTGTGATGCAATTGATGGTGACGATCACGCCAAAGGTTGCACCCAGCAGTGCACCAGCCTTAGGGCCATACACTGCTGCGCCCAGCACAATGGGGATTAGCACCAACGAGATGGAAAAGCCGCCGACGGGAGGGATCATGCCGCCCACAAACTGGAGCACGATTACAAGCGCCATCAGCAGGGCAATTCCTGCCATCCGTTTGATTTTTGCATTATTCATTTTAGTTTCCTCCTGCTGTCCCTCCGCCTTTGCGGATGGGATGCAAATTTTATCTACAACGGCAAAACCGCTACAGATTACAGAATTTCCTCCGGAACACCCTCATCAAAGGGCAGATCATCGAAGCCCATCTGGACATCGCCGCCGTTTTTGCGGGCTTCCCACTGCTCTTTGGTGATCAGGATGGTACGGGGCTTGCTGCCCTGATAGGGGCCTACGATTCCCTTTTCCTCCATTTCGTCCACAATGCGTGCTGCGCGAGCATAGCCCAGCTTCAGCCGCCGCTGGAGCATGGAGACAGATGCTTGCTGTGTTTCAAGAATCACATCCACAGCTGCAGGCAACATCTCATCGCCGTCCAGTTCATCACTGCTGGGTTCCGGGTCGGAAGCTGTAACAGGCTTACCCTTGCCTGTTTGCTGTGCTTTCCGCTCGATTTCTTCCAGCACCTGCTGATCGTAGTCGGCATTGAAATTGCTCTTTACATAACTGGTAACTGCTTCTACTTCAGAATCCGTCACGAAGCAGCCCTGCACACGCAGAGGCTTACCGCAGCCAATGGGAGCAAAGAGCATATCGCCCTTGCCAACCAGCTTTTCGGCACCCTGTGTATCCAGAATGATACGGGATTCCATGGCGGATGCCACGGAGAATGCAATTCGGGAAGGGATATTTGCCTTCATCAGGCCGGTAATGACGTCTGCGGAGGGACGCTGGGTTGCAATCACAAGATGGATACCGGAAGCACGGCCCATCTGGGCAATACGGCAGATGGAGTCTTCCACTTCCTTGGCAGCAACCAGCATCAGGTCAGCAAGCTCGTCGATGATGATGATCAGATGCGGGAGCTTTTCGCCCTCCCCTTCCGATTCGATGATGTTGTTGTAGGATTCCAGATCCCGGACACCCAGATCGGACATGGCCTTGTAACGGCGCATCATCTCCACCACAGCCCACTGCAGGCTGCCTGCGGCCTTCTTGGGATCGGTGACAACGGGGATCATCAGGTGCGGAATGCCGTTGTAATTGGCAAGCTCTACCATCTTGGGATCCACCATGATCAGCTTCACATCTTCAGGGCCTGCCTTGTACAGCAGACTGATGATGATGGAGTTCATGCACACGGACTTACCGGAGCCGGTGGTACCGGCAATCAGCATATGGGGCATTTTTGCGATATTGCCCACGATGCAGCTGCCGCCGATATCCTTGCCCACTGCAAAGGAGGACTTGGATTTGGACTTATTAAACTCGGGAGAATCGATGACTTCCCGCAGGGAAACCATGGTAACGGCTCGATTGGGAACTTCGATGCCCACGATCGAGATCTTTCCGGGAACCGCCGCGATACGGACACCGGATGCGCCCAGACTCAGCGCAATATCATCCGCGCAGGAGGTCAGCTTGCTCAGACGAACACCCTTGTCCAGTTCCACCTCATAACGGGTCACGCTGGGGCCGCGGGTGACGTTGATGATGCGTGCATCGATCTTAAAGCTGGCCAAAGTTTCGTTCAGACGGTTGGAATTCTCACGCATTTCAGCAGTGCCGTCGGAAGAGCCTTTGGGCGGTTTGCACAGCAGTTCAATGGGCGGGAAGCAGTAAGCCTGCTTCGGCGCGGTCTGTGCCTGGGCGATCTCTTCAGCTACTTGCGCAGCAGACTGAGCGGTATCCTTAGCGGTCACCTTTTCCTTCGTCACAGGCGCTGCGGCCACGGGTGCGGACGCAACGGTTTTGGGAGCGGCAGGAATGGGGGCTTCCGGCTTGAAAACAGGCATCTGAACGGGAATCAGATCCTCTTCTTCTGCGATTGCAGTCTTTGCAGGCGCATGCGTTACCGCAGGGGCCGCGACTTCCGCAGGGGTATCGTCCACCACGGTTTTTGCGGCAGCAGAAACAGGATTCTCAATATCCGGCTCGATCTGGCTCAGCATATCACTGACCTTATTGTCGGAAGCTGTATTCTTTGCAGGCTGCTGGAGCTGGGGCTGTGCCTTGGGCGCACGCTTGGGCTCAGGTCGCTCGACAACCACAGGAATCGTCACTTCGTCGATCGTTTCCAGATCTTCAAAGGCCATCTGCTGTGCTTCCCGGCGCTGACGCTTCTGCTCAATGCGCTTGTTTGCGATATGATTGACTACAACAGCGGCCGGCTCGGGGCGGATTTCCTCAAAATCATCCGCATCCCAGTCATCTCGGGGACGGTTCTTAATGGCACGGATGATGCTGGGGATCGTGATATTCATGGCGGCCAGCAGTGTAAAGATTGCCGCCAGACCGAAGAGTATGTAGGAAATCACATCACCGCAAGCCCAGCGGACCAGCATTGCGATAAGACCGCAGATGATACCGCCGCCATAGCCCTGCAGGCCTGCCGTATACAGATCGCCAACGATTTTGATACCGCCGATGAAGGTCTGGTTGTTGACCACCAGATGGAAAATGCAGCCGCAGAGCAATACGAAGCTGATCAGGCTGAAGCAGCGCATTCTGACCGGTTGCTTCCTGCTGGAAACCAGTATCACAAACAGATACAGCAGCGCAGGAATGGAGAAGTAGAAACCAACTTTACCGATCAGGCCAAAGAGAATACTCTGAAACAGCTTCAGCAGCGCACCGTCAGGCTTAATGCCAATGACGAGGAAGAGAATAAACAAACCTGCAGAAACTGCTGCCAGAATGAAGCGTACAGGCAGGCGGTTATCTTCCGGCACTGCGGTGGGCAGCATCTTCTGGCCGCCGGTAGATTTTTTGGATTTGGAATTTGAAGCTCCGGAAGCGGGATTCTTACGCTTCACATCCGTCACTGCCTTTTGAGCACGGGATGAAGTTTTCTTATCCGCCATGAGTTACCTCCTTATGCTGTGAGAAAGAGAATGAACGAAAACAGGGCAACGCCCAGAGAGTAGAATGCAAAAATATTGAAACCGATATTGACAGCCAGCATCCGCATGGCTTTAATTCCGAGGAAAACACCGGCAAATGCGGCAGCAGCAGCCAGAATGCAGCATACAATGCCGCCAAAGCTGATCACACCGATTCCAAGCGTCCACATGGCAACGATATCCATGACAAGCATGCCGGCATTCACTGCCATCTGCAGCAGAAGCGCCATATTCAGCGCAAAGGTGCGGTCAGCGCCGCGCAGCAACAGAATAGACGTTGTTGCGCCCATGGAAGAAATACCGGGGACCACACCCAGTGCGCCGCCGATACCGATAAGTAGGCCCTCCACAGGAGAAAAGGATCTGGAGTCCTTATTGCCGGAGGGCATCAGAACCGGAAGATACATGATGACTGCATTCACAAGCACCATCAATGCAATCCAGTTCAGGCTGTGATTCCACGCAGATGTTTTCTGATAGGCAAAGAATCCAAGAATCGTGGGAATGATCATCATCCGCAGCAGCTTAAAATCCATCAAGGTACGGGTGTCCAGCGGACGCTTTCTGCGTTTTTTGGGAATGCGCGCCAGACGAAGCTGACGGGAAATGCGCACAATCTGATTCTGGCAGCAGTAGTAAAGACCTGCCAGAGTTGCCAGATGAAGCATAAACCGTAAAACAAGGGGTTCGCTGCTGTGTCCAAAAAGCTTCAGCAGAATCACTTTATGGGCCTGTGCAGAGACAGGCAGTATATCCGTTAAGCCGGAAACCAGACCAATCAGAAGGCTTTGCAGCCAGTTCAAATCCATGTCTGTCCACTCCAATCAAAAATTTTACAGCTTATTATATCATAAATTTGCGCAGATTTCCAGTCCTCTTTTGCATATTTTAATTTTTCTTCTGATTTGAGGTTTTTTGCTTCTCGATCATCCGGTGCAGCGCGGACAGTGCATCGTTCAAGCCGCCCAGCTTGTCGATCAGGCCGGAAGCCACCGCTTCTTTGCCGTAGAGAATGGTGCCAACATCGGTTGCCATCTCCCCTGTCGCCATCATGAATTGCTCAAACCGGGCTTTCTCGATTCTGGAATTGTTCGCGACGAATTCCACGATCTGTTCCTGAATCCGCTGGAAATACCGGAAGGTTTGAGGTGCGCCGACCACAAGACCTGTCATGCGCACCGGATGGACGGTCATGCTGGCCGTGGGGGTGATGAATGACTTCTTGGTACAGACAGCCAGCGGAATGCCGATGGAATGGCCACCGCCCAGCACCAGTGATACGGTGGGCTTTTTCATACCGGCGATCATTTCCGCAATTGCAAGACCTGCTTCAATGTCACCGCCGACCGTATTGAGCAGCAACAGCAAGCCGTCGATATCATCGCTTTCTTCAATACCTGCCAGCAACGGCAGTACATGCTCGTATTTCGTTGTCTTGCAGTTTTCGGGCAGAACCTGATGACCTTCTACCTGACCGATGATGGTCAATGTGTAGATTTTACC
This sequence comes from Faecousia sp., assembly GCA_045120675.1. GTDB lineage: Bacteria > Bacillota > Clostridia > Oscillospirales > Oscillospiraceae > Faecousia. Next base: position 24,266 of record JBGVFB010000062.1, on the reverse strand, counting down.
GTCCTTGCCGTTTGTGATGTCGGATCCCAGTTCAATGAGCTGTTCTCGTTCCTGTTCTTTGTTTTCTGCGTTTTTGTTTTGTTCCATAAGCTACCTCCCTGATACATGAAATTAGGATAACCCGTTTTCACGATGCAATTCACTCTTGCAAGCACGCGAAAAGTGCGATATAATGGTCGCGGTGATTTTATGGCAACAAAAACAAACGCAGTTCGACTGGTTCAGCAGGCCGGTATTCCCTGCCGGGAAGAATTCTATGAATTCGATGAAAACGATTTGAACGGCAACCACGCAGCGGAAGCCATCGGCAAGCCGGCGGAAGAGGTATTCAAGACACTGGTTGCCCGTGGTGAACGAACCGGAATCAATGTGTTTTGCATTCCGGTGTGCTTCGAATTGAATCTGAAAAAGGCTGCAAAAGCCGCAGGCGACAAGAATATGGAACTGGTTGCGGTGAAGGAACTGCTGGGTCTGACCGGCTATATCCGCGGCGGTTGCAGTCCGGTGGGGATGAAGAAAAAGTACCCCACCTATTTTGACGAAACCTGCGAGCTGTATGACGAAATTGCCGTCTCTGCCGGTGAGCGTGGTCACCAGATGTTAGTACCGCCTATGGATTTGGCCCGCTATTTGGGCGCAAAGCTTGTGGATATTACAGATTAAAGAAAGGATCAAGGATTATGCAGTACGAATACAAGACCAAAGGCACCTGCTCCCAGCGCATCTTCTTCGATGTGGAGGAGGGCAAGGTCAAGAACGTGCAGTTCGTTGGTGGCTGCAACGGTAACCTGAAGGGCATTGCAGCTCTGGTGGAAGGTATGGATGTTGCGGACGTTATTGCCCGCGTGGAAGGCATCCGCTGCGGCATGAAGGCCACCTCCTGCCCCGATCAGCTGGCTAAGGCACTGAAGGAAGCAAACGTATAAACATCAATCCCACAGCTTATGCTGTGGGATTACTGTTTCAGCTCGCGCGACGTTGTTTGTCGGCTTCGGATATATTCTCGTTCTGCTCCTTACACAGTTTGCGGTAATAGAGAAGGCCACCGGCACTGATCATCAAGGTAATGGCAGTGATTGCGGCTGCGAGAAAATAGTTGCGCTCCCCTGCTGCGGCTCCGGTGAGTGTGGATGTGAGCAGCGACGGAATGCGTGCAATTGCCACAATGGATAACCACTGCACCGTGGTCAGGCGGGTAAGGCCTGCAAAATAGCTGAGAAAATCCTTCGGTGTACCGGGGAGCATCATCAGAAGAAAGGTGATCACTTTTGTTTTCCGGGAATCGCTGAGAAAACCAAGACCTTTAATTTTGCGGTCAGAAAAGAAAACCTGTACCAGTTTGACACCAAAACGGCGCACCAGCGCAAAAACAATCCAGCTTCCCAGCAATATTCCCGCCATGGACAGAACAGTTCCTTCCAGAGCGCCGAAGGCATAACCGGCGGCCAATTCCAACGGTTCTCCCGGAATCAGTGCGACAATCACCTGAATGGTAACCATTGCAACAAAGCCCAATCGACCCCAGATACCGGAACGATCGACCCAAACGCGGAATTTTTCGGGATTTTTTGCAAGGCGGACCATTGGAATGCCAACAAACCAGCCGACAACGGCGCAGAAAAGAATAAAGATCGCAACAGCACCGAGCCAAAGACGCTTTTGCATTTTGTCGGTCATTGTGCATCCCTCCTTCCAAAATCATTGTACCACAAATTGCGAAAAGATATGTATAAATTTCCCACGAAGATCAAAAAGACCGCAGCTTTTGCTGCGGTCTTTTTCATGTAACATCTGATGTCCTTACTTGGACTTCTCAGCCTTCTTGGCAGCCTTGGCCTTAGCCTTAGCTTCCTCAGCCTTCTTTGCCTCGGCCTTGGCAGCCTCAGCAGCAGTCTCGTTGGTGGACAGAGCCCACTTAGCCAGCTCGATACGAACCTGGTCAGCAGAGGTCTCGATGACGATGTTGTTTTCCTTTACGTCAACAACGGTGCCGACAATGCCGCCGATGGTGGTGATCTTGTCACCCTTCTTGACAGCGGAACGCATCTGCTCTGCTTCCTTCTTGCGCTTGTTCTCGGGACGGATCAGCATAAAGTAGAAAACAGCGATCATCATGACCAGCATCAGGATGGTGCTGCCCATACCGCCCATGGCGTCAGTGGTGGTGGTCAGAAAATTTAACATGGATAAAACTCCTTCGTGAATAAAATCCTAATTATTATAACATTGATTGGACAAAAAGCAAGCCCAATTTAGATTCTTCTTCCCAGTTTTTCAGAATATTCCCTGCGGAATGCTTCAAAGCTTCCCTCGTCCAGCGCATTTCTGATTTTTTCCATAAGTTTATTATAGAAATACAGGTTGTGCATGACAGCAAGACGCATAGCCAGCATTTCGTCCGCGATGAACAGATGCCGGATATAGGCTCTGGAGTATCGACGGCAGACCGGGCAATCGCATTTCGGATCAATGGGCTGCTCGTCCAGCTGATACTTGGCATTTTTCAGATTAATGGCGCCTTCCCAGGTAAACAGACGGGCATGGCGGGCATTGCGTGCGGGCATAACGCAGTCGAAGAAATCCACACCGCGGGCAACCGCTTCAATGATATTGCTGGGGGTGCCGACACCCATCAGATAGCGGGTCTTTTCCTTAGGCATATGAGGTTCCACGGCTTCGATGATGTCGTACATCTCCTCGGCGGTCTCACCGACTGCCAGACCACCGATGGCATAACCGGGCAGATCCAGATCAGCAATGCGCTTCATATGGTCAACACGGATGTCCGCATAGGTACCGCCCTGATTGATGCCCCAGAGCATCTGCTGGGGATTTACGGTATCGGGAAGTGCGTTCAGACGAGCATTTTCCGCCTTGCAGCGAACCAGCCAGCGGTAGGTTCTGTCTACACTCTGCAGCACGTAGTCGCGGGGCGCGGGATTCTCGATACACTCATCAAATGCCATGCAGATATCACTGCCCAGATTGGACTGAATCTGCATACTTTCCTCGGGTCCCATAAAAATCTTGTGGCCATCGATATGAGAAGAGAACGTTACACCTTCCTCTTTGATCTTGCGAAGGCTGGACAGGCTGAACACCTGAAATCCGCCGGAGTCGGTCAGAATGGGTCCGTCCCAGGTCATAAACTTATGCAGGCCACCCATCTGGCGGACGACTTTATCGGTCGGACGCAGATGCAGATGATACGTATTGGAAAGCTCCACCTGACAGCCGATATTCTTCAGATCCTCGGCACTGAGCGCGCCCTTGATGGCTGCCTGTGTACCGACATTCATAAATACAGGGGTCTGGACCGTACCGTGTGCGCAGGTGAATTCACCACGTCTGGCCTTCCCTTCCGTTTTTTTCAGTTCAAACATTGATTATCTCCTATCATTCAACACAAACCTTACATGTACTTCTCCAGAAATTCGCGGATGGCATTCTGATACATTTCAGTTTGCTTATACATGCCATTGCCATGGTTACAGCCGGGCAGAATCAGTACGGTCGTGGGGTTGGGATTACGTGCTTCGATTATGGACAGAACCTCGTCCTGTTCCTCCAGACTGCCTGCAGTCAGCAGCAACGGATAGTTGCCGTTTCTGATGGTCTCGCGGCGATCATAGTTTGCTGCGTCAACAGAGAACACACGACGATACCGTTCAAAGAGACAAGCTGAAAGCTTTTTGGGATTCCTCTTGGAATTGTAGCGGGCAACACCTTCGAAAAATTCAGGAATGCTGTAGCTGGGCGCATCAGCAAGGATACATTTGACATTATTCAGTTCCACAGTTGCAAGATCCAGCGCAATGCCGCCGCCCATGGACAATCCGTGGATCAAAATACTTCCGGAAATCCGTTCGTTGACACGGTCAATCCATTTCTGGATATCCATGCATTCCATAGGACCGAAAGAGATGTACTTTCCTTCGCTGGGTCCGTGGGCGCGCAGATAAGGCACCAGGACATTGTAGCCCAGACTGTGATAGAACAGACCCGGAAATGCGGATTCACGCTCTGCATGGCTGGTGTAGCCGTGAATCCAGATCATGGTTTTGTCTGTTGTGCCGGGATAGAACACGGCTTTTAGGGATAGCCCGTCATGGCTGGTGATTTCCCAGTCCTCATGAGGCAGTTTCTGAATCTGCGCCAGAGAATTGTGGACCTTGGTAATCGTGTCATACCAGGAATCCTCGGGTCCCACCATTTTGTAAGCCTCGTTGATATCATGCCGCTTCAAAAGAGCTTCAAAGAGAACCCTTGATTTTATTTTTTCAAACATGGTTCAACGCTCTCCTCATAAAATGCACATGGCATCGCCGAAGCTGAAGAAGCGGTAACGCTCCTGAACGGCTTCCTCATAAGCGGCAAGAACATGTTCGCGTCCGGCAAAGGCGGACACCAGCATCACCAGCGTGCTTTCCGGCAGGTGGAAATTGGTGATCAGGCCGTCCATGGCCTTGAAGGTATAGCCGGGATAGATGAAAATCTCAGTCCATTTGGACTTTGCTTCGAAGGTACCATCCTCATTTACGAGAGACTCCAGCGTACGGCAGGATGTGGTACCCACACAGATGACCCTTCCGCCGGCAGTCTTCGTCTGATTCAGGATCTCAGCGGTTTCGGTGCTGATCATGCAAAGCTCTGCGTGCATATGATGATCGTGAATATTGTCTGCTTTCACGGGACGGAACGTACCCAGACCCACATGCAGTGTCACAAATGCGGTTTTCACACCCTTGGCGCGGACCTTTTCCAGCAGCTCCGGTGTCCAGTGCAGACCGGCAGTCGGTGCGGCCGCAGAGCCGACAGCGCGGGAATATACGGTCTGATAGCGCTCCTGATTCTCCAGTTCTTCCTTGATATAGGGCGGCAGGGGCATCTTGCCCAGACGCTCCAGAACTTCAAGGAAGATTCCTTCATAATGGAATTCCACAATGCGGTTGCCGTCTTCTTTGACTTCTGTGACGGTAGCCGTCAGCTCGCCGTTACCAAAGATCACTTCGTTTCCAACCTGCATTTTGCGGCCGGGTTTGCAAAGGCATTCCCACTGCTTGTTACCAAGATCCCGCAGCAGAAGCACTTCAACCGCACCGCCGGTAGGACGGTGGCCCAGCAGACGCGCGGGCAGAACGCGGGAATCATTCATAACCAGACAGTCACCGGGCTGCAGATAGTCGATGATATCGTAAAAATGATGATGCTCCACCTGACCTGTGATCCGGTCCAGCTTCAGCAGGCGGGAAGAATCCCGCTGCTCCAAAGGGGTCTGAGCAATCAGTTCTTCGGGCAGATGATAAAAGAAATCATGCGTTTTCATGACATAATCCTCCATTTTCTAAACAGATACAGTATAGCGGATTCTTTACGAATTTGCAACAGACAAAATCCCCGGACCTGTCATAGATTGGTGTGGAGGTGACAATATGAAAGAACCCTTATTTACAGGTGCCTGCACGGCACTGGTAACTCCGTTTTTGGATGGACAGGTAAATTACCCCATGATGGAACAGCTTCTGCGGCGGCAGATGGATGCCGGCATTGAAGCTGTTGTCATCTGCGGTACGACCGGAGAAGCCCCTACCCTGTCCGATGCTGAAAAACTGGAGCTGTTTACCCGTGCAAAGCATTACACAGGCGGCATTTGCAAAATAATCGCGGGAACCGGAAGCAATTCCACCGCACATACGGTACATCTGAGCATTGCGGCGGAAAAATGCGGTGCGGATGCGCTGCTTGTGGTGACACCGTATTACAACAAGGCATCACCGGATGGCCTGTGCGCCCATTACCTTGCGGTTACACAGGTGGTAGATTTACCGGTCATTGCCTACAATGTTCCCGGCCGAACCGGACTGGACATTCCTCTGCCGGTCTATGAAAAACTGTCAAAGATCGAGAATCTCGTCGGGACGAAGGAAGCAAGTGTCGATATTACAAAAACCACGAAAATTCTGAGCCGGTGCGGCAGTCAATTAACCGTATGGTCCGGAAATGATGACATGACGGTACCCATGATGGCGCTCGGCGCAAAAGGTGTCATTTCTGTGCTGTCCAATGTGGTGCCGGTGGAAACGCAGGCCATGTGCCGCGCTGCACTGGCCGGTGATTTTGATACGGCGGCAGCCTTGCAGATGGAACTGCAGCCACTGGTGGAAGCGCTGTTTTATGAGGTCAACCCGATTCCGGTCAAAGAAGCCATGAAAATGATCGGGTTTGACTGCGGCTGCTGCAGACTGCCCCTATGCGGTATGGGCGCAGAAAACCGTAAAAGATTGGAACAGGTACTGCTGTCATAAGGAAAGCGACCCCTTTCGGGGTCGCTCATTTTAGATTTTCATCTGCATATCAATGCTGCGGATACGGAAGCCGCACTTCTGATAAAAAGCCAGTGCTTCGTTGTTCTGGGGATAGACACCCAGCTGCAGGTCGGTACAGCCGAAGGCATTGGCGATGGCGCGCACTTCGATCATCATTTCCGTGCCGATGCCCTGATTGCGCAGGTTTTCGTCCACGCAGATTTCATCCACCAGCAGTACTTTGCGTTTGGTATGGCCGACCATGTCATAAGTGCGGACCTTCAGCAGGACATAGCCCACAATGGTTTCCTCAACTTTCGCAGCAAAGAGCTGACGGTCTGCGACTGCAGTATCGAAGCGATCCTGCGGCCACAATTCGCTTGCAAGCGCATAGATGTCGGGCCGCCACTGGACGTGCAGCGCATGAACCTGCTGGGCCAGTCCTTCAATTGCGGCCCGATCCTCAGGACGTGCAAGCTGCAGCATTAAGCCAGCACCGCCTTATGGAAGACTTTCTTGCCCTTGCGGATCTTTACACCTTCGCGCAGCATCTCTTCGGTTACGGCGAAGGTGGGATCGTCCATCTTCTCGTCGTTGACCAGAATGCCGCCCTGCTGGACCAGCTGACGGGCCTGCTTGTTGGAGGGGGCCAGGCCACAGACAACCATCAGATTCAGGAAGCCGATCTTACCGTCCACCAGCTTGTCAGCAGTAATCTCGGTAGTGGGCATGTTGGCATCGTCACCGCCGCCAACAAACAGAGCCTTAGCTGCAGCCTGAGCCTTATTTGCCTCTTCCTCGCCGTGAACCAGCTTGGTCAGCTCGTAAGCCAGAATTTCCTTGGCAACGTTCAGCTGTGCGTCCTTCCAATCTGCCATGGCATCAATCTGCTCCAGAGGCAGGAAGGTCAGCATGCGGATGCACTTCATAACGTCGGCATCCTCAACATTACGCCAGTACTGGTAGAAGTCGAAGGGAGTGGTCTTATTGGGATCCAGCCAGACAGCGCCCTTGGCGGTCTTGCCCATCTTCTTGCCTTCAGAGTTCAGCAGCAGGGTGATGGTCATAGCATGGGCATCCTTACCCAGCTTGCGGCGGATCAGTTCGGTGCCGCCCAGCATGTTGGACCACTGGTCGTTACCGCCGAACTGCATGTTGCAGCCGTAGGTCTTGTACAGGTAGTAGAAGTCGTAGGACTGCATGGGCATGTAGTTGAATTCCAGGAAGCTGAGGCCCTTCTCCATACGCTGCTTGAAGCACTCAGCGCGGAGCATATTGTTGACGGAGAAGCAGCCACCGATCTCACGGATGAAATCAATGTAGTTCAGCTTCAGCAGCCAGTCGGCATTGTTGACCATCATGGCCTTGCCCTCGCCGAACTCGATGAAGCGTTCCATCTGCTTCTTGAAGCAGTCGCAGTTGTGCTGGATGGTCTCCTGGGTCATCATGGAACGCATGTCGGTACGGCCGGAGGGGTCACCGATCATGGCAGTACCGCCACCGATCAGAGCGATGGGCTTGTTGCCGGCCATCTGCAGGCGCTTCATCAGGCACAGAGCCATGAAGTGGCCAACATGCAGGGAGTCGGCCGTGGGGTCAAAGCCGATGTAGAAGGTGGCCTTGCCGTTGTCGATCATCTCGCGGATCTCAGCTTCATTGGTTACCTGAGCAATCAGGCCACGGGCAACCAGTTCATCATACAGTTTCATAATTAGATTTCCTTTCTCACTTGACTGCGCCGCAGGTGATCATACTGACAATCGCTGCGCGCAGAATATTTACGTTGGTTTCTTCAAGGACGGTGTCCTTATTTGTGTGAATGCGGCTGTAATACAGGCCGGCCCAGCGGCTGCGGTGGAAAGCACCGATGCCGACACCATAGGGGAAATTCGCCTGATCGGAAGGATAGAACGAAAATCCTTTCTCGTGCAGGGCGATACTCTTTACACCCCATGTGCCGCAGATACGGCGAAGGTCAGCTTGCCTGTCTGCATCCTTTTTCAGCTTCTTGGTGGGGAACATGACGATCTCATTGCCATCACCCACGCAGTCCATATTCAGCACCAGCTGATTGGCGGTGTGCTTTTTATGAGCCTTTTGATAGGAAGATGAGCCGATGAGGCCTGCCTCCTCCAGATCAAAGAGGACGAAGCAAACCTGATCGCGGTAGTTTTCCGGAAGGCTCTTTGCGATTTCCAGCACGGTCACCACGCCGGAAGTGTTGTCGTTGGCGTTATTCTTGTTGGCAGGACCAACCATGATCAACAGCAGCAAAATCCAGTATGAAAGCATTCCGACCGCGCTGCCGAAGTCGGCATTCCGGGCAGCAAGAGTAGCAAGAACACCTGCACCAATGGAAAGCGTAATAAACAAACCAACAATTAGGACCTGATAGAAGGAATATACCGCCAGATTACAGGGTGTGACAAGATTGGGCAGGAACATATTGACCGGGGTATCATAGTGGGCAGTGACCAGATATTTGGCTGTTTCCGGATTACCGATCACGATGTTTTTCGCGCCCATACTCCCCTTTTCTATGGTACTGTCATAGCCGATTGTCTTCAGATAAGACTGCACCGCATCCCGGAACTGCTGCTTCTGCTTTTTCGTCTTACGGACGGGAAAATGCTGCAGCGCGTCCATGGGTTTGCCGATCATAGTATCTCCTCCTTTCGGATGAAAAAACGCCCCCTGTCCTTACGGACAGAGGGCGTGAAAATACGCGGTACCACCTCTGGTTCATCTGCATCTCACAATACAGACCTCACGGTGTCTAGCAACACCTCTCGCTGTTTCGGGCGACCCCGTCTTCCTCTACTGCAATTTCAAAGAAGCCACTCCGGGAGGTATTTCAGCGGATTTCCCCACTGCCTTGCACCAACCGGCAGCTCTCTGGCGGAAAATGGGTCGCTTACTTATTCCCATCACTGTGTTTACCGTGTCATACTAACAAAATACATCGATTTTGTCAAGAATTTTATCGAATCAAATATTTCTTGAGGATTCGGTGATATTTTCTCACCAGCCAGACAATACCCACGCTGCAACCAGCAATAAGCAATGCAATGCTGACAGTTGAAAAACGATTATCCAGAAAACTGAGTGCGCCGCAAAGGCCGCTGAGCCAAAATGGGATCGAAAATGTCTTCCACATTTTTGCGTTCTCCAGATTATATGCCGTAACATCGGATATGCTATTCGGATCCAGGGTTGTACCGGAGTAGAAATGCATAGGGTCATTCCGTTTTGCTGCCCAGATACCGATTCCGTAGAAAATGGCAGCGCAAAGAAAGCTGCAAACAGTTGTGATAAGCATTCCGAAAATGGTATCAACATTCATAAAAATCCCCCTCCCTGTACGTTCATTGTACAAGTAAGGGGGATCAATGTCAAATTAAGATTGGAGCATTTCTTCCGCGCTCTTAAGGGTTGTTTCTGTGATATTGGCGCCGCCGATAATGCGGGCAAGTTCCCGTTTGCGACCTTCCAGATCCAGCGGTGTCACGGTGGTATATGTACGGCCGTCCCGTTCACCCTTGGCAATCAGCAGATGGGTATCGCCCATGGCTGCCAGCTGCGGCAGGTGCGTGACACACAGAACCTGCTTGGAGCGTGCTACACTTTTCAGCTTCTCGGCCACCTTCTGGGCAGCGCGACCGGAGACACCGGTGTCTACCTCGTCGAAGATCAGGGTGTTGACCTTGTCCTGCTCCGCCAGCACATTCTTCATGGCCAGCATGATACGGGCAAGCTCGCCGCCGGAAGCAACCTTGCTCATGGGCTTCAGGGCTTCACCCACGTTGGCGGACATATAGAAAGCCACCGCATCCGCACCATTTGCAGTCAACTCCAGCTCTGTAAACTGGCAGGCAAACTGCACTTTGGGCATATCCAGCTGAGCAAGCTCGGTCAGAATCCGCTCAGACAGCACCTCGGCAGTCTCTTTACGGTTCTTTCGCAGGGCAAAAGCGGAATCCCATGCGGTTTTCTCCGCCGTGGCAAGCTTTTTCTTCAGATGCTCGATATGGTCGTCTGCAAATTCAATTTCGTCCAGCTCCTGCTTGGCCTTTTCCAGATATTCCAGAATTTCAGCGCAGGTTGTGCCGTATTTACGGCGCAGCTTGTGGATGATATCCAGACGGGATTCAATCTGATCCAGTTCATCGGCTGAATAGGAAAGCTCATACTGCACATCCCGGGCCAGTTCTGCCGCATCCTGCACCTGATACATCAGGTCTGCCACCTTTTCGTGGAGTTCGCTGATCTGCGGGCTGAACTTTGCCACACGTGCCAGCGCACGCTCGGCAGTTGCCAGCATGGAAGCGGCACCGTCGCTGTCATCGCCGCCGTAGAGGTTTTCCACTGCGTCATTCAGACCGTTTGCGATCTTTTCGGAATTCTGGAGCAGCTTGCGCCGTGCTTCCAGTTCCTCGTCCTCCCCTGCAGTCAGATTTGCTTTTTCGATCTCTTCAATCTGATATTTCAGCGTTTCCATGCGGCGCAGCTTCTCGCCCTCGTCCATACTCATGCGGTCAATCTCACGGCGCAGCTTCGCAACCGCACTGTAGCTTTCCGAATAAGCCGCACGAAGCATTTCGTTGCGGGCAAAATCATCCAGAAACTGCAAATGATTATCCTCGTCAAAGAGCGATGCGGAATCATGCTGACCATGGATATTGATCAGTTGGATACCCAGCTTGTTCAGAATGGAAACCGTCACAAGCGCGCCATTGACACGACAGACATTCTTTCCATCCAGGTGAATCTCGCGCTGGATGATGGTTTCACTGTCATACTCCACCCCATTCTCTTCAAACCAAGCCAGTTTGGGAACATCCGTGAAAACGGCGCGAACCGAAGCCTTGGCGGTACCCGTACGGATCATATCACGATAGGCACGCTGGCCCAGAATCGCGGAGATTGCATCGATTACAATGGATTTACCGGCACCGGTTTCACCGGTCAGGACATTAAAGCCACGGTCAAAGGAAATGTCCGCGCATTCGATGACCGCGATATTCTCAATATGCAGAAGACTCAGCACGGAAAATTCCTCCTTGTGATCAATTGGTCAGGTGGGCAATTTCACCGCAAAAAACGGCTGCAGCATTGCTGTCACGCATGACGACCATCACCGTATCGTCACCGGCAAGGGTACCCACAACAACACTCATATTCATGGAGTCAATGGCAGAAGCGGCAGCGCCCGCAAGACCGGGCAAAGTGTGAATGACCACGATGTTCTGCGCGTAGTCGTAACGGGTTACGCATTCACGGAAGATGGTATTCAGGCGATTGGAAAATGTAGCAGGCACCTCTTTGGTTGCGGTGGTATAACGATAGGTACCAAGGGATGTCAGTTCCTTGACAATCCGCAGCTCCTTGATATCACGGGAAATGGTTGCCTGCGTGCTATAGAAACCTGCCTCCTGCAGCTGCGCCAGAAGCTGTTCCTGCGTTTCAACGTTGACATTGGAGATGATCTCCATGATTTTAGCCTGTCTTTGCGCTTTCAAGGTGTCCACCCCTTAACTGTTTTTAAATTTCATATTGACCACATCATAAAAACTGCGGTCTTTCAGTCGAACCAGCTTTGTTTCCAGATTGCTGCGGCGCACCGTCGCCACATCACCCATATTCAGACGAAGCGCCTTACCGCCATCGACAGACAGATAGGCATTGCGTCTGGCGTTATGGACAAGTTCTACCGTAATAACGCGCTTGTCAGATGCCACAATACAGCGGCTCATGACATCATGGGCGCAGATGGGTGTAATCAGAATATTATTGGCCTCCGGCTCCACAATGGGGCCGCCGGCAGATAAACTGTATGCGGTGGAACCGGTGGGTGTGGCAACAATAATGCCGTCACCGCCGCACTGCATGGCTTCCACACCATCACATTTGACAGCCAGATGAGCAATGCGGGCAATGGCACCCTTGGTTATGACCACGTCATTCAGTCCGATATCGTGGAAGATGATGTCGCGGTCACGCTGAACGACCACGTCCAGCATCATACGCTTGTCCAGTGTATAATCATCGCTGGCGAGTCTGGCCAGCTGATCCAGCTCAGTACTTTCCAGCTCTGCCATGAAGCCCATGGTACCAATGTTGACGCCCAGAATGGGCACATTCTTACGGGTAGCAGCCTTAGCCATATGCAGAATCGTACCGTCGCCGCCGAAGCAGATGACCAGCTCTGCATTCTGCAGTTCCCGATCCAGCTTATGGAAGCGCAGATCCTTGGGCAATTCGTAACTACGGTCAACCTCGAAGGGCAGACACAGCTTCGGCTCCATGCCGGCATCCTTCAGGACTTTCATGGCTGTACGAACCGTTTGGAAATTCTTATCCCGATAGGGGTTCGGGGTTAAAATGACATTTTTCATGGCAGCACCTCAATTGAGTGTCTGATGTGCCTGTGCGACCACATCTGCGGTATCAGGCTCAATTCCGGCAGCATTGGCCAGAGTCAGATGTCCAAGGAATTCGATATTGCCCTCAGGGCCTTTGACAGGGCTGAATGTCAGTCCCAGAATCGTAAAACCAAGGCCATGAACAAGGGAAACGAAGTTGTCCAGCACCATCTTATGGATTTTGGGATCGCGAACGACACCCTTCTTACCCACGTTCTCCTTGCCCGCCTCAAACTGAGGCTTGATCAGGCAAAGGACTTGACCGGATTCCGGCTTCAGCAGTGTCTTGATGGTGGGAAGCACGATTTCCAGGCCGATGAAGCTTACATCGATCACAGAAAGGTCAAGGGGTTCGCCCAGATCTTCCGGTGTGACATAACGGATGTTGGTACGTTCCATGACTACGACACGCTCGTCGGAGCGGATTTTCCAGTCCAACTGGCCGTAACCCACATCAATGGCGAAAACCTTTTTTGCACCCTGCTGCAGCAGACAGTCCGTAAAGCCGCCGGTGGATGCACCGGAGTCGCTGCAGACAAAACCATCCGGCTTGACACCGAAATCGCGTAATGCCTTTTCCAGCTTCAGACCGCCGCGGCTGACATAGGGACAAACGGCACCGCGAACTTCAATATCGACCGTTTCTTCATAAGAAGTGCCGGGCTTATCGGCCTTCTGACCGTTTACATAGACATTGCCGCTCATAATAATGGCCTGTGCTTTGGTGCGGCTGTCAGCATAAAGCCGTTCCACAAGAAGCACGTCCAATCTCTTTTTAATTTTCATTCCGGAGTACCTCCTGTACATAGTTTGCGATCGATTCACGGTCCAGCCCGGCCATACGATACAGACTTGCCGGATCGCCATGCGTCATAAAACCATCACCAAGGTCAATTGCGTGTACCTTGCAATTCTTTCCCGCTTGATTCAGACTGAGCGAAATCTCGCCGCTGATACCGGAGCCACGGCAAACCTCTTCCACAACAAAGACATGCCGGCTTTGTACCTTTTCTGCCAGTTCATCAGCGGAGAACGCAGTGACAGACAGAAGCCGCAGTGCGGCACAGGGAATTCCCTTCTCCTGTAGCAAACGGGCGGCAGCAAACATTTCGGCAGAAACCGTTCCATAGGAGATCAAAGTTACATGCTCCGAATCACCGCAGGCAGAAATGACGGACGGATCGCTTGCAAATCCATCTTCGGTGACTTCTGCATTGCCGCGGGGATAACGGATCGCCACCGGACCGGTGCAATCAGAAACTGCCCAGCGAAGCATGGATCGCAGTTCTGCAAAACTTGCGGGACACAGAACAGTCATACCGGGAATCTGACGCAGGAAGCCAACATCAAAGACACCATGGTGTGTAGGTCCGTCCTCACCAACCAGACCGGCGCGGTCAATGGCAAAGACAACATGCAGTCCCAGCAGAGCTACATCCTGCATGATCTGGTCATAACCGCGCTGCAGGAATGTGGAGTACAGCGCAACAACAGGTACCATCCCCTGCTTTGCGAGGCCGCCGGCCATGGAAACAGCATGCTCCTCAGCAATGCCCACATCAAAAAGTCTCTGCGGATATTTCTCACGGAATTTCAGCAGACCCGTTCCGCCGGGCATTGCAGCGGTGATGGCACAGATTTTCGGATTCTCAGCAGCCAGATCGATCATCGTTTGACCAAACACATCGGAATAGGTGGTTGTCTTTCCGGACAAGGTTTCTCCGGTGGATGGATCAAACTTTCCGATACCGTGGAATTTGGAGGGGTTTTCCTCTGCGGGCTGATAGCCGCAGCCCTTTCTCGTTATCACATGAATCAGAACGGGAGATCTCAGGTCACGGGCTGCACGAAGCAAATCGATCAGATCGTGCAGATCATGGCCGTCCACGGGGCCGAGATAGGTCAGACCCATGTTCTCAAAAATCGTGGTAGGCAGAATGAAACGCTTGACGCGATTCTTCACACGGCTCGTAAATTTATAAAAAGACATACCGCCGGGGATCTTTTTCAGAAAGCTGCGGTATTTCAGCTTAAATCTCAGGTATTCGTCAGTACTGCGCAAGCGGGAAAGGTGCTTTGCCATACCGCCCACATTCCGGTCAATGGACATTTCATTGTCATTGAGAATGATGATCATGGGCTCTTTGCTGACAGCAGCATCGTTCAAGCCTTCATAGGCCATACCGCCGGTGGCGGCACCGTCGCCGATCAGCGCAATCACGTGATAATCCTGCTTCTGCAGGGTTCTGGCACGGGCCATGCCCAGTGCAATGGACACGGAACTGGAAGCATGACCGGCAACAAAAGCATCCGCCACAGTTTCGGAGGGCTTCGGAAAGCCGGAGATACCGCCAAACTGCCGCAGATGCTCAAAATCCGTCCGGCGACCGGTCAGCAGCTTATGAACATAAGACTGATGACCAACATCAAATACCAGACGGTCTTCCATAGTATTGAATACGGTCTCAATTGCAACAGAAAGCTCCACCGCACCCAGATTGGAGGCCAGATGGCCACCTGTTTTGGATACGCTGGAAACCAGAAATTCACGGATCTCGTTGCACAGATCCACCCGCTGCTGATCATTCAGGCGGGCAAGATCTTCATGACCGTTGATGTTCGGTAAAATACGCACGAATCAACACGACCTTATCGTTTGTTTTTCTTCTTGGAGCGGAACAGCTCCGGCACATGACTGGACCAGTAGATAATTTTTCCGACACCGTGGACAATGCTTGTGGCAGAATTGACCGCAAAGGTCTTGCCGATTGCCTTGCCGCCGACGGTAAGGCCCGCGCAAAGTGCGGACATTAACAAGCCAACTAACTGGGGCCAGCTGAAATCTGTGTTCCGCAGCAGCTGTGCTGCAATAGTAGCGGAGGCAGAGCCGGATACGACACCGCAGATATCACCCACTACATCGTTACAGATGGAACTGACGCGTTCGGCGTTGCGAAGCAAACGAATCGCAGCCTGCGCACCGGGAACTTTTCGTGCAGCCATAGAATGAAAGGGTTTTTCGTCGGCTGTCGCAACAGCCATACCGATAATGTCAAAAATAATACCAATCAGAATAATGACGATCAGGATCAGGAATGCAGCAAGAATACTGCTGCTTTGCATCACTTCGTCAGAAATGAATGAAATGGTGCCGGATACGACAATGGTGACTAAAAAAATGGTGACGACCCAGCGGATCGTCTTACTGCGTGCTTTCTTTGAAGCATCGGCATCGGTTTTTGACACTGAAAAGAACCCCTTTAAACGTTATATGAAAAGACGGCAGCAGACAGGATAAATCTTACGGCTTAGGTCGGGTTGTTTTTCACCAGAGAGAACCTGCCGTTGCCGAGCAGGCCGTTTCCATTTGATCCCCCAGCATGGGTGTTGCCAAATCCAAGTACCCGATTGCCACTTAGTCCGTACTGTAATCCCCTGTCTGCCCTTATTCAGACAGCCTAGGTATTTTCTACAGCAGAGTGTTCCATAGTCTTAGCCTCTTTTGCAAGGATGGTTTCCAGAGGCAATGAGGGCAGACACTTGGCCGAGTGTACCGCCGACTGATCCTCTTTCCCCGCATACTCACTCAAGGCAGGCTACACTGCACGTAGCACACGATTCTGTGCACCACTTTGCAGGTTCTTTCCCGGCCCGTACGCGAAAATGGCTTCCAACCGAAGGAGTTCTCTCTTTTCGTCGCACAATACCGGGTCTCCACGGAAAACGGGTCGTATGCTCCATGGCATTGGGGCGCGCCCGTAATCCTTAACCTCCAGCACCCACCCTAAACTGGGCGTAAAAAGCAGGCACCAGGGACTTCATCGATGTGCCCTTCATAGGATTTTTAGGCCCTACCTGGAAGATGGACACCCCGACTAGGATACTGCACCGTCAATGTATATAATAGCATACATATGATGAATATACAAGTATTATTTCAATATATTGAATAATTGTTCACATAAACACTGTATGTCATACACGCATCTGCAGTCAAATCTGCGTGAAGCATTCTTCCACGATATCCTGATGTGTAACGGCAATTTCTATGCTTTGAAGCTCCTCTTTGCTGAAGAAGCGTGCTTCCTTGGATTCATTGCTGATACGGATGGGGCGGTCTTCAGCTACTTCCAACGCGAACACCACGATGACCATCCTCCAGATGCTGCCATCACGGAAGGCCGCAATACGGCCCGGTTCGCCGTATACCTTCACTTTTTTGAATTCAGAGGGTTTGATGCGCCAGCCCAGCTCCTCGTAAACTTCGCGGGCCATAGCCTGCTCCGGTTCCTCCCACTTCTTGCAGCCGCCACCGACCAGTCCCCAGGTATCGGAATCCACACGCTTTTCCAGCAGCAGCTTGCCGCCGCAGGTGATGATGCAGTTGGAGCCCAGATGAGCGGGCATATTGGGCTTGGGTGCGTTGGGATCTTTGTTATAGAATGTTACGTAAGCCATACGGAATCTCCAATCTTGTATTCTTTATCAATCAGAATGTATTTGCAGCCGAACGTCATAGAGCCTTCCAGCTCCTTCTGGTTTTCCTGGATCAGCCGGTGTTTTGTGCAGTCGCTGTCATCCAGCCGATGCTCCACATCGCTGGCATGACTCAGAATCTCGTCAAAATGGGTTTCGATATATTCACTGGACATGATGAGCCGGATGGCACGGATATGTTCGCGGTAAGATACCTCAAAGGATGTTTCCCAGTCAAAGGGAATATAGCAGCCCTCCACAATCAGATTCTGGCCGTTTTCAATGGCAGTTTTGATCATTTCTCTTACGATAGGCCACAGATATTCAGTCAGAGTTTCGTCGTCAAAGACCGTTAGATTCGTGTTGCCGCTGCGGATCAGGCCCATTTTCAGATGATCGATGGATAGGTACGGATAGTGATATTGCTCCAAAAGCTTCTGTGCCAGTACTGTTTTTCCCGTATGGGATGCACCGGCGATCAGGATGACCATATGCTCACTTCCTTGTTACAAGTTTTTGAATATTATACAACATCCCTCGCACAGTTTCCAGACTAAAATTCATCCGGAACAGGCTTTGTAACACCGGTTCTGCGGGCTTTGTCCAGTCCGCCCATCATATGTTCTCCCGGCTTCTGGGCGAATTTCGCCCGTCGGATCACATCTTCGCCGAATTTGTCCCGCAGCGCATCCACCGTTTCGTCCAGTTTCAGCTTTTTTTCGTATTGCTCCGGTGTCAGACCGGAGAAGAAGTCAAACTGCTGATAGGGCTCGTTGGAAAGCCTTGTCATCTGCACACCCAGCTGACGCAGGGGTGTGACACCATCCCATGCTTCGTCAAAAATCCGACAGGCGGCATCAAAAATCTCGCTGGTGATGTTCGTTGCACCGTTTAAAACTGATTGGTGGGAGAAATAATGAAATTCATTGGTTCGCAGATGAATGCTGATGCAGCTTCCGCACTTTCCATCCCGCCGCATCCGGCTGGCAACTGTTTCGCATAGGCTCAGCAGCACCTGATGGGCATGATCATGGGTCAACACATCCTGCGCGGTGGTAGTGGAGTTTCCGTATCCTTTGTTTTCTGCAGGTTCCGGTGCAACTGCATCGGCATTGCGGCCATTGGCAAAATGCCAGATGGTTTCACCGTGTTTGCCGAGTCTCTTGCGCAGCAGTGCCATATCTGCGTGGGCAAGATCCCCGATGGTGCGAATGCCCAGCATATGGAGCTTGCGTTCTGTCGCTGCACCGACCAGAAACAGATCCCGCACCGGAAGGGGCCAGAATTTATCCGGTACTTCTTCCGGAAAAAGCGTATGGACTTTATTTGGTTTTTCAAAATCTCCCGCCATTTTTGCCAGCAATTTATTGGAGGAAATGCCCACATTGACCGTAAAACCCAGCTCTTCCCAGATTCGCTTGCGCATCTGCTCTGCCGCCAGTCTGGGTGCGCCCCAGAGCCGTTCTGTGCCGGTCATATCCACCCATGCCTCATCGAT
Organism: Faecousia sp.; assembly: GCA_045120675.1. Taxonomy (GTDB): domain Bacteria; phylum Bacillota; class Clostridia; order Oscillospirales; family Oscillospiraceae; genus Faecousia. Next base: position 5,565 of record JBGVFB010000062.1, on the reverse strand, counting down.
GGAGTACTGCTCCACCACAGGGCTGAATTGGCGCAGCATATTCACAAAATGGCGGCTGGCTTCCACATACAGCTCGTAATCCGGCGGCACCACCACAAGATCCGGACATTTTTCCAGCGCCTGAAAGAGCGGTTCACCGGTCTGAATGCCGTATTTCTTGGCCGGTCCGCTTTTGGCCAGAATAATGGAATGGCGCGATGCCTTATCCCCTGCCACAACCGATGGGATTTCACGCAGATCCTGCGTTTCGCCCAGCACCTTGACCTTGTAAGCGGCCGTCCAGCTTAAGAATGCTGAATTTGCATCCACGTGAAAAATAACACGATCCGCCATGATTAATTTACCTTTCTCAGCAAACACCAGCTGTGGGTACGGATGGTATAGCGCAGTTCAAAAAGCCACTCCCGCTGCCGGACCGTAGCCCTGCATAAGAAAACATGGGCTTCGATGCCCACGTATTGAATTTCTTTCACGCTGATAATTTCGTCGATGTCCACACGTATCAGTTGATGGTGCTCATCCTCCATCCGCAGTCGCAGAGGCCGTATTTCACCGGCGGCACTGTACATGGCGATCACATCCACGGGCTTGTTCTTCTGCTCCACCGGATTCTGCCTCCTTCGTTCGTTTGTTCTATTATAGCACATTCGTTCGATAATGGCAAGTGTAATTTCATGGTTGCACAGCTCTTTGGGTTCTGTTAGAATAAGAAAAAAGGAGGTATGCAGTATGAAATTGCTTCGGATGTTCAGTATTGGCGCGGATAGAATCCTTGCTAAGGACCATTGTGTCAAAGGGACCGTCACGATGGTGCAGGATTCCTATCTCTATGTGGTAAAAAAGCCTGTCCGTCTTGTTGTGACACCGCAAAATACGATTGTTTCACATTTCATAACATTTAAGTATACAGTCGACAATATCCCCTACAACGGAAAACTTTTCGTAAGTCTAAACTACCGCTGTCCGCAGAAAGGCGAGCAGATCGATGTTTACTATGATCCGGAAAAACCTGAAAACTACGCATGCTATGCGTTCGGTCCTGCAACAAAGCCGATTGGTTGGTGAAAAAGATGCTCAAATACAAATGCCTTGTCTTAGACCACGATGATACGGTGGTCCAGACCGAACGATATATCGATTTCCCCTATTTCAAGGATTTTCTTGCAGAAATCCGCCCCGGTACGAATTTGACCTTCCGGCAGTACGTAGAAGACTGCAATAATATGGTCTTTGCGGATGTCTGCCGCCTGCGCTGGAATATGACCGACGAGGAACAGGCGCAGGAATATCAGGGCTGGAAAGCCTACTACCGTGATAATCCCCACCCCATCTTCCCTGGTATCGAACAGGTGATTGCCCGCCAGAAGGCCGCAGGCGGTCTTGTTTGCGTGGCATCCCTGTCCCGCGAAGAGGACATTCTGCGCGATTATAATACGCACTTTGGCATTGTTCCGGATGCGATTTATGATTATGAACTGCCCGCTGATAAGAGAAAGCCCAGTTCCTGGCCGCTGCAGGATCTGATGGAACGGTTCCATCTGAAGCCGGAAGAAATACTGGTGGTGGATGATATGAAGCTTGGCTGGATGATGGCAAGCGGTGCAGGGGTCGACATCGCCTACGCTGCATGGAGCAAAGCAGAATTCCCTGATTTGACTGCTGAAATGCGCGGATTATGCCGATATTCCTTCGATATTGTGGAACAATTCCTGCATTTTTTGTTTAAGGAGTAAGCCGATGGCGCGAGAAGAAAAAGCGGTTTTTACAAACATGTGCATGGTCACTGACGGGAATGGAAACGTGCTCGTGCAGGATCGACTGAACCCCGACTGGCCCGGCATTACGTTCCCCGGCGGTCATGTGGAGCCGGAGGAAAGCTTTACGCAGTCTGTGATCCGTGAAGTTTTTGAGGAAACCGGATTGACTGTTGAAAACCCAGTCCTTTGCGGTACAAAACAGTTTCAGACAAACAGCGGTGCCAGATACGTGGTATTTTTCTATAAAGCAGATCAATTCCACGGAACACTCCGGTCATCCAGTGAAGGAAAGGTGTTCTGGTTACCGCGCAAAGAGCTTGCTACCCAGCAACTGGCACCGGATATGATGGAAATGGTACGGGTTATGGAATCAGAGAATTTAAGCGAATTCTACTATAAAAAGGTGGAAAGCAACTGGGAGTATACGTTGTTTTAAGGGAAATTGTATGGATATTTGGAAGACTCTATATGACAGGGCGCGGTCTGTCCAGAACCCTCGTGCCGTCTCCCCTTTCATCGAGGCAGGCAGCGTCGGCGCTGCGATTTTGACGAAAGCGGGAAACATTTACGTTGGTGTCTGCATTGATACCGCCTGTACCTTGGGTATGTGCGCCGAGCGCAATGCCATCGCCAATATGATCACAAACGGCGAGAGTCAGATCGAAAAGGTCGTGGCAGTTATGGAGGATGGTAGTGTGGGAGCGCCCTGCGGTGCCTGCCGTGAATTTATGATGCAGCTGGACCAAGACAGTGCGAATATTGAAATCCTGATGGACTTTGACACACGGCATACCGTAACCCTCGGCGAACTGACACCGCATTGGTGGGGACAGGATCGTTTCGACAGTTTGAAGCCTTGACAAATATGGTATAATGAAAGGGCTACAAGGAGGTGAGCATTTGGAAAAGGACAGCATCAAAGTGATGGCGACCAATCGTGAGGCACGTCATGAATATTTCATTGAAGAGGAAATGGAAGCCGGTATCGAATTACAGGGTACGGAAGTCAAATCCATCCGAAAAGGCACGCTGAATCTGAAGGACGCATGGTGCGGTATCAAAGATGGTGAAATGATCCTGAACCAGATGCACATTTCTCCCTATGATCACGGCAACCGATTCAATCCGGATCCGCGAAGACCCAGAAGACTGCTGATGCACAAGCGGGAAATTATGCGGCTCTTTGGCAAGGTCAAGCAGGACGGTTACTCCCTGATTCCCCTTTCGGTCTACTTAAAGGGCAGCCGTGTGAAGGTCAAGGTTGGCCTGTGCAAGGGTAAAAAACTATATGATAAAAGACAAGCTGCGGCCGAGAAAGACGCAAAGCGCCAGATCGACCGTGCTATGAAGGAGAGATATTAATATGAATCCCACTTTTAAAATCACAATGGAAAACGGCGGTATCATCGAGGGTGAGCTGTATCCCGAGAAGGCACCCCAGAGCGTTGCAAACTTCATTGATCTGTGCAACCATAACTACTATGACGGACTGATCTTCCACCGCGTCATTCCCGGTTTCATGATTCAGGGCGGCTGCCCCGAAGGCACCGGTATGGGTGGCCCCGGCTACTGCATCAAGGGTGAGTTTTTCTTTAACGGCATCAAGAACGATCTGAAGCATAAGCGCGGTGTTCTGAGCATGGCACGTTCCTCCTCCCCCAACTCTGCAGGTTCCCAGTTCTTCATTATGCATCAGGATGCCAAGCATCTGGATGGTCAGTATGCCGCATTCGGCAAGGTTACTTCCGGTTTGGATGTGGTTGATGCTATCGCCAAGGTTCAGACCAACCGTCAGGATCGTCCTCTGGCTGAGCAGAAGATTGCATCCATCACTGTGGAAACCAACGGTGCCGCAATCGCTGAGCTGAAGAAGCTCCCCGATCCTTACGGCAGATTCTGATTTAGAAATTCCAGTGGGATGCCAGCCATCCCACTGACCCATGGGGCCGTACTGGTTTCGACGGAGGTAGTGAGGCTGGATAAGCGGGCCGTGGCGCCTGACCACGATAAAACGGGTATCTTTTAAAATTAACTGACAACAATACTGTTGCTATCGCTGCCTAATTAGGCGCGCATCCGCCCCGGAAGGTCCACGAGCCGGGCTCGGGTGTCATTTGAGTGGAGCACGTGCGTGCGCAAAGCTTTGAGCGCACCATGCATCATGAAGCTACCAAGTCCCATAGAGTGTTTGTTCCCGATGGGATGAGGGAATGTAAATAACAAACTGCGCCCGGAGAAAGTCTTTCCAAGTTGCTTTCGGACAGGGGTTCGATTCCCCTCGGCTCCACCAACCGGGCATTACGTGAACACCTATTTCTTCTACGGCGGTTTCGCTTTGAAGATCCCGTTCAAAAGTAATGCCATCACGGAAAAACCGCCCAAGAGCTGATCTTGGGCGGTTTTATTCGTCTTCATCATCTTCATAATCGTATTGAGTATGTTTTGGCTTGACCTTACCATGTTCTTTTAACCATTTATTGTAATAATCTTTGCCAAAGTCAGTCTGGAAAAAGTCTCTCATATCGCTATGCAGTATCTTCGATAATGCCAAATAGCTTTTATCGAAATCTTTGCTATTAATACTTTTATTAAATTCAATACTTGCTAGAATCATTGATATCACCTTATTTTCACAAACTAAATAGATAAGTTTGATAGTCATCATTTTTCGAGAATAAATTAACCACCAGCCCTGCTGATCCCTCAGTCCGGGTTGGTGGTTTCTTATTTAGCCGGTCAAATCAAAATCGGATGAGCTGCCGCTTTGTGGCGGGCGTCTCTTACTCGGCTTCTTATTCAGGTCGTATTTGACCATGATTTTCATGGCCAGCTCGCTCAGTATGTAGGCCTTGATCTCTTGATCTACGATCCGCTGCTTAGATCCATCTGGCTGGTTTACAGTACGGACTGATGCCTTTACAATCTGCGGCTCATAGTGATTGAGAATGGCTGCAAGAGCCTCTTCGTTGCCCATCTTGGCCTGGTAGATCGTTTCATAGGGAATCTTATTCGTCATTGACTCGCACCTCCAACAATTCACGCAGGCGCAGCAATGCGGATTTCTTTCTACGGGCAATGGATGTTGGCGAGACACCGAGGATATTGGCAACTTCGGTGTCGTTATATCCGGCAAAGTAATGTCATTTTGAATCTGGGACAGATCCATGGGCTGCACATACTCATTTTCCACGGCATCGGTCAGGGATCGGGAGAAAGTAACAGCAGCAGCCAGTTCCCGGAGTCCAGGCACCAGAGAGCAGGCATAGGCCACCGGTGCACAGAAGTTGACCAGCAGGACAAATACTGCAAAGCAGGCGGCAAGGCCAGCCAATGGGCGGACGATCATCTGGGTAGTTCTTTTTCTTTTCTTCTTGTAGGCACGATCCAGAGTTGCCTCCAGCCCGGGAGCAGGCTGGTTCAGTTCCTCGATTATGGCCTCAAACTCATTTTTTCGATTCATGAAGACACCTCCTCTTCAAGTTCCAGCCGGAGTAACTGAAGCGCCTTTCTTTGACGGGTCGCAACAGTTCCTGCAGGTATGTGTAACGTCTGGGCAGTTTCGGCTACGGTGTAACCACCAAAGAACCGTAAGACGATGACATCCTTCAGATCCTTGGGCAGGCGCCGCAGCACTTCTTTCAATGGCAGAGAGTCAAATTCTTCCGATGCGGTCTCGGGTAATTCATCCAGTGGATGATACCGTTTCTGCCGGCGCAGCTCATTATGACATTCGTTGATCAGGATCCGGGTGATCCAGGTATCAAAGAATTCCGGCTGTCGGAGCTTCCATTTGCCGCATAGAGCCTTG
>JBGVFB010000061.1:0-50352 GCA_045120675.1 Faecousia sp. | reverse complement strand
CCTCCTAAAATAGTGTATTTCCGCTGTTGCGGATACCACTATTATGAGGGGTAATTCAACTATCTCAAACCGCTACCGCTGTCACCGCACTGCTGCCGTTGACCACCGCACCAGCTGCCGCTGGAGACCGCCGTATGCATTCTTACTGTCTGCGCCGCCAAAATAGGCCGTTTTTGCTGCTGTTTCTGTCCATGAAATTGGGTTGACCCTTTTACAGACACTTACCCATTATCAAAGGGTTTCGCCAGTGTCGTTCATCTGGAAGTTAATAGACAAAGTGCAGTTAAGGGCGGCGGCAATTTCGGAAAGATCTGTTTCTGTGAAATTGTCGCGCTTCATTTTGTTGTGCAGGTTTTGCGGACTGATTCCCATTCTGCGCGCCAGTTCTGCTTCCGATATATTGCCACGCTTTACAAGTAAGATTCTGATTTTCTCTGCCATTGCCATAATTATCACCTCGTTAGCATTGTAAATCAAAAGATTTATATTGTCAATATTTTGTTGTTGAAATCAAAAAATAATTTATGAAATCATCAAAATAGTGTTGACTTTATAAACGAATTAGTGTATAATATAAACAGTTAAGGGAGCGATCCCAACAATAGAAAGGAGAAAATGCATATGTCAACTATCGAAATCACTAGCAAGATCGAAGCCTTGAAGGATTTGGAGTCCTTAATCGAGGAAGCAAAGGCCGAGGCTGAAGCACTGCGGGATGAAATCAAAACCGAGATGCTCAGCCGCGATACCGAAGAACTGGAAGCAGGTCAGTACATCGTTCGTTGGACTTCCGTTTTAACTCAGCGTTTCGATACCACAGCATTCAAAAAGGTGATGCCTGATGTGTACAAAGCCTACACCAAGCAGATCAGCAGCCGCCGCTTCACCATCGCATAAAAAATGCCCCTTGCCAGAACGCCGACCAAAGCCACTGGCAAAGAGCATGACCACAACCGACAGGGGAGTGGACACCAACATTATACAGTGTCCACTCCCAGAAATCAAGGAGGACACATGAAACAGTTAACCAGTTACAACCGCGCTGCGGGATACCTCAATAAGATTTTCGATCTGCTGAATGAAGCGTATTTTGAAAATACACTTTCAAGACCCACGATCACTATCCAGTCAACACCCAAGGCCTACGGCCATTTCTCACTGCGGGAAGATACATGGGTTTCCAAACTGGGTGCAACTCATGAAATCAACATCGGCGCTGGCACACTAAGCCGGAACATAGAATCTGTGGTGGCAACCCTTCTGCATGAAATGATTCACTATTACAATTATATCAACGGTGTGCAAGATTGTAGCCGCGGCAACACCTACCACAACCGCAAATTCAAGGCAGCAGCCGAAGCGCGCGGCCTGATCGTTGACCACCATGATAAATATGGATGGACAATCACAAGCCCCAGTGACGATCTCCTGCAGTTCTGTCTGGACAATGACCTGAGCGACATTCTGATAAACCGTAACGAGTTCTTCGGTTATCGCGTCACTGGAACAGGCACACACAGCGGAACACCCACACCGCCGCCACCAAGAACATCCAGTACACGCAAATACCTCTGTCCCTGCTGCGGAAATTCCGTTCGCGCTACCAAGACCGTCAATATCGGCTGCTTGGACTGCGCTGTTCAGATGAATGAAGTGTAGATTTCAAAACGGCGGGGATCAATCCCCGCCGCCATATTCGGAGGTTATTATGAATTACGGTTACGCAAGATGCAGCACCAATGAAACCAAACAGGACATCAACCGCCAAGTTCGCGAGCTGAAGGCCGCCGGTGCTGAGAAAATCTTTCTGGAATACGAACACGGCGACAGCAAGGTTAAGAGCCAGCAGGAGGCCATGTTTGCCGCTGCAGAATCAGGAGATACCATCATCACCTTGGAAGTTCCACGACTGGCACGCAGCACCCAGCAGCTTTGTGAGATCATCGAGAAGATTCGGGAAAAGCGACTGCGGCTTGTAATTGTTGGCAGTATTACATTGGATTGCCGCGAGGGGCGCGCAGATCCCATGAGTGAGGCTTTTCTGCAGATGGCAGGTGTGTTCAGCCAATTGGAACTTGCGATGATTCGTGAGCGTGTGCGCTCCGGCATGGCAAATGCAAAAGCCAAGGGCAAACAAATTGGCCGTCCACGCATTACTTTGGAAGATATTCCAGCCAGCTTCATCCGTCACTATCCTGCTTACAAGAAGGGTCAACTGAATGTGTCAGAATTGGCAAGAGTATGCGACCTAAGCAGGACAACGACATATAAATACCTTTCCATGATGGAAGACTGAATGGGGCGGAGAAATCTGCCCTTTTCTCTTTGGCTTTGGTGTGTTATAATACGTAAAAACCTCCCGAACAAGACATAAGAGGTGATAATATGACTGAAATCAAGAATGAAAATATTGATGGGTGGAAGCAAGCATTACGTTCAGCATTAATTTTGGGCATGACGGGAAAAACATCTGAGAAAATAAAAGCAATCATAGATGTTGGACGTTACTATACGTGCTATGCGCCAACATCTCTGTATAAGTATTACAGTGATGATTCGCGAAATTTGGAAGCTGTTAAGAATAATCAAATGTGGTATTCTGCCCCCTGCAATTTTAATGATGTATTTGACTGTACAATTACAATTGAGGAAAAGGACATTTTTGATTGTGCCTTGCGTATGGCATCTGAGAAGATGGAGATACGAGTGGGAAGCCAGATGTGGAAGAAAGTTAAAGAAGTGACTAACCAGCAAATCAGGAAGTTCCTGTCTGATTTTGAAGATTTAAGAACGCGAATGGGAATAGCCTGTCTAAGCGAAATAGACGATTCTCTGCTGATGTGGGCGCATTATGCAAATAACCATAGTGGAATTTGTGTAGAATATGAGTTGCTTGAGTTTAATAGCCAATTACATTTTTCACCTGTACCGATTGTTTATACAGATGAAAGGGTCTGTATTCATACGCTTGAAACTTTAGCAATGGATATCCAAGGCCTTTTTATAGAAAGCCTTACTTCAAAATCACCTGAATGGAGTTACGAAAGAGAATGGCGCATTATTCGCGATGACGGTGCATGTGGAGATAAATGGGATAACGTAAAAAGGGGTGCATTACTTGAAGCAACTCGCCCCAAATCGATCACGTTGGGATGCATGGCGAAACCGGAGTACGAGAAAGATGTGCTCAAATACTGCGAGGAAAACAGAGTTAATCTCTATAAAATGGAAAAGAGCAGAGTGAATTATCGCTTAGAAAAAACAACTGTCTTACAATTTGAGGAATAATATTTAAGAAAGGGTGGAGAAATCTGCCCTTTTTTCTTTATCGGAGATGTGCTATACTAATCAAAATGCATTGGGGGTGGAGCAATGGCAAAAGGACAAGGCAGGTCTTCTGAACAGGGTGTAAAATTACTGTACATTCGCGATTATCTTCATCAATATGCCGATAAAGAACATCCCAAAAGCGCAAATGACATCATCCAGTATTTAGCCTCAAAGGGAATTAAGGCATCCCGCAAAACGATATATAACGATATCCTTCGACTTCAAATGGATTTTCAAGAGCCAATTGACTACAATGCAAAAAAGTGGGGTTACTACATTACAAGACCCCAGTTTGACATCAAAGAATTGCGGATGCTGCTCGATTGTGTACAGTTGTCTTCTTTCATTACAGAGAAGGAAAGCCACGCATTAACCAAAAAGATATTGGGTCTAGGAACAGTTTATTGTAAAGATAATCTTGAAAAGCACGTTCATAAAAAGATAGAAATCAACAAAACGGAGGACAGTGTTTTTCAGAATGTTGAAATAATCCGCCAAGCAATATCGTCGAACAAGAAGATTCGCTTTAGGTATGCATATTCCACATTGGAACGCGAACAGCAAGCATATCATAGCGAAGATTATTATATTCTCAGTCCCAAAGAAATAAGAAATCGCAATGGATATTATTATCTGGTTTCGTATCCTGACGAAAGACATGAGTTCAATTATGGGACATCGATTGACAGAATGGCAGACATCAGAATCTTATCTTTGGAGTGTGAGAAGAAAGAAAGCCGATTACCAAGCTTTGAGCCGCTGCAATCAGCGCTTATAGAGCGTGATAAATATACCTTTGATCCTGAACGTGAATATGCCGTAACAATTCTCTTCCACAAAGCAGATATGAAGAGGGTAAAAAACCGATTTGGAAATGATGTCCCACTTATTCCGTACGATGACGATAATATGATGGCAACAATACACACACGACTGTCGTATTCTTTCTTTTTAACGGTACTGGATTTCGGAGAACATGCCAAGATACTTTCTCCCAAAGAAGCCATCGGCGAATTCTTTGAGTATATCAAAAAAGGCATGAAAGACATCGACGAGTTATACGGTTATGATACACCAGAGTTCTTGCAGAACGTCCCAACCAACTATGACGATCTGCGAGCACAACAACACCGATTCAAGCATACAAGGAGAATTCGAAAACCCAAGCGGTAAATTCCGCTTGGGTTTTCGTTCTAAGATGTTTAGAGTTGAATCTACACATTCAAAGATGATGCAACATGATCAAAGATGCTCATTTATGTCGCTTGATCTTCTCTTTTTGCTGATTCATTTGTGCAAGTGGTGATACGCGGTCAAAATTATTGGCAATATCCGCATCATAGATATTGCAATAATGCTTGGTCATTTTCAAGGTAGAATGACCCAATAGCCGTTGCAGCATAAAAGCATCGCCGCCACAGTCAACCAAGTACTTTCGCGCAAAGGTATGCCGGAACAGATGGGTACTTGTCTTTTGGACACCTCTGGATTGATTGTATCTGGCAACAGCCAGACGCAGTGCGTTTTGCGACAGCATATCTCCATACTGATTGCAAAACAAGTATTCCTCCGGTGCGCCTTTTCTCACTGCCATATAATCGCGCAGGATATTGATCATTACACTACAGAGTGGAATCACTTGTATTTTACCATTTTTGTTGTGCCGCAAAATCACTTGGCGCGCTTCCATATCCACATCCCTATTCTGGATATTCCGAATCGTAGCCGCACGGCAACCACTGTTCATCAAGAAGTTAACAATCACCCAATTCCGGTATTCTGTAAAGTCGCAATTCTTCCCCGGCTTTTTAAGCAGCAACGTCAATTCTTCATCCGTATAGGTTTCTTTGACTGTTTCTTTGTCCTTGATATGGGGCATGGTTGGCACTCTGATACCTTCCCGATTGCACCACCCTAAAAATGTACGTAAAACTCTGGTATATGCCGCAATAGAATTATGCGCTAAGCCCGCCTTCCGCATAGAAACAACCATCGTCTCCAAATCATTTTTTCTCAATTCATCAATTGGTTTCTGAATGTCCAAATGCTTTGACATACTATGCAGGTGATGCTGATAGTTTTTGATTGTAACATCAGACAACCCTCGTGCTGTTTGGGATACTACGAAGTCGCCAAACACCTCCTGAATTGTTCTCCCTACGTGAACGCTCATGTTAATTTTCTTTGCCATATCAGACCTCTTTCCTTTCATAAAAATTGATAAAAAGGCATGCGATCTGATGAATAGGGGTAAAAAAAGAAAAACCGTTGAAACCCTTAGAGTTTCAACGGTTTGGTGGAGACAACAGGACTCGAACCTGTGACCTCATGCGTGTGAAGCATGCGCTCTAACCAGCTGAGCTATGCCTCCATACTGGAACGAGATAGATTATACCACACTTTCCGTAATTGTCAACCCTCAAATCAATTCTACTTGCGCTTTTTCCGAAAATCCGCTATGATAATGGAGCGAAAGGTTGTGAAAACTTGAAATACGAATCCATGGTTCCGGGGCGGTTTCTGAGTCGTCCCAACCGTTTTATTGCAAAAGTAGAAATCGATGGACAGGAAGAAACCGTCCACGTGAAAAACACCGGCCGCTGCCGGGAACTGCTGACAAACCGCGCAGAAGTTTTCTGCCGCTTCGACCCGAATCCCGCCCGCAAAACCCGATACGATCTGATCACCGTACGCAAGGGTGACCGGCTGATCAATATGGATTCCCAGGCACCCAATGCAGCAGCAAAAGAATGGCTGCTGGCCGGCGGTCTGGGAGAAATCGAAAATTTAAAGGCAGAAAGCTTCCATGGCGATTCCCGCTTCGACTTTTCCTTCACCAAAGATGGAAAGCAGTGCTTTCTGGAAGTCAAGGGTGTCACGCTGGAAAATGACGGTATCTGTGCCTTCCCCGATGCACCCACAGAACGCGGTGCCAAGCACCTGCGCGGTCTGGAAGCACTGGCGCAGCAAGGCTACGGCGCTTATGTGCTGTTCGTCATTCAGATGTCCGATGTAAAATACCTGCATCCCAACGATGTCACCGATCCCGCCTTTGGCGCTGCGCTGCGATCCGCCGCTGCAGCCGGTGTGCAGGTGCTTGCCATGGACTGCGCCGTGACCGTGGATTCCATGGATATCCGCCTGCCGGTACTTGTGAAGCTATGAGATAACCCCATCCATACGGATGGGGTTTCGTTTATATCCGTTCCAGTAATGCAGGAAGCTGGTGCAGCGCTTCGATCTCATAATCCGGTACAATCCCGTTTTTCGGCATCGCGTGGGAAGGATTCACCCAGCAGGTTTTAATGCCTGCATTCATGCCTCCCAGAATATCAGAGCTTAGGCTGTCGCCGACGATCATGGCCTTTGCAGGGTCAAAATCGGGAATCTGGGCAAAACAGGCATCGAAATAGGCCTTCGCAGGCTTGTTGTGGCCAATTTCCTGCGAAACAAACACTTTTTCAAAAAAGCGGTACAAATTCGCGCTGGTCATGCGGCCCTTCTGGACGGAAGCAGTGCCATTACTGGTCAGGAACAGGCGGTATTTTTTGCTCAGCGCGTCCACCGCCTCCTCAGCACCGGGGAGAAAGTAATGGCCAATGGACAGATTCTTCTCATAAGTACGGGCAACAACTACCGGGTCCACAGAAACCTGCTTCTCCTCAAACAGCAAAGCAAACCGGCCCACCAGAACCTCTTCACGGGTCATTTTGCCCAGTTCCAACTGTTCCCAGTGCCACTTGTTGATGGTGTGGTAGCGGCTCAGAACCTCCTCTGTGGGCTCCACGCCAAAGTCCCGGATGGTCTTGGAAATGGCAATGCGTTCAGCCTTATGAAAATCCAGAATGGTATCGTCCAAATCCAACAGCAAGAATTCAATCATGCGTTTTTCCTCCTGACAATTTCGTTGGCAATGCGCGCAAATTCAGGAATGCTGAGGGTTTCACCCCGAACGTTGGCATCGAAACCGGCGGCTTCGATCACTTCCGCCGCACCGGTCTTTCCCAGTTCCGGGAAGCCGGACGCAAGGCCGTTACTGAGCTTCTTGCGGCGCATGGCGAAGCTGGCACGAACCAGACGGAAGAAAACATCCTGATCCAGAATATCCCAATTGCGCTCTTTGCGTACGCGCAGCTGAATGACTGCGGAAGTCACCTTGGGCTGGGGCAGGAAGCAATGGGCCGGCACATCAAAGAGCAGCTCCGGCTCCGCGTAATACTGGCAGAACACGGTAAACGCGCTGTAGTCGGCGCTGCCCGGCTTTGCCGCGATCCGCTGTGCCACTTCCTTCTGCACCATGACGGTGACAGAATCGAAGCATTCTGCTTCCAGCAGGGCGGTCAGGATGGGGGAAGTAATATAGTACGGCAGATTGGCGCAGGCCATGGGGCGCAGACTGCCGAATTTCTCCTTGATCAGTGCGGGAACGTCCAGCTTCAGCACGTCGTTCCATACAATCTCCAGATTGTCAAATTCGCCCACCGTTGTATCCAGAATGGGCTTCAATCTGGTGTCCAGCTCCACGGCGCAGACCTTCTGCGCATTCAGACACAGCTGCTGGGTCAGGGGGCCGATACCGGGACCGATCTCCAGCACACCGGCAGTCTTGTCCACACCGGCTTCCCGCACGATGGACTCCGGCACCCAGGGTGCGATCAGGAAATTCTGGCCCTTGGCCTTGGAAAAATGGAAACCGTGGCTTTCCAGCAGCGGCTTCATCACATGAATATTACAAACTTCAATCATAATTGTTCTCCACTCTTTTCCGCGGTTCTGGTCGAGGGGCCCAAAGGATGCGGAATGTTCGCCAGTGTTCGTAACGCATTGGCCGCCGGCCCATGCCGGCAAAAAAAGAATGCCCTTCTTCTGTAATACTAACAGAAAAAAGGCGAATTTGCAATATCGCAATATTCAGATCAGCCGAGGATATATACGTCGCACATCCGGACACCGAACTGGACGCATTCCTTTTTTGTATCAAAGAACAGATCTAACCGTGTGCCGTAAATGAAGCGCTTGTCGCCGCAGTCTTCGGCCGTGGCCACACCGTAGATGTATTCTCCATCCTTTGTCAGAATGTAAAACCGGGTACCGTAAGGGAAAACCTCCGGATCCACCGCAATGGCACCGACCCGCGCGCGGGTACCGGTGGCTGTTTTGCCCACATAGCCTTCACAATGATAGGCTGTCGCAACACAGGTAACTTTTTCAGTATAAGTGATGACTTCTCCGGTGGGCAGGGTGATGGTGCGCTCACCAATCACCGGCAGCGGCGCTTCTTCCTCCGGCTGCTCACCGGAACCCACCGCCACGATTTCCTCCACGGGCTGGGATATCACCTTCTGGTGGAGAATTTTTCTGGTCGTTTCCCGCCCGTTGATGTAAGTCACCACCGCTTCGCACAGAACCTCTCCGTCCACACCTTCTGTCACGACACGCTGCGTTCCCTCCGGTAAGGATATATCTGCGCTGTAGGTGGTTTCATGGGGAAGCACCGCCGTGTAGGTCTGATTCTGGCGGATCACTTCGGCCACCTCCAGTTCCATGCCTTCATAGGTCTGTGCATCCAGTGAAAGCGAGATTTTATCTGTGTCGCTCCACCTCAGATTCAGGCGCGTGAGCAGCTCCTCCACCGTCTCGCCCTGACTGGTTACCTCCATCCGCTGGCCGTAATAATCCACAAACAGCTTCTGGCTGCGCCGGACGTTGATCTCCGAAACACCGTCCGTTGATTGTGTGGTATAGGTATCATCCGTGTCCAGGGTCAGCCCTGCCTCCCCCAGTACGATTTCCGGATCTGTAGCCGACGTGGTATGGACCAGCACCCGACTCCCGTCGGTGATCACATAGGTGTTCTGGGCTGCCACCCGCTGGGTCAGCAGCAGGAGTACCGTTACCAGCGGTATCAGAACTGCTGCCGCACGAATGAAATTTATCTTTCTCTCTAAGACGCATCGTTTCTTTTTTCGCAAAAACGCTCCTCCTCCCCGATTGATTCTACTTCAGTCGTTCAAAGACGGCCGAATAATTACAATATGTAATGCGTTTCATGAGATGGTTTTATTATAGCAAAATGTTCCTAAAAGTCAAGTATTTCTTTGTATTTCACACATTTCGACACGTTTCTTGTTGTTTATTATTCGTTATTTATGTCAACTCTAACTTATGCGCGCAGTCGAATTTTCGCGTATATTTTCGTAATTTGTATCATTTTGTTACTATTTTCGAATCCGTTGCCCCTGTTGCGCCGCCATGATCCGATTCACCTTTTTTCCCGTTTACATGGGATTATGAGGCTTAATTTGGTATGCCGATCTGTTTCCAACTTATTCACAGAAAATTTGTTTACTTTCTTCCCATTTGATGCTATAATCAGCTGATAGAAAGGAGGCAGGTCCTTGAATCGATTTTTCTCCGAGCTGAAGAACTTTCCCAAGAAGTGCGACTGGGTACTGCTTCTTCTGTGCTTCGTTACGTCCGCGTTCGGCTGCGTCGTCATCGCCAGCACCACCTCCGCGGACAAATTCGGCAGTAATTTCCGTTACATTGCCATTCAGGTCGGCGCAACGGTCATCGGCATAATCGCTTTTGCCGTCATCTCTTCCATCGATGTGGAAGTCATGTCCGAGTACCGATACCTGCTTGTGGCTTTTAACACATTTCTTCTGCTGCTTCTGATCCCCTTCGGTACGGATAACAACACCGGTAACCGAAGCTGGATTGAAACCCCCATCATCAATATCCAGCCTGCTGAAATCTGTAAAATCACCTACATCGTCATTATGGCGTCGGTTATGGCATCACATCAGAACCGAATTTCCACCATTCCCTCGGTCATGCACATGGTGCTGCATCTGGGTCTGCTGTTCGGTCTGAACATGGTCATCTCCAAGGATGCAGGTGTTTCCCTGATTTTCGCTTTTATCTTCATCGGTATGGCTTTTGGCGGCGGTGTTTCCCTGATCTGGTTCGGTCTGGCCCTCGGTGCCATTGCCGTTGGCTTCCCGATCATTTTCCCATTCCTCGGAACACACCAGCAGAACCGTATCAAGATCCTCTTCGATGAATCCATCGACTCGCTGGGTATCAACGAACGTTACCACTATAAAATCAATCTGCTGTCGCTGACCGGCGGCGGTTTGACCGGACAGGGCCTTTTCAACGGCAACCGTACCCAGGGCGGCCGCCTTTTCGCCCAGCATACGGACTATGTGTTCTCCTCCATCGGCGAGGAACTGGGCTTTTTCGGCTGCGTTCTGGTCATGGTGCTGGAATTTGCAATCATTGCCCGCTGCATTTACGTCGGCATCCGCTGCCAGGACTATATGCGCCGCCTGATCTGTTTCGGCGCAGCCTCCGCACTGATCTTCCAGGTGATGATCAACGTGGGCATGTGCATCGGCGTTATGCCCGTTATCGGTCTGACCTTGCCCCTGATCAGCTATGGCGGTTCTTCCATCGTTACCATTTACGCGATGCTGGGACTTGTATCGGGCGCTTACGCGCGACCGGAATCCCTCAGCCATGAACGGTATATTCAGCCCTACAGATTATAAAAATGACACCGGCAACATAAGTTGCCGGTGTTTCTTTTGTATGGAGCTTATTCGCTGAACAGGTCAATGCCCAGTGCAGTCAGCTTGTCCTGCAGAGCCTTGACATTCAGATTTCTGGGGGTACAGCCAGTTGCGGCGCACATGGCAGCTGCCACACCCACAGCCTCGCCCATGGCCATGCAGATGGACATGACACGGTAGGATGCATGGGCACGGTGGGTGCCGGAGATGCAGCGTCCGGCGGTGTACAGGCCCTCGATCTTCTTGGGCACGAAGCAGCGGTAGGGCAGGTCGTAGGGGATGCACCACTGGATGTTCTTCTCTGCCTGACCGGAGCCGGCGGGATTGTGGATATCTACCAGGAAGTCTGCCTTGTGGACAATGACATCGTCGAAGCGCTTGCCGGAAGCCAGCTCCTCTGCGGTGATCACGTACTCGCCCATGACACGGCGGGATTCACGGATACCGGTGGTGCAGGCAGAACCGACGATCTTGCAGTTTTCGTAGCCGGGCAGATTCTCACGGAAGAAATTCTGCAGCAGCTTGATCTGGCGGCGCAGCTCCAGCTCGGCATCATAGATGGTCTCCAGCTTGGTGCTGTCGAAGCCGTTGGCCTGGGTGGTGTTGACCTGACGGGAGCCCTTGTAAACGGTGGGATGCAGACGAACTGCGGCAGCATTCTTGGGCAGAATACCTGCATCGGCCTGCTGCTTGCACCAGTCGAGGAAGCGCTGACCCTTGAACTGCACATCGTCAATATCGCCGATGCAGTGGATACCCACTTCTTCCACCACATTGTCCAGCGTAAACTCCAGCGTCACGGGCTGCATCAGACCGTCATCACGGCCCTTTTCAAACTCACAGCCGGCAAAATATGCCACGTCGCCGTCACCGGTAGCATCGATGACCACGGTAGCGCCCAAAACCTGCAGGCCTTCCTTGGTGGAGATGATGACACCCTTGATGGTATCGTTTTCAACCCAGGCATCGGAAATGACAGTCTGCAGATAGACATCGATATTGTCGTGGTTAATGAACTCGGTCAGTGCGATTCTGGCCAGCTCCATGTCGTGGGCAACACCGGTGGTGCCGTCCATATCGTTGTCACGGACACCCAGCAGCCCGCACACTTCATCGCGCATAGTGCCGGCGCTGACTGCGCCTAAGATCGGGCCCACGTGACCGGCCGTCAGGTTGCCGCCGGGGATGCCGTAACGCTCAACAAGCGCCACCTTTGCGCCCTGACGGGCTGCGGCAACAGCGGCGCAGATACCGGCAGGACCGGCACCACAGACGATGATGTCATAAGTCTTGGTAACGGTAATTTCTCTGGTATAGGAAATTGTAGACATAACGATACTCCCTTATTATATTATTCCCCTGCTTCGGGGTTGACTTCTGAATTTCGGAACGTTCCGAACCTGCGCGCAAAATAATTTCTGCATCAAAGCAGAAATTATTTCTTTGCCACACTGCCCCGAACCACCAGCTCCGGGTCAATGATGTGCCGCAGCAGTGGCGCAGCCGGATTTTCGATCCTGCCCCGCAGCATTCGGGCCGCAATGGCACCCATTTCTTCTTTTTTGATATTCACCGAGGTCAGCGGCGGGATGGAATAGCCGCCCAGCACGGACGTTTCGTAGGATGTGACCGACACATCCTCCGGAACACGGATGCCCTGCTGGTGGAAATACCGCAGTGCGCCCAGCGCGATGGCTTCATGGGCCGTTACAACACCGTCAGGTCGCGCACCGGATTCCCACAACTCCTTCGTGGCCAGATAGCCGCCCTCGCCGGTGTTGGTACGGCACTGAACTTCCCACGTTTCTTCCAGCTGTTCTCCCAGATTTGAAACCGCCTGCTTCCAGCCCTTGTCACGAAGCTTGGCATTGGCAAACTCCGGCGGGCAATTGACCATGGCGATCCGCTTCGCGCCGTTGCGGACCAGCTCCTCCACCTGCAGGCGCACACCCTTTGCAATGTCCGGGTACACGCAATCGATGGAATCGTATCCGGTACCCACACCCACGGCGGGCAGATTCAGCTCCCGCAATTTCTTCAAAAAATCCTCATCAAACAAACTGCCCACCAGAAACACACCGTCCACACGGGCATTTTTGATGATGGCAGGCAATTCACCGGCCATTTCGCTGGGGCAGTACTGCTCCGTAATGAGGCCGTAATCACTGTCTTCCAGACCGTCGGGAATGCCATTTGCCACGGCATAGCCGAACTGACCCACCTCGAAATTGAATTCGTAGGTGTGGACATCGCGGGTCTCCACTGCCACGATCACACCAAGGCATTTGGTTTCCCGCTTGCGCAGGCCGCGGGCATTGTTGTTGCAGACATAGCCAAGGGCTTTGACCGCTTCCTCCACCTTCCGGCGGGTCTCTTCCTTGACATGGGGGCCGTTGTTCAGCACGGCGGACACCGTGGTTTTCGAAACACCCGCATAATTTGCAACGTCAATGATCGTGACCACCGTATCCACCTCCCTTTTCTTCGATTGTATTTCGGAACGTTCCGAATGTCAAGATAAATTGATATTTTCTCTGTTTTGCAACATTTCTGCGATTAGAATGTAGGGATAATGACGAAACCCCGCCAGCTTGGGCGGGGCTTTTACGTCCTCATTTTGCTTCCGGAATCAGATTGCCGGTTTCATTCCATTTGTTCAGAATCCACTGGCCGGACTTATAGGTAAATACACTAATGCTGCAATTATCCGCCAAGCCCGCAAGGCGGGTGGGTTGGCACTGCAGTACATGGCAGACCATGCAGAAAATTGCGCCCTCATGGCAAACGACCGCGATCTGTGCGTCCTCCGATTCCTTCGTCAAATCGTCCATAAAGGATCCGATGCGCGCCTGCATCATCTCTAAGTTCTCGCCGCCATAGGCTGTAAAATCCCGGTTCTGCCGATTGCGGATATAGCTTTCGCCCAATTTGGCTTCACAGTCGGAAACCAGTTCCCCTTCCAGCCGGCCCACACCGATTTCCCGGATGCGCCAGTCATAGGTATAATCGTAGCCCGGAAGCGCATTCTCAGCCGTCTGTCTGGCACGGAGCAGGTCACTGACGATGACCTTGTCAAAATGCAGTTCTCTCAAGCGCGGCTGTACCGCCTGCGCCTGCGCGATTCCCTTTTCCGTCAGGGGTACCTGTGACCAGCCGGCGTGGGCATTTTTCAGGTTCGCCTCGGACTGTCCATGGCGGATTACATAGATTCTCATAAATTCCCTCCGCAAAAACGACGGGCCGCAGATGATCCGCGGCCCGTCCGGTATTCTAACTTAGTAAGCGCGGACCTCGTAAATACGGGCAGAGTCAATGCCATGGGTGGACAGAGCGGTGATGCGGATGGTATCGCACTTCACAGCATCCAGCTCATGGATGTTCAGACGCTGGTAGTTCTCAGCAACATCCTTGCTCCAAACCACTTCGCCGCCCAGCAGAGCTTCGACCTTGTAGTCCTTGACCAGCTCATGGGGCATACCCTTGACCTGACGGTCGCGGACATTGCGGGTCATGGAGGGCATGATCTCCTTGGTCAGGTTGGGGTCGAAGGTGATGCGGATCTGCTTCACTTCTGCAGCCTCGGCCAGAGCCAGAGTCAGGACAGCATTCTGGAGATCTGCGGACTCCCATGCGTTCTCGTTCTTGCCGACGCGGCGGGCAACACCGTTGATGACATTCTCGGGCTCGCAACCTTCCTTGAAAGAAGTAGCGGTGACCTTGGCGCTGCGGCACAGGTCAGCGGGGTCATGGTTTGCGAAGCCGGGGATGTAGCAGTCATCCTTCAGCAGAGCCTGCTGCAGCTCGTCGATATGGTTGCCCACTTCTGCGGGAGTGCAGTCCTTGGCGATGGCGATGGCAGCTGCGGTACCGACAGCCTGACCGCCGATTGCGCAGGTACCCATAACGCGGGTGGAACCGAAGGCCATCTTGGTGGTGGAGATGTCACGGCCTGCCATCATCAGGTTGGAAACCTGATTGGAGTAGAAGCAGCGGTAAGGAATGGTGTAGCAGCCGCTGAAGTTCAGAATGCGGCTGGGAACCTTGTCGAAGTCCCAGATGCCGCGGCGCACGTGCTGGTCCATCTGCCAGCCGCCGTAAGCGACAGCGTCATCGAAAATACGGTTCTCGCGAACGTCCATCTCGGTCAGCAGGTAGTCACCGACCAGACGGCGGCTCTCACGGTAACCGGGAACCATGCCGACCCAGTCCAGATCCAGGGTGTCGATGCCGTGGTCGCCCTGATTCTTCAGGTGATCCCAGACACCGTAGACGCACTTGACCAGCTCATCACGCAGTTCTTCGCCCTGACGGATGATATCGTCCCAGTCGCCGCCCACTTCGATCCACCAGTAGCCGGAGTCCACGTTGAAGAATGCGGGCAGACGGCCGGAGCCTTCCTCAAACTCGACCAGCTCGCCGCCGTCAGCATGGGAACCGACGGAGTTGCCATGGCCGCGGTACTTCAGGTTATCCTCAGTGAAGGTGTAGGCCCACTTGGGCTTGATGAACTTGACGGGCTCGCCACGGTCAATGGCGCTGAACATGATGGTGTTGCCCTGGGTATCATCGTTGGCCATGTCGGGAGCGTTGGGTTCGCCGTGGGCATCCTTGCCCTCGCTGCCCCAGCGGCTCTCACAGCCAGCCATGGTGCCCAGAGTGCCGTGACCAGTAGCGTCAACGAAGATCTTACCAAAGATCTTGAACTCGGTCTCGGTGGTGTTCTGGTGGCAGATAACAGCGGTGATCTTGCCGTCTTCCACAACAGCATCGTCCATGTTGGTGTTCAGGTAGGGAGTCAGGTTCTCCTGGAAGTGGATGAACTCCCACAGGATGGAGTCAAACACAGGGAAGGATGCATAAGGATTGCGGCGCTTGTTTTCCATCAGCATTTCCAGCAGAATACCGGTTTCTGCCAGATCGCTCTTAGCTGCGTGGGAGCTGGCACCGACGATGTGCATACGCACTTCGGAGCTGGCGTTACCGCCGTAAACGGAGCGGTTCTGGATGATACAGGTGTTAACACCGTGACGGGCTGCTGCAATAGCGGCGCACATACCACTGAGGCCACCACCTACGACAACAAGGTCATAGGATTTTTCTACATAATTAATGGACATTTTTGTTATTCCTCCGTAACAACAAGTACTTTGATAGATTCGGCACTGGTTTGCATATTAATAGCAGCCTCCAACTGGGATACCGGATATCTGTGGGTGATCAGGGGCTTCAGGTTCAGCTGGCCGGAGGCAATCAGCGCCACGGCACGGGTCTGGGTGTCGGGATTGACGAAGGAACCCATGATGGTCAGTTCCTTCTGGAAGATGGGATGCATCTTGGTCTGCAGAACTGCATCGGGATGGGGCACACCGAAGAGCATGACACGGCCGCAGCGGGCAGCAGCGTCGATAGCCTGCTCTGAGGTCTTGGGATGGCCCACACACTCGATGACCACATCCGCACCGGCGCAGCCCAGAATTTCGTACAGGCGCTCGTTCAGGTTCTCGCGAATGGGATCGATGGCTGCGTCAGCACCCAGTTCCAGTGCCAATGCGCGGCGCTTTTCCACAGGCTCGCTGAGGACGACCTTGGCTGCACCGGCCTTGCGTGCCAGCTGCAGCATGATCTGGCCGATGGTACCGCCGCCGACCACCAGAACATTCTCACCGGGACGGATGCCCACGCGGTCAATGCCGTGGAGGCAGCAGGCAATGGGTTCAGCCATTGCGGCCAGTTCGGGATCAGTTCCTTCGGGAACGGGTACGCACTGTGCATAAGGAGCCAGGCAGTAGTCAGCAAAGCCGCCATCCATATTGACACCAACAGCGCCCATATGGTGGCACATCTGCTTCTGACCCTGACGGCAGGGCAGGCACTTGCCGCAGTAGATGTTGGGGTCAACGGTCACCAGCTGGCCGACCTTCAGGCCTTCCACGCCGGGGCCGATCTTTTCAATGTAGCCGGAGAATTCGTGGCCCAGAATGACAGGAGGGGTAACGTCTGCACTGCCCTTGCCACCCTGATAGATATGTACGTCCGTACCGCAGACACCACAAGCGCAGACGCGCAGCAGCACCTGACCTTCACCGGGCTCGGGGAAGTTCAGGGGACGGACTTCGATTTTCTGATTTCCGAGAAAATATGCGCCAATCATTGTTGTAACCTCCGAATTGTTTACGTGAAACGTTTTGTTATGCCCGGATCAAATACTTTTCAATCACAGGCTGGGTTAAAAATGCGGCAGAAAATGCCACAAAGCTATATAGGAACAGGGGTACGACCACCAGATCCGCAACCACGCAGGTCAGACACAGGAAGCCGGCGATCAGAATCACGGCCAGCGGACGGCCGGGCTTCAGGATGCTGAGGATCAGGCTGTTTTTGACCAGTGCGGGAAGCGGCAGCTCCACAGTGACCATAATGGGGTAAATATACACCCGGATCATACAGTAGACGAGCATGAAGAAGCACCAGACGATCTTCAGAACCGTACCGAACTGGCCGAACACCGCATTGGCATCCACCAGATAGTACAGCGTTCCGAAACAGACCAGTACATCCACCAGACCAACAGGCAGCGCCTGCTTCCAGTTTTCCTTCCATGCGCTCCAGAAGCCTGCCCAGAACATGCCGGGACGATCCCAGGCGCAGTTGAGGGTTGCATAGGAAAGCGCTGCCGTGGCAGGACCCATCAGCAGGATGGAGATGATCAGAAGTGCAGCCAGAACTGCACCGGGCCAGTTGATGACGATGGAGAGGATCACTGTACCCATGACAGAAATGGCTCCGATGCCCATATCCATTGCCGCTGCATTGATCAGGGACATCAGCCAGACAAATATTGGCATGGTGACCACTGCGTAAAGTGCGTTGACGCAGAGCAGCCGGGTAAAATGGCGGCCGTAGCGTCGCCAGAAGCGGATAAACGGATGATAACGATTGTCATCGATATCACCGCGGCCGGGTCTGGTAAAATCGAAAAATCCGGGAAAATCTCCCATATGTAAGTCCTCCTAAATTGCCTGGGAAAAGTCCCGGGGTAAAGTGCTGTTAACCGCCCACAAACTGGCCCTGTTCCACCAGGGTTTTGCGCAGAACCTGAACGTCCACATTCTTGGGGGCGATACCCTGCGCTGCGCACATAGCGGCTGCAGTGCCGGCTGCCTGACCGAAGGCCATGCAGGAAGGCATCATGCGGATTGCGGAGCCGGCGATGGCATCGGCAGAGATGGCGCGGCCGGCCACCAGCAGATTGCTGATTCCCTTGGGAACCAGACACAGGTAAGGAACGGAGAAGAAGGGGCCGTTCTTGGGGATGAAGAAGGAACCGCCGGGGTTATCCTTGTTATGGGTATCCATGTTGGTTGCCATGCAGGCGATGGCATCTTCGTGGACCTTGCAGGCAGCCACTTCGTCGCCGGTGAGCTTATACTCGCCTTCGATATGACGGGTCTCGCGGATGCCAATGGCATCGGCAGTTGCAATGATGCGGGAATTCTCAAAACCGGGCGCATGCTTCTTCATGAACTGGAAGATGTGCTGGCACTGCTCCTGACCGATCATGGTGGCACGGGTCACGTGCTCGGCCTTGGTGGCATCGATGTCCAGAATACGGCTGCAGTTGATGGAGAATTCGCCGGGGGTCACGTCGGCAAAGATGCAGATCTCACCGCGGGGGAAGTTGTCCCAATCCTCGGGGAACTCCTTGATGATCCAGCTGAAGGGACCAAAGAAGGGGCGGATCTCATCGGAATGTTCGGCCATGTGGGCATTGACCACGTCCATGTCAACGTCCGCGATGCGCATGAACATGGATGCAGGCTGGAGGTTGCCGTCTTCCTCGTTGCCCATGATATAGTTTACACCCGCTCTGGCAGCCACGTCGGCATCGCCGGAGCAGTCGATGACAATTTTCGCTTCGATGACGGACAGGCCGTCCTTGTTGTTGATGACGACACCGGTAATCCGGTCGCCATCCTTGATGACATTGACAAACTGGGTCTGCAGCAGCAGTTCTGCGCCGGATTCGCGCAGCATGCGCATGCCGATCAGCTTGAATGCGTGGGGGTCAAAGGGGGTCACGTTGTTGTGGCCAATGTGGAAATAGCTGGCATAGGGCTGTTCGTTACGGACACCCTTGGGGTCAACCGCGCCGCCGATCTCCACCATACGATTGACAAGTTCTTCGAACACACCGCGGATGATCATATTCTCGCAAGGTGCGTCATAGCTGGTCATAAAGGGGCTGACCATGCCGGAAGTACCCATGCCGCCGATACAGCCATGGGCTTCAAAAACAAGGGTCTTCGCGCCGTTTCGAGCGGCTGCCACAGCCGCACCGATACCGGCAGGACCGGCACCTACGACGACAACATCAACACTGCGATAAATGGGCAGTTCCTGCTGAAACATAACAGACATTTCAAATTCCTCCAAAGTCTTTAGGAAAGGCGGGAATCCGAGGATTCCCGCCTGTAGAGTTTTATAACGATTGAGCGATACGACTCAAATTACTTTGCGTCGTAGTACTCCTGCAGCTCGACGCGGACATCGTCCAGACCAGCAACGACCAGGTCGGAGTGGATAGCTTCGATGTCAGCGGAGGTACGGGTACCAGCCATGACCTGCTTCAGGAAGTCCATGGTGTCGTTGAACAGAGTGGTGTTGTAGGTGGAGTAGTTCTCAGTTGCGGGCTTGAACTTGAACTCATTGGAGACGAACTCAATGTAGTCGGGAGCGTTCATGGTGACAGCGGAGAATGCGTGCCACTGGCCAGCGGACTTACGAACACGAGAGGGCCACAGCTCGGTGCCCCATGCGAAGGTGGTGACGTCAGCGTAGTAGTAGGAGCTGCCGCGCTCGTCAGCGAAGATGGGGTTGATGGGGTCGATGCCGCCGTTGGCGTCGTAGTTGAAGTGGACACCCTCATCACCGATGGTGATGTGCAGTTCGTCCTGAATCTTCAGATTCCACCAGTTGACAACGTCAGCTGCGTTCTCGGAAGACTTGGGGATGCAGGAGATGAAGTTGAATGCCATGGTCTCCTGGTAGGTGCAGGTGCCGTCCTCACCCTGCAGAGCAGTGATGTAGGTCAGGTCGTCCCAGCCCACGCCATGGTTTTCCATCAGAGCGGGAACAGCGTAGTCGCCCAGGCCGCGGTTTGCAGCACAGACGATAACCTTACCGGAGGAGAACTTTTCCTTCAGAGTGGTCTCGTTGTTGACAGCCCAGTCGGGGTCGATCAGGCCTTCGGACTGCAGCTTAGCCATGAAGTCCAGCATAGCGCCGAAGTTCTCGTGCTCGGAAATGTGGATAACTTCGCCAGCATCGTTGACCATCCAGTCGGAGTAGATACCGAATGCGGAGGTGATGCACTTGGGCACTGCCCATGCTTCGTTAGCTTCGGAAGCCTGATAGAAGGGGCCAGCGCAGATGATGTACTGATCGCCGTAGTAGTTCTTCAGGGTGACCAGCATGTTGTAGAACTCGTCCAGAGTCTTGGGCATCTCGGTGATGCCAGCAGCATCGGTCAGGTCCTTACGGACGGTGAAGAAGTTAGCGATTTCGTTGGGATGGGGGTACAGGTAGGGAGCACCGTAGATATGGCCGTCTTCGCCCTTCAGAGCTTCCCAAACTTCAGCGGGATGACCAGCGTTCAGAATAGCCTGGCCGTAGACTTCCAGCAGGTCGTCCAGGGGAGCCAGAGCGCCCTGAGCCATCAGCTGACGGTACTGGTTAACGTTCAGGTACAGGGAGTCATAGTCAGCGCCGCCGGCGATGTCCATCAGCAGCTTCTCGTCTGCATTTTCGGAAGGCAGTGCGAAGTACTCAACGTGGTAGCCGGTGGACTCTTCCATAACGCCGACACAGATGTCAGTGTTGACATCGAATGCAACGCTATAGCCCAGACGCTTCAGGGTGACGTTGCCGGGGCCCTTCAGTGCGGGAACTTCGGGACCAGCGGGCTCAGCGGGAGTTTCTTCCTTGGGGGTTTCAGCGGGAGCTTCGACCTTGGGCTCTTCTGCCTTGGGGGCCTCGGGTGCCTTTGCACCGCAAGCTGCCAGGCTCAGGACCATGATCAGTGCGAGGATCAGTGCGAATACCTTTTTCATTTTGCGATCTCCTTTTTTGATTTTTTATTTGACTGCATTGTGCAGTTAAATACGGATTAACCCTTGACGGAGCCGATGGTGATACCCTTGATCAGGAAGCGCTGCACGAAGGGGTACAGAGCAACGATGGGGATCAGGGACAGGGTAACAGCGGAAGCGGTCAAACCTTCTGCGGTAACGTTGATAGAAAGGCCGGAGCCCATGTTGTTACTATCGCCGTACAAGCCGCCGGATGCAATGTTCTCCATAAAGGCAGAACCGGTGTTGATCAGGTCATACAGGTAAACCTGCAGGGTCTTCATGTCAGCAGACTGGGTGTACATCATCGCATGGAAGTAGTTGTTCCAGTAGTTGATGGCGTACAGCAGGGTGACAGTTGCGATAACGGGGGTGGACATGGGGATGACGATCTTGGTCAGAATGGTGAAGTCGCCGGCACCGTCGATACGGGCAGACTCTTCAACAGTCTCAGGCAGGCCTTCGAAGTAGTTCTTCACGATGAACATGTTGAACTGCACGATGGCGAAGGGCAGGATCATACCGGCATAGGTATCCAGCAGGCCCAGCATCTGAACGACCATGTATGCAGGAACCATACCGCCAAAGAACACCATAGAGAAGACATACAGCAGGGTAACGACCTTGCGGCCCTTGAAGTTCGTCTTAGACAGGGGGTATGCGGTGGTGACACTGACCAGAACAGAAACGATGGTACCAGCGAAGGTAACGATCAGAGAGTTCTTCAGGCCGGTGAAGAATGCAGTCTTGAACAGGATGTACTCCATGGTTTCCAGCTGGAAGCCGCGGGGCCAGAACCAGATGTTACCAGCAGCAACGTAAATACCGCCACTGACGGACTTACTGATAACGTGCAGGCAGGGCAGGATTGCGATCAGGGAGAAGATGGTCATCAGCACATAGGCCAGACCGGTGACAAACTTTTCGGAAGCATCCATTGCGATGCCCTTGGACTTGAATTTCTTAGCCATAACTTGTCACCCTCCTTACCAAATACTGCGGCCGAGGGTCTTCTTGCTGACGGTGTTTGCACCGACGATCAGCACGAAGGCGATGACTGCGTTGAACAGACCCAGAGCGGTTGCCAGAGAGAAGTTTGCCTGGCCCAGACCGATACGGTAAACGTAGGTCTCGATGATATCGGCAACGTCGTAAACTGGGGGGCTGTAGAAGACCAGAACCTGCTCGAAGCCGGTGGTCAGGATGTAGCCGACCTTCATGATCAGCATCAGAACGATGGTGGGCAGCAGACCGGGCAGGGTGATGTGCCAGATCTGGCTGAACTTGTTGGCGCCGTCGACCTTTGCTGCTTCATACAGGGTGATGTCGATGCCGGTGATGGCAGCCAGATAAATAACGGTGTTATAACCGACTTCCTTCCAGCCTTCTGTGAAAATCAGAACGCTGCGGAAGATACCTTGGTCACCAAAGAAGTTAATACGGGATCCTCCCAGAGAGGTAATCAGAGTGTTGACAACACCGTAGGAACCCAGCAGGGAGTAGAAAATACCGAAGATCAGAACCCAGGAGAAGAAGTAGGGAACATAGATCAGGGTCTGGCACAGCTTCTGATAGAAAGCGTGACGAATTTCGTTCAGCAGAATTGCGCAGAGGATGGGGATGGGGAACAGCCACAGGATCTTCAGGAAGTTGATCTCCAGAGTGTTGCGCAGAACCACCTTAAACTGGGAGCTGGCGAACAGCTTGTTAAAGTGTTTCATACCGACCCATGCACTTTCGGCAATTGCCTTCCAGGGGGTCTCAGCGGCGAAAATCTTATAGTTCTTAAATGCGATCTGCAGGCCCCACAGGGGAAGCAGCTTGTAGATGAACAGGAAGAACAGACCGGGAACCAGCATCAGGTACAATACCCAGTGCTGACGCAGGTAGCTGCCCATGCTGCGCATCTTTCTGGCGAAGGGAGAGCCCAGTGCGGGGTTCTGATTCACCAGAGAGTTCTGGGGAGGTGTGGACATATCATTCGCTCCTTTACTTTCTTCAGATTTCACAATCTTATGAGTATAGGATACCACTAAGATGCGCAATAGTAAATATTCCAATATTTTGATTTGATGTTCAAAATTTTGAAATATTTATCACATTCGTTTTCTGCATCACAAAAACTCAGCCCAATTTTTGTATATATTGCACAAAGTTCTCGCTTTTTGTTCATAAAACGGCCATTTTTGACCCCTTCCGTCATAAGAAAAAGCAGCGGCAGGAAAACCTGCCGCTGCAAGAATGAACATTAGTATACGCGCACTTCGAAGATACGGGCATCGCTGTCGCCGTTGGTTGCATGAACGGTGATCTCCACCTTGTCTGCCTTGACGGTCTCGGGCAGATTCAGGATGTTCAGGCGCTGGTAGTTGCCTTCCACCTTCTGGCTCCAGACAGCTTCGCCGCCGCAGGAAGCGGTAACGGTGTAATCCTTCAGCAGCTGCACCGCAACACCCACAGGCTCCTTCTCGATGAAGGCGGTGGACACGGAAATGCAGCGCTCGTCGGACAGGTCGGGGTCCAGAGTCAGGCGGACCTGCTTCATCTCGACGGGAGCGTCCCATGCAAGCGTCAGAGTCTGGCCGTCGCCGATGCCATCGGAGACCCACAGGTTGGTATCGCCGTCTTCCTCAGTACGGGCAATGCCGCTGATGACCTTCACTGCCTCGTAGCCTGCCTTCTCGCTTGTTGCGGTGACGGTAGCCTTCAGGGCATGGTCAGCGGGGTCAGTGTTGCGCTTGCCGGGGATGTAGCAGTCGTTGCGGAGCAATGTCTGCTGCAGCTCGTCCATGTACTGCTCGCCGTACTCCTTGGGAGAAACGCCGTGCTTGACCGCCAGAGCGGCTGCGGTACCGGCAGCTTCACCGCCGATTGCACAGGTAGCCATAACGCGGGTGGAACCCATAGCCAGCTTGGAAGCGGAGATATTACGGCCTGCCATCATCAGGTTGGAGATGGTGTTGGAGCAGAAACAGCCGTAGGGAATGGTGTACAGACCATCGACATTACGGACGATGGAGGGGTTGATGCCCTTGGCATCGAAACCGCCGGCCACGTGCTCGTCCATGGGCCAGCCGCCGTAAGCGACAGCGTCATCATGGCGGCAGTTTGCCAGAATGTCATCGGCAGTCAGGACGTAATTACCCATCAGACGGCGGCTTTCACGGGTGCCGGGCATGTTGCCGACCCAGACCAGATCGTAGTTCTCGGCGCCGTGAGACATTTCTGCCTCTTCGCCCTTCTCGTTAATATACTTATGGGGCTGGTTCTTGATATGATCCCAAACACCGTAGATCAGGCGGTACAGCTCCCAGCGGATATCCTCGGCCTGGCCGATGACGTCATTCCAGTCGCCGCCCAGCTCGATCCACCAGAAGCCGGACTTGACATCGTACTTCTCCAGCAGCTTGTCGGGATAGTCGTGATAGTCCACGTCGTAGGGCAGGTAAATGACCTTCTCATCATCGTGGTAGGTAACCGCATTGAAGTGGGTACGGCCCACGAAGTCGCTCTCGTCCAGAGTCATGGCCCAGTCGGGCTTGATGAACTTCACGGGATGGCCCTTGTCCTCAGCAACGTAGTACAGGGTGTTGCCCATGGTCTCGCCATCGCACTCTTCGGGAGCATCCTTTTCGTTGTAGATCTTCTTGCCCTCGCGGCCGATGGCATATTCCGCGCCGGCGAAATAGCCCAGCGTGCCGTTGCCGGTGCAGTCCATGTAGATCTTGCCTTCGATGGCGAAGCGCTTTTCGGTGGTCATCTGATAGCAGTCCACCCACTGGATTTCCTTGCCGTCGGAATGGACGGTCTCCATGGTGGTGTTCAGATAGATGGTCAGGTTCTTCTCTCTCTTTGCTGCGCCCCACAGGACTGCATCCCAGACAGAGTAATTGTAGTTATCGTTCAGGTACTTATTCTCCAGCATCAGTTCCATCAGGATGCCGGTCTCGGAAGCGTTCTTCTTGCCCCAGTGGCAGGAAGCGCCGGAGATGTGCATTCTCATTTCGGAGCTGGCATTGCCGCCGAAGACAGGACGATCCTGCACCAGAACGGTCTTTGCACCCTCACGGGCAGAGGCGATGGCTGCACACAGACCGCTCATGCCGCCGCCGATGATGACCACATCAAACTGCTGCTTCACACCGGGGTTCAGAGAGGGTGCGGGAGTTTCATGAATAAATCTTTCCATATAGTTACCCTTTCAAAATGTATACGAACATTTAAAATACCATTTCTTTTGCATTGGGATCGGGCTCCAGCTGGCAGCCGTCGGCGCGCAAGATTGCGCGGACTTCCTGTGCGTCCACCTGACCGGGCTTGATGCCCTTCTTCACGGCCAGCGCAGCGCCGACACCGGCGCCCTGTGCCATGGCCATCAGAGGCGGCATGACGCGGCAGGAGGACATGGCGACTGCGTCCATGGAAGCGCAGCGGCCGGAGAACATCAGATTGGAGATATCAGCAGAAACCGTCATGCCGTAGGGCAGGCCGTAGGGCTTGACCTTCTTGCAGATGGTGCCGCTGCCGTCACCGGAATGGATGTCAATAATGTAAGCGCCCAGACCCACAGCGGTATCGTGGATCTTTCCGGTCAGCAGATCTTCCTCGGTCAGGGTTTCCAGACCGTGGAAGCAGCGGGTCTCGCGGATGCCGAGGAAGGGATAGAAACGAACCAGACGGGCATTCTCGAAACCGGGGACGTACTGGCGCAGCACCTCGATCAGCTTCAGGTTCTGGAAGTGGCCTTCGATGGTGGCGCGGGTCAGGTCCTTCACATCACTGCCATTGATACCCAGATGGCGGGTACAGTTCAGATTGATGCGGCCCTCGGTCAGGGTGGTGATGCAGATCAGCGTGTCACGGTCAATCGGCAGAACACCATCCGCCTTCAGTTCCAGCATCAGCTTGCGGAAACCAACCAGCACATGATGCTTAAAATGCGCACGGAAATATGTGGCATCGTAACCGGGGTAAGATTCATGTGTCTTGCACATGGCCATCTGCTCCGGATGCGCATCCAGATAATCGATGGTTTTGTGCAGATCCACACCCTCGATGGTGCACATCTGGGTGGGCGGCTGCAGGGTTCCGGTATCCTTCTGACCCATCTCGTAACGGGCGCCGGCCATATAGCCCACGTCGCCGTCACCGGTTGCATCGATGAACACCTCGGCCTCCAGCTCCATCTTGCGGCCCTTGCCGAAGAGGGTCACGGACTTGATGCAGCCGTTTTCCACATTGGTGTCGATCACCTGCGTGTACAGCAGGATTTCCACACCGGCCTTGATACACTTATCCAGTGCAACCACCTTGAAGACCTCTTCATCCATGATGGTCACAGAGTTGTGGTTGGGACACCAGGTATGGGGGCTGCAGGCACCCAGCTCGGTCATGGCATCCACCAGTTCCTGGGCGATGCCCTTGATCACGGTGTTGCCATCTTTATCCAGATAGCCAAGCAACGGCAGACCGATGGTCATATTGCCGCCAAGGAAGCCGTTCTTTTCCACCAGCAGCACCTTTGCGCCCTGGCGGGCAGCGGCGATCGCAGCGGGAATACCGCCGGGGCCGCCACCGATAACGGCTACATCATAATGCAGCGTTTCCAGTTTCATAAGTCAATTCTCCTGAAATATGTGGGTATCAGTCAAAAACCATAACCTTTGCGTTGGGATCAGGCTCCAGCATAACACCGTCGGCGCGCAGGATCTCACGCACTTCGGCGGGGGTGATCTGGCCGGGCTTGACACCCTTCTTGATTGCCAGAGCCGCACCGACACCGGCGCCCTGACCCATAGCCATCAGAGGAGGCATAACGCGCAGGGAGGACATGGCCACAGAGTCCATGGAGCCGCAGCGGCCTGCGAACATTAGGTTGGAAATGTCAGCAGAAACGGTGGAGCCGTAGGGGATGCCGTAGGGCATAACCTTCTTGCAGATGGTACTTGCGCCGGCGCCGTCATGAATATCGATAATGTAGGAGCCCAGACCGATGGTGGTCTCGTCGATGACACCGTTCATCAGGTCGGATTCGGTCAGAGTGTCGATACCTGCAAAGCGGCGGGTCTCACGGACACCCAGGAAGGGATAGAAGCGAACCAGGCGGGCATTCTCGAAGCCGGGGATGTACTCACGCAGGACTTCGATCAGCTTCAGGTTCTGGAAGTGGCCGTCGATGGTGGCCTTTGTCAGGTCCTTCACATCACTGCCGTCGATGCCCTTGTGACGGGTGCAGTTCAGGTTGACGCGGCCCTTGGTCAGGGTGGAGATGGAGATCAGGGTGTCGCGGTCAACAGGCAGGATGCCCTTCTCGCGCAGCTCGGTGAACAGCTTGCGGAATGCGACCATGGCATGCTGATCAGGGTTCAGGTTGCGGTAGTAGCTGCCGTCGTAGCCGGGATAACGCTCGATGGTGTCAGCCAGAACGGTTTCTTCGGGATGTGCCTCCAGATGGGAGATGACGCGGTCAACGTCCACACCGTCGATGGTGCACATCAGCGTGGGAGGCTGCAGCTTGCCGTTGTTGTCAGGGCCCTTTTCGTAGCGAGCGCCGGCCATATAGCCCACGTCGCCGTCACCGGTGGCATCGATGAAGATCTTTGCCTCTGCTTCCATCTTGCGGCCCTTACCGAAGAGGGTCACGGACTTCAGCTCGCCGTTTTCAACATTGGTATCGATAACCTGGGTGTACAGCAGGATCTCAACACCGGCCTTGATGCACATATCCAGCGCAACGACCTTGAACACTTCGTCATCATAGATGGTGACAGAGTCGTGCATGGGGCACCAGTGGTGGGGGCTGCAAGCGCCCAGTTCGGTCAGGCGATCAATAAATTCCTGTGCAATGCCCTTGATAACCTGATTGCCGTCCTTGTCCAGATAGGCCAGCAGGGGCAGGCCGATGGTCATGTTGCCGCCGAGAAAACCGTTTCTTTCGACCAGCAGAACTTTTGCACCCTGACGGGCTGCTGCGATGGCTGCGGGGATACCGCCGGGGCCGCCGCCCACGACGACTACATCATACTGAAGGGTTTCCAGTTTCATAATTTGCGACCTCCTGTTTTTCGTTCATTGTTTATATGTTCCATAGGTTTTATGAATTCGCATTTGTAGACATTCTACACATTCATGTTATCTCAAATAAATCTTCCCGTCAATATTCCTAATGTGTGATTTTATGCTCAAATTTATAATTTCGAGGCAGCGGTGTTGACAATTCAGCCGCGACAAGGTTATACTTAACTTACATTTTTATCTGGTATTCTGACCGTTCCGGCCGAATCACAGGAGGCAACGTATGTACAAAGCCATCATCATCGACGACGAAGAGACCGTCCGAAGCGGCCTGCGGGAACATTTCGATTGGGCAAAACACGGTGTCCGCGTAGAAGCGGAATTTCCGGACTGCGCCAAGGCCTACGATTACATCCGGGAGAATCCGGTGGATCTGGTGGTCACCGATGTGATCACACCCTATATGGACGGCATCACACTGGCAAAGAAGCTGCGCGCAGAATTCCCCGCCATTCAGATCGTATTCATCAGCGGTCATGCGGATGTGCAGTTCCTGCGGGAAGCGCTGAAAACCGATGCTTTCGACTA
Organism: Faecousia sp.; assembly: GCA_045120675.1. Lineage (GTDB taxonomy): Bacteria > Bacillota > Clostridia > Oscillospirales > Oscillospiraceae > Faecousia. The sequence goes on along the minus strand of JBGVFB010000061.1, from coordinate 21,716 downwards.
CATTCTCAAATCCGTGGATCTGGATGAGCTGTCCGCCACCATCACCCGTGTGGTCAAGCTGCTGGACAAGCGCAATGCCGAAAGCGAGCGCGTCACCACACTGGAAGACCAGCTGCAGTTTCTGATGCCTCTGAACCGGGAGCGCGTTTTGCAAACACTTCTGACGGATGATCCCGATATGGTCACCATGTCCTATCTGGGACTGAATCTGGATTTGAGCACGCGCTATGTGTGTATGGTCGTCCGTTTGGTCCGTAAGTGGAGAGTTGTCAAAAACTTTACCGGTGCGGAGCGTCTTGCCTTCAGCATGGATATTGAGCAGGTCATCGATGATGCCCTGACCAACACCCCCGGCAGCATCATGTTCAAGAATCGTCTGTCCGAGTATGTGGTACTTTTGCGCTGCGAGGCCACCGATTACGAGCAGGACGTTCTGGAAGTTTCCAACCGTATCCAGAAGGGACTGCATGGTATGCTGGGTGTCGAGACCTCCATCGGCATCAGCGAGCCGGTTCTGTTGGCCGACTGCCCCAATGCTTTTGCCGAAGCCTGTGAGGCGATTGAGCAGCGCTACTATCTGGCAGAGGACTCCTCCATCGCCGTTACCAAGTACACCGAAATGCCCGACCAGAAGGCAGCCCGTGAACAGGTGGAAAAGCAATTGCCCGAAGCCATTCTCGGCGGCTGCGTGGCACAAGTCCACGAGATTCTCAATCGTACCTTTACATATGTCCGTTCCTTAAGTGAAGAGGAGCAGGATAATTTTATGCTCTTCTTGCTGCTGCTTCCTGCCCGTGCCGTTTCCGGCCTGAAGGCGCAGCCCGGCAGCCCCTACCTCAACCAGCGCAAGCTGGTGGAGCACTGGCTGGGTTGTCCTTCCCATGTGGAGCAGGAGCAATTTCTGCGTCAGATCATGGTCGAATCCACGGAGCTGCTGCAGGAGACCGGCGAACCGGGTACCAGCACCATCATCCGCCAGATCAAGTCCATCATCGACGAGCAGTATATGGAACAGATCTCCGTGGCCAGCCTTGCCACACAGGTGCATCTGACACCCACTTATCTATGCGTGCTGTTCAAGCAGGCAACCGGAAAGACCATCAACGAATACCTGACCGATGAACGCATCCGCCATGCCAAGCGCCTGCTGCGTGATCCTTCCGTCCGTCTGTACGATATCTGCTACCGGGTCGGCTACCTCTCCCCCAGCTATTTCTCCAAGCTCTTCAAAAAGCAGACCGGCATGCCCCCCGGAGAGTACCGTTTTCAGGCCCAGAATGAAACCCTGACGAAAGGATGAACCTCATGGCCACAAAATGGTCCATCACACCTCCCATTCGGGAGAAAATTCTGAAAAAGCATAACTTCTCCGCTGTCTGGAGCCGGACACTGACCATCATGGTAGTTCTGGCCATCCTGTCACTGGTGTTCATCTTCATATTTTTGCGTCTTTCCACCAAAAACATGGAAGACAATATCAGCCGCAGCCTGCAGCATAGCGTGGAGCAACGGCAGATCAATATCGATTTTCGTCTGCGCAGTATGCAGCAGCTGGATGAAAATCTGATTACCATGATCTATCCTTTCACCTATTCCGGCGTTGGCCTGTCCGAACAGTATGTCGAATATGCAGAGCTGAATGCCAATTTGCATTCCTACACAGCCCACGAGGACATTTCCAATGTGCGGCTTTACCTTTCCGGCGATAAAATATACAGCCATCAGAGCAGCACCTATTTCCCTCTGGATTCTCTGCTCGGAGGTAGCGATGAAACCGTTCCGGTTTATCTGGAACGGGCCGGCATGCGCTGGCTGGAAACACATCAGATTCCCCTCAGCAAGAGCCCCGGCGGCAGTCAAATCTCCACCAATGTGCTGACTCTGGTCCATTCCATGCGCGACCGGAGCGACTACAGCAAGCTGGCCTGTGTTCTGATGCTGGATATCGAGGTTTCCAGGTTTACGGAAATGCTCGATTCTGAGGATGTGGCTGATTCCTGCGGCTATCTTGTGAATCCTCAGGGAATCTGTCTTGCTTCACCGAATCAGGGTCTGATCCGGGAAACAGTGATTCATCAGAACCTGATGAATCGGATCCTGCAGGAAAAATCCGGCTGTGTCAGCGACGACGGCCGTGTCTACGTTTACCAGAAACTGGACCACAATGACTGGTATGTGGTGATGGATTATCCCGCCAGCATTCTTTCCCTTACCAACAGCCCTCAGGGTAATATTCTGCAGATCATGATCACCATTGTTCTGGTCATATCGCTGACGCTGGTGTTTATCGTCGCCTACAACTATACCGTTAACGTGACACTGGCCCGTATCAACGCATCGCTGGACGCATTGAACACCAATGAGAACGGCGATCTGGAAGATGGAGTCCCGCAGTTCCTGAATCCTCTGCACCAGCTGGAGCGCAATGCCGACCAGATGGTTCTGACTGTGAAGGATCTGATGGAAAGCCGTTATCAGGACCGGATTGCCATTGCCGAATCCCAGATGAAATCCCTGCAGGCGCAAATCAAGCCCCACTTCCTTTATAATACGCTGGACATCATCAAGTGGATGATTCTGGATCAGCGCAATGAGGAAGCGGCGCAGATGGTCAATTCCCTGTCCAAGTATCTGCGCCAGAGCATCAACAAAGGCCCCGGCATCATCCCGCTGCGGGAGGAGCTGGAGCTTTCCAGGACCTATATCTCCATCATGCAGACCCGGTTTAAAAACCGTTTCACCGTCAATTTTGAAATCGAAGACGCGGCAGAGCTTTACATGATCCCCAAGCTTTCCCTGCAGCCGCTGCTGGAAAATGCGCTGCTGCACGGTATTCTCTACTGCGAAAAGCCCGAGAAAGAGCTGATCGTCCGTGCATGGGTAGCCGACGGCAGTGTTCACATCGAAGTGGAGGACAACGGCAACGGCATGAAGGAAGAAACCGTACAGGCGCTGGAAGCCGGTACGGCCGGCTACGGTCTCGGCAACGTCCGTAAGCGCCTGGCCCTGTTCAGCAAAAATGACGGCGAGTTCAACATTTTCTCCCGCGAGGGCTTCGGCACCTGCATCGCCATCCGCATCCCCGCTGTTATGCAGGCGCCTGACAAATTGTAATCCGCGCCGCCGGCATGCGGTGGCTGTATAAATCAAATTACTGGAGGTTTTCTATCATGGAAGGTACTATGAAAGTTGCCGTTATGAACGGCGTTGGCCAGATGGGCTACACCGAGCGCCCCATTCCCACCCCCAAGGACGACGAAGTCCTGGTCAAGCTGGAATACGTGGGCATCTGCGGCAGTGACCTGCACTACTACGAGACCGGCGCCATCGGCTCTTACGTGGTTGAGCCCCCCTTCGTTCTGGGCCATGAGCCCGGCGGCGTTGTGGTGGAAGTGGGCAAGAATGTCAAGCACCTGAAAGTAGGCGACAAGGTTGCTCTGGAGCCCGGCAAGACCTGCGGCCAGTGCGAATTCTGCAAGACCGGCCGTTACAACCTGTGCCCCGATGTTATTTTCTTCGCCACTCCCCCTGTTGACGGTGTGTTCCAGGAGTATGTGGCTCACGAAGCCGGCCTGTGCTTCAAGCTGCCCGAAAACGTCAGCACCATGGAAGGCGCCCTGATCGAGCCTCTGGCTGTCGGTTTCCACGCTGCCAACCTGGGCGATGCCCACATCGGTCAGACTGCCGTTGTCTTCGGTGCAGGCTGCATCGGTCTGGTGTCCATGATGGCACTGAAGGCCAAGGGTGTTTCCAGAGTCTATGTGGTTGACATTATGGCAAAGCGTCTGGAGAAGGCTCTGGAACTGGGTGCTGACGGTGTCATCAACGGTGCCGAGCGCGACGCTGTGGAAGCCGTTCTGGAACTGACCGGCGGCGCAGGCTGCGACCTGATCGTGGAGACCGCAGGCACTCAGATCACCACCCGTCAGGCCATCCACATGGCCAAGAAGGGTTCCACCATCGTTCTGGTGGGCTACTCCAAGTCCGGCGAGATGACCCTGCCCATGAGCCTGTCTCTGGATAAGGAACTGACCTTCAAGACCGTCTTCCGTTACCGCCACGTCTACCCCATGGCAATCGATGCTGTGGCTGCCGGCAAGATCAACCTGAAGGGCATCGTCACCGATATCTTTGAGCTGGACGATATCCAGAATGCTATGGACCGCAGCGTTGCGGACAAGGCAAACATCGTCAAGGCCGTGGTCAAGATCTGATCGTTTTACGCAGAAAGCAAAAGTAAAATAATGCGCCACCCTGTTCGGCATTTTCACCTGCCGGCAGGGTGGTTTTTTGTTCATATTATCCCATCGATGTCGATTCATTCGATAACTTTTGTAGAGTTTTTATAATAGAGCATTGACAAGACCGCAGAAAAAAGTGTACATTACTCTTAGAATTCCAAAGTATGGCTTTCCACATTTCACCAACATGAAAGGATGAATTTTACTATGAAACAGGTTACTCTGGTTTCCAAGGAAACCTTCGAAATCAGCGAAGTCCCCATGGCGACTTACGGCCCCAAGCAGGCTCTGCTGAAGGTCAAGGCCGTCGGTATCTGCGGCTCCGATATCCACGCTTATTATGGCAAGCACCCCTTCATCTCCTTCCCCGTTGTGCAGGGTCACGAAGCTACCGGCGAAGTGGTTGCAGTGGGCGAAGAGGTCAAGAATCTGAAGGTCGGCGACCGCGTTCTGTTCCGCCCCCAGAAGGTCTGCGGCAAGTGCCGTATGTGCCGCGAGGGCCGCTATAACATCTGCAAGACTCTGGACGTCTACGGCTGTCAGGCTCCCGGCGCCAGCGCGGATTACTACGCAGCTGACGAGGACCTGCTGTACATCCTGCCCGACAATGTGGAATACGGTGTCGGTACTGTCATTGAGCCTCTGGCTGTCGGTGTTGGTGCTGTCCGCCGTCCCGGCGGTGTGGAAGGCAAGAACGTTCTGGTCATCGGTGCCGGTACCATCGGCAACGTGGTCATGCAGTCTGCCAAGGCACTGGGTGCCAAGAAGGTCATCATCTCCGATGTGTCCGACTTCAAGCTGAACATGGCCAAGGAATGCGGCGCTGACGTGACTGTCAACGTTGCCAAGGAGAATCTGGAAGAGGTTCTGCTGCGCGAGTTCGGCGAGGACGGTCTGGACGTCTGCTTCGAGTGCAGCGCCAACGGCAAGGCACTGAATCAGGTTCTGCGCTGCGGCCGCAAGGGTATGCAGTTCGTCATCGTCGGTGTCTACGGCTATATGCCCGAGGTGGAGATGGGTCTGGTTCAGGACCGTGAGTACGAGATTTTCGGCACCCTGATGTACCTGCACGAGGACTACGTCACCGCCATCCGTCTGGTCGGCGAAGGCAAGGTCAACCTGAAGGCTCTGATTTCCAAGGAGTATCCCATCGAGCAGGTCAGCGATGCATACAAGTATATCGAGCAGAACCGCGACACCGTGCAGAAGGTCATTCTGAACGTATAATTTTAGGAGGGCGACACCATGAAATACGGCATTTACTACGCCTATTGGGAAAAGGAATGGGGCGGCCAGTTCGTTCCTTATGTTGAAAAGTGCAAGAAACTGGGCTTTGACGTTCTGGAAGTTGCCTGCGGCGCTTTCCATCTGGAAAACGACCAGTTCTTCAAGGAGCTGCGTGCAGCTGCTGATGCCAACGGTATGATTCTGACCGGCGGTTATGGCCCCCGTCCCGAGCATAATCTGGCAAGCAAGGACGAGGCCGCTGTGGAAAAGGCCTTCGGCTTCTATGCTGATATTTTCCGCAAGATGGAGATCGCAGGCATCGACCGCATCGGCGGCGCTCTGTACTCCTACTGGCCCGTTGACTTCGGCGCTCCCATGGACAAGGAAGGCGATACCATGCGTTCCATCGCCCGCATGCAGCGTCTGGCCGACATGGCTGCAGACCACGGCATTACCCTGGGCATGGAATCCCTGAACCGTTTCGAGGGCTACATGATCAACGAGTGCTACGAAGCCATCGACTACGTCAAGGCTGTTAATAAGCCCAACGTCAAGGTCATGCTGGATACTTTCCACATGAACATCGAGGAAGACAACATCATCGAGGCCATCCGCAAGGCTGGTCCGTTGCTCGGCCACTTCCACGTGGGCGAGGCCAACCGCCGCTGCCCCGGCCCCGGCGGCCGCTTCGACTGGGAAGAGATCGGCAAGGTGCTGAAGGAAATCAATTACGACGGCTACGTCGTCATGGAACCCTTCGTTCAGATGGGCGGTCAGGTCGGCAAGGACATTTCCATCTGGCGCGATATGTCCCACGGTGCAACCGAAGCCATGCTCGACAAGGATGCAGCAGATTCCGTTGCATACCTGCGCAAGGTCATGGGCTAATATGCATAAAATAACGGGCTGCCAAATGGCAGCCCGTTTTCTTATTCTTTGATCAAATCTCTGATCACTTCGCCGGCGAGGATCAGACCGGCTGCGCCGGGCACAAAGGCCGTGGAGCCGGGAATCTGCCGTTTGCCGGTGCGCGCCAGCTCCTCCGGATCCACCGCGGGAGTCAGCGCTTCTTCCTGCGAGTAGACCACCTTCACATGGTTGATACCCCGCTTTTTCAGCTCCTTGCGCATGATGCGCGCCAGCGGACACATGGAGGTTTTGGAAATATCCTCCACCTGAAATGCCGCGGGATCCAGCTTATTTCCGGTGCCCATGGAGCAGATGATGGGTGTTCCCGCCGCAGCGGCCCGTTCCACCAGCTGGAGCTTTCCGGTGACAGTGTCGATGCAGTCGACGATGTAGTCGTATTCCTTAAAATCGAACCGGTCCGCCGTGTCAGGCAGGTAGAAGAAGGGGTAGGTGCGCACCACGCAGCCCGGATTGATGTCCAGAATCCGCTTTTTCGCCACCTCCACCTTCAGCTGGCCGACCGTGGAATGGGTGGCCAAAATCTGGCGGTTGATGTTGGAAACACTGATGGTATCGCTGTCGCAAAGGTCCAGCTGTCCCACACCGCAGCGGGCCAGCGCCTCCACGGTATAGCCGCCCACACCGCCGACACCGAAAACCGCCACGCGGGCCTTATAAAGCCGCTCCATGGCCGCTTCACCCAGCAGAATTTCTGTTCTGGAAAACTGTTCGATCATAATTATCTCCTGTAAAGGTAAGGCACTGTGGGTTTCACAGTGCCTTTTGGTTTATTCTTCGCTTGCTGTCTCCGCAGGTTCTTCCACAGCTTCAGGCAGCTGCTTCTTGTCTGCGTTGACATAGGCCATCAGCTCGTCGCCGGTGATGGTTTCCTTGACCAGCAGGTGCTCGGAAATTTCGTCCAGCAGGGTGCGGTTGTCCGTCAGCAGCTGGGTCACCTCTGCAAAGCAGGCATCCAGCAACTTCTGCACTGCCGCATCGACCTTGGCGGAAGTTTCCTGAGAGCAGTCCAGATATGCCTGACCGTCCAGATACTGGTTGGATACGGAAGACGGTGCCATCAGACCCAGCTCGTCACTCATGCCGTAGAGGGCAACCATGTTCCGTGCCAGACCCGTTGCCCGCTGGATATCGTTGGATGCGCCGGTGGTTTTGACACCGAACACCACAGTCTCTGCGGCACGGCCGCCCAGCAGGGTACGCAGCTCGGTTTTCAGTTCATCCGCCGTATTCAGGAACTTTTCTTCCTCAGGCATCTGCATGGTATAACCCAGCGCGCCGGAGGTATGGGGGACGATGGTGATCTTGGAAACGGGCTGGGAATGCTTCTCCAGCGCGGCAACCAGCGCATGGCCCACTTCATGGTAGGCAACCAGCCGTTTTTCCATATCGGTCAGCACGGTATTCTTCTTCTCCGTGCCGGCAATGACGGTTTCGAAGGAAACCAGCAGGTCTTCCTGATTGACCAGCTTGCGGCCCTTGCGGACAGCGCGCAGCGCTGCTTCGTTGACGAGGTTGGCAAGGTCTGCGCCCACGGCACCGGCAGTGGCCTGTGCGATTTTGCGCAGATCCACATCTTCTGCCAGCTTGATCTTGCGGGTGTGGACCTTCAGGGTATCGAGTCTGCCCTGCAGGTTGGGACGGTCTACGATGATGCGGCGGTCAAAACGGCCGGGACGCAGCAGCGCCTTGTCCAGAATCTCGGGACGGTTGGTAGCACCCAGGCACACGATGCCCTTGGTGGAGTCGAAGCCGTCGATCTCGCTGAGCAGCTGGTTCAGGGTCTGCTCATGCTCGGAATTGCCGCCGTAGCGGGAATCACGGGCACGGCCCACCGCATCGATCTCATCAATGAAAATGATGCACGGTGCCACCTTGGCCGCTTCCTTAAAGAGGTCACGGACACGGCTGGCGCCCATGCCCACGAACATTTCCACAAAGTCGGAGCCGGAAATGGAGAAGAAGGGCACATCCGCTTCGCCGGCCACTGCTTTGGCGATCAATGTCTTACCGGTACCGGGAGAGCCCACCAGCAGCGCGCCCTTGGGCAGCTTCGCGCCGATTTCGGTGTACTTCTGAGGATTATGCAGGAAGTCGATGATCTCCTGCAGAGATTCCTTGGCTTCGTCCTGACCGGCCACATCCTTGAAGGTGACACCGGTCTGCTTTTCCATGTAGACCTTGGCTTTGCTCTTGCCGAAGCCGCCCATCATGCCGCCTTCACCGCCGCCCATGCGCTTGGCAAACATATTGGTGATCAGGAACATGCCGCCGATCATCAGCGCGTAGCTGAGTACCATCATAATGCCGGAATTGTCTTCCACAATCTTCCGGTCCACCACCTTGGCGCCCTGAGCGATCAGCTCATCCGCCAGTTCCATCTGGTTGTAGGTGGTGGGCAGGCCGGTAAAGCAGGCCTTCTGCTGGGACGCAGGCTTTTCTGCCTCCTCCCGGGTCAGGTAAATGATCCGGTCGTACTGGATCTCCGCCTCCACGATCTCTCCCGCTGCCATGGAGGTGCGGAAGTCAGACCAGGTGGTCTGATTGTACTGGCTTGCATTGATCATATTGTAAATGCTGCTGATGATAAACACCGCAGCAACTGCGATCATCAGTTTTACCCAAAGACTGTTCTTGGGATTTTTGTTGTCGTCCGGTTTCTTGGGGCCGTTGTTCCGGGAATCATTGCGATTCGGATCCATCGTGACCGCCTCCTTGCCTTTTTACTTGATTTTGCCCATCATATCACATTTTCTTCCTGTCCGCAACGAAGATTCCGGAAGTTTGCAGTAAACTTTCTGTGAATTTGCGGCAAAAAACGAGAAAGCGCCGCAAATTGCGGCGCTTTTCGCGAATTAGTCTTCGAAAGTCAGAATGTCCTTGTACTTTTCCTTGAAGATCTCGTAGACAGCGTTCAGCAGCTTCTCGTCCTCAACGGCCAGATAGTTCTCGTTCTCCTCGTCCACGGGCTCCACTTCCAGGATGACGATCTCGGTCTCCACGGTGTCCACGGGCATCAGAACCAGATACTCCTTGCCCTTGTACTCGATGCAGTCCAGATACTCAAAATCGTTATCCACACCGTTTTCATCGGTCAGGGTCAGGATGCTGCTTTCCTCTTCTTCGGGAATCAGGTTTTCGTTTTCCATTGTATATACTCCTTTTCAGTGTTTTTTATCGGTGTAAGGCCTTGCGGATCACGGGTACGATCAGCAGGGCAGCTGCGCCGCCGATCAGGGCTGTGATCAACTGGGGCCATGCGAACATGGTGCTGAAGGTTGCAATCTGGGGCGGCTTCAGGGGCAGGATGCTGCAAAGCAGCTTCACAACCACCAGATACAGGGTCAGAAACTTTGCGCCGGCAGAGCCGCAGAGCGCCAGAGCCTTCCGCCACACGGGAGGCTTTTGGCCGCACAGGCGGCTGAGCAGCAGGACATAAACAGCATTGCCCAGGGCGATTGCCGGAACGATGGGCAGCAGCTGCGGGCCGATACCCAGCAAAAATGCCGCAAAGGGCGACAGCAGCGCCACGGTCAGACCGGAAGACAGTCCGGATACCAGCACGGAAACTGCCAGCACCGCATTGACGCAGGAGCCGGTCACCAGCTGGCCCGCACTTTTGGTCACCGCCTGCAAAATCACAAGCAACGCCAGCATGATGGCGGTTTCGGTGATCCAGCGGGTTTTGTTTTTCATAACGGGGTCCTCTTTTCCTGAATTCTGAAAGAATTATACTGCACGAGTGCGTAAAATGCAAGGTTTTATTCCTTCCAGTGCTGTATTTCTATCCCTTGGCGGCTATTTTTGCAAGGCTTCAGCCATTTGCATGGCCGTATTTCCGGATCATCAAAGTTTTTGGTTATTCTGATGAAAATTCTTTGGAAAAAGCTGGATTTGCACTTGCTTTTTGTGCGATATCGCTTTATAATGAACACAACGTTATTTGTGGAGGAGTCTGTACGTGGGTGAACTGATCGCAGTTGCGTCCGGTAAGGGTGGAACAGGAAAAACCTCGGTCACAGCCGGAGTTGCTTCCGCGTTGGCGCTGCTCGGCAAGCGCGTTCTGTGCATCGACTGCGACATCGGCCTTCGGAATCTGGACATTTCTCTGGGACTTGCCGAAAGCTGTCCCCTGTCCTTTCTGGATGTCTGCGAGGGCGGCTATCCCCTCTCTCAGGCTGCGGTGCATCCGCTGTTTCCCACACTGCATTTTCTCACGGCACCCATGAACCGTCCGCCGGAACGGATTGATACCGATGCCTTCGGCGCTTTTCTGACCGGTGCCCGCCACATCTACGATTACATCTTCCTGGATGCCCCCGCCGGTGTGGACGCAGGCTTCCGTCTGGCAGCGCTCTTTGCTGACCGCTGCATTCTGGTCACAGGCCCCGGCCCCGCCGCCGTGCGGGATGCCGCCCGTACCGCACAGGTGCTGGAGCTGATGGGCAAGGAAAACATCCGTCTTGTGGTCAATCGGGTGGAGCCCAAGCTGGTCCGCGCCATGGACACCACCATCGACGACGTGATGGATACCGCGGGACTTCCCCTTCTGGGCATTGTTCCGGAGGATAAAACGGTCACATTGGCAGCTACCTTCAACCGGCCGCTGCTGAAATATAAACCCCGCTGCGCGGCTTCCAAAGCCTGCATGCGCATTGCAAAACGAATCTTGGGGCTGCCGGAGCCCATATCGATCCGGTAAAATTTACGAAGGAGTGAGCGTTGTGAATATCGCATTTCTGGCACACGACAAAAAGAAGGAACTGATGGTTCAGTTCTGCACTGCCTATAAAAGTGTTCTGATCAAGCATAACCTCTTTGCAACCGCTACCACCGGCCGTTTGATCGCTGACAACACAGGCCTGCCCATCACCCTGCTGCTTTCCCACAAGCAGGGTGGCCACCAGCAGATCAACGCCCGTATTGCATATAACGAAATTGATCTGGTGCTGCTGTTCACCGATCCCAACACCACCGATCCCTGGGATGATGCCCAGATGATCGAAACCATCCGCCATTGTGACAAGCACAATGTCCCCATCGCCACCAATCTGGCTTCCGCCGAAATGTCCATCATGGGCCTGCAGCGCGGCGACCTTGACTGGCGCGAAATGCTGCACAGCAAGCCCAGATTCTGATTCTCAAACAAAGACAATATAAGCGATGTCATTGCGAACCAGTGCGCACACTGGTGTGGCAATCCCCCGGATATTCCGGAAACCTTTGGGGATTGCCACGTCGCCCTTCGGGGCACCTCGCAATGACAGCTATTTTTTGAAAGGAACTTTATATCATGGATATTATCAAGCCCCGGACCCTGTCCGGTTTCATGGAACTGCTGCCCGGTAAGCAGATTCAGTTCGAGCGTATGGTCTCCATCCTGCGCGACACCTACTCTTCCTACGGCTTTGCACCGCTGGACACCCCCGCCATCGAGGATGCCCAGATATTGCTGGCCAAGGGCGGCGGCGAGACCGAGAAGCAGATCTACCGCTTTCAGAAGGGCGACTCCGATCTGGCCCTGCGCTTCGACCTGACCGTTCCTCTGGCAAAGTATGTTGCTCTGCACTGCAATGATCTGGCCTTCCCCTTCCGCCGTTTCCAGATTTCCAAGGTCTACCGTGGCGAGCGCGCTCAGCGTGGCCGTTTCCGCGAATTCTATCAGGCTGACATCGACATCATCGGCGACGGCAAGCTGGATATCCTGAACGAGGCCGAGATCCCCGCCATCATTTACAATGTCTTCAAGGGCTTCGGCTTGAACCGTTTCCAGATCCGCGTCAACAACCGGAAGTTCCTCAACGGCTTCTATGCCATGATGGAACTGAGTGAAAAGTCCGGCGAGATCATGCGCACCGTGGACAAGCTGGACAAGATCGGCCCTGAGAAGGTCAAGGCCATCCTCATGGGCGAGGAGTGCGGCCTGACAGAAGCTCAGGCTGACGAGATTCTGAAATTCATCGCCATTACCGGCACCAATGCCGAAGTCATTGCCGCGCTGGAAGGCTACACCGGCCGCAACGAGATCTTCGATCTGGGTCTTTCCGAGCTGAAGGCCGTTACGGTGAATCTGGCCGCCTTCGGTGTTCCCGAGGAAAACTTCGCTGTTGACCTGACCATCGCAAGAGGTCTTGATTACTACACCGGCACCGTTTACGAAACCACCCTGCTGGATCATCCCGAAATCGGTTCCGTCTGCTCCGGCGGCCGTTACGACAATCTGGCCGGCTACTACATCGAGAAGCAGCTGCCCGGTGTGGGTATTTCCATCGGCCTGACCAGACTCTTCTATGTTCTGGACGAGCAGGGTCTGCTGAATCCCGCACTGCCCTCCGCACCTGCCGATGCGCTGGTGCTGCCCATGACTTCCGATCCTGCCGCTGCCATCGCACTGGCACAGACCCTTCGCGCTTCCGGCCTGAAGGTGCAGCTGTACGGTGAGCAGAAGAAGTTCAAGCAGAAGATGGCCTATGCCAACAAGCTGGGTGTTCCCTTCGCCGTACTGCTGGGTGAGGATGAGATTGCCGAAGGCATGTGCAGTGTCAAGAACATGCTGAGCGGCGAGCAGGTGAAGCTGAGCCCCGCCGAAGCAGGTGCCTATATCAAGAATGCGCTGGCTGCCAATAATGGCCCTGTCATTCTGGAGCAGTAAGATGGAAGAAAAATTCATCGCTGCATGGGAATCTAACCGCGCAGCCGCCAATTTGATGGGTATCCGCATGCGTCCGCTGGATGTAAAGGGTGCCAAGCGGGTTCTCTCCGGCAGCCGTCTCAGCGACGGTTTCAATGACCTGAAGGCAAAGAGTCAGCTGAAGCTTTCTCTGGAAGCGCTGGCCGTGGATAAGCGGTTCACTTCCCTCTTTACCGACGAGGAAGCCAACGAAGCTCTGATGCGTCTTCTGGATGCAGGCTACCGTTTCTAAAAAACAAATCCCGCAGGAAATTTCTCCTGCGGGATTTATTATGCACTTTTTACCAGTTTTCCTTGCGGACTTCGAAGTAAGCCTGAGGATGCTTGCAGACGGGGCACAGCTGGGGTGCAGTGGTGCTGACCACCAGATGGCCGCAGTTGCGGCATTCCCACATAACAACACCGGCCTTTTCGAAGACAGCGGCAGTCTCCACGTTCTTCAGCAGTGCCAGATAACGCTCCTCATGAGCCTTCTCGACAGCTGCCACACCGCGCATCTGCTCAGCCAGATCGTGGAAGCCTTCCTCGTCAGCTTCCTTGGCCATACGGTCGTACATATCGGTCCACTCGTAGTTCTCACCCTCAGCGGCATGCTTCAGGTTGGTTGCGGTGTTGCCCAGCTCGCCCAGAGCCTTGAACCACAGCTTTGCATGCTCCTTTTCGTTCTCTGCAGTCTGCAGGAACAGAGCGGCGATCTGCTCATAGCCGGCCTTCTTAGCCACGGATGCGAAATAGGTGTACTTGTTGCGAGCCATGGATTCGCCTGCGAATGCGTCCCACAGATTCTTTTCAGTCTTGGTGCCTGCGTAACGGTTAGCCATAGTAAAATTCCTCCCTCTAATTGGCGGTTTTCCCGCTTAATTTGATGTTAGCATACGATAAAGCAAAAGTCAAATGAACAAATTGTAGAATTTCAGCCGCCGGATTCCGGCAGCTGTCACAATCATTTCATATACCGTTCAATGGCATGGCACAGGTCTTCGATTGCTGTTTCATCCCCTGCCGCTACCGCATCCACCATGCAGTGACGCATATGATCCTGCAGGATCACCTTACCCGCATTGTCGATGGCAGAACGTACCGCCGCCAGCTGTACCAGCACTTCGGAGCAATCATGTCCTTCTTCCACCATCCGCTTGACCTTTTCCAAGTGGCCGATGGCACGGGCCAAACGGTTCACAACCGCCTTCTGGTTCTCGTGAACGTGGCCGTGGGAATGGATAATGCCGTGGGCATGCTGGTAGGCATGATCATGCGTGTGGAATTCTTTTTCTTCCATTATTCATGCCTCCTCTCGTTATTTTCGCATATTATACCTGATTTCTACCGATTGCGCAAGCCCGTAGGGGGGTTACGTGGCAAAAATAAATGTTTTGACATCTCCGCCCCGTGCCAGTATAATAAAAGAAAAATGCAAGGAGATTATTACTATGCATATTCATCACGATCACGTCGGCGGCCATTGCCACCACGACCACGAGCATCATCACGATCATGAGTGCGGCCACTGCCACGACCATGAGCACCATGATCACGACCACGAGTGCGGCCACGGCTGTGGCAACTGCGCTTCCCACGACCATACTCCCATGGAAGAGCTGGTAGCTCTGATGAAGTACATGGTCGGCCACAACGCATCCCACGCAAGAGAACTGGCTGAGCTGGCCGTTCGTCTGGAAAATGCCGGCAACCACATGGCTTATGAGCAGGTCATGGCCGCAGTTTCCGACTTCGAGAAGGGTAACCTCCGTCTGTCCGCTGTGCTGGCCAGCCTGGATGTCAAGTAAGGAGGATCCATTATGTGTCTTTCTACCGTTTACCGCAACCAGCCCACCATGGATTCCATCATCATGCGCAACGTCATGACCATTGAGTGCAAGGACGGCTGCGTGATTCTGACTGATCTGATGGAGCGTCAGGTGGCCATCGAGGGAACCCTCGAAAGAGCCAATCTGGTTGATGGCATCGCCATCATCAAAGAGGCAACCGTATAAAGTGATCCCCTCTCCGCCCAACAGGCCGAGAGGGGATTGTTTTATACACAGTGATGCAAATTTCAGCTATGACAAAGACACCTCTATGCTGCTGTGCAGCAAGAGCTTCTAAAGTTTGTCGTTCTGCTGCACCGCACCACCAAGTATGTCATTCCGAGGAGGGGCGAAGCCCCGACGTGGGAATCTCCAGCACCGCAGCACGAAGAAATAGAAACCAATTAACATCGAATATTCAAGATTTACAATGTTAATCGGTTGTTTCCGCATCAGTCCGCGAAGCAGGAGATTGCACCACAGGCATTCCCTTCGGTCCCACGTCGCTAACGCTCCTCGCAATGACAGTGGTAGTCGGTAGCTGTCAGCGAAGAACCAACAATGCGTTAAACATCAATTTATTGTGCTTTTTCCTTCTTTCCGTAGGAAAAGCCCCGGCCCCAGACTTCGCTGACACGGCTGATGATCATGAAGCACTCCGGGTCAATGGATCGGGCCAGCTGCTCGATCTTCGGCAGTTCATAATTGGATACGATGCTCAGAATGATCTCCGTTTCCACATGGCTGTAACCGCCGGCACCGTGGAGCAGCGTCACACCCCGGTCCACCTGTGAAAGAATCGCATCGCGGATCAGCTCCGACTTGCTGCTGACAATCTTGACCTCCGTACGGCTGGTACCCAGCAGCATGATTTTATTCAGCGAAATCGAGATCACAATAATCAGCAGGATGCCGTGGAGCAGATCCTCCAGCGGATGGAAGAACATCTGCGCCAGCAGAATACAGAAATCAAACGTCCACAAGGATGCGGAGACCGGAATGTGGAAATACTTTTTCAGAACCAGCGGTGGAATATCCATGCCGCCGGTGGCTGCGCCCGCCCGCATGATGATACCCAGACTCACACCAAGGCCCATGCCCGCAAACAGCACATTCAGCAGCATGTTCTCCGTCACCACCACATCGCCCAGTGTCCGGTTCAAAATTTCCAGCAGTGCAGGATACATGATCGAGCTGAGAGTGGTCGTCATGGCAAATTGCCGGCCCAGGATCATCCAGCCTATGATCAGCATCGCCAGATTGAATGCAAAAATAAAGCCGGTCATGGGAATATTCAGAAAATAGTTCACAACCAAGGCAATACCCGTAGTACCGCAGCTCATCAGATTGGCCGGCAGGAGGAACAATTTAATAGAAAACGTATATAAAATATTTCCTGCGATCACCATCAGCAAAGAAAATATTCTTCTGGAATTTCTCATAACAATCACCCAACTCGCAATAAAGGCGCCTGCAGGATCACTCCTGACAGACGCACCCGAAGTTCTTATCTGACACGATGACATTGTACCGATTATTTCGGTTCCCGTCAAGCAGGACTTTTGGAATTAACCGCATTTTAAGCATTTCTCCCGGTTTTCTCGTTGCATACCGGGAAAAGATATGCTACAATGAGCAGGAATTCAAAATCACAGGTGAAAACATGTTCCAACAATATCTTTTAATTTTTCTTGTTTCCATGGTGCCGCTGGTCGAGCTGCGCGGTTCGATCGTTATGGCGGTGGGTATGGATCTTGATTATTTCACTGCACTCACAGTTTGCGTCATCGGCAATATGCTGCCGGTGCCGATTATTTACTTTTTCGCCAGAAAAGTACTGCTGTGGGGCGCGCATAGAAAGTATATCGGAAAGTTCTTCCGCTACTGTCTGGAAAAGGGCGAGCATGGCGGACAGCGGCTGATTCAGCGAGCCGGTCGCGGCGGTCTGTTCATGGCGCTGATGCTGTTTGTCGGCATCCCACTGCCCGGCACCGGCGCATGGACCGGTACCCTCGCTGCTTCGTTCCTGAATATGGGCATCAAATCCACTGCTGCTGCGGTCTCTCTGGGTGTCATTATGGCTGGCATCATCACGGGCATCGCCAGCACCGGTGTATTCAGTGTGATTGGATTATAAGGAGGAAATCAATATGGAAAACTGTCTATTCTGCAAGATTATTGCGGGTGAACTCCCTTCCACCAAGGTTTACGAGGATGCGACCATTCTGGCCTTCCGGGACATCGCACCGCAGGCTCCCACCCATGTGCTGGTGGTCCCCAAGGTCCACATCGAAGACTGCAACGGCATCACCGCAGAAAACAGCGCTGTCATCGCGCACATCTTTGAAGTCATCCCCCAAATCGCCAAGGCAGAGGGTCTGGTAAACGGTTACCGCGTAGCTTCCAATACCGGTGCCGACTCCGGTCAGACGGTACCCCACCTGCATTTCCACATTCTCGGCGGCAAAGCCATGGACCTGCAGATGGCCTGATTCATACAAAAAAGGACGGATATCCGTCCTTTTTTCTTTGCAGGAAGCCGCCTGATTCCATGCTTTTTGGCGAAAAAAGCTTGCCAATACCCTGTATATCGAGTATAATAGCCCTAACTATCCTTTCCTGTTCCGATTCAAAGGAGTGACCCCATGAGCAAGAAAACAAAAATCACCATCATATGCGTCGCAACATTCCTGTTGCTTGCGCTCATTGCAACCTGTCTGGTACTGGACCACCGGCAGAAGCTGGCCGCAGAAGAAGCTGAGCGGCTTCGCATCTATCACGAAACCTACGTGGTGATGGACGGCGCGGAATATCTGCGCACCTCCAGCGAGCTGGACCTGTCCAATCAGCAAATCACGGAAGTGGAAAAGCTGCAGGAGCTGACCAAGCTGCAGCAGCTGAATCTGCGCGGTACCGGCATCACCATCGAACAGTATGATCTGCTGGCCGCCGCCCTCCCCGATTGTGAGATTCTTTGGTCCGTTCCCTTCCAGGGTGCGTACTGTGATAATACCGCCCAGGAGCTTGTGGTGGAAACCCTGTCAGCAGACGACATCCCGGTTTTTGCTTATCTGCCGGAGCTTGTAAGTGTCAAGGCTGAATCCTGCCGCGATTACGAGGAATTGTTCCTGCTGATGGAGCAGCATCCCGACCTTGCCATTGCCTGCAGTGTTCCCGTTGGCGATTTGGTTGTGGATTATACAGAAGAAAGCATCACTGTGACCAATCCCGATGCCGACGAACTGCTCACCAAGCTGAAGTACCTTCCCAACCTGACTTCTGTCACACTGGAAGGCACGCTGCCCGAAAAGGATCTCCTGATCCTTCTGAAGGAAACCTATCCGGAAATCCGGTTCCTGTGGAACTTCACCGTTTGCGGTGTAGAAACCAATTCTCTGGCGGAATTCATCGATCTTTCCAAGATCCAGATGACAGACACCAAAGAACTGGAAGCCGCACTTCCCTGCTTCTACAATCTGGCCAAGGTGGATATGATCGACTGCGGTCTGAGCAACGAAGATATGGATGCCCTGAACAAGCGCCATCCGGAAACCCTCTTCGTCTGGAAGGTCAAGGTCAGCAGTGTGTATCTGCGCACCGATGCCAAATACTTCATGCCCTGGAAGCACAAAATTTCGAACCTCAACAATCTGTACAACCTGCGTTACTGCACCGAAATGGAAGTTCTGGACTTCGGCCACAAGGGTGTTTATGACGTTTCCTATATCGAGTACATGCCGAAGCTGCGCTTCCTGCTGCTGCTGGAATGCACCCCCGATCTGGAAATCGTCGGCAACTGCACCACACTGGAATATATCGAGTTGTGCAGCTCTCCCTTGACCGATTTCTGGCCCCTGACCAACCTGACCAATCTGAAGGACCTGAATCTGTCCTACACGCCCTTCCTGGGCAACCACAGATTCGGCAAGTTCGGCGACCTGACCCCGCTGATGCAGATGACCTGGCTGGACCGGCTCTGGATGGCATACTCCCGTATCGGCGATGAGAATCGTGCCATGATGCGCGAAGCGCTGCCCGCAACGGAGCTGCTGTTCATTTCCGACAGCGCCACCGACCGCGGCTGGCGTAACTCTCCCCAGTACTACGAACAGCGCGACATCCTCGAAATGTGGTACATGGTTCAGTAAAAGTTACCCTCCATGCAAATTTGCATGGAGGGTTTTTCTGTCTTTTTTACACTTCTTCGATGAGATACACATTGGAGCCGTAGTCGCCCTGTGTGCGCTGGTTTGTATCGTAGCCGGTGCCACGGAAGAGGGGCTGCAGCAAAATGCCGTTGAGCAGTGCCCCGCCGCTGACACGGTAGCCTTCCGCACCGTCTTCCAGACCGTAGTGCTTGTCGGCTGTTCCGATCACAGCACCGTTGGGATTCAAGCTGACCGGTGCCACATGCTTCAGCAGATGGGCAAACTGGCCGATGCGGATCTTCTGAGCGCGGGTGCGCAGGTGATAAGTCTTGCTTGCGTCCAGTCCCTTCAGCCGCAGCTGCTCGTAGCCGGGGGCTGCGGGAAGCAGCTTGTGGAACACACCTGCTGCCGTCACACCGTCCAGACTTACCTGCCAGCCGTTATGCATCCGGCGGAAGGTGCCGAACTGGAACACTCTGCGATAAGACTTATACAATTCAATCTGGTGCTTGATCTCCTGCACCTCGATGGCCACCAGATGCTTTAAGTCCAGCTCATAGCCAAGGCAGCCGAAGAAAGACACATTGCCGCGGGTGCTTAAGGGTGTTGCCCGCAGGGTCTGGGCATGGGGCGCGGCGGAAACATGGGCACCGAAGGTGGACTGGGGATACAGGTAGCTTAGATTGCCCTGAATCTCCAGACGGGAAATGGGATCCGTATTGTCACTGCACCAGACCTGCGGCCCGAAGCAGAGCATGCCGAGGTCAAACCGGTTGCCGCCGGAGGAGCAGCTTTCCAGCAGGATATGGGGGCGCGGCCCGAAAATCCGCCGCAGCACATCATAAAGGCCCAAAATATGCTCGTGGGCTTTCCGGCCCACTGCCACAGAGTGGCGATTCATATCCCATTTGACATAGGTGATATTGGCACTATCCAGCACGCGGGACACGTTCTCCACGATATAATCCCGCACTTCCGGCTTGGTCAGATCCAGCAGCAGCTGATGGCGTCCATAAATGGTGGGGAAGCGGTCGGTCAATGCCCAATCGGGATGGGCGCGGTAGAGGTCAGAATCCTCATTGACCGACTCCGGCTCAAACCACAGGCCGAATTCGAGCCCCAGCTTATTGACCTTCTGGGCAAGTCCCTGCAGGCCGTGGGGCAGCTTCTTGAGATTGACACTGTAATCACCAAGGCCTGCCAGATCATCGTTGCGCTTACCGAACCAGCCGTCGTCCAGCACAAACAGTTCGCAGCCTAAATTCTTGGCACGGCGGGCCAGGTCCACCAGACGGGACTCGTTGAAATCAAACATACAACCTTCCCAGCTGTTGTAAAGGACAGGGCTCTCCCTGTGGCTCCAGTATTCCGGTACCACATGATCCAGCACAAATTTGTGCATCCGCGTGCTGAGTCCGTTGAAGCCCGCACCGGAATAGCACAGCACCGCTTCCGGTGTCTCGAAGGTTTCGCCGGGCTGCAGTGTCTGGCAAAGGTTTGCGGGATTGATGCCCTGCATGACGCGGGTGAAGCCCTGCTGAGACTGCCGCGCGGAACCGTAGTGGTTGCCGGAATAGAGCAGATTGAAGCCGTAAACACGGCCCGCATCCTCTGTTGCATCCATTTCACTCAGCAGGAAGCCGGGGTTATGCTGGTTGGAAGAAGCGCCGGTGGCGCTCTCGTTGACCACACGGCTGGCGCCTACGATAGTGTCACAGCGCTGCATTTCCGCTGCCCAGCCGCCGTTGAAGGTGGTCATGCGGAAGCTTCCGTAGATGTCCATGGAGAAACTCATCAGCTTGTGCAGCTCGATGGGCTGCTCGCCCGTATTTTCCAGCACGGCGAAGCGGGTCATGGCCGTTTCATAGAGAGTAAAATACAGCTTCAGGCGCGCACCGGGTTGCTCCATCAGGATTTCCAGCGTTTCGCCCTTGCCGTGGGTCTGGGGCAGACCGCATTTCATCAGGGGCTGCGCATCCAGAATATTATGGTTTACATAACAAAAATTCGTGGACTGGCCGTCCATTTCCAGCGGGCTTTCCCGGAAATCACCGCGGCCGCTGCCGCTCCATGCCAGTGCCATGGCATCGGGGCTGCTGCTGGGATCCTTGTCATTCAAAAGCAGACTGCTGCCCCAGCCAAGACCCGGCTGGCCAGCCAGCGCTTCCACATCCTCGCTTCGAACCGGCGCGCCGAAATGAATCTGCTCCAGCAGGCCGTAGCGGTTTATCCGCAGCAGACAGGACAGGGCATGGTTTCTTAAGTGAAATAATCCGTTTTTACATTCAATCATCGTTTTTCACTCCTTTTCTTTCATTTTAACGGCATGAAATTCCTCTGTCAATGAAATTTTGGATGACGCATCCGGATGCGTATGATATAATGTATTCATATACTATCTGCATTTCAAATTGATGTTTATCGTGCTGTTGGTTCTTCGCTGACAACTATTGACCACCACTGTCATTGCGAGGAGCGTTAGCGACGTGGCAATCTCCTGCTTCGCGGTTTGATGTGGAAACAACCGATTAACATTGTAAATCTTGAATATTCGATGTTAATTGGTTTCTATTACTTCGTGCTGCGGTGCTGGAGATTCCCACGTCGGGGCTTCGCCCCTCCTCGGAATGACAACTTTTCGGTGCGGTGCAACAGCACAATAAAGTGAAATTTG